>CAIQWD010000017.1 GCA_903875445.1 uncultured delta proteobacterium | reverse complement strand
ATCCAAACCATGAAGTCTCAGCACTACCGGATCACTCAGTCTATCCTTGAACTTCCCGTACACTTCAAAGATCGAAGGCATATAGTACCCCTGCAGAAACACAGGACCCAGGTGATGATCCGCTAGAAAATCAAAATACTCATCCTTGAGATAATTCGGATTTCGGATCTCGATGCAATACTTATATCCCGCCGGCAGACCCTGAAGGAAGACTTCAAACATTTCTGTGAAATGACCCAGGCTGACCATTTTGTTTTTATTCAAGTACTCGAACTGAAACATCAATGGGCCGATATGATCGCCAAGCGGCTCCAAGGTTTGCAGGAATTTCCCCATTAATTCAGTGGAAAGGAAATGTGGGTTGGGAATCAGGGATGCGTTTTTCTTTTTGTTGTAGTGGTGGGTCAAGGTGATGCTGTTCGGGACTTTGATGCTGAAGATAAATCCCGGTGGTACTGATTCCGCATATTCCCGGACAACTTCAGGTTTCGGCAGGACCACGGTATTTTCTTTGAATAGGGACCAGAACCATTGATCAACTTCGACGGTTGAAAAATGACTACTGTATTCCTTGAGGTAATTTATTCCTTTACCGCGAGGATAGACCAGCCCCTCCCAGGAGTCATACTTCCAGCTGCAGGTACCAATTCTGAGAAAGTCTTCTGTCGCCATAGTCAGAATGATAATGTCTTTTTCAGCCAGAACAACAAAACTGCAATGTTGGAGGACGCATCCTTGTAAAGAATTTGCCAATGATTCAAGTTTTGAATGATCCTAAGAGAGGAAAAGATGAACCTGTGCTCTCTGTGTGTGGTTCAGCTGGAGGGAGTGGTCTTGTCTGATCGAAATTTCAAGGATAATTTCATACCGTTTTTTTGATTATCGAGTTAGGATAATTTGGAATGTGGACTTTATGGAAGCGGTTCAAAAAGTCATGAACAACTTTAAAGTGGAATAAGAAGTGGGGGCGTTTTAGGACCTGGCTTTGGTAATCGACTTTTCCTTTTGAGCAGTTCATCTCGGTTTATATACTGAGGCCACTGCAATGAATCAAACTCCTTAAAAATCGAAATAAGGGTCGTATGCGCAAACGCCAACCGAAGCACGAGAGTCAGCTGAAGTCTTTAGAGACTTGGAAGCCTGCTGATGTACTTAAAAGAATAGGAATCATTGATTACAAAGATGATGATTTCCTTGACTCGGAAGTACTCGCTTCACTTATTAGAAACCGGATGTATGAATCAGCCGGTGTCACCACTGAGGCGACAATTGTGCTGAACAAAAGAATTCAAATTCTAGTTGGCAAGCGCCTTCGTTTAGAATGGTACGGATTGACGAGTCGAAGTAACACGATTGCCGCAGATACCATCGACTACGTGTGGGACGCGCTCCTCACAGAGGAGGGTTTGTCAAACTGCGAAATTTATTTTGCGGTTTTTGTACGCAACCGTGTTGATGATTACATGCGCCATCTGCTCGCGCAGAAGAACAGCATGGAGTCAATCGATAAGATGACAATGGATGACAAGGACGGCAATAAGACTCCTTTCATTGACATGGTTAAGGACAATAATGCCGAGACGCCCGAAGAGGCCTTTATGCGGACCCAGCAAACCCTGGCTGTGCGTAGCATGCTGATTTCGCTGCCTCAAGTCGAGAGGAATGTATTTTATTTCCGCATCATGTGCCGATATGATTGGGGAAAAGTCGCTGAGTTTATAGGCTGTTCAATTCCTACAGCCAGACTACACCTTAAGCGAAGCTTGGAAAAACTCCAGGGGGTGATGGAATGATCAACAAAAACGTGCCAGAATCTGAAAAACTAATCGTCGATTTTCTGAACCAACACCCCAGGCCGACGAACCAAGACTGGAAACAATTCATTGAGCGATTCCCTCAGTATGCCAGCGCGATTGCAGACGCCGCAATGGTTCGCGCAGCAGGTGATGCGGCCGATGCGGTCGCAAAGCCGTACGAATTGGACGAGGAACTGGCGAACCGTACTGTTAGCAAGGCACTAAGCAAGATTCATCAGACGACCAGCTTAAATTTGGCTAAGGCTAAGAAAAAAGTCGAATCTATCCAAAAGCCGTCTGAACGTAAGCAAGTCGCTATTGCAGTAGGTATAGGTTCTTATCCGACGCTTCTCAACGGAGTTCTGTCGGGACGAACAAAGGCTCCATCGAAAGTACTAGACGCACTTACTGCCCTGTTTGATGTGCCCAGGCTTGCTTTGGTAGAGTTGTTCCGACGACAATTTGAGGAGAGTGCCGTCCCCGCATTCAAAGGTGGAGGTAGCAAGCCGAGGCTTCCTGTTGAACCGGTATCTTGGGAAGAGGCCGTTAGTGGGCTAAAGCTCCCAGAAAAAGAGACGGAACGACTACTTAAACTTGGAAGAGAAGACTAAGGTGAACCCTTTCTATCGTGTCCGCGAAGAAGCCGCAGGACTTAGAAAAAAATTGCTTTTCGAACGTTCTTGTGAAGTCGTTCACATTAGGGAATTGCTCTCTCCGGACATAGTTGAGCAAAAGCTCGATTTGGGTATAGCGTATGTTCCCAAGGACTCGACGGAGCTAGGCGGTGCCGATGCGATCTTGCGGCGCTCCGAGAACTACATCTACGTCCGCGACGACGTGAGTGGCTCCGAAAAGGCTTACCTAATCGCTCATGAACTGGGTCACTACGTTTTAGACGAGGGTCAAGAAGAAACCACGATCGCGACATTAAAGTCGTTGGCAGCAGTGGAAGGCTCACCCGCGGTCATCAGAGTCGAGGCATACGGGGCACGGGAACGTTTAGAGCTTCGTGCCAACGTTTTCGCCCGTGAGCTGCTGCTGCCCCGTTCCGTCGCCCGCATGCTTTATAAGGCTGGCATTGGACCAAGGAAGGTAGCAACCGACTACGGTATTCACCTTGAAGTGGTGCGACAACAGATGTTAGATGCCGTGATGCTTCCCCTGACAACCGCTTCGACCGAAGCGAAAACGTCACCACCTCCGAGTCTTGACCAACTTGCGGCAATCAGGGCTGCTGAGCGTTTTGTAAATGTAGTGGCCGGTCCAGGATCAGGAAAAACAACGACGCTCGTGCATCGGGTACGATACCTCATTGAAGAACAACGCGTCGACCCAAGTCACATCCTTGTTCTAACGTTCACGAATAAGGCGGCCTTCGAACTGATAGAGCGATTGCGAGACGCAGGCATAGTCCGGGCCACGGACGTCTGGGCTGGAACATTTCATGCTTTTGGACTGGAATTTCTTCGCAAATACCACCAATGCTTCGGTTTAGAAAGCGACATAGTCGTAGCAGATATGCTCAATTCGGTGACCCTGCTGAATGGAGAGCTTCCAACGCTGGAGCTTAAGTATTACAAACGAGTTCAGGACCCATATGAATGGCTGCCTGCTTTGGTTGCCGGCATAAAACGCTTGAAAGAAGAGATGGTCACGCCCGAAGTCTACCGAAACTCCTTGCCTTTGCTGCCTACAACCTCCGAGGCTATAGGGCTTCAGCGCGAGGACGTGGCCACGCTGTATGAATGTCATGAGCGCATCTTGAAGGGCAAGAAGATGGTGGATTTTGTCGATCTTGTATCAAAGCCTGCGCAAGCTTTGAAAGAAGATCGACCACAATACGGAGAAATTGCGGACAAGTTCCAGTACGTGCTGGTGGATGAATACCAAGATGTGACCTTCGTCATGGTTGAGCTGATCCGTCAGCTCGCCAAGAACGCCAAGTCTCTATGGGTAGTCGGTGACGTACGTCAGGCAATCCATCACTGGCGTGGAGCATCAGTGCACAGCTTGATTCGTTTTGACCAAACCTTCAAATCAAAGGGCAGCAACGTTAGTCTCCGTTCCTACTCGTTGGGATTCAATAGAAGGAGCTCCTCCGAGATTCTCGAGGTTGTGCAACAAGTCGGCCGCCGACACGTCCTAGAGAACACTCCTCTGAAACTCGCAAATACAACGGCCACCGCTGGGAAGGTGGGGCACATGCCCAGCCTTGTACGGTGTTACCCTGGGGAGGCAATGGCCGAAGCAGTGGTCGAGGGGGTTAAGGAAATTCACAACAGCGGCATTTCCTACTGCAATCAGGCAGTCCTGAGTCGCGGAAATCACGAGGTCCAACAGATCGCCGCACGCTTGCGCGAAAAGAGCATTCCTATGCTCTACATCGGCGAACTGGCTCAGCGAAGGGAAGTTAAGAACCTGCTTTGCCTGATGCAGTTGCTCGTCGAGCGGCTACCGCGGGCCCTTGTAGGATTAATGGGCGAGATGGGGCTAAAAGTGGAATTGGAAGACCTGCGCATTCTTTTGGATGTGTGCGCCAGTGATCCGCTGTTGCAGCGGGGTGGGTGGCGTGATAAATGGCCAGAACTTCTTTCTAAAAAGTCAAATGCGGCGCTGGTGAAAATTCGTGGCCTGTTACAGGGTCAACAACGAAGAACAAACCCTTGGAGTTTTGTCTGCGATCTGCTGCTGGAGCGTCGCTTTGGCTATTCAGACATCTCCGATCAGTCGATTGACGCCCATGCAACTCGAATAGCGCTTTGGCAGTTTGCCTACGCGACACGAGCGGGAGACGGTGGCCGGAAGATCCCGACCTTATCGCGCTTCCTTCTGCGTCAGCAACTTCGGCAGCGCATCGGCGAAACCTATGCCGATCGTGAGCTTCCTCCAGAGGCGGCTGGCCTTGAGGCAGTACACATGCTGACGGTTCACGGCAGCAAAGGTTTGGAGTTCGAGGCGGTTCACGTAGCCAACGTGAACATCGACGACTACGGAGAGGATGCTGCCAAATGGCGCGGTGAACCGCCAATCCTCACGCTAGTACCGCCCGAGGCACTTCGAAGTAATCGCGAGAATTGGGATTTCGAGGCAGCCGTCGAGCGGAACAACCTTCTCTACGTCGCTGTCTCCCGTGCTCGTCGCCACCTGCTGATGTACGAAAACGGCGAAGAGCAAAAAAAACGTGCGCCTCAACTTGTGCAACCTCCAGCGCCATACAAGACGGTCGACTTCAACAGATCGATGGCAAACGAAATCCTCCCGCCACCTACCGCTGGCCACGCGCAACGCTCGATGTCTTTTTATGAGTTCGAGACTTACGCACGATGCCCACTCCAACACTGGTATCGTTATAGCTTAGACCTGCCTGGCGAACAGCAGAAGGACATTGCGATTCGCGCGCGCCGTGCCATTATGGATGGACTCAAGCACTTTGCCTCCGATCCTGGTCAGGAAAAGGACGATGCCTTTGAAGCGGCATGGCAGGAGAACAAACTTCCTGTTAAGACCACAGACGCCCAGCTTTGGACGCACGCAATGGATGTCTTCGCAGTTGGCGCCAAGGTGATTGAAGAGTCTCAAGGATCATACGCTGAACCTATCTCGCAGGTTGATGGTTTTGAGATACGTTTACCATGGCTGTTGCTCGACAAGTCGGGGCATAATCTTGCAATTGAGTTCCTCCGTTTCTCCGGGGATCTTGAAGTCCCATCCAGACTATGGCGCCCTATGCTCAATGGTCTAAAGCCCAATCATGCCGATGAGCTGACGATGCATTCCTTGATGGCCTGCCAATACAAAAAGTTCAAACCGAGTTATAGAATCTCGAAAACCAACGCATACATCGCTATTCAGAAGTTCCGTAATGGCGACCGCAAACCTGTCACCGGCAGGCATTGCAACTGGTGTGCTTACTCAACTTTTTGTCCGACTATTCCGCGTTAAACCTTCTTTTTTCTCACCATCGTTTTCCTTTTTGCCACCTCATCTCGGTTTAATTAGTAGGAACCCGCTACACAACATTAACCAAGAAAAAGAGGTACATTATGAAGGTCAAAGTTTTTCTGCAATCCGAGCTGCTGAGTGACATTGAGGTCGTCGAGGTTGATTCTGATGGGGGGCATTCCATGCTCCGAGCTGCTTGCCTTGCAAAAGTCAATTTGCAACCCAACGAAAAGTTCTTCATCTTCATTGAAGATGATGACGACGAGCACGCGCTGGAGAAGCTCAGCCAAGTTAACGAGGGCATACGCGTCCAACTTCACCGTCTGAAGAGCATTGATGTCATCGTCCGCTACGCCGGCAAAGATGTTCTTCGCTCGTTTCGCCCGAGCACAACTGTGGGACGTGTGAAGAAGTGGGCAACACACGAACTAGGGGTTGCTCCCTCGGATGCTGCTGAACTGATGTTGCAGATTAGAGGCACAGATAACCGGCCTGATGCCGACATCCACATCGGTACTCTCGTAAAGGCGCCTGAGCATAAGCTCGAGTTCGACCTCGTTCCATCTCCGCGGGTGAATGGGTGAGGAGAATCAAATGCGCGGCAAGGAAGAACTAGAAGTTCACCTGAGCTCCGGCAGGTTTCTGGCCGGAGCTGCTAAGGGGCGGTGGCGATTAATTGAACTAAAATGGCCTCTTGCTTTCGTTGAGGTTGGGGTATGCGATGGACGGAACTTCACGTTACGCTTCGAATGCACTGGTTACCCTGACGTTGCACCAACCGCAACACTGTGGGACCTCACGTCCGGGCTGCAATTGTCCGCAGCTCTGTGGCCGCGAGGCGGGCGAGTCTCAAATGTGTTCAACCCAAACTGGAAAGGTGGCACGGCGCTCTACATACCCTGCGACCGTGAGAGTTTCGAGGGGCATCCAAATTGGCTATCTGAACACTCTTGGCTCATTTGGACCCCCTCGCGTGGCCTGCTTCAATACATTGAAGCGGTATGCGAGATATTGCAAAGTAAGGAGCTTGTGCATGAAGCCTCTTGAATTCGCACCTGGCAGCTGGTCTGCTCTGATGGCCGATCTTTATAGAAGAGGGGGCGGGCGGCGTGAATCCGGAGCATTTTTGTTGCGGAAAATGACGGAAGCCGCACGGATGGTCCAAGGATGGCTCCCATATGACGAGCTCGACCCAAAGTCGCTTAAATACAATTATGTTCGGCTTGAGTCGAGTTCGTTCTCACGGTTGTGGGATATCTGTGCTGAACGAAAGCTCGAGGTCGTTGCTGATGTGCACACTCACCCTCTGGGGCCACGCCAAAGCCGTTCAGATCGCGCTAACCCAATGATTTCCCTGGCAGGTCACATCGCGCTCATCGTACCTCAATTCGCACGCGGTAATGTGAGGCCAAAGGACGTGAGCTTCAACGTTTATCTGGGTGGAGGAAACTGGGTTTCATACTTTCAAGACGACGCCGCTTCACTCATCAGATTGCGATAAGAGAGGTTAGACATGAACGCTGATTCATTCCACCGGCTCGCCAAGGTGCTTGCGGATAGCGGTGAAGCAGAAACCATTGAGGATGCGCAGGCAACGCTCTCAAGCTATGGGGTACGCATCCTGTTGAACCCGTCGTTTGAAGGGGACGTTGCTGCACAGATCATCGCGCTGACGGTCATCAACTGTGCATCACGCAGCTTCATGGGCAACGTGAAAATCGAGACCTCATGTGATACCGTGCTGACAGCCCCAGGATTTGCCGGTAGCAGCCTGAGCGATTTTTCTGGGTGGGTAGGTGTGAATCCAAAACTCGATGAGCAGGCGCACCAGTGGCCGGTCATTGAAATTGGCGCTTTAAGCAGTCCTCTGATCGGAGAAGCAATCCATCCGTGGGCGGATGGCTGGATTTTTGGCATTAATGGGCAAACTAAAGTGCAAGGTGCTCTGTTCCCTCCTGCATGCGTTGCAGCCGGTGGTCTAGCTGTAAGCGAGGCGTTTTCGATATTGCGCCGCGATAACCCCTATGCCGGACGTCGGGCGCTAATGCTGTCTCTCTGGGATCCCCGTAAAGTCGGCAGGACTGCTGAAGTTGGGCCGGTAGTCGATTCTGAAGTGCCTTCGATATGGCTTATTGGTCTCGGGCACCTTGGTCAGGCCTACGCCTGGACAATTGGCTTTATGAGCCCCACACATGATGCTACTCTTTTCTTGCAGGACGTAGATGACATAACATCTTCGACGCCATCGACGTCAGTCCTCTCTACTTCAAACCTCATTCAACATCGTAAAACACGGATTGTCGCAGCATGGCTAGAAGCTCGCGGATATAAGACGGCGCTGGTTGAACGTCAGTTTGATCAGTTTCAACGGATAGGTGCCACAGAGCCCCGAGTTGCACTCTTCGGTGTTGACAACCCAGCAGCGCGTCGAGTCTTTGAGGGCGCGGGTTTTTCTCATATTATCGACGCCGGTCTTGGGTCGGGGTATAGAGATTTTAAAGCGATCCGCATCCGCACCTTCCCTGGCCCGTCGCGTGCGGCCGACCTGTGGGCTGCCAACGTGGATGCGCCGGACATCGTGAAGGCGCCTGCATACAAGGCACTCCTGGCCTCTGGTGCAGACCCGTGCGGAGTAACTACTCTAGCTACGCGCTCGGTCGGCGCACCATTCGTCGGCTGTGTCGGCGCAGGTTATGTCATTGCGGCGTTGATACGCCGTAAGTTAGGCTTAGATTCGTTTGCAGTTGTCGACTTGAACCTTCGCGACCCGGCGGCATGTGATGCCCTGCTGGCATAGTCATCAGGAGGCTGCCGAGCATATTACATCTCATTTAGTGGCGGCAACGATTAATCATTTTCCTATCGGTCATCTTGATGAGGCAAAAACATGGCTGGCCTCGAACTGAGCATATGGAGGTAAGAACCGCTTCGACTCGTTTTCCAAAAGTTAACATCTTTCTCTGCCATGAGCCTGAAAGACACAAAAGATGAACGAGTTGAAATGGCCCTTGAACAGCAGGTACTTTCAGTCTGGCAATGTTTCATAGCATCTATAGGCATTGACCTGTTCTGATTTTATCAGTTTCCCTGACACAAACAGACTTCATGTTTGAAAATGGTTTTTGGATGAGACCGTCCTTCCAAGATCACCCGGCAAAATAATTATCACTAAATATTTATTGGTTGCATATTGCAGGGGGCTGGTTTGGTGTTCAGTGTGGGGGAGAGCATGGGGGAAAGAAAATTTAGGCATAAAAAAAGGGGTTAAGATTTAATCTTAACCCCTTGAAATTCCTGTGGTAGCGGGGACAGGATTTGAACCTGTGACCTTCGGGTTATGAGCCCGACGAGCTACCAGACTGCTCCACCCCGCGTTAAGGAGCCATCAATATACACCCAATAAATAGTATGTCAACGATTATTCCTCGCTATTGTTCATGGCTTCGGCAATGGCGGCAAATCCTGCGATTTTCTCAATGATTTCTTGCGGCAGGCGGGTCAGTCGACCTTCCCGGGTGACGGCGGCGTGCACGGTGTAGCCCTTCACCAGGAGTTTTGGTCGGCCAAGGCCCTCCTCCCGTCGCAGGATCCGGTAGGAGAAGCGGCATTTCAGGCTGGACACCTCGGCGACCGTGGTCTCGATAGTGAGGAGATCGTCATAGAAGGCTGGTGACTTGAAGCGCGACCAGCATTCAATCACCGGCAGCACGAAACCGAGTTTCTCGATA
Source organism: uncultured delta proteobacterium (assembly GCA_903875445.1). Taxonomy (GTDB): domain Bacteria; phylum Desulfobacterota; class Desulfobulbia; order Desulfobulbales; family Desulfocapsaceae; genus Desulforhopalus_A. The sequence goes on along the minus strand of CAIQWD010000017.1, from coordinate 35,900 downwards.
TCGCGGTAGGAGCACACCCACTGGCGCATCAATTCCGTTCGGCCGATCTCGAAATAGCGAAGATAATTAGCATTATAAACCACCCCTCCGGCATCGGTATCGCCGTAGAGGACCCTGGCGGTGGTGGTGAAGATGGCCCCTTCACTCATGGCGGAGGAGTTTTTCTATCAGTTGATGACCGGCAGCCAGTCTGTTATCGACAGCCGCGTCGTGCTCGCGGCAGGTTTTTTCCGAGAAGGATAATCCCGAGCCCGCCTGCTGCTCACGGGAATCGTAGAGCAGGGTTGGGACCGGGTCAGAGACGTGGGTGCGCAGGGCCAGCGGCGTAAAGTGATCCATGGTGACGATCACCCGGAAATCCTCGTGGCGATTGCGCAGGTCGGTGACAATCGGCCGGACGATACGCCGGTCGAAGTCTTCGATGGCGGTCAGTTTGTCGGCGAGCGATCCTTGGTGGCCGGCTTCGTCTGGGGCCTCCAGATGGACGAAGACGAAGTCGCCGTTTTCGAGAGCCTCACTTGCCGCCTTGGCCTTACCTTCATAGTTGGTGTCGATGTAGCCGGTGGCGCCGGGGACATTGATCACCGAAAGGCCACCCACCACCCCTAGGCCTTTCAGCAGATCGACGGCGCTGATCATGCTGCCGCTGATGCCGAAACGCTCGGGCAAGGTCGGGACGCTGGGCATCTTACCCTCACCCCACAGCCAGATCTGCGATGCCGGGTTTTTCCCGGCCCGTATCCGTGCCAGATTGACCGGATGGCCCGAGAGCACGGTGCCGGTGCGGTCGAGCAGTTCCTTCCAGGCCGGTTCGGCGAGGTAGCGACTCCAGTAGGCGGTGACGTCCTTTTCGATATGATCATGGGGCGGCACGGTAACAAAACCGGGATGCTCGCTCTTGAAGACCACGAGGTGGCGGTAGCTCACTCCGGGCTTGAAATGGAAGGTTGCCGTGGCGCAGGCAGCCTCCAGGTCGGCGATCAGGATATGCGCTTCCTGGTTGCTGATATGCCCGGCGCAGAAGTCGCGCATGGTCACCCGGCCGCCCCCGTCCTGGTCAAGGGTCACCAGGTTGCAGCGGAAGGCGGTTTCGTCGGCGGCCAGGCGAATGTTCATGGCGGCGGCCTCCAAAGGGGCGCGCCCGGTATAGTAGAGCACCGGATCGTAACCCATAAGCGACATATTGGCGACGTCGCTGCCCGGAGGGAAGCCGTCCGGCACGGTGTGGGTGAGGAAGAACTCACCCTTTGCGCACAGTTCGTCGATCATCGGGGTGGCGGCGGCCTCAAGGGGCGTTTTGCCTGCCAGGTCAGCGATCGGGAAATCCCCCATGCCGTCGCCGACGAGAATCAGATATTTCATGGCAGGCCTTATTCCGGGTTGAGGATGCGGATCTTGACGGTGGGGGCGCTGCAGATCGGCAGGGCATCGATCTCGGTAATGGCCTTGACCACCGCATCTTCCTCCGCCAGATGGGTCCGGAAGACGATGAACACCGGTTCTTCGATGTCGCGGCCGTCCTGGATCACCGACTGGATGGAGATGCCGTATTTGCCGAGGATGCCGGTGATCATCGACAGGACGCCCGGCCGATCAAGCGCGGTAACCCGGAAGTAATAGGGGCAGATCAGATGCTGCATCGGGGTGATCGCCGGGTCGCCGATGTGCTCCGGCCTAAAGGACAGGGCCGGCACCCGGTTGATACAGCCGCCCGCGATATTTCTGCCGATATCGACCACATCGGCGGCGACGGCGCTGCCGGTCGGCATCATGCCCGCACCCTGGCCGTAGAGCAGGACATCGCCGACCGTATCGCCCTGGAACTGGATGCCGTTGTAGGCCCCGTTGATGGTAGCGAGCATATGATTTTCCGGGACCATGGTCGGATGGACCCTGGCCTCAACACTGTCGCCGTGATTGCGGCTGATCGCCAGCAGCTTGATGCGAAAGCCGAATTTCTTGGCGAAGCGGATATCAATCGGCTCGATCTTGGAGATGCCCTCGACGGTTATATCGGTGAGTTGCACATTCTTGCCGTAGGCGATGGTCATGAGGATCGCCAGTTTATGGGCGGTATCGATCCCTTCGATATCGTAGGTGGGGTCGGCCTCGGCATACCCCAGGCGCTGCGCCTCCTGCAGCACCTCGGCGAAAGGCGTGCCGTGATCGGTCATCTGCGACAGGATATAGTTGGCGGTGCCGTTCAGGATGCCCTCGATATAGTTGATCCGGTTGGCCACCAGTCCTTCTTTTAAGGCCTTGATCACCGGGATGCCGCCGCCGACGCTTGCCTCAAAACCGACTTCCACGTTCTTTTCGGCGGCGGCCCGGAAGATTTCCCGGCCATGCACGGAAAGGAGAGCCTTGTTGGCGGTGACCACATGTTTGCCGGAGGCAATTGCCCCGAGGATAAACCTTTTTGCCGGTTCCATGCCGCCGATCAGTTCGACGACGATATCGATGTTCGGGTCGGTGAGGATATCGCCGGCATTTCTCGTCAGTTTGACGTCGCTAAATTCTTCCGGCAGGGTTTGCACCGCGATATCGGCGATGGTGGTAAGCACAAAGCTGACTCCGGTCTTTTGCAACAGACGTTCCTTCTGGTTTAAGAGGGTGTATGCCAGGCCCTTGCCTACGGTACCGAAACCGATGATGCCAACATGTATTTCTTTCATAATATCTCAGGATAAACTCAAGGTTAAATATTGCCGCGCAGGGGATCTCACGGGCCGTTACGGCTCCTTTTCAATGTTCTTGAAGGTAACCGCTTTCAGGATGAATGTCAAAATCTTACCGGAGATATTTTTATGGCTCGAATATCTGTTTTGGTCTATAGTATTTGCCTTGTTATGCTTTGGCGGTCAAGGGTCTTGTCTGCATTGGCGCCGTGAATAGATAGAAGAAATCTCATCCCTGCGGGATAAGGTTCTTGTGAGTTTATCGAAGGTTATAGTTGCAAAGGGTACACCAGCTTTATTGATCTTTTATTTGTTAAACGTTGAAAGAATCTAACAAGGAGATGACAATCATGGGTAAAAACATTCTGGTTTTCGGGCCGAACGGCAGCGGTAAAGGTACGCAGGGCTCTATCGTTCAGAAGAAATACAATATTCCCCATATTGAGTCGGGGGCGATCTTCAGGGAGCATATCGTCGGCGGCACCGAACTCGGCAAGAAGGCCAAAGCCTTTATTGATAAAGGTGACCTGGTACCGGACGATATCACCATCCCGATGATGGTATCCCGTCTGCAGAAGGCCGATTGCAAGGACGGCTGGATTCTCGACGGCTTCCCCCGTTCAAAAGAGCAGGCCATCACCCTGGCCGCAACCCTCAAGAAAGAGGGCCTGGCCCTTGACTACGTGATCGAGATCGTCCTTGATCGCGAAATTGCCAAAGAGCGCATCATGGGCCGTCGTCTCTGCGTCAACGACAACAATCATCCTAACCATATTGCCTTCGCGGCCATCAAACCGGTTGAAAAAGACGGCAAACTGGTTTGCCGGGTCTGCGGCGGCGAGTTGAAGACCCGTGCCGACGATCAGGATGTCGATGCCATCAGCAAACGTCATGGTATCTATTACGATGAAAAGACCGGCACCATGGCGGCGGTAAACTACTTCAAGAATACCGATGGCCCGAAGGTCATCTCCGTTGATGGTTCCATCTCCATCAAAGAAGTTACCGACGCCATCATGAAGCAACTGTGAGAGTTGTCATGGTTCTGCAGAGCTGATTTTCACCTTATTTGGGTGGTAAAGGGCCTTCCCGCAACCTGGGAAAGCCCTTTTTTTCTTTAGGAAGAAGAAACGCAAATGAATAAAATCGGAAAGGTGTATCTGGTTGGCGCAGGTCCCGGCGATCCCGGGCTTATTACCGTCCGCGGCAAGAGCCTGTTGGAGAAAGCCGAAGTTGTCGTTTATGACTATCTGGCCGGCAAAAAGCTGCTGAAACATGCCCCGGTTTCCGCCGAGTTGGTTTATGTCGGCAAGAAGGGCGGCGTACAGCACAGCCATACCCAGGAGGAGATCAACCAGATGCTGGTCGATCACGCCCTGCTCGGCAAGATGGTGGTACGTCTCAAGGGTGGCGATCCCTTTATCTTCGGACGGGGCGGGGAAGAGGTGCAGAGGCTGCATGCGGCCGGCATTCCCTTCGAGGTGGTACCTGGAGTGACCTCGGCAACAGCCGCGGCAACCTATGCCGGGATTCCGATAACTCACCGGGATTACACCGCTTCGGTTGCTTTTCTCACCGGTCATGAGGACCCCACCAAGGAAAACTCAGGCATTGATTGGTCGAAACTGGCAACCGGGGTCGGCACTCTGGTTATCTATATGGGCATCAAAAACCTGCCGATTATCGTCGCCAACATGATCAAATACGGCCGCGACCCGAAGACCCCGGTGGCCGTCGTTCGCTGGGCCTCAACGCCGGAACAACGGTCGGTAGTCGGAACGCTTGAGACCATTGCCCAGGTGGTCGTAGATGCCGGGATCAAACCGCCGTCACTGATCATTATCGGCGAGGTGGTGAGTCTGCGCAGCACCATCGACTGGTATGAGAAACGGCCGCTTTTCGGCAAGAAGATCATCGTCACCCGCACTCGGGAGCAGGCCAGCGATCTGGTTGCCGGCCTTGAGGAATACGGTGCCAATTGTCTTGAATATTCGACGATCAATATCCAGCCGGTTGATTCCTATGAAGCACTGGACGATGAACTGGAACGGATAAACGAATATCATTGGATTCTTTTTACCTCGCTCAATGGGGTGAAGTATTTCTTTGAGCGGCTGTACGGCAAGGGCATGGATGCCCGCCAGCTGAAAGGGCCGGAAATTGCCGTGGTCGGCAAGAGCACCGCCGATCTGCTCCTGAAATATGGGGTGCATGCCGATCTTATTCCCGCGGTCTTTACCGGCGAGGGTCTGGCCGAGAGCCTTCTCGATCAGGGCGTTGAGGGGCGGAACATTCTCATTCCCCGCGTCTTGCACGGCCCTGAGATGCTGCCGGAGACCCTGCGCGGCGCCGGAGCCCAGGTGACGGTTGTCCCGGTATACCAGAACTGTCCGGCGCAGGGCGATAAGGAGTTTTTGCGGGCTGAACTGAAAAAGGGTGGAGTTGATATGGTTACCTTTACCAGTTCCTCCACCGTTCGTAACTTTCTTGCCCTCTTGGATGAAGAGAAGCAGGCCGAATTGAAGGAACTTCTCGCCGGGGTGAAGATCGCGGCAATCGGTCCGATCACCGGTAAAACCGTTACCGATAGCGGGCTGCGCGTCGATGTTCAGCCGGAGCAGCATACAATTCCGGCAATGATTGAAGCTATTGTCGCTTACTACCATGGAGCTGGTAAATAACTGTCCGGTCTTTCTGCGGGTGGATGGTCGAGAGAAACAAAATCGGCCCGCCGGCGAAGAGCAACAGGAGCGGGCTGTCAAACCGGCAGAGGCTATTTGCTGTCTTGCCTGCGGTGCCGCAGTGACCGGCAAGGACCAGAAGATCCAGGTAAGTGGTTCCCACAACCATACCTTTTTTAACCCGGCCGGAATCGTTTTTGAGCTGGGTTGTTTTCATTTAGCCCCCGGTTGCCTGGTGGTTGGCGCACCTTCCACTGAATTCACCTGGTTTCCCGGGCATATCTGGCGTATCGCTCTGTGTCGCCGCTGTGGGATACATCTCGGCTGGCTGTTTGCCATGGAGGGGAATACCTTTTATGGCCTGATTCTCAGCAAACTGCGCGAGTGAGGTTTCTGTTCTGTCTCGACGCCCTGCCTATCAGTTACTTTTGATCAAATCAAGCAGATCATCCGAACTCATTTTCGCACTGATATCGCTGCCTTCAAGAAGGCTGCCGGCGAGATCGCGTTTTTCCTGGTGCAGTTTGACGATTTTTTCCTCGATGGTACCCTTGCAGACCAGCCGGTAGATGGTCACCGGTCGGGTCTGGCCTATCCGGTGCGCCCGGTCCGAGGCCTGGTCTTCAATGGCCGGGTTCCACCAGGGGTCCATATGGATGACATAGTCGGCGGCGGTAAGATTGAGGCCGAGTCCTCCGGCTTTCAAGCTGATGAGGAAGAGATCGCCCTGGCCCGCTTGGAAGGCATCGACGTTGATCTTTCGCTGTTTGCCACTGGTACTGCCGTCGAGATACTGGTAGCTGATCTTCTGCTGGTCGAGATACTCGCGGATAAAGTTGAGATGGCCGATAAATTGACTGAACACCAGGGCCTTATGCCGGCTGGCGAGAAGTTCTTCGATAATCGAGGCGAAAACCTTCAGCTTGGAGCTGCCGGTTGCGCTGTTTGGGTCGATGAGGCGGGGGTTGCAGCAGGCCTGGCGCAGGCGCATGATTTCTGTCAGGATCTGCAGGTGCCTCCCCTTTTTTTCCCTGCCGCTTTCCAGGATATCAATGGCGTTCTGGCGTAGGGCCTCGTAGAAATGGGACTCTTCCGGGCTCATTTCGACATCAAGGGTAACCTCGGTGCGGGAAGGCAATTCTTCCAGTACCTGGGATTTTATTCTTCTCAGGATAAAGGGACGGATGAGCTTTTTCAGCTTCAGCTTGGCCTCGCGGTCCTGGTAACGCTCGATGGGAATGGCGTAGCGTTCGTTGAAACTGCCGAGGCTGCCGAGTAAACCGGGATTGATGAAATGGAAGAGATTCCACAGTTCGCCCAGATGGTTTTCAATCGGCGTGCCGGTGGTGATGAGTTTGAACTGGGCGGTAAGCGACATCGCTGCCTGTGAGCGTTTGGTGGCCGAGTTTTTGATCGCCTGCGCCTCATCGAGAATAATCGCCTGCCATTTAACCGAGGAAAGGAGTTCGTTCTCCTGCTGCAGAAGGGTATAGGTGGTGATCATCAGATCAAACTTGCCGAGATCGCGGATGCTTTTTTCCCGATCCTTGCCGGTAAAGAATTTGACGTTGATGGTCGGGGTGAAGCGGTGCACCTCCGACTGCCAGTTGGTTGACACCGAGGTCGGTGCGACCACGAGAGACGGGCCATCGACCGCGAGTTTCAGAATGATCGCCAGGGATTGTATGGTTTTGCCGAGGCCCATGTCGTCGGCCAGACAGCCGCCGACGCCCCAGCGGGCGAGGCGAGCCAGCCATTCATAGCCTTCCCGCTGGTAGACCCTGAGTTCGGCCTGGAGGGTCGAAGGGACCTCGGGCTTGAAACTCTGGGCATCGTGGATTCTTGCTATTTGACTCTGCCATCCGGCATCGGCTTCGGTTGCCACCTGGTTGGTCAGCTTTTCCAGCTGGATGGCGGCGAGCGGATGGACGAGCACCTCGCTGTCGTCTTCACCACCGACACCAGTGGTGTAAAGATTAATGTCCTCCAGGCGTTTGCGGAATTCCTGGGTGAGGGCGATAAATTGGCCATCGCCGATTTCGACAAAGCGGCCGGCTGAGTTTTTCAGTTTATTTAAAAGGTCTTTCAGTTCGATAACCTGACCCTGGTCAAGGGTCAGGTGGCCGCTCATGGCAAACCAGTTCTGCCGGTTGGTACGGATTTTCAGGTTGAGATGGTCGAGAGACACCTTTTGGGTGATGGTCAGTTTTTCCCCTTCCGGCCACTCGATCACCACCTTGTCGCGGATGGCCTGCAGCTCCATGAGCGTCTGCAGGCAGTCGTCGGGGTCAGAGAGGTGCCATTCCCGATCGTTCTCCTGCTCCATGTCCATGGCCAGGTCGAGTATCGGGCAGAGTTCCTCGATATCCCGCGCCTTTTCCTCCTCCAGGGCGAGATTGCGCCGGGTCTGCAAACGCTTGCCGTTGACCTCGGCCATGATGTTTTCCACCCCCTGTCCGGGTTTCAGGTAATGCCCGCCCTCGACAAAGGGTTTAACGAACATTTCCAACCGAAAGCCGGTGCCGTAGGGGATGAGATGCATGTAGATGGTGGAATCGGCCTCGACAAAGGTAATATTGCTCGAACGCCGGCTGCTGCTGTCGGCGGCGATGGCCGAATGGACGGTCATGAACGAGGAGATATTGCCGATGGCGGTCAGTACCTGTTCGCTTGCCGATTTCGGTACGGTAATACCGTCTTTGCCGGTGATCTGGGCGATGCGGCGATGGTTGTCATTGATGGCAATGATTTTGACGCGGGTCGGGGTTTCCTTTTGGAAGTTGATGCTATCGGTGGTAATCGGGTGGGCAAAGCAGATATGCAGGAAATCGCCCCGTTCCTCGACCAGAAGCTCAGGCTCGCCGGCGACGAATTCAACCGGGGTGATAGGTGATTCCGCCAGATACAGGTGCGGATGTCCGATCATCGCCGGGAGCGCCTTGTCGATGGCGAGAACAAAGTTGATATTCTGGTTGTCCGGATTAACGATTTTTCTAATCGCAGCACAGATCTTTCGATCCTGCGAGGTGAGAAAATTGATTTTGCCGGCTTGATAGAGCCGGGCCAGAGCTATCGGCCGCCCGCGGCTCCAACCGCCCTCCGGGGTCAGTTTCTGCTCACGCGGTGCGATGCTGATTTTATTACCCAAAAAAGAGACCATCCAGATGAGCCTGGTTGTCTGCCGGGGTTGTTCATGTTCCTGGGCGGTGGCTAATATGAGGGCCTGGAGGGTGCGCTTCCAGGGTTCCTCAGGTTGAAGAAGGGGGAGGAGGGGAATAATCCCGGTCTGTTCGCGTAAGGTCCTGGTCGTCTCAAGGTAGTCGGAATTGTCGTGATGGATGGTCGAGAGAATTTCCCCGAGCATAAGGGTGAAGAAGTGGTATTCACCACGGCAGCCCTTCTGGAAGAGGGCGACGATTTCCGCTTCGACATCGGCTTCGATGGCACTGTTCAGCCAGTATTGGCAGATGCCGGCAAAGATGAGGGTGAGGGCGTGTTGCTGGACTCTCTCGGGAAGAACCACCTGCTCGGTCAAAGTGCCCTTGTTGATCTGGGAGTTGATCACCACGGCAAGATAGCTGTAGGCATCGTTTTCCCGAGCACCGGGAAACTGGGACAGGGCAACGCCGATGCTGTCGGCAATAGCGGCATACTCTTCGCGACCTAAGATATGCAGACCGGCAAGGAGATAAAACAGCCCCGGGGGACCAAAGAAGGCAACTTTTTCTCCTTGACTGTATGTGCTTAAAAATTGCAGGTCTTCATGAAAGGCCGTCAAGGCGTTCGGGCTGTCGCCTTGGAGAAAAAGAAGGGTCCCGCGTGCCCCCGTGCCCTGGAAGGAATCGCCATGGGTGGTGAGGAGGGCGCCGGCTTCCGCCAGTCGGCCGCGAAATAACAATTCGTTGAACAGCAGTCTTCTAAAGGGCAGTTGTTCGTCGACGGTGAGACCGGCAAACTCGTGTTCGGAGGTAAGAAAATCGATGAGTTGCGGGTAATCGGTAAGAGTTTCCTGGCCGTACTGCAGGACATTGCCGAGGAGGTAGAACTGAAAGGAAGCCGACAGCGAGCGGAACCACGGGAGGTCAAAGGGTCTGGTCATAATCCGCACGGCCGGCGGCGGGTCGGCGGCGAGGTCCCGGCATTGAGCGGCAATGAAATCGCCGGCGTCATCGATCAGCTGAAACTGCTGGGTGTAGATGCCGATCCGCATCTCCCGCATGCCACGCCAGCACCGGGTCGTCCATTTGCCGTAATAATAGGTGACCGGTGCCTCGGCCTGTATTATTGCCGCATAAGAGGCGTATGTGCCTTCTCTAAGGGCTATTTTGCTGAGGGTTTCGACAATTTCTTCGCTGCATTGCCGCTCCTTGGTGAGCAGTCCGAGTTGCTCGAATTTATTGAAATAGTGGGCAAGATTGGCGGCCGTCGGCTTGTTGCCCCGGGGATTTTTTAAATCCAGCTGGCGCAGGCAGTTGACGATAAGGGTTGAATGTGCCGGTTCATACACGATGGAAAGAAACTGCAGGAGCGCCTGTTCGAACGGCGAGAGTTTGTAGTACTGATCGAGGAGGCTGGCAGCAGTTTGCATGTTTGTTTTTGTCCGGGATACAAAATCTTCCGGTGAGTGGTATTCATTTTTATGCGGGGGCCAAAGGGAACCAGGCAATATATCATTGTCTGACCTGGATGAGAACCAAAAACTGAAATATTATCATTTGCCATATAGCACGGGATTGTTGCGAAGGCCCTTGTTATAATGGCGATGTCCTTTTGTTGGGATGAGGGCGGAAGTAGATGACAGGGGTGTACTTCCGGTAATCGGGCAAATTTTGTGTGGCGGAGACGGGGCGATGCGGGTTTTCGGCTATATCTTTCTTTCGCGGGATAAGTACAACTTGGTAGCGGAGAGTCAGCAGCAAGCAGCCCTGCTGGAATACGGGCGAAGCCTCGACCGTCCGCTCGAAGGGATAACCATTGAAGAGGGGGTAGCCTTGAAGCGGCCCTTTAAGGATCGTCCCGCCGGCGGCAAACTGCTGCGGGGGTGCGGAGCGGGCGATACAATTGTTGTCATGAAGGCCGAGTGGGTGCTCAGTTCCGCGGGCGACGGCGAGCGCCTCCTGCGGCTCCTCAAAACCGCGCAAATCTCCCTGCACTGTATCGATCTGGGCGGCAATATCAGCTTTCCCGAAAAACGCCGCCTGATGGTCTCCGAGGGGCCGGCGGCGGTTGTCGAAAAACTGCTCGCGGCGCTGACCGCAAGCGAAAGCAGCAGGCACGGTCAGGCAATTCGGACGGCAAAGAACCACCGGAAGGAACAGGGGAAGTATCTCGGCGGTCCGGTGCCTTTTGGCTGGGAGGTGAACCGGGAGGGCTATCTGGTGCCGAACGAAGGACAGCAGCAGATAATCAGTTCGATTGTCGACATGCGCAAGGATCGCTGGTCGTATCGCGAGATTTCCCAAAAGCTCAAGGAAGAACATAAGGTCAGCCTCTCCCATGAGGGGGTGCGGAGGATCTGCAAAAGTGATACCCGAAAGGCGCGGGCGGGAAAGGTTTAACGGCCCCTAAAGACTCTTATGCTTGCTGATCTTGGCGCTTATCTCCAGGTGACGCAGCCATGCGGCCAGCAGCTGCTGCTGTTTGAAGCGCTGCAGATTGTCGCGGTACTTTTTCACTTCGTCTGCGTTTTCAGGCATCTTTGGTGTCTCACGGGTCAAAAACATGTAGACATAAAAATCCTCTCCGGCCAGGCCCGGTGCTTCCGGGAGGGGCGATGCCGCGGAGAGCAGAAAGGCGCTTTGCAGAAGGGCTGCCGGGAAGTCGCTCTTGCCTTTCGCCGCATCCTGGCCGAGCAAGCCGGATTCCTTGACGGTAAGACCTTTTTCCGCGGCCACGCTGTCGAAGGTTTTTCCGGCTTTTACGCTGCTTAGCACATCTTTTGCGACCGTTTCCGCCAGTTCCCGGGACTTCATTTTCCGAAAGTCTTTGTCAAGGGTTGTCCTGACAGCTGCAAGGTCGGGGATTTCCGGTTCTTTTTTATCTTCGGCAAAAACAATCAGGTAACCCGATTGACCTTTGATGAGAGAACTCAACTCACCCTTATTGAGGGCAAAGGTCTTTTCGAGAAATTGCGGGTCGTTTTTTAAAGCAGCCGGGGGATTGCTCTTGGTGAAAAAATCGGTTTGCTGCACGGCAACCTCCGGATGGCCTTCGCTGTATTTGTCAAGGCTGCCGGCACTGATGATCCCTTCATAGGCCTCATTGGCCACCTGGAAGGCCAGGCTTTCAGCCTCACTGCGCTGCAGGGTCCGGGTAATTTGTTCGGTCGCATCGGCAAGGGTTCGAGTGGCAGCCGGTTTGATTTCCTCAAGTCGGATAATATGGTAGCCGAACCGGGTTTCGACAACGTCGCTGATCGCTCCGGGTTGCAAGGCAAAAACGGCCTCGTCGAAGGCCGGATCCATCTGTCCGGCGGGGAAGAAACCGAGATCGCCACCGTTATTTTTCGACGGATCGTCTGAATATTTGCGGGCGAGGGCGATAAAATCTCCGCCTTTTTTCAAGAGTTTCAAAACCTCGGCGGCTTTGGCGGCTTTTTCTTGATGAACCTCAGGGGAGTCGTTCTCCCCGGCTTGCAGGAGGATGTGGCGGGCATGACGCTGCTCGGGAACCTTAAAGGTGTCGCTGTTGTTTTTATAGTATTCTTCAATCTTCGGTTGGTCGATGGTAACCTTGTTGCCGACCTCGGCAAAGGTGAAGGTTAAATATTTGAGTCGCAGCTGCGGCTCGGTTTTATACTTTTCCTTGACCGTCTCGTACCAGGCGGTAAGGCCGGCATCATCGACAGCAACTTTGTCGATGTAGTCGGCGGGCGAGATACGAGCATATTTGACCGCTATCTTTTCGTTCAGTTGACTGTAGATATCTTGAATTTCATAATCGGTGGTGACGGTGCCGAAGTTGCCGATTTGCCGTACGGCCGCTTCGGAGAGATGGTCGAAGCGCATCGATTGTTCAAACTTTGTCGGGGCCATTTTGTTGGCGGCGAGAATTGCCTTGTAGCGTTCAAGGCTGAAGGCACCCTGTTCCTGGAACTGCGGCATCGTCTCTATAATGGAGCGGATTTCGTCAGCACTCACCACAATCCCCATGGCGGCGGCTCCTTGCCGGAGAAGAGCGGTCTGGATGAGTTGATTGATAACCTGCTGTTTGAGGCCGAAGGATTCCGCCAGGCCCTTGGGTACATTACCGCCGAACTGGTTGCCGAGTTGCTTGTAGGCACGGTCGTAGGCCTGCTGAAATTGCTGGAAAGAAATTTCTTCGCCATTGACGACAATCGCCGACTGATTGCTTCTCCCTATATTGGTACCGACGCCCCAGAAAATGAAAACCAGGGCGATGACGACAACAATTATTTGGATAAGGGGGGATTGTGCTTTTCTACGGAGTATCTGCAGCATGAAGATCCGATGTGAGTTGGGGTTGACGAAAACCTTGAATGTTCAGGGGAGTTGCGGGAAAACCCCGCCGCCGTCCTGGCCTTGCAAGCCGTTCCTTCGATAACACATCGATTTACTCTTTCTTTTTCTACACTGCAAGGAAAAATCCTTAACTTCAAGTCGGGACTGCGTTAAGGAGGAATGCTGTGTTGTATGTGCCGTTTCGGTTCGGTCCGGACTCCTGAGAAACCCGCGGAAATTCAGGGCAACATTGTAATATTATTAATTAAAAAAGTATAAGAAGAGATTCTTGGTTGACTGATAAATGATTCTTCAATCGCTTGACAAATCGTTTTGCCTATAGTAATAAGACAAGTCAGTTTTTGAATTATAGAACGGCGTAAGCCACAAAATAATATTTCAAGGAGGTTGCAATGCCAACATTAGTTCACAATGGTAAGAGTTTCGAGGTAGATGAAGACGGGTTCCTGCTCAAAGGTGATGATTTCAACCAGGACTGGGTTGACTATGTTAAAGGTGTGGAAGGTATCGCCGAAATGACCGATGAGCATACAAAGGTAATTGACGCTCTGCAAGAGTACTACAAGAAAAACGGAATTGCCCCGATGGTTCGTATCCTCTCCAAAACCACCGGTTTCCCACTGAAAAGAATCTATGAGCTGTTCCCGTCCGGACCTGGCAAGGGAGCCTGTAAAATGGCTGGTCTGCCGAAACCCACCGGTTGTGTCTGATTCACCTGCTTTTTTGAATGCGTAAAAAGGGGGAATGGCTTTTGCCATTCCCCCTTTTTCTTTTTCGCGTATCTGTTTCACCGCAAACGAGGATCAGCCCTGAGGGTTCAGCCCCTGAAGTGCTTTCCGGTGTACAGCTTCAATTCTTTTTTGGTATTCCTGCCCTGATATTTTTGCACCTCTCAGTCCGCCACGGAGGTTGATCTCCAACAGGTGGATACCGTCATCCGGGGTGAGCATGAGATCGAGGTGCGCATAGGGAAATGCGCCACGGTCCATAACCTCAAGGCAAAAAGCCAGTTGTCGACCTGACAGTGAGTAGGGTGTCGCCGCCCCACCGCAGTGGAGGTTTTGGCGAAAGTTGCAGGGATTGCTTCGTTCGTATGCTTCTATGTAATCACCAATGATGATGACCCGGATATCTCGGCACTTGGGTTGGAAGGGCTGGACGATAAAAGGGAAGGGGTAGGCCGCCACACTCACCTGGTTGTAAAGATCTTCAATGCCGGCGAAGATATGCACGCCAAGGCCACCATTTTTCCGGTCATATTTGAGGACTACCCGTTGATGTCCGTGTTGCAGGTAGAGGGAAGAGACCTGGAGGAGAGTCTGGGCATCATAGATCGCCAGGGTGTCCGGCGGCAAATATGTGCTGAAGATTCGGGCCTGGAAGACCTTGGAGCGGCTTGCCAATTGCGCGGTTGCCGATGGAACCAGGCGGATACCCCTGGCAAGCAGGTCAGTCAGGAGGTGTTCTTCGCCAGGCTTGAGACGAAGGCGACCTATGATGATGTCGTCTTTTTTGAGTTGTTGGTAGGAGGCAAAAAATGTCTGGTTATCATGAACAATGGTAGGTTGATCTTTCAAAAGATCATCTCCGAGAACCGTTGGTGAAAAGATGTCAGATCCTCTTCACAGTTGCCGCAAAAGAGCTTGACGTCGCCCAAGGCCTGTGCGCTCTTTTCTTCAATAGTGAAGCTGCCGTCGGTGTTTTGCACATAGTGTGTGGTGGTGATGACGTCATCGGTAATTTCGAAAAAGTCCTTTTCATTACCGCAATAGGGGCACTTTATGAGATTGACAACCTTAGGATGAAAAGTCATTGTCGGAACCCGTTACTTCGTGTGTGTACACTCACAGTTGGGTTATTCTCTGGAAATGTCACTATCGTGGTCCATCGGCTTGGGAACATCGATTACCACCTTGATTTCTCCCTGGATCCCTGCCCCTGACTCCACGGTCAGGCTGTTTGCCTCAAGTTTGCCGTTGATGAAACAATTTTTCCGCGCCGTCAGCATGCTGGTTTTAATGTTCCCCTCAATGGTCCCGTAACAATTTAAAGAGGAGACGGTAATATCGCCGTTGATTCGTCCGGTTTCACTGAGAACCAGGTGTTCTCCTTCGATATTGCCGTTGATGATGCCGTCTATTCGGGCCTTCCCCTTGAAGGTTATCCCTCCGGTGATGATCATGGTCTTATCGATGATCGAGGAGATGACTTCACTCTCGACCTTTTTCATTTCCTGGTCAATAGTTCCACTTTTAGTAAACATTCCCATTTCTAGCGTATCTCCGAAGTAGGGCTGGATGATTCAGATAAACCGGCGATTTTCATAAACTTGTAAGGATCGATTGGATCCCCGTCGAGGGTGACTTCGTAATGGAGGTGCGGGCCCGTGGATCGTCCGGAATTACCGACGAGTCCGAGGAGCTGACCGCGGTGTATCTTTTGGCCAGGATGAACCAGAAATTTTTTCAAATGGCAGAAGGCGGTCGAATAGCCGTTGTCGTGGTCAATGAGTACGTAATTGCCATAGCTGCCGTTGTAAAAAGCCTTGTCAACGACGCCATCGGCGGTGGCGTAGATATTGTCTCCGGGTTTGGCGCGAAAGTCGATGCCGGTATGAAAGGCCGCTTTGCCATTGACCGGGTCAATGCGGTCTCCGAACCCGGAGGAGATGGGGCCGTCAACCGGTCGACCGAAGGGGAGAAAACGGATGGCTTTTAAGTATTTGTCGGCCCGATTAAGCAGGGCGTCCCGACTTGTTTCGGGTCGCGCGATAAAGGCGCCGCCGCTGTTGTTTTTGCCTTCTTTGACATCCACCGGCAACTCGATGCCGATGCTGTCGATCATTTTTTCAATAAGTTCACTTCGTTCGGCCAGTTCATTGACGGTGGTAGACAGGAGGTTTTCTTTTTCGGCCTTGAAGGCCACCGCCTGCTTGACGCTGTTCAGTTCGAGTTTGGCAACTTTCAAATTGAGTTTGAGCGCTTGTTCCTCGCTGTCCCTTTTGCTTTCGGCGATGAGTTCGACACTGGTGCGGAGTTGCTCGCGCAGCTCGGCAAGCTGCGAGGAGACAGTACGGTTTTCCGAGAAAAGTGCAAAGGAAAAAATGCTGGCGACAGTCAGAGAAAGGCCGACAAGAGAAGAAAGGCAAAGACCGAACCACAGTTTTTTGCGAGATAGCTGAAACCGTAGAACCCTGCCCTGATTGCCGGCAATGATGAGATGTAGAGGTTCATCCATTAGAGAAGTCCAAAACTGTTGTTAAGAGCGAAAACAAAAAGTATGATGAGTGGCCTTGTTTGCAACCGGATTGCTGTCGACAATAATACCTCCAGAAAACTGCTGAAATACCGACAAATGGTAAAAGGATTTACTAACAGCTCCTCAAAAACGCACAAAATTTTTATAGCTTATACTAAGGAGGAATAAATTAAGCAACAATAAAAAGTCACAAATCCGTGCCCACGTCTATCAAGCAACACACTGTAATTGCTAGATATATATTTTATCCCTCGTGACTATTCCAGTGGTTACGGGCGGAAGAGTCTTGGAGTTTTTCTTCTTAATTATGGCAAATCTGATAACCTGCAAAGCCCTCGGTAAATCGTTCGGTGCTCAAAACCTCTTTAAAAATATCAACCTGGTAGTTAACAGCGGCGAAAAAATCGGTGTAATCGGACCCAACGGTTCCGGCAAATCGACCCTTCTGAAAATCATCTGCGGCCATGAAGAGGCCGATAGCGGGCAGGTTGTTCGGCAAAAATTTATTCGCCTCAGCTATCTGGCCCAGGAAGATGTTTTCGCCTTGGAAAAAAGCGTTACCGCCAATTTGTTGACAGCAATAATGGGTGAGGATCTTGAAGAGACTGCGAAGTACAACCGCGTTCACACCTTGCTCAGTCGGGCTGAATTCCCGGATGCCGATGCCCCGGTCGAAAACCTTTCCGGCGGCTGGCGTAAGCGCCTGTCGATCTGCCGGGCGCTCCTTGCCTCCCCTGATGTGCTGGTCATGGATGAACCCACCAACCATCTGGATATCGAAGGCATCCTCTGGCTGGAAAAGATGCTGAGTGGCGGCACGGCCCCCTCCGCCTATCTGCTGGTCAGTCATGATCGCCATTTTCTTGAAAATTGCACCAACAGGATCATCGAATTGTCCGCGGTCTATCCCGAAGGGACCCTGCAGGTGCAAGGACCCTATTCGCAATTTCTTGAAGTGCGAGAACTTTTTCTCGAAGGTCAAACGCTGGAGGAGGAACGATTGGCCAACAAGGCCCGGCGGGAGATCGAGTGGCTGCGGCGCGGGCCGAAGGCCAGAGCCACCAAGGCCAAGTATCGCATAGACGAGGCGCACAAGCTCACCGGCGAGCTGGCCGAGGTGAAGGCGAGAAATCGCTCGATCTCGAGCGTTCAGATCGATTTCGAGGCAACCGGGCGAAAAACCAGGAAGCTGCTGGAGGCAATTGGGCTGACCAAGGCCTATGGCGGCGAACCGCTCTTTAGCGACCTCGATATCATCCTCTCGCCCGGCAGCCGTCTGGGGCTTTTGGGGAGAAACGGCTGCGGCAAATCGACGCTCATGCAGATCCTCGCCGGGGCGACCGGTAATGCCCGGGTGCTGCCGGACGCCGGAACCCTGAAAACCGCCGATAACGTCAAGATCGTCACCTTTGACCAGAACCGCGAGTCCATCGATCCGACGGTCACCCTGCGTCGGGCCTTGGCGCCGGAAGGGGACGCGGTGGTATATTGCGGTCGGTCCCTGCATGTAGCCAGCTGGGCCAAGAAATTCCTGTTTCGTCCCGATCAGCTGGAAACCCCGGTCGGCCAGCTGTCCGGCGGCGAGCAGGCGCGCATCCTCATCGCCGGCCTGATGCGCCGGCCGGCGGACATCCTTCTCTTGGACGAGCCCACCAACGATCTCGATATCGCCTCTCTCGATGTCCTGGAGACAAGCCTCATCGATTTCCCTGGAGCCTTGATCCTGGTAACCCACGACCGTTTTCTCCTTGACCGGGTATGCCACCGGTTGCTTGGCTTCGGCGGTCGTGCCGGGGTTTCCTATTATGCCGATTACGAACAGTGGCTGAGCGATCTGCCCCAGTCGGCGGAAAAAGACGATCCTCGGGATAAAGGCGCCGAAAAAGGTGGAACTTCCCCTGCCCCGGCGAAGAATAAAGGACGCCTCTCCTACCTCGACCAACGCGAATACGAGCAGATCGAGGAAAAAATCACCGCCGGGGAAAACCGGGTCAGGGAGTTGGAAGAAAGGATGCAGCATCCCGATGTGGTCTCAACCGCCGACATGCTCACCGCCTGCTGGCGCGATCTGGAAGCGGCCCGGCTGGAGGTGGAGCGACTCTACCATCGCTGGGACGAATTGGAAGAAAAAAAGGGAGAGTGACGGGCATGAAGGTCGCTGTTCTTGCGGATATTCACGGCAACCTTGAAGCCCTTCTGGCGGTGAGTGCCGATCTGCAGCAGCGGGGAGCGGAGCGGGTGATCTGCCTGGGCGATAGTATCGGCTACGGGCCGGACCCGGAGAAGGTGGTGCGGCGGGTGCAAGATCTTGGCTGCACGTCAATTCTCGGCAATCACGAACTCGCCCTCGACGATCTTGCCGCCAGGAGATGGATGAATTTCCAGGCGGCGGACAACAATATCGCCACAGCTGCCTTGCTGTCCGCCGAAAGCCGTAACTACTGCTGCAACCTGCCGAGATTTCTTGCCTTCGACCAGGCCTACTTCGTCCATGGGTTCCCCCCATCTTCGGTCTTTCGCTATCTCGATCGGCAATCCGATGCCGGCTTGGCGGCACTGCTGGCCACCGCCTCCTATTCTCTTTTGTTTCTTGGCCATACCCATCAACTGCAGCTGGTCCGGCAGGAGCAGGGGGCGATTGTCCGCAGGCCCTTGGGCGAGGAGTGCCTGGAGCTGCACCCGGAGCAAAAATATATCATCAATGCCGGCAGCGTCGGGCAGCCGCGGGATGGCGACCATCGTGCCAAATACCTTCTCTGGGACAGTGCCACGGCAAGCCTTGAGGTAGTGTTTGTCGCCTATGATTACCGGATTACCATGAAGAAAATCGGGGAAAGGGGTTTTCCCGAGGCCTACGCCGTACGTCTTGGTGCAGGGTATTATGAAAACAATCGGTAGATATGAGGTGGTCGGCCGCCTCGGGCGCGGCGGGATGAGCACGGTGTATAAGGCCCGGGCGCCGGTCACCGGCCGTTTGGTGGCCCTGAAGCTCCTCCAGCCGCGCAACCCGCTCTTTGCCGAACTGGTAGGCGAGGAGCGGCTGAAAGAACTTTTCGTCGCCGAGGCAAAAACCATGGGCGCCCTGTCCCACGATCATGTGGCCAAGGTGCTCGACTGTGACGAGCACGAGGGGCAGCCGTTCATCGTCCTCGAATATTTCGCCCATTCCCTCGGCACTTTTATCGGCGAATCGTACCGGGTGGAAGCCCCGTCGCGGATCATCTCCGTCGCCAAGACCCGGACCTATCTGATCCAGGCCCTGAAAGGCTTGGAGAGGTTGCATTTTGCCGGCATCATCCACCGCGACATCAAACCCTACAACCTCATGTTGACAAGTGACGACCGGGTGAAGATCATCGACTTCGGCCTGTCGCGGGTGCGGGGTGAGGAAAAAACTGCGGTACCGGGGATGCAGGTCGGTTCTCCCTTTTATGCCGCACCCGAACAGGAAAGGGACCCGCAGGGGGCGGATGGCCGGGCCGATCTCTTCAGCCTCGGCGTCATGGGGCTGCGCATGCTGACCGGTCGCCTCTTCGATGCCCGCCAGGGCGAGGCCCTGGCCAGTGCCGTCAATCCCGAAGTGGGGCCGTTGTGGGACGGGTGGCTCAGGCGGAGTATCGCCAGGCGGCCGGAGGACAGGTTCCAGACCGCCCAGGAGATGCGCCTTGCCCTGCAGGCCCTGCCGCTTGGCGAACAGCGGGTTGCTGGTATTCGGGAGAAAAAGCCGGAAAGAAACAGACCGGTGCTCCGCAGTCAAGCGGAGTGGGTTTTGTTCAAGGACATCCGCGCCACTTTGGGGCTTGATGAATTGTTCCGGCCCCTCGTCTATGCCTCCCAGGATTTTGCCGTCGCCGGGCCGCTCGTGGCCTTCGAACGTAACAGCCGTCTCTCTTGGCAGCGCTACGGCTCCGGGTTTACCCTCGACTGGCAGCAGGCCGGCGAATATGTCGCCCATCTCAACACCACTTGTTGGCAGGGGCGGGACAACTGGCGGCTGCCGACCGTAGACGAGGCCTGCAGCGTCCTCAAGCCGCCGTTGCACGGGGTGGCCTGTTCCGCCTGGCCGCTTTTTGACAGCACCGTCCACTGGCTATGGACCTGCGACACATGCACCAAAAAACAGGCCTGGACGGTTGACGTGGTGGAGAGTTTTTTCGAGCGCCTCGACAAGGACGGCCTCGCCTCGGTCTGTGCCGTCAGCTCCGCCGCCCGCTGAAAAACTCGGCAAAGGCCAGAAGAATGGCAGTTACATCTTCGTCATTGATATCCAGGTGGGTGACCAGCCGGGTGGTTTTACCGGGGCTGATAAGGATCTGCCGCCGGCCGAGAAAGTCGGCGAGATCCCTGGTGGTTGCTGCATCGGCGGTAAAGAACACCATATTGGTCTGGGCGGGATTTTTATCAACCGTCAAGGCCGCAAACTGCGCCAAGCCCTCGGTGAGGCTCTCGGCATGCCGGTGGTCCTGGGCCAGCCGGTCGATGTTGTTTTCCAGGGCGTACAATCCGGCAGCGGCAAGAAGCCCCGCCTGGCGCATGCCGCCACCAGTCATCTTCCGCCACTTCCTGGCTTCCTCGATAAACGCCCGGTTCCCCGCCAAGAGTGAGCCGACCGGCGCTCCCAGTCCCTTGGAGAGACAGAGTGAAACCGAGTCGAAATGGCGGGTGATTTCGCGGACCCCAACCCCCTGCTTGACAACCGCATTCATCAGCCTTGCCCCGTCGAGGTGCAAGCTCAGGTTTTTGCCCTTGGCGAAGGCTGCGGCCTCGGCCAGGTAAGGCAGCGGCAGAGCCTTGCCGTTCTGGGTGTTTTCCAGGCAGAGGAGGCGGGTTCTGGCGAAATGGATGTCGTCCGGTTTGATCTTTTCTTCCACCTTGGCAAGAGACAGGGTGGAATCCGCCTCGAATTCGATGGGCTGCGGCTGGACGCTGCCCAACACCGCCGCACCGCCGCCTTCATAGCGGTAAGTGTGCGCCCCTTGGCCGACGATATACTCGTCACCCCGGCCGCAGTGCGACAGGATGCCGATGAGGTTCGCCTGGGTGCCGCTGGTGGTAAAAATCGTCGCCTCGAAGCCGAGGAGTTCGGCGGCAAAAGCCTCCAGCCGGTTGACTGTCGGGTCGTCGCGGTAGACATCGTCGCCGACTTCGGCGCCGGCCATAACCTTACGCATGGCTTCGGAGGGTTTGGTGACGGTATCGCTGCGCAGATCGATTGCTTGCATTATTATTCCTCCGGTTGTCGCCTGGGAAAAAAAGTATTACACATTATGCTACGGTAGGTTTTGACAATTTGACAGCAAAGGTACAGGAGAAGGGATAAAAAAGCGATGGGAAATACTGTCTGTTTGAGCGATGCCCAGAGGGCGATTTTGGCCGCGGCGCAATGCACATTCGATGCTTTGGCGGAGGACGAATTGGTGGCCATTGCTGCCGGGGAGATTGCCGTGACGACTCTCTCGGACGAGCAGCTTGAGGAATTTCTGCAGATCGCCAACCTCCTCTACCGGGGCGGGGAAGAGCTGATCTCCGATGCCCTGTATGATTTCACTTTTTTGTCCGAACTGGAAAGACGCCATCCCGCCCATCCGTTTCTTCATACGGTTGAGCCGGAGGTACTGATCGAGGCCAAGACCGTCGAACTGCCGGTACGCATGCTGTCCACCGAGAAGGCCTACGACTTCGCCACCATCGTCAACTGGGCAAAACGGATCGAAAAAGCCGCCGGCGAGTGTGGCCGCGACTTTGCCGGCCTGGTTTTCAAGGTTATGCCGAAACTTGACGGCTTTGCCGCCTACGACGACGGGCAGACCCTCTACACCCGCGGCGACGGCCGGCGGGGGACGGATATCAGCCGGGTTTTCGAGCGCGGTCTGCAGGTGGCAACAGGCGGCCGGCGTGGTCTCGGGGCCGGCGAGGTCGTCGTCAGCCGCAGCTATTTCCGCGACCATTTGGCAGCAATATTTGATAATTCGCGAAACTTCCAGGCGAGTCTCATAAAAGAAAAGGAACTCGAAGCCCCGGCGCTTGAAGCGATATCTTCTGGACAGGCGGTGTTCTTTCCTTTCAGCCTGTTGCCCTGCTGGCAAGGGCCGTGGGCCAAGTTGGCCGCAGAATTTGCAGATATTGTAGACCGTTTATGGGGAGAGGTAGATTTTGATGTCGACGGCATTGTCCTGGAGATTTCCGACGAAGTGTTACGCGACCATCTCGGGGCGACCAGGCACCACCATCGCTGGCAGATTGCCTATAAGAAAAACACCGAAACCGCCGAGGTCAGGGTATTGCGGGTGATCCCCCAGACCTCTCGCTCCGGCCGGGTCAATCCGGTGGCCGAGGTCGAGCCGACGCGGCTGAGCGGCGCCCTGATCCAGCGGGCGACGGCGCACCACTATAAGATGGTACGGGAGAAGGGGGTGGGGCCGGGGGCACTGATCCGGCTGTCCCGCAGCGGCGAGGTGATTCCGAAGATCGAGGAGGTGCTGGCCCCGGTTGCAGCGGAGCTGCCCGACGCCTGTCCAAGTTGCGGCTCGCCGCTTGTCTGGGAAAATGATTTTCTCCTGTGCATCAACAATATGAACTGCC
Source organism: uncultured delta proteobacterium (assembly GCA_903875445.1). GTDB lineage: Bacteria > Desulfobacterota > Desulfobulbia > Desulfobulbales > Desulfocapsaceae > Desulforhopalus_A. The sequence continues at coordinate 13,220 of CAIQWD010000017.1, read as the reverse complement.
CGGCCCAGATCACCCATGCCATCGAGCATTTTTTCAAGGTCCTTGGCAATATAGATGGTTTCGGCCCGTCGTCGGTGCGGAAGATTTTTGACGGTGGCAAGGCCTCCATTCCGGTGATCTATGGACTCGGCGAAGAGGACTTCGTCGCTCTCGGCTTCGGGCCGAAACAGGCGGAGAATATGGTGGCCCAGTTGCAACGCAGCCTTGTGCTGCCGATTGAGGATTGGCGCTTTCTTGCGGCCTTCGGCATGTACCGGATGGGTATGGGCAACTGTGAAAAACTGCTGGCCGCCCATCCCTTGGAGCGAGTTTTTACCCTGACTCGGGAAGAGATCATCGCCATCAAGGGTTTCAGCGAAAAAACCGCAGGCGAGATGCTGGCCGGGATGCAGGCGACCGCCGCGCTGTTCGACGCCCTGTACGGTATGGGTTTTAATCTCATCACAACCCCGCTGGAAACATCGGCAGAGGCCCCGGGGGAGGGACCGCTTAGCGGCAAGCTGATCGTCTTTACCGGGTCGATGCAGACCGGCAGCCGGGAGGACATGAAAAAACAGGCGAAGGCCCTGGGGGCAAAAATCGGGGAAAGCATCACCGGCAAGACCGATCTCCTGGTCTGCGGCGAAAAGGTCGGGGCCAGCAAGTTGAACAAGGCCGAGAGTCTCGGGGTGCGGATCGTGACGGAAGCCGAATATCTGGCAATGCTGCCGTAACTGGGTAAAAAACGGCATCGGAAAAATCCTTCCCCGGTGCCGTATCGAGCAGGCTCTCTTTGCTTATTTGGGTGGTTCCATGAGCTTGCCGGCCTTGGCGATATTTTCGTGGGGCACCTCGTCGATAAAAATCAGGATGGCTTCCGGCGGCTTATTGGCCTCTTTGCTGATGACCTCGGTGACACCCTTGCTGATCTTCTGCTTCTGTTCCTTGGTGAGGGTTCCGGCGACCCGGATATTGACATACGGCATGATAACTCCCTGGATTCTGTTTTTGATTGCTCTGTTGTTGTTCAACACGATGGTTGCCTAAGGCGACCTGTATTAGTGTACATCCTTTTGCTTCGTGGAAAAAGAGGTGATTTTCGTAGCGGAATGAATATGCCATTCACCGTTCCTAACTCATTTTTCTTGTCAAGCCTTAAAGTCTCGTCTACTATGCAAACAGAATTTCCCGGAACATAACTGGCTTGCAAATCGAAGAAAAAAGGTGTCCCATGCCTTACAAGAAAATTTCTATGGTTGTTATTCCGGCACTGCTCGCGACTGCGCTATTGTATTCCGGCTGTGCTCCCGTGGACGTCAACCAGTTGATCGCCGGCGGCCAATTGAATCAGGCCCAACTGTTATGCGAAAAACAGGCTGGAGCAGAGCGGAAAGACTGCTTCCGGCGGGTAAGCCAGGCGCATCTCGAAGCCCGCAATCTGGATTTAGCCGTTCAGTGTCATATCAAAGCCAACGAGGAGGTAGTGCTGGCCGAAGGCTTTGTTGATAATCACAATTCTTGGCATGATAACAACAATGCCGAGGTTTCCCAAGGGGTGCAGAATGGCCGGTATCTGTTTGAACATAAGAGAGAGAAAAACACCTGGTATGCCTGGCCGCAGACCCAGGTCGATTTAAATGGGGCAGATGATTTTCGCATTGAAGCCGAAATGACCAAGATCGCTGGGATCGACGACCACCGCTACGAGTTGGTCTGGGGTTTGCGAAACACCGAAAACAATTTCACCTTCGGTATCAGCGGCAATGGGAGCTACCGCTATGGCAAGAACAAGGATGGCAATTGGATCGGTCTCTGCGAATGGACGCCGAGCAGCTCCATTCATAAGTACAATGCCAAGAACGTCCTGGCGGTTGAAAAAAAAGGCACTCTCCTCCGGTTTTTCATCAATGGGCAACAGGTGCTGGAAAAGCCTTTCGAGCCCGGCTTTGGTTCGAGGGTTGGTTTTTGCCTGAATCAAAAAATGAAGGTTGCCGTGCATCATCTGACCGTTACTCGATATCCGAGTGAAAGGATGGCCTATCGGACGATACTCGATGGACGTTTGGCCGCGGGAGATGTCATCACTTACATCAACAATTGCGACAAAGCCGGGTATTCGAAGAACGAGGCCTACGTCCGAGTGGCGGAATTTCACCTGGCCAAGGGTGAACTGGAGGCGGCGAACATTAATCTGGAAAGGGCAGGATGGTCGGTGCGAGCGCTTGACAACAGGGTGCTGTTTGATGAGCAGTTTGTCGACAATAAAAATAAATGGTTTGAGAAAGATGATGCGGAGGTGGTTGAAAAGGTTCAAAACGGCCGGTATCTTTTTACAGAGAAAAAGGAGAAGGAAGTCAGATATTCATGGCCCCAGACCGCGGTAATTATCGATGCGTCGGGAGATTTTCGCCTGGAAAGCACAATGACGAAGATCAGCGGCGTCGAAAACAATACCTATGGGCTTTTTTGGGGTTCGACGGACGGCTGGAATTGCTACTGCTTCGGGATCGATGGCTTGGGTTCGTACAAGTATGGAAAATATGAACAGAACCACTGGCAGACGATCATCGACTGGACGCCATCGGCGTATATCAATAAAGGAAACCTGACAAATTCCTTGGTTGTTGAAAAAATCGGCGATATCGTCAGGTTCTCTCTCAACGACCATGTGGTCGCCGAAAAACCGTATGAAAAACATGCGGGGCAGCAGATCGGCTTTTTCCTTGATGATCAGATGACGGTGGAATTTGCTAACTTCACGGTGTTGCAATTGCCTCCGCGGATGGCTCGTGCCTTGGCCGCTCAGTATGCGCCAAAAGAAAGTGCAGTCGAAGGAGGAAAAGAGGGTTCGAAGAACGGCAGAAAAGAAAGTGCTCCGATGGAAACTTCAACGAAACTGTAGCATGAAACGATGAACGAGCAACAGATGAATAGACGCACCTTTCTCATCCGTTTGGGGGCAAGTGTTGCCGGGGGAATAAGTGGCTTCTTTCTTGTCCCGCGATGGCCCGCGGTCGCAATGGCTGCCGATCCCCAACCGCCGTCGCCGCGACCGCGACTGAAAGACGATATCGTTTTCGGCCGGTATGAAGGCATGGACTCCATCAGCTACGGCATAGAGGGTGAGCAGGTTCTCTGTGCCGTGAACCATCCGGGCTTGCTGATTGTCGACAAGCTCGATGGCCGGCACACCATCGACGGCATCGGCGCGGCGGTCAAAACTGCCTTGGGTCTTGCGGCGACGGAGGATCTTGATGCCCAGATCGCAGGTTTCGTAGCGCAGCTGGGTGCGCTCGGGTTTCTCGCCGAACCCTTCTACGCCACACTCTATTACGAGAACACACACACCGATGAAGGATAAAACTCTTGCCCGGGGGGAACTTTTTCTCCTGCCGTTCGCCGAGGATAGGTATTGCCTCTATGCCCCGCTCAATCGCTATACGGCGGTGGTCAACGGCAGGGCGGCGGCTACGATTCACAGGTATCAGGAGACCGGCGAGGAGGGATTGTCGAGCAAGGAATTGGATATCATCAAGCGTTTCCGGGACGATGGCATCCTCACTGCCGGCGAAACAAAACCGCCTCTTTTTCCCGAGCACTATGAATTTCGGCCCTTCGAGGTCACCCTTTTCCTCACCAGCAGGTGTAATTTGCACTGCCGTTATTGTTATGCCGATGCCGGGCATAAGAGCATCGATATGCCGTGGGAAGTGGCCGAGGCGGCCATCAACCTGGCCGCGGACAATGCCGGATGGTTAGGGAACAAAACGTTTGCTGTCAGCTTTCACGGCGGCGGCGAGCCTACCATGGCATGGGAGATGCTGACCAGGTGCGTGCAGCATGCGCGAACCAAGGCCCTGGCTATGGGGCTGGATGCGGAGATCTTTACCGCCACCAACGGCTTTCTCTCCAAGCCCCAGCGGGAATATGTCGGTAAGAACTTCACCAATATCAATGTCTCTCTCGATGGCCCCGAGGATATTCAAGATTACAACCGACCCACCGTCCACCAGGGAGGTTCCTATGCGGTGGTGCGGGATACCCTCAGCTACTTCAACGACGTCGGCCTGCCGTTCGGCATCCGGGCGACCATCACCCGCGCCGGGGTCGGACGGATGGTCGAGATCGTCGAAAGCCTGCACAGCCGGTTTCGCTTCAGCTATCTGCAGATGGAGCCGGTCTGGCTCTGCGGCCGCTGTGTGCGCAGCGAGGACCCGCCGCCGGACGAGGAGGTCTTCATCGACAATTTTCTGAAGGCCTTTGTGCGCGGCCGGGAACTGGGTATCCATGTAACCTACTCGGGTGCCCGGCTCGATATGCTCACTTCCAAGTTCTGCGCCGCGCCGGGCGACAGCTTCACTGTCCTGCCGGAAGGCATCGTCACCTCCTGTTACGAGGTGACCGAACAAAACGATCCGAAGGCGGCGATATTCCATTTTGCCGCCTACAATGCCGCAAGCGGCGGTTTTGACGTGGATCTGGCCCGCTTAAACACCCTGCGGCAATTTTCCGTCAATAATTTTTCTTTCTGTAAAGATTGTTTCTGCAAGTGGCATTGTGCAGGTGACTGCCTTTCCAAGGCCTTTGATCGTTCCGGGTCAACGGAACACCACGGAAGTTCAAGGTGCAAGATCAATAGAGCGCTCACCTTGGCCTGGCTGAAGATGACAATAGAGCAGGCCTCCGGTGGGTGAGGCGGCGATTGGAGCAGGATATGGCCGATAAGAAACCTAATGATCGCTTAAAGAGCAGTTTACCGCCGACCGACAACCAGGAGGCGGACCCGAAAATCTATCTTGTCGTCGATAACCGGAAGATGCCCCGTCCCGGTCTTGAGACCTTTTTTGCAGAGGCCCGGGGTAAGGCGGAAAACTCCCGCCCCGGTTGCACCTGCGATCCGGTAGGGGCAACCTTCTGTTCCTGCAACAAGGTCTGTACCTGCGTCCCAGTCTGCAGCTGTGTCGGCAACAAGGTTTGCGGCTGCGTGCCGGCCTGCGGCTGTGTCGGACATACCAGTTCCGGAGGAAGCTATGGAGGAGGTTGCCGATGCGCCCCGGTACACTAATTCCCACGTTTTTGGATACAAGGCGTCCTTGCCGGGTCAATCCGTGGAGAGGATTGGTATTTGTTCTCTTGGTCGGTATCCTGCTCTGCAGGGGGAGTGTTTGGGCCGAAGATTCTTATAAAATCGACAGTACCAAAGAGGAAAAGAAAGAGACGCAGACGGAAGGTCAGAATGTCGGTCAGGACCCCTTCGCCTTTGCCACCGCGGAAGCGATGTATAAAACCGGGCCGGAAATGGCCTATGACGAAGCCGCCGGCAAGTTGCTGGAAACCATCCAGCGCATCTTGCCCGACAAGTATTGGGACCAGGAAGAAAACGGTTTCTCCGAATTGCTTGTGCGCCTGCAACCATACCGAAAAACCAAGGAAGTGCAGGAGGCAATCCGCCGATGGGCAGAGGCCAATTTCTCCTTGATTGCCAAAGGACCGGAGAAATCGCTGCCAACACTTGTAACCGACGGCGTAAGTAAAATGAATCCCTTCAACGATTCGTCTTTGCTTGAGGCCAACGCTTTCTACCTGCAGGGCAACTTCACCGCTGCCGCGGAAAAATATCGGCAAATTTTACGAAAAAACCCCGACAATCCGGATAGTAGAAACAATCTGGCGCTCTGTGAAATGCATCTCGGGCACGACCTTCTTGCCCAATTTGAACTTGAAGTGCTCCGGCGGATCAAAGCGGATTACCTGCCCGCGCAAATCAATCTCTCTGTTGTCCTTGAGCGCGCCGGTCGAACCGCGGAAGCTGAGGCCATGGCCCGTGCCGTCGCCAAGCAAAAAGGCGATGTGGCTATTGCCGCCTTCAACGACAGCTGGTTTCATAGCCTTGCCGGCAGATACGAGCCGGCGGTTGCAGCCCTGAAGCCGTTTGCCGAATTGGCGGTTAACCCCAAATACAAAGACTTTTACGCGGCCAATGTCGAGCTGCAGAAAGGCTCCGGCAAGGCGAGCAGTCCTAAGGTAACCGAGGCGGTCCGGGCCAAGGAGCCGGTTGACAAAGCCGGCAAGGTTGAGGGGAAGAAACCTGCCAAGGAAATCCAGGCTTCTCAAGAGGAAAAAGCCGCCGAGCGCCCGGATCGGGAGCAGGACAAAGACGGTGCCGGACGCCTCGGGAGCGAGGAAATGTTCGTGAAGGCCAGGGCCTTCCACCAGAAAAGTGGCGGCAAGGACTATGCCAAGGCGATGGAATGGTACCGGAAGGCGGCCGACCAGGGCCACGCGGCAGCGATGAACAGCATCGGCTCGATGTATGAACATGGCGAGGGAGTGGCGGGGGATCCGGCACAGGCGGCAGAATGGTACGGTCGGGCAGCAAAAAAAGGCTATGCCCCGGCTATGCATAATCTGGGGGTGCTCTATGCCCAGGGCAAGGGGGTTGCAAAAGATGCGGGCATTGCCGTCAAGTGGTACAGCCAGGCAGCTGGGCTGGGTGACACCGACGCCATGAATAATCTCGGCGTGATCTATGAGACCGGCCAGGGAGTAGTTGAAAGCAAAGGCGGGGCGGCCAAGTGGTATCGCCAGGCGGCGGACAAGGGTCATGTGGCGGCCATGGTGAATCTGGCTCGAATGTATGAAAACGGCAGCGGTGTCGCAAAAGACCGGTCGCAGGCGAGCAACTGGTATGAAAAGGCCGCGGCCAAGGGAAGTCAAGTGGCTAAAGACGCCCTGCGGCAGCTGAAATAATGTCTTCTCTTCGGTGGGTTTTTATCCGTCCGCGGCATGAGAGTCCCTACTACGACCCGGAAATTCAGGAGCCATTGGGACTTGAGTATCTGAGCGCCTCTCGCCGGGAAAAAGGCGATGCGGTGCTGGTTCTGGACGCTCTCCTGGAATCGATGGACGACCATCGACTGGCGCGGCGGGCGGTGTCGTTCCGCCCGGATTTTATCGGCATCTCGATCATGACGGCTAGAGAATTGGCCTCGGTTCAGGCAATATTTGCCGAGTGCCAAAAGGCCTTGGCAGGTCGGGAGGTTTGCTGGTTGGCCGGGGGTAATTTCATCAGTCATGAAGCGGAGCGCGCCATCGAGGCGCTCCCCGATGGCTTTTACCTGGTGCGTTTCGAAGGCGAAAACGCTCTGGAAGTGCTGGCCCGGCAATGGACGGCGCGAAGTCCCCGCGAGGCCTGCGACAAAGCCCCACCGAGCAGGATAATTGTCGCGGCGCCGGTGGCGGATCTGCAAGCCTTGCCTTTTCCGGAGCGGCCCTTTGCCTGTGCACTGGGCAGCGAGCGGGGTGCCTTCAACATCCAGGGCTCGCGAGGTTGCCTGGGGGCCTGTCGCTATTGTTCCTCGCCGGAGGCGAGAAGCCTTAAGGGCCATCAATGGCGAGGCCGGCCGATGGAGCATATCGTAGCCGAGATGGACGAACTCAATCGGCGCTACGGGGCGGTTGCCTTTAATTTTATCGACGAGGATTTCCTCGGGCCCAATACCCTGGCGACCGAACGGGCCCGTCAATTCGCCGCAGGCATAGAACGGCGGGGACTGTCAATCTCATTCAGCATCCAGGTCCGGCCTGATTCGCTTTCTCGCGAAATCATCGAACTGCTGGCCGCAAGCGGCCTCAGCTATGCCTTTATCGGCGTTGAATCGGATAATCGAGAGGATTTCAAGCGGTGGGGCCGGCCCTGGACCGGCCCTCCTTGGGATCTCGTGGCCCATCTGCGCCGTTTGCGCGTTGAAGTCGGTGCCGGTGTTCTCCTCTTTCACCCCCATTCGACCTTGCAGGGGATCAAGGGCTTCGCCGAAGTCCTGCATCGTCATCAAATGCTCAATTACCGCACGGCCATTAATCGTTTGGATGCCATGCCCGGATCGCGATTTCACCAGGATGGCATTGCCGCCGGCGTTTTGCAGCCCATCGCCGGCCCCCAACGATTGCCTTTTGTCGATGCCGGGCTGGAGGCCTTGTACGACCAGTTGACAACGGCCTTAAGTCCGCTCGGACCAGTCTCGATGCATGCCGTATGCTCTTTGCCGGCGGCGGTGGCGAGGCATACCTTGTTGCGGCAAAGTGCATCTGCCTATCAAGCGCTGAAGGGCATCATCGGCTCCTTGGATGGGGCGGTTGCCGAGACTTTGTTCGTGCTCCTTGGGCAACATGCCGCGGGCAAAACGGGGAGCCATGATATCCGGGAACTTCGACTGGAGAATTTGGCGGTTTCCCTTGCTGCTGCCCGGGAGCTGGTCAGTTTAGGAATGGCGCCGTCGGTTGACCAACTGCGGGAGGCCATTCGCATGGACGCCGGAATATGAGGCAGGGCGATTTACGCATAGTTGCCCCCGTCTCCTCCGTTGATGAGGTTTTGCCGCTCCTTGCCGCGGGGGCCGACGAACTGTATTGCGGGGCGATGTTCGATGAATGGGTGGGTGTTTTTGGCGAGGCCGATCTCATCAGCAGGCGGCAAGGACGATTGTCACACATCACCAGCCCAAAGGAACTCACTCGCATAGCCCGCTTGGCATCCGACCAGCAATGCAAGATTTCCCTGACCCTCAATAGTCGCTATACCGGCAGCCAAATGCAGCAGGTTTTTGATCTGATCCGCCTGTGGGAAGATGCCGGCGGCAGCCATGTGCTGCTCAGCGATCCGGCCTTACTGTTTGCCCTCAGAGACCGGGGGAGCGCACTCAAGCGGCACCTGTCCATCATGGCCGGCACTTTCAACGGCGCGGCTGTTCAATTTTTTAAAGAAATGGGAGTGTCACGAATCGTCTTGCCAAGGGAGTTATGCTTGGAAGAAGTAGGGGCGCTGATTGGCGAGGCGGACGGAATGGAATTCGAGATGCTGGCCATGTTGCAAAAATGCCGGTTTATCGATGGCTTTTGCGGCTTTTATCATGGAATTCGTTTGCCCTCCGACCAGCCGTCTCACTTTCGATACACGTCCGCTTCGACTGCTTTGCAGGAGGTGGCGACCGCCATTGATCCGGATTATGAGGGGCACGGTTGTCAACTCGATTATCGGACGGCGAACGGTGGTCGGGTAAGGCACCTGGCAATAAGCGATGAGCATCACCCCCCTTGTGCCGCCTGTATGCTGCCGGAGCTGTATGCGGCCGGAATTCGTTTTCTGAAGATAGCCGGGCGTGGTTACCCGCTTGATCAGCTGGTGCAAGCCGTAAGATTTGTCTCGGAATCTCTTGAGATTTTCCATGAAAACGATGCACCGGAAGATTGTCGGCAGGCGGTCAGGGAACTTTATCGCCGGTCCTTCGGCACTGCCTGCAGAAAATCCGATTGCTACTATTTCCGTATCGGAAAATGATGGTGACGGCAATCGAACACGCCCAATGGTATGAAGGGCTCCGACAGGATGGCCATTTTCCGGATGCCGAGCGGCTGTACTTTGGCCATGAAACCTGCGAGCACTTGCTCCCTTCGCCTGCCGTGGCACTGTCCTTTCTCGATCGACTTGGGCAAGGTTCCGGCACAAAAGTCAGCCTTGTCACTCCCTTTCTTTCGCCGCAAGGCCTGAAAAAGACCTTGGCCCTGGTGGAATTGATGCGCGAGAGACTGGGGGAGTTGGAGGTGATATGTTCCGATTGGGGCCTGGTGCACCATCTTGCCCGGCATCGACTCGCCGAACCGGTCGTCGGGCGTTTGCTGGTTGCCCAGATAACCGATCCCTGCATCGGACGATTCGTGGACCAGCACCCTTCGAGCCAAGCGGCGAGGCAGGTCCGGCACCTCGACGGCACTGACTGCCGGCTCCAAGCAAAACTCGCATCAGACCCGCTGCGCAGCCATTATCGCAGCTGCTGGACAGACAAACCGGAAGCCCTTGCCTTGCTCAGCCATTGCGGTGTCCGCCGCTGCGAGATAAGTAACGTCCTGCAGGGGATTGAATTGACCTCTCAGTCTGGCTTGCGGTATAGTTTACATCTTCCCGAGGTCCTGGTGACCCTTATGCGCCGTTGCCCCGGTCACGGTGAAGACTTCGCCCGGAGAGCCCCTTGTCCATGTGAAGGGGGAGATGCCGGATCGACAGTCCGCTGGTTGCATGCCGCCTTGCCGGTCGAGCTCTATCGCCGCGATAACGCGCTGTACTACCATTGGCCCACCTGTCCCGCCAATCTTTGCGACCTTCCGGTGGACAGAATCGTCGGTAAATATTCAACGGATTCGTAAAAACCATTCTGCAAAGCAAATTGGACCTGCGAAGAGGTGACGGTTTTTGGACGATAGCAGAGCACGTCAGTCATTTGGTCGAGGTGCAGCCAATGCTCCTGGGGCGGTTTCAGCGTTTTATGCGAGAAGGCCAAGGTCTTGAAACGTGAATATATGATATTTCAAGACCTATTTTATGTTCATCTTTATTCTGTGTACCTTTCCTGACTTGGTTTCGTGAACATACCGTATCGACGGGAGATATTTCTTGACAACCTATCTCAAAAAATGAACCAATTAAAGGTACGGTTGAAGTTCTCATCCAACGAATTCAACGTTAAAAATCGGAGACATCATGGTATCCCCGCGACTAGTTGCAAAAATCGAATCGGAAGAACCAACCCTTCGATTAGCAGTTCTCATCGACGCTGACAACGCCCAAGCGGCAGTCATTGAAGGTCTTCTTGCTGAGATAGCGCGATTTGGCGAGGCAACCGTGCGGCGCATTTATGGTGATTTCACGGCACCAACCAGCGCCTCATGGAAGAAAGTGCTGCAGCGATACGCAATCAAACCTGTGCAACAGTTCGCCTACACAACCGGCAAGAACGCCACGGACAGCACCCTGATTATCGATGCCATGGATTTACTGTACACCCGGAAATTTGACGGTTTCTGCCTGATAACCAGCGACAGTGATTTTACCGGCCTTGCCATGCGCTTGCGGGAGGAGGGGTTGACTGTCCTTGGCTTTGGTGAAAAGAAAACCCCCGAGGCGTTCCGCAATGCCTGCCACAAGTTTGTCTTTACCGAAGTCCTGCGTCCCAGCCACCATGCCGAGCCTGTCGGGCAGTCGGCAAAAGATGAAGGCGAGCAAAAGTCCGTGTCAAGCAAGACAACTGCCGACACAACAGGGTCGACAAACCTGGTCTTTCCCAAAAAATTCGTTTTGTCTGCCCTAGAGCAATCGACTGACGACGCCGGTTGGGCACAACTCGGCACCTTCGGAAGTTATTTGACTAAGCTGCAGCCTGACTTTGACGCCAGGCTTTACGGCTATAAGAAACTCTCTGACCTAGTCAGGGCAAGGACAGATCTCTTTCTGACCGAAGAACGGCAGGCCTCGGAGTCGAGCCAGAAGGTTTTGTACGTTCGGGCAAAATAGTTTTCTTTCGCTCTCAAGGGTTTGGAAAAACAGAAAGACAGGAAACCTCCTATATTTGCAGATATTTTGTGGAAACGTAAAACACGAAGGGAACAGGCCTATGAGGGAAAATAGGGGCAGGTTTTGAAATTAATAAATCAAATTGTCAACCTGGGCGCCTGACCACATTTCCTGCTATACTCAAAATAAAATTGACCAATAAAAACAGCCATTAATACATATGGACACACATGGCAATCCAGAAAGATACGGAACTTCCTGGGCACGGGAAGAATTGGTTCTGGCTTTTGAACTTTATTGTCGAATCCCCTTTTAAAAGACCAAAGCAAATAATCCTGATGTTATTGAACTCGCGAAGATTTTAAAACGATCACCAGCCAGCATCGCCAGAAAATTAGGTAATTTCGGCTCGCTTGACCCAGAACTTCGTAGACAAAAAGTAACAGGGCTTTTGCACTCCAGTAAACTGGATCGTAAAATATGGGAGGAATTTCATAATGATTGGAACCTGCTTGTCACGGAAGCGGAACATTTGAAAAACGAATTGGGTTTGGCGACCGTAGGGCAAAACGAAATTCAGATGGATATAAATCGTCCACAAGGACCTTCTGAAATAATCACAACCCAAAAATCACGTACCCACCAAGCATTCTTTCGTGAGGCAATTCTTAGTAGTTATGAGAATACATGTTGTATTACTGGGTTGCGAATTAAAGAATGTCTAGTGGCAAGTCACATTATACCATGGTGCGTTTCTGAAGAACATAGGACAGATCCTCGCAACGGTTTATGTCTCAGTGCCACATTTGATCATCTTTTTGATCGAGGGCTAATTGCCATAACAAGTCGATTGTGTCTTGCTGTCTCATCAGTATTGTTGAACTCCAAAGACAAAAAAACACACGATATTATTTGTTTTTATCATGGTGCTGCAATGATCAAACCCCGAAAATTTCTACCACTAACATCTTATCTTGAGTGGCATCAACGCAATGTTTTTAAAGAATAATTAATTAGCACGAGGAAGTATATATGAATACATGTGATGAGATTAATAGACTTACAGAGGAGTATCGTCATTTGCTCAAAAAGCCAGTGAGCAATATGGCGGGGATATCAAAATTTGCAACTGGTGAGATTAAAGATTTACTTGTCAGCAAAGGAGAATGGAGCCCAAGAGCTTCAGAGCACCTACTTGATCTTGCTAGTGCTTATGGCTCATTTATGCTTCGAAATGCATTAGCTCTTTCGATAGCATTACAGATTGAAGATGGAGAGTTAGGATTCTAGCACAGGGCCGGGGGTCAAATCTTTGATGTTGACATGTGTGTAAAATATAAACTAAACCAATTGCTTTCATGGTCGATATCTGGGGCAATGACACCCAGTTCAAACGATTCAATACACCGGATAAACCGGTGATTTTGGCGTTATGGCATGGAAAAGACATTCCAAGCTTATAGTTTGATAAAATTTTTTTCAAACGAAGAATATTTAAACGATCTGTTAGAAGGAAAAATATATTGCAACACACCTGAATATTATAGACTCGCTAATCAAGAAGGGATGGCTGACAAAAATGAGTCATGCGTAGTTGCTTACAGAAAAGACAGAAATGATGAACCAATCAAGGTAACCGTTGCTGGAAAAGACATAACATCAGTCATCTCAGCTACAATCTGGAATAATACTAGAAAAGATTCTTGGTTACATTGTTGGTTTATGTTGCATTTTGAGCCAAATATAAAAGATATTTTGTGTCCTTTCGGCAAGCCTGCCTATCTTGCCAGAACAATAGCTGGTAAAGTCCGGTGGGGGAGTAGGTGCTGGATCTCGTTCAACAAGCGGGAGATGTGAAGTTTTCCTTATAATTCCAGGGCAACCAACCTCGCGGATT
>CAIQWD010000016.1 GCA_903875445.1 uncultured delta proteobacterium | reverse complement strand
TTAATATCTTGTTTCGTCAATTAAATATATCTGTATTATTGGCACTACCCGTTCGGCCATAGCCTAACATTGTCCATTGTAAAATCGGCACGTTACATTAAACAATGGAGCGATGTTGCTAGTCGAACTGTCGAAGAAAAGCCAAGATGAGCCAAGATTTTCACAGTGCGGAGAGGTATCCCTTGGCAAGCTTCAATTGGAAAGCACATCTCATAAGTTTAGCTTCCTGATTATACATGAATAAAAATGTGCCTGCCGAGTTACTGCTATAACGCCTGATGCAAAATCTTGCCCACGTCCCGCCAGCCGAGCAGCCGCGCCGCCCTACGTTGCTGCGATGTCTCGCCTCCATAGACCACCACATTATCCAGACGCAGGGACAGGCCAGCTGTCTGTATTCTCCCGGCAATCTGTTCAAATCCCCTAAAAAAATCAGAAGCTGCCGTGGCCGCAGATTTGACTTCGACGGCATGCAGACAATCACCACGTTGTACAAGCACATCCATTTCCAACCCGCGGCTTTCGCGATAATGGTGCAGAATCGGCAGCTCGCCCTTGTTGGCCAGTGCTTTATACAACTCCGACACCACCCAGCTTTCGAAAATAGCCCCTCGCAGAGGATGCAACCGGAGCTGTCCAGGCTCTCTGATCTGCAGAAGATAGCAGACCAGCCCGGTATCCAGGAAATGAAGCTTGGGTGCCTTCACTATCTGCTTGCGGATGTTGACATGCCAGGCTGGTATCCGATGAATGATATAACTGGCCTCCAGAATAGATAGCCAGGATTTTGCAGTATTATGGGAAACCCCGGCATCACCCCCCAGGGACGAAAGATTGATCTCCTGCGCAGTGCGCCCGGCGCAGAGCTTGAGAAAGCTGGAAAAGGTTAGTAAGTCACCGACGTTCAAGACCTGCCGGACATCACGCTGCACATAGGTGGCGATATAGTCGGCCAGCCACTGGTCGGCAGGAATGTTCTGGTCATAGATCCTCGGGTAAGCGCCTTGCCAGAGCAGGGTGAAAAGATCATCCGGGACCTCGGGGAAGCCCTTCAGCTCATCAAAATCAGGAGGCAACAGGGTCAACAGGCCACAACGTCCAGCGAGGGACTGAGAAATGATCTGCGATACGCCGAAATGCTGCGAGCCGGTGAGAATAAAACGGCCAGGTTCCGGATGCTCGTCGACTTCGGCTTGCAGATAGCTTACCAGTCCAGGTACCTGCTGGATCTCGTCGAGGATGGCACCATTCCGGTATTCCGCCAGAAATCCCCGTGGATCGCTCTGGGCAAACTCGCGGAAATCCAAGGATTCCAGCGATACATAAGGCTTATCCGGAAAGGTGGCTCGACACAGCGTGGTCTTTCCTGCCTGTCTGGGGCCGGTTACTGCCACAACGGGATAATATGTGGCGAGTTTCAAAAGCCTGTCTGCAAGTTTTCTGGTAATCATGGAATTTATGATAGCGGACAGTGCATAGATTGTCAACCGGAGTTACAATTCATACCAACAATTCGACCTTTAAGACACTTACATTTCCTTTACTCGTACACACATCTGCGATGGATGTTAATGAACAAAAAAGATCGGAATCGGAAGAACAAGGCAAAAAAGAAGCCCATTATCAGGATGATAATGGGCTTAAAAGGACCTTAACGAAAGTTTCTGAACTATCACTTTGGTATTATATTAATAATATCAAAGGCTTACACTTGTAAAAGTGTGGTGCCGGAGGTCGGAATCGAACCGACATGCCCTTGCGAGCGCTGGATTTTGAGTCCAGTGCGTCTACCAGTTTCACCACTCCGGCGTAGGAATCGTTTATACCTTACTTGGCGGTTTTCCGTCAAGGGCAAAAGGTGGCAGCTTAATATGGCCTTGCAGTTTCGAGAAAGATATCATAGTGCTCCTTTACCCCTCTTTAGTGGTGAGAAACCCACCGCCGTCTTTCACTCTCGCACCAGAAGAAAGGCATTACTACCATTCTGCCGTTTGTATTCCTTATACTGGCGTATAACCTTGGTCACGTATTGCTGAGTCTCGGGAATGTCGGGAATGCCGCCGGTTCGTGTCACTAACCCCGGCCCTGCATTATAGGCCGCCAAGGAGAGGCTGAGATTGCCATTAAAACTGTCAAGGATTTGCCGGAGATAGCGTGTGCCGCCGTCAATATTCTCCCGTGGATTAAAGGGGTTGGCGACATTCAGGTCACGAGCGGTGCCCGGCATCAACTGCATAAGCCCCAAGGCCCCGCGCCGCGATACCGCCCGGTGATCAAAATCGGACTCGGCCTGAATGATTGCCTTGATAAGCGGGGGGTCAACCTGATAGCGGCGACCTATGCGGCGAATATCCTGGTCATAGGTGCTGGAGGTGCTGGCATCGGTTGCTCCTCCGCCCATCGCTGCTTGAAATCCGTTATTTTGGCTCAGGGAATATTCCCGGCAATTGGCACCAGTCGGGGCGTTGGTGAAGTTCATTGCTCCCGATTTCTCGCGGCAGATGTACATATCACCAGCCTGCACCCTGGAGACAAAAGGCAGCAAGGTCGCGGTGACAAGCACAACAAACCTTGCCACACCAAAGGACGAAGAAAGAATTCGATAATGAAATTGAGGGCTACGCTTGTCAGTCATCTATTTTTTTCGTTTTTCCCAGTCGGAAAGAAACTGCTCGATGCCGATATCGGTAAGCGGATGTTTGGCAAGCTGAGCAATGACCTTGAAAGGAATGGTAGCTATATCGGCGCCGATAAGGGCCGCATCCAATACGTGCTGCGGGCTCCTGATGCTTGCCACGATGATCTCGCTCTGGTAACCATAATTGTCGTAGATAGTGACGATATCGCTGATCAGATCCATGCCTGGATTGCCGATATCATCAAGACGGCCGACAAAGGGGCTGACGTAGGTGGCACCGGCTTTTGCTGCCAACAGCGCCTGGGCGGCCGAGAAGACCAGGGTGACATTGGTTTTGATGCCTTCCGCAGTCAGTTGCTTCACCGCCTTGAGTCCTTCGACGATCATCGGGATCTTGATGACGATATTTTCGGCAAGTTTTGCCAGCTTGCGCGCCTCGGCGAGCATTCCCTCGGCCTCAAGGCTCACCACCTCGGCGCTTACAGGGCCGTCGACCACCTTGCAGATCTCGGTGATAATCTCTTCAAATGGCTTGTTTTCTCTGGCGATCAGTGAAGGGTTAGTGGTGACGCCATCCACCATGCCCATTTCCACGCCTTTTTTGATCTCTTGCAAGTTGGCGGTATCGATGAAAAATTTCATTATTATTCTCCTTGGTTGGTTCTGAAGGTATTGCAACACTCCTGGCTGCAAAAATAGAGTTTTTCTCCCCGCCATAGAAATTGGACGGCTTGGCGGCTGGGCACGAGTTTCTTGCAGATCGGATCCTCCTCCAGGGTGTCGCATAAGCCTCTATCCGTCGGCTGCGAGAGGCCCTTTTTTCTGCCGCTGAAAATCAATCGGTAGGCGATATAAAAAAGAATGGCAAGGAGGATTATCCGCAGTGGACTCACGCTGTTCTCACTTTTGCAATTTCCATATACCAGCCTTCCGCGAGCGGGATCGATACCGTCCCCCGCAAAATGATGCAAAGAAGCCGCCTATTCATCCCAACGCCCGGAGATTATTTCCTGATTTTTCGACTCTCCGGCCTTGATCTGCTGCGCCAAGAGCTTTGCCATGTCGGCAATAGTCAGGCCACTGACACAATCCCTGAAGTCTGGTGCAAGTTCGGCAAAGGGTGCGAGGACGAAAAGTCGATCGCCAATTCGCGGATGGGGTAAGGTCAGTTCGGGCGTATCCACCACCATCTTGCCATAATACAACAAATCAAGGTCGAGGCTGCGGTCCTGGTAGGCAAAGTTGGTGTTGTCTCTTGTCCTACCGAATTTTTTTTCTACCGTCAGCAGTACCGTCAGCAGGTCGAGGGGCTTAAGAGAAACCTGCAAGCGCCCCACGGCATTGGTAAACCAATGCCGGCTGGACATGCCGACAGGTGCGGTCATATATGGGCTCGACAGACCATCAAGACGAATCTCCGGGACAGTGCCGAGGGCATCCCATGCCGCACGCAGAATTGTTCGCCCATTGCCCAGATTGGAACCGAGCCCGATAATTGCCGTCACTTCTTCGATCATTACTCCCTGCGCCCTTGTGAGGGAAATTTCTAAAGATCCTTTAAGCCCAGAACATCGAACATCGAATACATCCCGCACTCCCTGCCGACAATCCAGGCGGCGGCGGTGGCCGCACCGCGGGCGAAATGGTCGCGACTGTGGGCTCGATGCACCAGTTCAATGCGCTCGCCGGGGCCGGCAAAGAGGACAGTATGTTCGCCGACGATATCGGCGGCCCGGATGGTCTGAATGCCGATCTCCTTGGCACCTCTCTCGCCGATAATACCATTGCGTTCGAGCACCGCCACCTCGCGAAGGTTTCTGCCCACCCCTTCGGCGGCCATCTCTGCAAGTTTCAGAGCGGTGCCGCTGGGCGCGTCTTTTTTCTTGTTGTGATGTGCCTCAATGATCTCGATGTCATAGTCATCCCCGAGAATTGCCGCGGTCTTTTTCACGAGTTTAAACAAGACATTGACGCAGACCGACATATTGGGAGCCTGAACACAGGGAAATTTCTTTGCCAGCTCCCGCAGTTCCGTCAGGTTCTCGGGGGTGAGACCGGTGGTGCCGATAACCATGGCCCTGCCATGTCCGGCCGCAACCCTGGCAAATTCCATGGTGGCCTTATGAAAGGTGAAGTCGATAATAACATCGCCCCGATCGATAACCGACTCGATGCCGTCGCCGATAATCACCCCGTTTGCCTCACCAACTGCGAGAAGACCTGCATCCTTGCCGATAGAGGGGTGGCCCTTGGCCTCAAAGCCCGCAACATATTGCAGCAGCGGATGGCGGCCCACCATCTCCGCCACTCGCTGCCCCATCCTGCCCGCCGCCCCGGCAATTATTACCTTTATCATCTCCTGCTCCTTTCCTAACAGCTCCTAAGCCGTCGTTCAAAAATAACTCAAACTTTCTGTTGTTACTAACCGGCATAAGGGGCCGTAACGAAATGGATAAAAATGTATGAGTTATTTCGTAACGGCCCCTAAATAAGGCCGATGTTACGCATCGCCGCCTGCAATTTTTCAAGGTTTGCGCCACCCATAGGGGCAAGGGGCAAACGCGGCATGCCGCTTACGATCCGGCCCATCACTTCCAGAGCCTTTTTGGCCGGCACCGGATTGGGTTCGATGAACATCAGTTTCATCAGTTCAAACATTTTGTAATGCAGTTCATTGGCCATTTTGATGTCGCCCGCCAGTGCCGCTTCCATCATCTTTGCCATGCCCTGCGGATAGACGTTGGCGATCACCGAGATTACCCCTTTGCCGCCGATAAAAATAGTCGGCATCGAGGTGAAGTCATCCCCGGATAGAACGATGAAATCCTTGGGACAGCGGCGAATGACATCGGAGATCTGCTCAAGGCTGCCCGAAGCTTCCTTGATGCCGATGATATTATCGATTTCCGCCAGACGGGCGACGGTTTCCGGCAGCATGTTTACCACTGTCCGACCCGGCACGTTGTAGAGAAACATCGGGATATCGACTTTTTCGGCAATCTCCCGGAAATGCAGATACAGCCCCTCCTGACTCGGTTTGTTGTAGTAGGGTACCACCGACAGTACCGCATCGGCGCCGCTCTCTTTGGCGCTTTCGGTAAGCTCGATTGCCTCCAGGGTGTTGTTGGCCCCGGTGCCGGCGACCACCGGCACCCGGCCGCCCACCGTCTTGACGGTCAGATCGATGACCCGTTTATGCTCGTCGAATCCGATCGTGGCCGACTCCCCGGTGGTGCCGCAGGGCACGATCCCGTGGGTGCCGCCGGCGATTTGCATCTCTATAAGGTCAATCAGCCCCTGTTCGTCCAACCGACCGTTTCGAAACGGGGTGACAAGTGCAACAAGCGCTCCGTGAAATTTTTCCATAACTCCTCCCGATCCTAATTTTGCACTATGATTATCTGCACGATCCATCAGAGCAGCGCTTCAGCGGTCAAGTTCCCGGTACAAACCAGCCTGGTAGGTCCCTGTAGGAAAACGTTGTCCGCCACCGGCCCATCGTATAAATCAAACAGTATCGTCAACATTTCCCCGCCGGAGGTAATAACCTCGACGGGTGATTTCATACCCTTTTGTATCGCCGCAAACAGTGCCGAGGCGACCACACCGGTGCCGCAGGCCATGGTCTCGGCCTCGACCCCCCGTTCATAGGTGCGCACCTTCAGGCGACCGTCGGGCAACACCCTGACGAAGTTGGCGTTGGTCCCTTTCGGTTCGAATATCCGGTGAAAGCGCATCGCCCGTCCCCAGGTTGTGACCGGAATGTCGTCATTATCGACAAAGAGCACCGCATGCGGTACCCCGGTATCGACATAGCCGACCGTTCTTTCTTCATCTCCGACCAAGAGGCAAAGCCCGAGGCGAAAATCGTGCGGAGTGGTCATCTTCACCTTTACCACCGCCTCTTTCTCGCCAATTTCCGCCTCGATGATTCCCGCAAGCGTCGCAAATTTCATCTTCTTGCCGGCAATTCCGTGCCGATAGGCAAACCGTGCCACGCATCGCGAGCCGTTGCCGCACATCTCGGCAACCGAGCCGTCGGCATTATAAAAGTTCCAGGCGAAGTCGGCGACCGTCGATTTTTCGATCAAAATCAGGCCGTCCGCGCCCACGGAAAACATCCGCCGACAGATTTTTCGTGCCAAATCAGCCTGTTCCGAGAGAGGGATACAGAGACTACGGTTGTCGATGATAACGAAATCGTTGCCGGTTCCGTTCATTTTTTCAAAAGGAATGGGGAAAGCTATCATGTTTTTTGCTCCTGCTCTTTTTCATTGTACATGAGCTACTCACATTCATCAAGACAACAGCGCCCCCCTACCGCATACATTGCGGCGGGAGGGCGGGTTTGCAGCACCACAATGGTTTTGTTCCAGCGCCTAATTCCTGATCGTGGCTTCTTTCGACTTACTGCTCTCGTTGGCGGGTGTTGC
This sequence comes from uncultured delta proteobacterium, assembly GCA_903875445.1. GTDB lineage: Bacteria > Desulfobacterota > Desulfobulbia > Desulfobulbales > Desulfocapsaceae > Desulforhopalus_A. The sequence continues at coordinate 124,373 of CAIQWD010000016.1, read as the reverse complement.
CCCATCAAAAGCGGTAATCGCATAATAGTAGCGTACGCCCTCATCCGCCTTGGTGTCAACAAAGAGATTATAAATCGGTTCCACTTTGCCGAGGATCTCATAGCTGTCCTGTTCAGCTGTTCGGCGATAGATGGTATATCCGGCGAGATCCGGGGCATCGCTGCGGTCCCAGAAGATCTTGATGCCGGCGTCGGTCCGCACTGTCGTCACTCCGGTCGGCGTAAGCGGCGGAGTCAGGTTGATTGAGGTGGCCGTTACTTCTTTACTTATTCCGCCTTGTGCCAACTCGTTCTTATATTCCGATAAAGTCTGGACGGAATACACATATTTTTGGCCGTTGGTCACCTGGCGGTCAAGATAGCTGGTTGCACTCAGCGGGTCGCCGATCTTGGCGAAATCCTTGCCGTCAGGACTTCGCAGCACCTGGTATTTAACTGCCATATCCGTGCCGGCGGTCTTCAGTGCCACCGGTAGCCAGGTGAGGGAAATCTGGCGATCTCCAGGGACCGCTGTCACTTTTTCGGTCGCCGCCGCAGGGGCGAACCAAACAAAGGTTATGATATTGGAGTCGGCACTGTCGGCAAACCAGCTGTTACGGGAGCGAACCTTGAAAAAATACTTATTACCTGGGCGTAACAAATTGGAATCATAGGTAACTTTTCGTCTAACCTTGCCGTCCAGCGGTGCGCCTCCATCTACCGTAATCGGTTGTAAAAATGGTACGGGACAGGTGCCGCAATAATCCTCAAGAGGGATTTCCGCCCGGAATAATTCAAAGGAAGAGATATCATCGAGTGCCGAGCCCTTAAGGGTCTTAACTGGATATGACCAGGTAAGTTGTACCCCTTTGTCGTTCACCGTATAGCGCAGATCCTCAATTGCCTGGGGGACAACACTTGCAGGCGGCACCGGTTTGTTTTTAAAACCGCAGCCACCCGCCAGAAGAATCGAGGCGCCAAGAAAGAAAACGCCCATCACCCGCACCAAGCATCTATTTTTCATTGTCCAATCCCCAGTTGTTTTTCCGCTGCCAGCAATGCTTCTTCGACTCTCTGTATACCGGTTCCTCCTGTGGATATCCGGCTGTTGACCGATCCTTCGACACTCAACACTTCATAGACATCCTTGCCGATCGTCTCGGAAAACCGGCCCAACTCGGCGATGCTGAGATCCGGCAGTTCACAGCCCTTCTCAAGACAATAGGCAACTGCTCTGCCGACAATACCATGGGCCTCGCGGAAGGGCACATTTTTCAGGACGAGGTAGTCGGCAAGGTCGGTAGCCGTCATGCAGCCCTTCTGTGTCGCCGCCGCCATCCGTTCCGTTTTGAAGGTGAGATTTTCGAGCAATTCGGCCATGATGGCAAGGCATGCGCTGATCGTATCGACGGCATCGAAGACCGGCTCTTTATCCTCCTGGAGGTCGCGGTTATAGGTAAGGGGCAAGCCTTTGACCAGGGTGATGAGGGCCATCAAGCTGCCGACGACCCGCCCACTTTTGCCTCTGATAAGTTCGGGAATATCCGGATTTTTCTTCTGCGGCATGATCGACGAACCGGTGCAGAACTTGTCGGAGATATTGACAAAATCGAATTCCTGGCTGGACCAGAGGACCAGTTCCTCGGACAATCTGGAGAGATGCAGCTGGATCATCGTGCAACCACTGGTGAACTCGATGGCAAAATCTCGATCGCCCGAGGTATCCATGGAGTTGGCGGTGACTCCGGCAAAGCCGAGGCTTTCGGCAACCTGCTGTCGATCGATCGGCAGCCCGGTGCCGGCCAGAGCCGCGCATCCGAGGGGGCAGAGATTGAGGCGCTTGCGACAATCGACCATCCGTTCCCGATCCCTGCCGAACATTTCGTAGTAGGCCAGCAGATGGTGGGCTATCTGCACCGGTTGCGCCCGTTGCAGATGGGTATAGCCGGGCATGATCTTGCCAAGGTATTTTCTCGCAAGCCTTACGAAGGCCCGGCGAATACCGTCCAAGAGGGTGATGACCTCGTCGCACTGATCGCGCAGATAGAGTTTGAAGTCGAGGGCAACCTGATCGTTTCTGCTGCGACCGCTATGCAGCTTCGCCCCCGCCGGACCGATGCGCTCAACCAGGGCCTTTTCGATATTCATATGAATATCTTCGAGTTCTCGTCTGAAATGAAAGGTGCCTTCGGTTATCTCCACCTCGATTGTCGTAAGACCGTCGGTAATTGCCGTAAGCTCTTCCCGGGAGAGTATGCCGCTTGCGGCCAGCATGGCAGCATGGGCCTTGCTGCCGGCGATGTCGTATTTATAGAGTCGATAGTCATAGTGGATGGAGGCGGTAAAGGCCTCCACCGAGGCGGCGGTCCCTTCAGCGAACCGCCCACCCCACAACTTTGCCGATCCGCTCTTTTTTTGCTCAGTCATAGATGTCCTATTTGCTGCATCTGCCCTGCAGGGCATTGATCTTCAAACGCAGACCATGGAGTCGGATGAATCCGGTGGCATCGCCCTGGTCGTAAACATTGTCCTCTTCAAAGGTGGCAAAATTCACCTGGTACAGGGACTGCTCGGACTTGCGGCCCACAGGAGTGCAATTGCCCTTATAGAGTTTCAGGCGGACCACGCCGCTCACCGTCTTCTGGGTCTCATCCATGGTCTTTTGCAACAGCTCGCGTTCCGGAGAGAACCAGAAACCGTTGTAAATCAATTCGGCATAGCGCGGTGTCAAAGAGTCGCGGATACGCAAGACCTCGCGGTCCAGGGTGATGGTTTCGAGATCACGATGGGCGATACGCAGGATGACCCCCCCCGGGGTCTCGTAGACGCCGTGTGACTTCATACCGACAAAGCGGTTTTCCACCAGGTCGAGGCGGCCGATTCCGTTGGCCCCGCCGAGCCGGTTAAGCTCGGTGAAGAGGGCTAGCGGTTCCATCGCGACCCCGTTCAGAGCCACGGGATTGCCGCCGGCAAAGGTGATCTCCAGGTAGGTCGGTATATCCGGCGCCTTTTCTGGGGCGACGGTCAATTTGAACATCGCCTCGTCCGGTTCGTTCCAGGGATCTTCAAGGATGCCGCCTTCAAAGCTGATATGCAGCAGATTCTCGTCGGAGCTGTAGGGCTTCTCCTTGGTGACCGGTACCGGGATCTTGTGTTCTTTAGCGAATTCCACCAGTTTCTGCCGCGAATTAAGACTCCAGATCCGCCAGGGGGCAATGATCTTAAGGCTCGGGGCCAGGGCGATATAGCCCAGTTCGAAGCGCACCTGATCGTTGCCTTTGCCGGTTGCGCCATGACTCACTGCGTCTGCGCCCTCGGCCAAGGCAATACGCACCTGTTCCTTGGCGATGAGGGGTCTGGCGAGCGAGGTGCCGAGCAGATACGAGCCTTCGTAGATGGCATTGGCACGGAAGGCCGGGAAAATATACTCTTCGACAAAGACCTTTTTCAGGTCGGAGACAATGACTTTTTCGGCGCCGGTGGCAAGACCTTTTTTCCGCACCGCATCCCAGTCTTCTTCCTGGCCGATATCGGCGGAATAGGCAATGACCGAACATTTATACTCCTCGGCCAGCCATTTCAGAATTACCGAGGTATCGAGACCGCCGGAGTAGGCGAGGACAATCTTGTTAACACTCATAAAGAAACCTCAACAAAGAATATTCTTTCTCTTGCAAAAAAATGAACAGTTTTATCCGATCAGGCTTTCAAGTATCGCCTTGTGGATATGCATCTTATTTTCCGCCTGATCAAAGGCTATGCACTGCGCCGATTCGAGAACCTCGTCGGTTATCTCCTCGCCGCGATGGGCGGGCAGACAATGCAGCACCACACAGTCGGTCGGGGCTTTGGCGAGCAGTTCACGGTTCAGTTGGAAACGGCTGAAAACCCGCAGCCTTTCCTCCTGCTCGTCCTCTTTGCCCATGGAGGCCCAGACATCGACGTTGATGACGTCGGCGCCATGAACCGCCGCCACCGGATCCTCGATGAGGGTGATCGGCTTGCTCGCTCTTTTTCGACTTTCTGTCAGGATCTCCTGGTCTGGTTCGTAGCCTTGCGGACAAGCCAGGGTCAGTTCGAAACCGAGTATCCCGGCGGCCTGTATCCAAGAATTGGCCATATTATTGCCATCCCCCACCCAGGCGATGCGCAGGGGCTCTATCGGTCCTTTTTTCTCGATGACCGTCATAATATCGCTCAGCACCTGACAGGGATGATGCAGATCGGTCAGGGCATTGATCACCGGAACGGTGGCGTAGGCGGCCAGTTCCTCGACCACCTCCTGACCGAAGGTCCGGACCACCATGCCGTCGACATAGCGGGACATGACCCGGGACATATCCTTGAGCGGCTCCGACCTGGCCAGCTGGGTATCGCGACCGGACAGAAAAATCACCTGCCCGCCGAGACCGTACATGGCCGCCTCGAAGGAAACGCGGGTTCTGGTCGACGGTTTTTCAAAAATTAGACCGATAGTTTTGCCCATCAATTGCTGATGAATCTTGCCGACCTTTTTCTCTTTTTTCAGTTCGATTGCCCGGCCGATAAGACCCAGCAACTCTAATTTAGTAAATTCCTGTAATGATCTGAAATGCTTCGGCACGCTGTGCACCTCTAAACAAAGTGGGGAACAATCCCTTCAATTACCTCCCCGCATCAGTCCGTACCTGCCATATTCAGGGGAGAAAGATGTTATCATTACATAAAAGAGAGGTGATTTGCAAAACATTTCCCCCGCATCTCTTTGGCTCTGCCGCTTTTTTCACGTTGAGTCGTCCTTTAAAGCTCGGCCAACACCTCGCCAAGGGCGGCAATGAGGGTGTCGATCTCTTCGGTTGAAACGATCAGCGGCGGGACAAAACGCAAAGCCACATTGCCGGCAAAGTTCATGAGAAAGCCCTGGTCGAACATCTTAGTGACAATCGTTTGCCCATGCGTTACACCCTGTTCGGTGAGCACCGCACCAAGCAAGAGGCCCATGCCTCGGACCGAGCCGATAATAGCCGGAAAACGCTCGGCGAGTCGTGCCAGTTGCCCATGAAAATAGGCACCTTTGCGTTGCACCTCGGGGAGAAAGCCATCGGCCAGCATGACCGAAAGGACCGCCACAGCGGCGGCCGAAGCCACCGGGTTGCCGCCGAAGGTGGAGGCGTGGCTGCCGGGGGTGAAGGCGGCGGCGATGTCGGCGCGGGTCATCATCGCCCCGATCGGTAGACCGTTGCCGAGGGCCTTGGCCATGGTCAGGATATCCGGCGTGATCCCTAACTGCTCGTAGGCAAAGAGGGTGCCTGTTCGCCCAAGCCCGGTCTGAATCTCATCGAAAATGAGCAACAGCCGGTGTTGATCGCATAATTTTTTAATTCCCTGGAGATATTCGTGGGGAAGCGGCCGTACCCCGCCCTCGCCCTGCAGGGGTTCGCAGAGAATCGCACAGGTACGGTCGGTGATCATCGCCGCAAGAGCTGCAAGGTCACCGAAGGGGGCGTGCAAAAAACCTTCCGGCAATGGCTCGAAACCTTTGTGGAATTTCGGCTGACCGGTCGCCGCTACGGTGGCCAGGGTTCGGCCGTGGAAGGAGCCGGAAAGACTGATCACCTGATAGCGGCCTTCGCCGGAATAAATCCGCGCCAGCTTGATCGCCGCCTCGTTGGCCTCGGCGCCGCTGTTGGCAAGAAAAATCCTTTCTCCAAAGGAATTGCCGGTGAGCAGTTCGCCAAGGCGTATCTGCGGTTCGGTGTAATAGAGGTTGGAGACGTGAACAAGTTCACCCGCCTGCCGCCGGATGGCCTCGGTCACCAGTGGATGGCAGTGGCCGAGGGCGCAGACGGCGATGCCCGACAAAAAGTCGAGGTATTCTTTACCGTCGGCATCGGTGAGACGACAGCCGGCCCCTTTAATCATCGCCGCCGGATATCTGGCATAGGTGCCGATAAATACCTTGTCTCCCCGTTCCTTCCATTCCATGTTTTTACACTTGTCCATCAAAATATCTCCGTTCCCACCCCTTCCCGGGTAAACATTTCCAACAAAATTGAATGTTCCACTCTGCCATCGACGATACAGGTCTTGGCCACGCCGCGGCGCAGGGCCTCTGCGCAGCAGCGCACCTTGGGGATCATGCCGCCGGCGATGGTGCCGTCGTCGATCAACCCTTCCAGTTCATTTCGGGGCAGGGTGGAAATCAGATTACCGACCTTATTTTTCACACCGGGCACATCGGTCAGGAGGATCATTTTTTCCGCTGCCAGAGCCCCGGCGATAGCCCCGGCAACCAGATCGGCATTGATATTGAACGCCTGGCCATCTTCGCCCACGCCGACCGGGGCGATAACCGGGATAAAATCGTTGCGGCTGAGGCTTTCCAGCACCCCGATATTGATCTTGGTCACCTGTCCGACCCTTCCGACATCGATAAGTTCCGGCGGGGCCTCGTCCATCGCCTCGTCGCCCTTTTTGCGTTTCACCTTGAGTTTTTTAGCGCAGACCAGATCTCCGTCCCGACCGGAAAGTCCGACCGCCTTGCCGCCGCAATGGTTGATCAGGCCGACGATCTGTTTGTTCACTTGGCCGACGAGCACCATCTCGACCACGTCCATGGTTTCCCCGTCGGTGACCCGCATCCCCTGGACATAACTGGGCTTTATCCCGAGGCGGTCGAGCAGGTTGTTGATCTGCGGGCCACCGCCATGGACGATGACCGGATTGATGCCGATCTGTTTGAGGAGAATGACATCAAGGGCAAACTGTCTCTTCAGATGCTCATCGACCATGGCATGGCCGCCATATTTTATGACGATGGTTTTATGTCTGAATTCCTGCATATAGGGCAAGGCTTCAATAAGCACTTTGGCCTTTTCGATACTCTCTTCGACGGTTTTTACCATGGCAACTCTTCCTATCACCCGTTCAATCCTTATATTGTATCGTAATTTCAATCAACTAAGGCCTCGTTGCAAGGCCCGGAATCTGGCCGTATTGTACTGGCTCACATGCGGTAAGTAAAGCACTCTTTGTTCTGTCGCCCCATACCATGGCTTTACATTTGCGAACCTTTACGCTACGATGGGCTCGGTAAAAACACAGGCTACGACTATTATCTCTACAAATGGAGGGTCAAGATGAAATTAAGTGACCGATCATTGTTGTTCAGCATGCTCTTTATCGTTTTTTTTGCAGTCAACGGCCAGGTGGTGGACGCCCCTGCTGCTGCCGATGCCCCAATTCAGGTCGAAGCCAACCACATGACCTCCATCGAGAAGAGCAATACGGTTGTTTTCACTGGGGATGTCGATGCCAAACAGGGCGATGTACGCATTCGTTCCGACGAGATGACTGTTTTTTATAAAACTCTGGAAGGTACAGGCAATCAGAAGGACAACAAGAAACCGACGCAGCAGGTAGAAAAGAAAAGCACCCAGCAGGTGGAAAAATTGATCTGTATCGGCAATGTTGAAGTCACCCGGGGGGAATGGCTGGGGACCTCCAAAAAAATGGACTATCTCTCCAAAGAGAGACAGGTTATACTTACCGATAACGCCAAAGCATGGCAGGGCCAGAATATGGTCAGCGGCGAAAAGATCATTTATTATTTGGATGAAGGCCGTTCCGAAGTCATCGGCGGCAGCAAGGCGACCACCGCTGGCCAAACCGATGGCGGTAAGAAAAAACCTTCCCGGGTCAACATGACCATCCTGCAGAAATAGCCCAACCCCATGTCGATACTTGAAACACGAAACATTGTTAAACGCTACGGTACCAGGACGGTTGTCGACGGCGTAAGCCTGCAAGTCCAACCCGGTGTTGTGGTCGGCCTCCTCGGACCAAACGGTGCCGGTAAGACAACCACCTTTTACTGTATTGCCGGCTTTATCCGCCCGGACCGAGGAAATATCCTTTTGGCCGGAGAGACGATAACCAACCTGCCCATTCATAAAAGAGCCCTCAAGGGCATTACCTATCTGGCCCAGGAACCATCGGTCTTCAAAAAGCTAACGGTGGAGGAAAACGTCCGAATTATTCTGGAGCCGCTGGGGCTCCCAAAAAACGAGATCAACAGCCGGATTGACGAACTGATGGACGACCTCGGGATTGAACATCTCCGCCAAAATAAAGGCCATGCACTCTCCGGCGGGGAACGTCGGAGAGTGGAGATCATGCGCGCCCTGTCAACCCGGCCAAAATTCATCCTCCTTGATGAACCCTTTGCCGGAATTGACCCGCTTGCGGTTATCGAGCTGCAAAAAATAATCTTTAAATTAAAAGAAAAAGGGCTGGGCATCCTTATTTCCGATCATAACGTCCGAGAAACTTTGCAAGTCTGTGACTTCGCCTATATCATGAACGCAGGACAGGTGCTCACCAGCGGTGTCGCCGACGATATAATTGAGAGTGAAGTCGCCCGGAAAATGTATCTCGGGGAAAACTTTCGCATGTGATTTTTTATGGCCCTCGAACTCAGACAACAGCTTAAGCTCACTCAGAAACTGGTGATGACGCAGCAGTTGCGACAGGCCATAAAACTCCTGCAATTGAACAGGCTTGAGCTCTCCGACGCCCTCCAGGCGGAAATAGAACAGAATCCGGCGCTTGAAGAAGATCTTACAACCCCGGAAAGCCTTGAGACCCATTTTTCCCTGTCCTCAACAATTGAGGAAAAATCCATTCCCATGGAACCGGACATTACCGAAACGGTAAAGGTTTCGGAAGGTTTGGCGGAAATTAACTGGGAAGACTACGCCAACAATTTTGACTCCAATTTCTCTTTTGCCCACGAAACCCCTCCCGCCGACGCCCCCTCGCAATTTGATTTTATCTCCGAAAAACCAGGACTTTCAGCCTACCTGCACTGGCAGCTGGCACACAGCAACCTGGATGCCAAGGAGTGGGAAATCGCCCAGTTTATTGTCGGTAACCTCAACCGCTACGGTTTTCTTGAGGTAGAACTGGAGAGAGTCATTGCCGAGACAGGATGTGAACGTGACGATGCCGAATATCTTCTCGAGGTCATCCAGGAACTCGACCCGCCGGGCATCGGTGCGCGCAATGTCAGCGAATCCCTCTATCTGCAGCTGGAACGTCTCGGCAAGAAGGACAGCCTTGCCGCAGAGATCGTCCTGCACCACCTGCCGCTCTTGGAGACCCGCAACTACAAAGCCCTTGCCAAGGAAACCGGGCGGAAAAAGCCGGAGCTGGAACGGGCCATCAATTATATCATCGCCGAACTGACCCCGTTTCCCGGTCTGCCCTACGCCACCGACATCACCAACTACGTCGTTCCGGATGTCTATGTTCGCAAAGTAGATGAGGAATATGTCATCCAATTGAACGACGACGACATTCCCCGCCTGAAACTGTCGTCGCTGTATCAGGAGATGCTGAAAAATGAAAAAAACCTCGCCAAGGAGTCTCGCCAGTACATTCAGGACAAACTGAAAAACGCCGACTGGTTTATCAAGTCGCTGTATCAGCGACAGCGCACCATCTATAAGGTCATGGAGAGTATTCTCCGCTTTCAGTACGACTTCTTCGAACGCGGATCAGCCTATCTGAAACCGCTTATCCTCAAAGACGTCGCCGACGATATCGAGATGCACGAATCGACGGTCAGCCGGGTCACTTCCAATAAATATGTGCACACCCCGCAGGGCATCTATGAACTGAAGTATTTCTTCTCAACCGCCATTGCCCGCGAGGGTGAAGACGACATGGCCGCTGAATCGATCAAGACCCTGATTAGAAAAATGATCCAGGAAGAAGACAGGAATGACCCCCTCAGCGATAACGTCATTTCCGAAAAACTCGCCGAGAAAAATATCAAAATAGCCCGGAGAACAGTGGCTAAATATAGGGAACAATTAAAGATTCTTCCGGTAAAACATCGCCGACACGCGAGGTAGTTCGGCACGAGCTTTTTTCGGCGGATATTTTTTCCCGCCAGGAAAAGTGTGCCTTACTTGAATTATTTTTGAAGGGGAGATTGAAACGATGAAATACGCTTTTATAGCCTTAATTACCTGTTATCTTCTTGTTGTTTATGGTTGCGGTCCGGACAATTCCAAAAAAACAGAAGACAAAAAAGGGCAGGCAGTTCACAGCAGTGTTGAAAAACCGCTCCAGCCGGAGCAACCGACACAAGCGGTGCCAGCGAAAGAAACCGGCAAACAACCGGTGGCTGCAGCCGTTGACAGCCGGCAACCGGTACAACTGGCCACCGTGCCACCTTCTCAACCGGTAGCCGAGGTCAGCCAACAGCCCCAGGTGGTTGAGGAACAAAAGGCCGACGAAGTGGCCATCGAGCAACAACAAAAACCGTGCAAGATGATGGCTGCGCGGCAGGGCGCCGTCGAACTGACCCAGCCGGATGAAGAAAATATCGTCGTCATGCCCTGTGGCTGCATGTTCGAAAAGCATGGTGTGCCGACAAATGCCCCCTGCCTGAAACAGCAAGTTCCCCCGTGTCCGATGATGGGTGACAAAGGGCCGGCGGCAGAAGAGGAAGATTTTATAATGATGCCCTGTGGTCGTGTCTTTGCAATGCAACCCGTACCGATGGATAATCCCGGCCTCGAACCATCCCGGCAAACCGAAGCATCCGACCAAGTAGCAGCACAAGCCCGGATAGTGGAAGAGTCTGAAGATGATCTTGCCACCGCAGTGCAGAAAATGGCGGAGGCAACCAACGATATGGTACTGGTAACCAAGCAGCTGGTCGTTGCCACTCAAAAAGCCATTGACGCAATGAACCAAGCTGTTCCCAAGACTCTTGCACCACAACAGTAAAGGGTTTTCAGCCATTGCCCATTGCCGATACGACCCTATCGGCAATGGGCTTCTTCTTGGTTTACCCAATAACCGGCCCTGTCAAAGGGAGATCACTATGTCCGCCCGACCATTTCCATCGTTCTTGCCCCTTGTCGGGCTTGTTTGTCTTTGCTGCGGTTTATCCTCCTGTGCAAGCCTCATTACCGGCACGGTGATAAAGCCGGCCATCGGCAACCTCCAGCAACAGCAGGACATAGAGTTGGTCTGCGAAGGCGCCCCCGCCTACCTGCTGATGCTTGACAGTATGCTCGTCTCTTCCCCTGAAAGCCAAGACCTTCTGTTGATCGCAACAGAATCCTACAGCGCCTATGCCACCGCTCTCGAAGAATGCGGCGGCACCAACCAACGAATCGACGCCATGGCTGCCAAGGCCCGGTATTACGGACAAAGACTCCTCCGGCCCTTGTTGCCTCTTGACAGCAAAGGAGGCGATTTCGGGTTTGATAAAAATCTTGCAAAACTTGCGGCCGGCGATGTTCCCGAGGTATTTTGGGGAGCCTCCGGTTGGTTGACCTGGGTTCTACGCCAGAAAGGCTCCCCGGAAGCGATCGCCGATATCGTCCTGATCGAAAAGATCATGGCCAGACTCCTGGAACTCGACGAATCTTTCCAGGGCGGCAGCATTCATCTCTTCTTCGGGGCCTATTATGCCGCCAAACCGGAGATGCTCGGTGGCAGACCTGATCTCAGTGCCGGCCACTTTGAAAAAGCTCTGGCCATCTCCAAAAGGCGGTTTCTTCTTACCCAGAGCACCTATGCCGCGACCCTGGCCAGGATGACCATGAACCGTGAGCTGCATGACCGCCTGCTGCAGGAGGTTTTGGCCTTCCCGCTGGACAGTGCGCCGGAATTCGGTCTCAGCAACCGGATTGCCGTCAACCGGGCCAAAAGACTGTTGGCAGAAAATTATTTCCAAGAATAGTACCACTTACCTATGAGTACGTATTTCCCGGAGACCCCATGCAACGCGTAACCACTCTGATCATCTGCACGGTTCTGGTCCTCATCGGCAACTGCCAAGGGCTCCAGGCCGCCCCTCAACATCTCTTTAAAATTGCCAGTCTTGCCCCGGCCGGGTCGGTCTGGGTAGAACAATTCGAGAATTTTGCCAAGGAAGTGAGCGAAAAAACCGGCGGCGAGGTCGGTTTCCGGATCTATCCCGGCGGCGTCATGGGTGACGACCAGGCAATGTTCCGCAAGATGCGGGTTGGGCAATTGCATGGCGGCGGCTTCACCATGACCGGGATTGCCACAGTCGTCCCGGACTTCAGAGTTATGGCCATCCCCTCTCTCTTTGAATCCTATGAAGAGGTGGATTTCGTTAAAGAAGGGCTGCTTCCCACCTTCAAGGAGCGATTTCGGGAAAAGGAGTTGGAGTGCATCGCCTTGACCGAAGTAGGCTTCATCTATGCCATGTCGACGAAGCCTATCAGTACCCTCGAACAGCTGCAACAGTCAAAGAACTGGAGTCCGTCCGGTGACCCGATTTCCGAGAACTACCTCATGGCCTTGGGGATCACGCCCATCCAACTGTCCATCCCCGACGTTCTATCATCTCTGCAAAGCGGCCTGATCGAGACGGTCTATAATTCTTTTTACGGCGCCATCGTCCTGCAGTGGTTCACTAAGGCCAAGTACGTAATCGACGCGCCGTACGGCTATGCCTATGGGGTCTTTGCCCTCGACGGGAAAAAATTTGCCGCCCTTTCCGAGGCGCACCGACAGGTGATACATGCGGCGGCGGCGGTGCACTTCCCGATTCTTCTGAAGAAAACCCGGGAAAGTAATAAGGAATCGCGGCGGGTGATGCTTGACCGTGGCACGCAATTCGAGAAATTTGACGAGAAAACGGCGCAGGTGTTGCGAGAAAAAAGAGAGCTGGCGGTAAACCGGCTTATCCCCGATTCCCTGTCCAAGGCCATCTACGACCAGACGATCGACCTGCTCGGGGAATATCGAAAGAAAACGGCAGGGGGAAAAACCAATTGACCAATCCTGCAACTTTATTTCATGGCAACAAGGTATTGGCCATTCTCGATACGGTTGAAGAGAAACTGCTCTGCCTGCTGCTGGCGGCGATGATCATCCTCGCCTGTGTGCAAATTTTCTTGCGGTACTTTTATTCCAGCGGTTTGCTGTGGATCGATCCGCTCCTGCGCTATCTGGTGCTATGGTGCGGGCTGATAGGCGCAGTTTCCGCCACCTCGCAGGGCAAACACATCGCCCTCGACCTTACCGGGGGCCGGCTGCCCCCCGCAATCGATCCTTGGCTTGCGCTCCTCACCCATTTCTTCTGCATCCTGGCCTCGGCAGGACTGACCTGGGCAGGGTGGCTCTTTCTGCGCGGCGAAATCGAAGCCGGCGGTGAAGGTCCTCTGACATTGCCGCTCTGGTTCTGGAATGCGATCTTCCCTTTATCCTTTGGCCTGATGACCATCAAATATATCCTGCTGTTCGTCATGCAGGGCAGAAACCTCCTCACCAAGGACTAACAAGAGATTCGTAAACATTCATGAACGTCCTGAAAATCATCATCCTTCTTCTTGCGCTGTTCAGGTCGCCATTGTTCCTGGTTTTCGGTGCCCTGGCACTGATTTCCTTTTACTCTGCGGATATCGATATCTCCGTCGTCATCATCGAAATGGCGCGGCTGGCCGATAGCCCGCTGCTGGTATCCCTGCCGCTCTTTATTTTTACCGGAGTCCTGCTCTCGGAGAGCAAGACTCCGATCCGGATGCTCCATTTTTCCAGGATTTTCCTCGGCTGGCTGCCGGGCGGTCTCGCCGTCGTCACTCTACTCGTCTGTGCAGTTTTCACCGCCTTCACCGGGGCTTCCGGGATAACCATCTTCGCCCTCGGCGGGCTGCTGTTGCCGGCACTTCTTGAGGAGGGATACCCGGAAAGGTTTTCCATGGGACTCATCACCTCGTGCGGCAGCCTCGGGCTGCTTTTCCCGCCCAGTTTACCCCTCATCCTGTTCGGCGTGATTGCCGAAGTAAGAATCGACCATCTCTTTCTCGCGGGAATCCTGCCCGGTATCCTGATGCTTGTCCTGCTCATCGGCTATTCCTTGAAAAAAAGCCCACCACGCCAAGCGAGACCGGTGTACAGCGCCAAAGAAATACTGCAGGGCTTGCACGTCATCGCCTGGGAATTGCCCCTGCCGATTATCCTGCTCGGCGGCATCTACGGCGGCATCTTCGTGCCCGGTGAGGCGGCGGCGGTAACCGCCTTCTACGCCCTGGCGGTGGAAGTGCTTGTCCACCGGGATATCCCATTGAAACAGCTGCCCTTGGTTATGAGCAAGTCCATGGTAATGTTCGGCGGGATTCTGGTGGTTCTCGCCGCCTCCATGGCTTCCACCAACTTCCTGATCGATCAGGAAGTGCCAACCCGATTCTTCGAATTCCTTCAACTATATATCCATGACAAGTACACTTTTCTGCTGCTGCTAAACGTCTTTTTGCTCCTTGTCGGGGCAATGCTCAATATCTTTTCCGCCCTAGTCCTGATCGTCCCCCTCATCCTGCCGATTGCCCTAGGCTATGGTGTCGATCCCATCCACTTGGGGATCATCTTTCTCACCAATCTGCAGATTGGTTACTGCCTTCCACCCATAGGCATGGACCTCTTCCTCGCCTCGTACCGGTTCGAACGGCCGATAACCGAGCTCTTTTATTCAACCCTGCCATTTAACGGTATTTTGCTCATCACCCTGCTGATCATCACCTATTTTCCCTGGTTGAGCACGGTGTTGATCCACCTGCTGGGTTGAGGTCAGGCTGACTCTCAGTCCGGCTTCAGTACCCCGACATAGGGGAGATTTCGATAGCCTTGGGCATAGTCAAGACCATAGCCGACGGCAAATTCATTGGGGATATCCACCCCGCAAAAATCGAGCTGGATATCAACCAGTCTGGCCCCCGGCTTATTTAAAAAGGTGCAGGTTTTCAGGGTGCGGGGATTGCGGTTGTGCATCATGCGAATCACCTTGCTGAAGGTCCGACCGGTATCGACAATGTCCTCGACCAGGAGTACGTCCCGGCCCTCTATGGACGAGTCGAGATCCATGACAACCTTGACATCTCCACTACTTATCGTGCCATCGCCGTAACTGGAAACGGTCATGAAATCGACCACCAGGGGAATTTTGATTTGCCGTACCAGATCCGCCATAAAAATAAAGGAACCCCGCAACAGGCCGATGACCATCAATTCCTTGGTAATCCCGAGATAATGGGCGGTAATATCGGCGCCAAGGCGTGCCACCGTCTCGCGCACCTCTTCCTCGGAAATGAGTACTTTTGTAATTTTTTGATCTTCCACAATATCTCCGAATAGAGCATGACATACTCTTCTTTGATGCCCGGATCATTTACCCGGACTGTTTCCTCATCATTGTCCGTTACCTACCACCTTTGGCCGTTTTTTCAATAGATAGTAGAGGAAAAAAATCACCTCCGCCCCGACATCCCCGCCATGAGATGCTCAATCGACCGACACAGAATTGTCTGGCCGTTTTTGGTGAGGATCGATTCCGGATGGAACTGGTAGCCGATGAAATTTTCGCTCCGGATAGCGGCCAGTTCTTCCAGCCCGTCGAGGGTGGCCAATTCGTAAGGCGAAGCAGCAGGTTGCCAGGCGGCAAAGGTGTTATAAAAACCGACCTTCTCCCGTATTCCAAAGAGGTTGATTTCCACTTGCGAGCCCTGCAACGGCTTTTCCTTGCGCCGCACCGGATAACCCAGGCAGCGACAAAGAATCTGGTGGCCGAGGCAGATGAACAGAGACTTTTTCCCCAAGGCAAGCAAAGCCCTGGCAATCGCCATATTTTTACGAATCTTATCATCCGCACCGTTGTTCGGGTTGCCCGGCCCCGGCCCAAGCAGGGTGATGGCCGCTCGGTCTTTGGTGACTTCGTAGTCGTTGTAAGCTATGACCGTAGTTCGCATCCCCAGTGAATTACAGAGGTGGCGAAGCATATGGATAAAATCATCGCCGTTATCGATCATGGTGACGGAGATATGGGCAAAACCCGTCCTGCTTGTGCCGGTTTGATCCTGGCGAAAAAACCAGAAGTTCGATAAATCTTGGTTGCGTTGGTGCAGGGCTTCGACGATGTCGTCGTCGTTGGCAAGCATCGGCAGCATCGGCGGCGATACCTGGCCGCCGGATTTGCCGCAAAGGGGGTGGAGAATGGCTCTCGATTTCGCGGCGGTTTCGCGCACCTCTTCCGCCGGTACCGAGTCCTTGACCAGAGTTGCCCCGGTACTGAAATGGAAAACTCCGGTGGGCTCGATTTCAAGAGTCCGGATGGTAATGGGCGAATCGAGATAGTCGCTGCCGTCCGGGTCTCTTCCTATCAGCATAAGGGCGCTGCCGTAATAGCGTCTCGACGCCCGTCCATATTTCTTGATTATCCGGCAAGCGTTTTCGACGGGGCTGCCGACCACCGTGGCGGCAAACATCGATTCCCGAAAGAGTTCCAAGATATTCCGGTCACTGTTCCCGGAGAGGATGTATTCGGAATGGATGAGCTGGGACATCTCTTTCAACAGCGGTCCGACGATTGACCCGCCCGTTCTGCACATCCGGGCCATCATCTTCAGTTCCTCATCTACCACCATGAAGAGTTCGTTGATCTCCTTGGGGTCGCTCAGAAAACCCAGTAGTTCCTCTTTGAAATGCCGGCGGCATTCATAGGAGGTACCCTTGCGAAAGGTGCCGCTGATCGGGTTCATTTTGACGCGGCCCCTTTCCACCAGCAGATGACGCTCCGGTGTCGAACCGATAAAAAAACGCGTGCTATCGTAGAAGAGATATTTCCAGTAGGTGCCGTAATCCTCCCGCACCAGGGTAGTGAAGAGACTCCAAGCTGAAGCGAGGGTAAAACCGCCGATGCAACCGCAGCCGTTTCGCGGAATGACAAAGTTCGCTCCCTCGCCCTCGCCGATCTCGTCAGTCACCACCCGCCGGATAATTTCTGCGTATTCCGCCTCGGTTGTGTCGTATTCTATATCGCCAAAAAGGTGGATGGGTCGATCCGGCAAGAGGCGCAACAGGTCCTTTTTGAAGAGAGTGGTCTGCATTTCGACCACAATGGTGCGGATCTTTTCTCCCTCGTCATGAACCTCGAAACCGCGCTCTTTTATCTGACAAAAGGGGATGATGCTGATGCTGTCGTAGCACCGTCGGTCGCCGCCATGACCATATTTTCTCGGAATATCGGTAAGATACTCATATTGTCCTGGTTGCCCGAAAAGAACGAGGATCTCCTCGCTGTCCTGTCTCTGAATAAGGCAGAAAGCTCTCCTGCCCGAGAGAATTTCGGCAATCACACTGTTCATTCGTCGCTCTCCTGAAGTTATGCCCGGCAGGCTCTTGCCAGGCTTGGAGGGCTCTTCTCTGAACAGCTGTTGCTGGAAATGAAAAACCCCGTCAAACCTGGAGAAGGTTTGCGGGGCTTTTTGAAATGGGGGTTTCAGCCTGAAATGCTACCGACTCCGGAATAGCTCTATGCGCCAGCTGCGCCAAGGAGAGGCGCTGCACCACCGGTTCTGTCGGCAATCACTTGTCATGGTTTGTCCAGCTGTC
Organism: uncultured delta proteobacterium; assembly: GCA_903875445.1. GTDB lineage: Bacteria > Desulfobacterota > Desulfobulbia > Desulfobulbales > Desulfocapsaceae > Desulforhopalus_A. The sequence continues at coordinate 106,980 of CAIQWD010000016.1, read as the reverse complement.
TTGTTTGGTTGGGTAAAGGAAAACACATTTTCATCACCAACCGTAGAAATAACACACCCTTCACAACTGTCAATACATTTCAATAATGTTCTACGCTTGCGTTATCATGGCAAGTTCCAAATCGATCATCTCCCGAGCCCTCTCCATTGCCCGCTGTTCGTTGTCGCCCCCCATTGCGACATGTTGCGAGTGACCGGATGGATCGGTAATGATTCCTTTTGTTTGAATCCCAAGTGGCCGAATCGGCGCTGTTTTCTTTATTCGTCCCCTTTGTATCCATAGGATTTAAAAATGTCCAGAATGGTTTCGGTGGAGTAGGGTTCCTCTTTATAAACAAAAGCCTGGTTAAAGGCTTTGGTCACCTCGGAAATTCTTTCGTAGGCATTGCTGATGCTCTGGTGGAAGGAGCGTATTGATTTCATGACCTTATTGATTTCCAAGATGGCCACCTGAGGGTTTTCCCCCTGGACGAATACCTTGATAAGTTGATCGAGGGAGATCATGTCTTCCATCATGAATGTCTGCGCCCCATTGAGTTGCATCAGATGCGTGTTGAGGTAATGGCACATACCCCCGGCGGCGTTGCGAAGTACTCTGTTTCTTTGGCCTTCCAGGGCCTTGCTTATGTTATGGACGATACCCTCATGGTAGAGAATATGTCCCGAATCATCCATTTTAGCGCGGGCAGTAATGGCTACCTCAAAGGGCTCTCCCTTTTTGTTTTTGAATTTTACCTGCCTGCCGACAACATGGCCTTTCCCGTAGATCTCTTTAATAAGTTCAGTTCTCTCGGCGACATCGACATAGAAATCTCTGACATTGTTGGCCAACGCCTCCTCCTTATTGTCAAAACCTAAAAACTTGAGACCGGCATCGTTGATATCGATAAATACTCCTTCGGGAGAGATGGCAAAGGCCATATCACTCGTCGAATTGAAAAAATCCTTGTATTTGGCCTCGCTCTGTCTGAGGGCATCGATTGCCTTCTTCTCCTCTGTGATATCCTTGATTACGTGATCAATCCTGCGTGTCGCACCGCCTCTTGCATAGACTACGTGCCCTTCATCAAGAACCCATTTGACTTTCTTGTTGTGGCTGATAATCCTGTACTGTGCCTGATCGAATTCCACCTCAGGGAGATTATCGTAAAATTTCCTAACCTTTTCAATGTCATCCGGATGAACAAAATCCATGACATGCTTAGCCCCGGTGGTGAAATCCCTTATCGGAATTCCATAGAGTGCCTCGACTGCCGGATTGATTGCCAGTATCTTGTAGCCGTTCGGTGACATAGAGACTATGGCCTCATTCATGGCGTGGAGGATGCTTTCGAGTCGTTCCTTGACCCGCTGTAATTCGATCCTCGTCCGCCGCCGTTCGGTAATATCGGTCAAGGCGCCGAGCAGTCCGGGGGCACCCCCGCACTCCACGACTCTGCTCTTCATTTCGATAACTGCATCCCCATCCTCGCGTGGCATGTGGAACTCTATCCGGTCGGAAAGTTCTTCGTTGAAGAACCGGCTTGTGCAGTATGCAGCTACTTTTTCTTGATCCTTTGCAGCGATAAAATTGGAGAAATCCGATTTGATAACCTGTTCCGGTGTCTTTCGGGAGATTTCATAAAAGGCATTGTTGGCGAAGATGATAATTCCTTCCCGGATAATCACTATGCCATCATTGATATGTTTCACGATGCCTTGATAATCGATGCCCCCCTGACATATCTTGATTGTTTCGGCATCCTCAAATGTATCTCGACGTTTCATCGGTATCCTCCACCGCTTTATAAAACATTGGAACCCCTGGGCTTTCACTCTGCCGGCGGCTGTATTCGCTCGGGCTCTCCTCGACAAAGTCCAGTTGCTTAAAAAGAGTCTGCAGCCTGGGATTGCCGGTAAGTGAGATAAAACGACGATAGCCCAGTGCCAGCATGGTGCGGATAAAGGCATTCACCGTGTACACCCCCACCCGCTGCTTGAGAAAACGGGTGGAAATGGCCAGTGCCCCCAGCTCCACCGTCTGGGCATCGATTACCTTCTGCTCGACGCAACCAACCACGATACCGTCGATGGCGGTAATAAAAAAATGCTCGCGGTTGCGGTTCAGATACTCCTTGCTGCGCGGCTTGAGAAAACCGGCTCGCTTGTAGCTGGTCAAAATGCGAAAGACTATGGCCACCTCTTCATCGGTGTGCACCTGTCGGAATTCCTCAATAAAGTTATTGGCAATCATCGTCCCCGAACCTTCCACGGTGAAGAGTTCGTGTTTGATGGTGTCCTTGCCCGCCGGCAGGATATGCACCCGGTCGCAGGTCCCCGCCTCGATCTTGGCGCAGATCCTTTTCATCGCATCCTTGAAATTGACATTGCCGATAAGATCGCCAAAATGGGCCAGGGACTCAAGTACCCGCCCGGTGGTGAGAGCGTTGATTTTTTTGCCCTGCCGGTCCATGAGATAGCGGCGCTCAAGAAAGATGAGCTTATCTATGCTGTCGGGGTGACTGAGCACCGCCTCGTAGAAATCGAGTTCCGGTGCGACACGGACGAAGTTGGTGGCCGGCAGTTTTTTCTCAAGCTCGGTCAACAGCTTCTGATTGGCGAAGCGATTGGGGAGATTGTGAAAGAGACTGGTAGCAACGTTCATGCGCATGAGAAATTTAATGTCGGCGACAATCTCGCCGAAATGATCGCGCAGGATGCCTTCCCGACAGGCGATGCATACCCTGCGACCGGCAAGATGTCTGGCGTATTCGTCTAAATAAAGTTGCGGCATGGGTAGCTGGGCGGGTGGTTGGCGATTGTTAAGAAACAAAAGATATTGGCGAAATTAGGGGCCGTTAAGAAATAACTCATACTATGTTCACTATTTCTTTACGGCCCCTTATGCCGTACATGACATTGAAACAGATTCCTTATTGTTAAACGATGGCTTATTCGTAAGGCAGACACATTTAAAAGAATACTACCGAACGATAGTTTTGTGAACATTACAGCATTGTAATGTTCATGTAAGACTATAGCAATGTTGGCTGGTTATTATCAACCTTTAAGAGTCCGGTTATCCCGAGGCGGGGGTTTTCATCAGTTTTGCCCCTGCCGGATCGAGACCATGTGCTGTCTAGCCATATATCCATTCATTCCAGGTTTGAGGAACATTTATGCTCGATAAATTACCCCGTGTCATCGCCCTGCCGGACGCTTCTCCTGCCGGTTCGAATGGCTCTTCCCCCTCCGCCGACGTCTTTACCTCGATTCAAAGGATCAACGAGGCCGTCGGCCAGAGTTCCGGATGGATCGCCCCGCTCAAATACGAACTCGGCAAGGTCATCATTGGCCAGGAGCATCTCATTGAGCGACTGTTGATCAGCCTGCTGTCCGGCGGTCATATTCTCCTTGAAGGGCTGCCCGGTCTGGCCAAGACGCTGGCAGTCAAGACGCTCGCGGCGGCAATCCAGACCGACTTCCGGAGGATCCAGTTCACCCCGGACATGCTGCCTGCCGACATTATCGGCACGGAGATTTACAATCCGCGGGAGACCAGTTTCGAGGTGAAAAAGGGCCCGATCTTCTCCTCCCTCATCCTCGCCGACGAGATCAACCGGGCGCCGGCCAAGGTGCAGTCGGCCCTCCTTGAAGCCATGCAGGAAAAGCAGGTAACCATCGGCACCCAGAGTTTCCCCCTGCCCGAGCTGTTTCTGGTGCTGGCGACCCAGAACCCTATTGAACAGGAAGGCACCTACCCCTTGCCGGAGGCTCAGGTCGACCGTTTTATGCTCAAGGTGGTGGTCAGTTATCCGAGTCGCGTCGAGGAGAGACGCATCCTCGACAACTTCGAACGGACCGATGCGGAGATAGAGGTTACCCCGGTCGCCCACCCGTTCGACATCCTGGCGGCGCGAAAGATCGTCAACACTATCTATATGGATGGCAAGATCAAGGACTATATCGTCTCTTTAGTCTACGCCACCCGTGAGCCGCAGAATTATCAACTTGAGCTGCAGCAGTACATTGAAACCGGCGCCTCACCACGAGCGACTATCAATCTCAAGGTGGTTTCCCGCTGCCTCGCTTTTCTTGCCGGCCGGGGCTATGTCACCCCGGACGATGTCAAGGCGGCGGCCCTGGACGTCATGCGCCATCGCCTGCGCATCAGCTACGAGGCCGAGGCCGAGGGTATCAGCAGCGAGGATATCATCAGAAAGATCCTCGATACGGTACCAGTCCCTTAAGAGGCGGTAAAACGACCATGGATGTGCAACTTACCCGAGAAATCCTGAAGAAGGTCCGGCAGATCGAGGTGCGGACCAAGCGGCTGGTCAACGACAGCCTGGCCGGCAGTTACCAGTCGGTCTTCAAGGGTCGGGGCATGAACTTTGACGAGGTTCGCGAATACGTGCCCGGCGACGATATCCGCAGCATCGACTGGAATGTCACCGCCCGCACCGGCATCCCCCATATCAAGAAATTCACGGAAGAGCGGGAATTGACCATCATGCTGATGATCGATATCAGCGGTTCCGGCGATTTCGGTTCGGCCAACAGCTCGAAGCGGGAACTGATGGCCGAGGTGGGGTCGGTGCTGGCCTTTTCGGCGGTTCGCAATAACGACAAGGTGGGATTGGTGCTGTTTACCGATGTTGTCGAACTGTATATTCCGCCGAAGAAAGGGCGCGGTCATATTCTTCGCCTTATCCGCGAGATCCTTTATTTCCGGGGGCAGGGGAGGAAGACGAATCTTGCGGCACCTCTTGATTTCACCAACCGGGTGATCAAGAGAAAATGCGTGGCCTTTCTTATCTCCGATTTTTGCCTGCCCGGCGATTTTGACTCTGCCCTGCAAGAGTTGCGGCCCAAGCTGCAGATCAGTAACCGGCGGCACGACCTGATTACGGTCATTGTCTCCGACCCCCGGGAATTCGAACTCCCCGACGTCGGCTGGCTGACCCTGGAGGACGCTGAAAGCGGCCAACAGGTTGAGCTGAATACCGCCGATGCCGAAGTCAGGCGACACTACAAGGCGATGGCCAGGGAACGGCAGAAGAGCCTGCAGAAGGTCATCCGGGCAATCGGCATCGACCTGCTCGATCTGCTCACCGATACCTCCTATCTCCCGTCGCTGCTGAATTTTTTTAAAATACGGCAGGGGAGGGCGACATGAGACGGCCCATCCTCCTGCAACCCCTGTTGTTGTTTACGGCGCAGGCCGTCCTCGCCGGTGAGCCGGGTGCAGACGCCTTGACCCTGCAAAATGGTCCGCGGCAACAGGCAGCAAAGCAAACCGAGACCTTGCACGACATTCATGGTCCTCTGCCGACGGCCGAATACCCGCCCTACCTGATGCCGACGGCAGTAGCGATCCTCGCCCTCGTGCTGTTGGCCCTGCTTATTTACTTCCTGAAAAGGCGGAAAAAGCCGCAGCCACCGGCCCTTGCTCCCTGGGACAAGGCCCTTATCGAGCTGGCCGAGGCGCGGCAGTTACTGAGTGGCGGACAAAATCTGCTCTATATGGATGTGGCCGCTCAGATCCTCCGCCGCTATATCGAATTGCGCTTTGCCCTCCGTTCGACCCGGCAAACGACCCGGGAGTTTTTCGCCGGCCTGAAGGATGCCGACCACGCCCCTCTGGTCGAGCACCGGGCGGCACTGCGGGCCTGCCTGGAGCAAGCCGATATGGCCAAATTCGCCCATCTGGTTGCCGATGAACGTCATATGCTGCAGATGGAAGAAGCGGTACGCACTTTTATTACCGGTACCCGACCGGAAGTTGAACCACCCGGAGGCCGGTCATGAGATTTCTTCATCCGCAGCTGCTGTGGTTTCTCGCCCTGTTGCCCCTTCTGGCCCTGCTGCACGGCCGGCGCGGGGCTGCTCCGGCATTGCTGTTTTCCTCAACGTCCCTTGCTGCGACTCTGGCTGGGGCAAGAAAAGCGCGACCAGGTTCCCTCCTCCTCCTTGTGCGCCTGGCCGTTCTTGCCCTCCTCGTTCTTGCCCTCGCCAGACCGCAGCAAGGGAATACTACTGCCGAGATCAAGGCCAGCGGCATTGATCTCCTCTTGGTCGTCGATGTCTCCGGTTCCATGGAGTCCTTGGATTTCACCCTGGGCGGCAAACCGGCCAGCCGCCTTGCGGTGGTCAAGAAGGTGGTGGATGAATTCATCGACCAGCGCCCGAGCGACCGGATCGGTCTCTTGGCCTTTGCCGGTCGCCCCTATCTGGTCAGCCCCTTAACCCTCGATCATGACTGGTTACGGAAGAGATTGGAATCCTTAAGTGTCGACATGGTCGAGGACGGCACCGCCATCGGTTCGGCGATCGGCAGCGGTATCAACCATCTGCGCGACCAGAAATCGAAATCACGGCTGCTTATCCTTCTTACCGACGGCATGAATAATGCCGGGAACGTAGGGCCGCTGATTGCCGCCGAGGCCGCGGAAACTCTAGGCATCAAGGTTTACACCATCGGTGCCGGAACCAGGGGCGAGGCACCCCTGCCGGTAACCGATTCCTTCGGGCGACGAAGGCTCATCCGGGCCAAGGTCGATATCGATGAAGACACCCTCACCAAAGTGGCGGAAAAAACCGGGGCCGTCTATTTCCGGGCGACCGATACGGCGTCGCTCACCAAGATCTACGACGCAATCAACAGCATGGAGACAACTACCAAGACCATTAAAAAATTCGAGGAATACCGGGAACTCTTCCCCTACCTGATCGGTATCGCCCTGCTCCTCCTCGGCTTTGAGATTTTTTCAACCCGTAAAAGACTGCCTTAACCCCGAGGAACCCTATGGATTTGTCGCAACCTCTCTGGCTCATAGTCGGCTTTGGCGTCTGTCTCGGACTGTTTTTTTTCTTTCGCACCCTGGCACGAAAACGCCAGGCCAACCTGGAAAAATTTGTTGCCCGGCAGCTTCTCAGCCGCCTCACCGGCAATATCTCCGCCACCAGGCGCCATCTGAAAAAACTGCTGGTTCTCGTTGCCGTGTTGCTCTGTTTTGTGGCGCTTGCCAGGCCGCAGGTCGGCTACCAGTGGGTAGAGGTGAAGCGCAAAGGAATCGACCTCCTCTTTGCCCTCGATACCTCGAAAAGCATGCTGGCCGAAGATATCAAACCCAACCGCCTGCAACGGGCTACCCTTGCAATTCTTGACTTCGTCCAGAAACGTGAAGGCGATCGGGTGGGCCTTATGCCGTTTGCCGGCAGCGCCTACCTCATGTGCCCGCTGACCATCGATTACGATGCCTTTCTCCACTCCCTGTCGGCGGTCAATACCGAACTCATTCCCTTGGGTGGCACCAATATTGCGGCGGTCATCGACCGGGCCGTGCAGACCCTCGACAATGCGGCCAATCATAAGATTCTCATCATTCTCACCGACGGTGAAAATCTCCAGGGCGATGCTGTCCAGGCGGCCGAGGCCGCCGCCAAACAGGGCTTAACCATCTATACCGTAGGTGTAGGCACCAGCCAGGGCGAACTCATCCCCATCAAGACCGGAAGTGGCCAGGGGTTTGTCAAAGACCGGGCCGGCAATTTCGTCACCTCCCGTCTCGATGCGGCGACGCTCACGCAAATTGCCGAAAAAAGCGGCGGCCTCTATGTCCCTCTCGGACCGGCGGGCGAAGGCCTGGAGAGCATCTATCAACAAAAGCTGGCACTGATCCCCAAGGAGGAACTGGCGGAACGCCGCCACAAGGTTCCGGTCGAGAGATTCGAATGGCCTTTAGCCCTGGCCGCCATCTTCCTCGTTGTCGAGCTGCTCATCGGCGAAAGGAAAGTGGCGCTGACCGTACCCCTCCTGCCTTTTGTCAAATCGCTGCTCGGCAGATTGAAATGGACACGGGCCGGCAAGGCCCTCGTCCTCGTCTTCCTTCTTGTGGCATGTTGTTCAAGCAATGGTTACGCTTCTGAAGGGGAAGAGGCCTACAAGCGCGGCGATTACCTGCAGGCCTCCGAGTACTACCGGAAAAAGTTGGCGGAGAAGCCGGACGACCCGCTCCTGATGTATAATTTCGGGGCCGCCGCCTACAAAAACAACATGTTTGATGATTCCATCGCGGCATTTGGCGGGGCTTTAAAAAGCGACAAGATTGACCTCCAGAAAAAGGCCTACTATAACCGGGGAAACAGCTATTATCAGAAAGGTGCTGAGGTTCGTCAGGCAGATCCAAAAGCGGCGGCAGGCCAGTGGCGACAGGCCCTGAATTCCCTGAATTCGGCGCTGCAACTCGATCCGGCCGATGCCGATGCAGAGGTTAATAAAAGCATCGTCAGCAAACAGTTGGAGGAGCTGGAAAAGCAGCTTGAGAAGGAGAAACAGGAAAAGCAAAGCGGGCAGGACGAGCAGCAAAAGGAAAAAGACAGCGATAAGAAAGACGAGGGACAGAAAAAGGGACAAAAAGACGGCTCCGATCAGGCGAACGCCGGCAAACAGTCGCATGAACAGCAGGGCAAACAGCAAAGTGATAAAGGGGATGAAAATAAAGCCGGAAAACAACCCGGAGAAGAACAACCGGAAGAGGCAAAAGAGCAGCCGACCGGAAGCGAACAAGCACAAGACCGGGGCAAGAAAGAAGAACAGGCGGCGGATGCGATACGCCAACAGCTTGGCAAGATGACCAAGGAAGAGGCGGAGCGACTGCTCAATGCCTTGAAGAACGAAGAGGGTAACCTGAATTTTGTGCCCGCGGGTCAAAGGGCTCAAGAGAAAGAAATCGACAGGGACTGGTAATGCAACAAGCACACAAATCTTTATATCTCCTGGTCTGTCTGGTCATCCTTTGTTGCGGTGGCGAAGTCCGGGCGGATATCACCCTTGAGGCCTCTCTCAGCCATCTCTCCTTCCCGGTGGATCAAGGGGCCATGCTGACCATTACGGTGAACGGTGCCAGCCGCATCTCGACCATCGAGTTGCCGGAAATCGCCGGAATCAGCTTTCAAAACCGAGGCCAGTCCAGCCGGATCAACATCATCAACGGCAGCATGTCCTCCTCTCTTACCAACAGTTACCTGCTCCAGGCGCAAAAACCGGGGACCTACACCATTCCACCGATAAAGGTCAACGCCGGCGGTGAAACCGCCTCCACCAAAGCCATGAGTTTTGAGGTGACCGCCACCTCGTCGCAGGGTAGCACCGCAGGAGGAACGGCGGAGCGTTCGTCCGAGGAGGTGGCCTTCATCCGCATTCCGAAACTTGCCGATCATTACCCGGGGGAAATCGTACCGATCACGATCAAGGCCTATTTCAACCAGAAATATCGCGCCGATATCAATTCTTTGCCGATCCTTCGCGGTGACGGAGTGGTTATGCCGCAACTGCGGGAAAAACCGATCCAGACCCAGGAAAGGGTGGGCGGTGCAACCTATCATGTCCTCTCCTGGGACACCACCCTCGCAGGCATTAAGGCCGGTCGACACCCCCTCACCTTCAGCATGGAGGCATCTCTTCTCATCCCTCAGAAAAGGCAGCCGGCCTCACCTTTTGGTGGAGATATGTTCGATGATTCGACCTTTAATGATCCGTTCTTCGAAAGCTTTTTCGGTGGCGCCCAGCGCAAACCGATTGACGTGGTCAGTCCCGAGGCAGTCTTCAATGTCATCCCGCTGCCGGTCGCAGGCCAGCCGAAGGACTTCAGCGGCGCCATCGGCGATTTTACCTTGAAGGTGACCGCCAACCGGCAGGATCTTGAGGTCGGCGAGCCGCTGAAACTGAGTATAGAAATTGCCGGCAGCGGCAATTTCGACCGGGTCGAGGCGCCATCCTTTCCCGACAGCCCCGACTGGAAAACCTATGCCCCGGCGGCAACGTTTACTCCTCAGGGAAACAGCTATTCCGGGGCGAAGGTCTTCGATCAGGCAGTAGTCGCCAAAAACGATGCGGTGCACGAAATTCCAACACTTTCCTTCAGTTATTTCGACCCGGTGAAAAAAGATTATATCACCAGGAAAAGTGCCCCGGTCACCATCAAATTGGCGAAAAGCGTCGCGGTGCAGCCTCCGCCGCCACTCCCGCAAAATACCCCGGTGCCGCAACAAAGCCCGGCTAGTCCGGCAAAACCCGGCAGCGGTTTTGAGCAAATGGCGCCCCTTAATCTGCAAATGGGCGATTTTCACCGGGAGATTGTGCCGCTTTTTGCGAAGGGCTGGTTCCTCGTCCTGGTAACGTTCTGTGTCCTCATCCTCGCCGCACTTTTTCTTTGGCAACTGCGACGCCTGAACCTTACAAAACATCCGGAAAGGGAACTGCGACGACGAAAAAACCATCTTCTCATTCGCGACCTGAACCAGGTCGAACAGGCGTATGCTTCCGGCAATAGCCGCGAATTTCTTGCATCTGCAAGAACCGCCATGCAGAACCAGATGGGCCTGTCCTGGAACATGGCACCGACCGCCATCAGCCTTACCGGCCTAAAAATCAGGCTCGGGCCGGACGCGCCGCTGGTGGCAATATTTGCCGCCGCCGATGCGGCTGCCTACGGCGGGGCGACCCTGTCCCGGGAAAAGATGCAGGACTATTTGCAGACAATGAAAAGGGAGTTGGAGGGCTTGTCATGAAGAGTCGAAGGTTGTGTTGCATTATCCTCATAACCTTAAGCATGTTGCTTTGCCGAAGCGCACTGAGTCAGGCAGGTGCAGGCGAAGAGCAGCTTTTTCAACAGGGCAACGAGGCCTACAGTCGGGGCGATTATCAACAGGCCATTGCCCGGTACGAGGAACTCACGGCAGCGGTCGGTTTTTCCTCGGGGGTACTCTTTAACCTGGCGAATAGTTATGCCCAGGCCGGAAAAATCGGCCTGGCGGTTGTCAACTATGAGCGCGCCCTGCGACTTGCCCCGACCGATTCGGACATCATCGGCAACCTCGAAATGGTGCGCAAGGAAAGTGGTCTCTTTGTCAGCGAAGCGGCAGGAGCCGACCGCTTGTTCCATTTTCTCAGTCTCGACCAGTGGGCAGTGTTTGCTCTCCTGGTGCTGGTTGGTTTCACCTTTTTTCAAGCGGCCACCGTAAAGTTCCGCCTGGGAGGCAAGACCGGCGCCGGAGTGAGAATTGTCTGTATCTTGTTGTTTTGCCTGGCAGTGACCGGAACGGTGATCCGCTTTCAGGGGTTCAAGCCCGCCGTGGTGATCGCCGCCGATGCCCGACTGCTCATCTCTCCCTTCACATCGGCAACCTCGGTTGGGGCCATTCAAGAAGGCCGCCTGGTCTATCCGCAAAAAAATCACGGCCCCTTCACCTATGTTAGGGATGAAACCAACCGTCAAGGTTGGATTTTATCATCGAGTCTCGAAACCGTTGTCGCACAGGCGCTGCCGTAACGGCGTGTCGCCGGACGGAGGCGAACCTCGGGCAAGGAAAGTCCCCCTATTTTGACTTGACAGGGCTCTACATCTTTATATACTCGAAAGCATTCGAACCATGACATTTATTGCCTCGACAGGCAGTCCAGGTTTTCTCTCCTGTAACCAACAATCAACCCCATCCTTCAGCAACCTCGTATGAATGACCTTACTATTGTCATCCCCGCCTATAATGAAGAACAGGCCTTATCGTCTTTTTTGCCGGAGTTGCTGGAGTACTGCCGCAAGAACGGCTGCCAACTGATTATTGTCAACGACGGCTCCAAGGACGGGAGCCGCGAACTCCTTGATCGATATGCCGAACCGGCTCTCTTCAACCCCATCCACCACAAGGTGAATCGCGGTTACGGTGGGACCATCAAGACCGGTATCAATGCTGCAAAAACCTCCTTGGTTATCACCATCGATGCCGACGGCCAGCATCGGCTCGAGGATGTTACCGCCCTGTATGAGGTCCTGAAGAAAAATGATGCCGACATGGTTATCGGCAATCGAAAAAAATATAAGGAAAGTTTTTACCGAAAAACCGGCAAGGCATTGATTCATTTTATTGCCGGTCTGCTTATGCCTATCGCCATCCATGATCTGAACTCCGGCATGAAGATTTATGTAACGAGTCTCGTCAGGCAATACTTGCATCTCTGCCCGGACAACATGGCGCTCAGCGATATCATCACCCTGATCTTTATTAATCAGCGCCATCTGGTGCTCGAACACCCTATTACCGTCGTTCCCCGGAAAACCGGCACATCGACCATCAGCATCAAAACGGCTTTTGATACGGTTTTGGAGATAATTCATGTGGTGACGATGTTTGACCCGATGCGCCTTTTTTTCCCACCGGCACTCTTTTTCCTGCTGTTCAGCGCCTTGTGGGGTCTCCCGATTCTCCTGCGTGGCGACGGTGTGTCGGTCGGCACCTTGTTACTCTTTGTTACCGGTTTGATCTTCTTCTTCCTCGGGCTTCTTGCCGAACAACTGGCCCTGATCAGGAAAAATCTCAACTTGTCGGTCCCGAAGCACCCGCCTGAAGATAATTGACATACTCCTTATATGCCTGAAAGGGGAAGGACCGGTGTAAGATATCCAGCCGTTTCAAAACCTTGTCCCGTCCGATATACATGAGCATGTTCAGGTATTTCTTGTCGCCGAGATCCGGATGCATGAATCTTTCCTGTTTGCAGTCGATATCATAGGGATGAAAATAGGTGATCACCGGCTGGCCCTTGCCGAGGTTTTTGCCGATTGCCCACCTTGTCAGGAAAAACGGCAGCACCCGGAAATACACCCCGCCGGCGATGGGCACCGACAGGCCGGGAATCCCATGTAGGGTGACCGGTAATTCCCAGAGCCCACCGGCAACCTTTCGGGCATCTTTGCCGAATTTAGGCCACCCGTACAGCGGATTGACGGCCGGCAGCACCGAACTCGAATAGGTAAAACCGAGATCGGCCAACACCTCGTGCGCCCAGGCGGTTCGCGCCGTCAAAGAAAATGTCGGAGCCCTAAAGCCCTCAATCCCTTTGCCTCCGGCGTTCTCCAAGGCAGCCAGATTACGCTGCATATCGGCCCGAAACCCCTTCGGCGTCAGTTTATCGAGCTGCAGATGGATATCGCCATGGCAGGCAAGTTCATGCCCGGCCTCGACAATTTCCTTAATTAACCACGGATACCGCCGAGCCACCTCGCCGACCACAAAAAAAGTCGCCCTGACTCCCCAGCGTTTGAATTGCTCAAGGTAGTTCCTGGTGTTTTCGGGAACTCCCTCCCGGTAGCGGGCGCCATCCTTGACCCAGTCGCGAACATCTTCCAGGTCAACACTCAAGAGTAGAGAACTCACAGGTATTTCTCCTTCCGATAAAAGCTAGCATCATAACAAATACGATTACCCATCCTCTCTTCAATAGCCGACAAAACAGTGGTTGACAACAACAAGGTGGCTTTCGGCGATTAATTGCCTTTCTGTTTCGCATACCCTGGCCGGCAGGGTCCAATTTTTGCCGATTGACGCTGTAAAAAATGAGGCTTCATTCATATGCAATAAATAACAAATTGATATAATACGATATAAACGCACTTGAAAAAAATCTCCAATCTGTTAAATATAGTGCCGGAAATGTTGTGGTGAATCCCGTTTATCGGGATTAAACAGCGGGACAAACTTATTGGATCTACAAAGAGAAGAGACATGACATTAACAATTACTGCCCGGACTCAATCGCTGCAATCGATTGAGAAACTCAAAGAACTGAGTGGCGAAAGTGTAAAAGTTTGCATGCAGTGCGCCACCTGCACCGGTATGTGTCCCATGGCCCAGGAGATGGATTTCAGTCCCCGTAAGGTTATGCACATGGCCCAATTTGGTCTTGTTGAGAAACTGGCCAATATTAATACCTATTGGAAGTGTGCCTCATGCCATGCCTGTTCCGTGAAATGTCCCAGAGGCATTGACATTGCCAAGGTCATGGAGGCATTGCGGCAGCAGATAATGCGTAAGAGCCATAATCATATTGAGCCGTCTGAGCTTTCTCCGGAAGTAATTGCCGAGATGCCGCAGATCGCCTTGGTTGCCGGATTTAGAAAATTCACCAGTTAAGGAGAGCGATGAAGATCAGTTACTATCCAGGCTGCACCTTGAAGACCAAAGCCAAGAACCTGGACCAGGCGGCAATAGCCTCCCTGGAGGCTCTGGGGGTCGAGGTGCAAGAAATCGACAGGTGGAACTGTTGCGGGGCAGTACATTCGCTGACCGCCGACGATTTGATCCATCAGGTGGGGCCGGTGCGCAATCTTGTGCGGGCCAAGGAGCAGGGGGCAACCAGGTTGGTGACCCTTTGCTCAATGTGCTACAACACCCTGGCGCGCGCCAATCGGATCATGAAGGACGATGCGGTGAAACGAGATACCATCAATCGTTTCATGGACGAGGAAATAGACTACGCCGGAGAGGTGGAAGTCGTCCACTACCTTTCCTTCCTGCAGGAGACGATCGGCTGGGATGCGTTGCGGGCCAAGGTGAAGGTGCCCCTGACCGCTTTGCAGATTGCCCCCTATTACGGCTGCACTTTGCATCGACCGGCGGAGGTCGGCATTGAACCCTTCGGCAGTTTTGCCTTGATGACCGGGATGCTGGAGGCCCTTGGCGCCACAGTCAAGCCCTTTAACGCCGCCGATAAATGTTGCGGCTCCTATCAGGTTCTCGGGGCACCGACAGGCGCCAACAGTGCCGCGGCGGCAATTCTCAACCTGGCGGCGGGGGCAGGTATCGAGGCCTTGGCCACCAGCTGCCCGCTGTGCGAGTATAACCTTGGCAAGCAGCAGCCACAGATGCTTGCGGCGGGCAAGATCGAGAAAAATATTCCGACCTATTACTTCACTCAGCTCTTGGCGGTGGCCCTGGGGCTTGATACGGAAATCTGTCATTTCGAACTGAACGACAAGATCAGTGTTGAACTGTTGCAGAGTAAGAAATGTTTGGCCGCAGCGTAAGCAAGAAGGCTCCGGATAACATCAGGCAATGTAATTTATCGGGCATTATTGGAGATATGAATCATGTGTGAAACAAATCAGAAAACGACGAAAACAGCTCCCAGGGTAGCAACCGGCGACCGGGCGATTCTGCCGGAGGGCGCCAAAGCCATCCCGGTCTATATCATGGGCAAAAGGTACGAAGTGCCGGAAACCCTGACCATTATGAAAGCCATGGAATTTGCCGGTTTCAAATTCCTGCGCGGTGCCGGCTGCCGCGGCGGCATCTGCGGTGCCTGTCCGACCGTATACCGGATGGCCGGGGATTATAAGCTGCATTTCGGACTCGCCTGCCAGACGGTTGTCGCAGCCGACATGTACCTTGCCCAGATCCCGTTCTATCCGGCCAACCGTGCCGGTTACAGTATTGATGAGATCGGCGGCCTGCCGGAAGCGATTCATGCCCTCTATCCGGAATTGTTTCGTTGTGTGGCCTGCAACCAATGTACCAAGGCCTGCCCCATGGATGTCGATGTTCTTGGCTACATCTCCGCCCTCAAACAGGGCAACATTGCGAAGGCGGCGAAGCTATCTTTCGACTGCATTCAGTGTGGTTTGTGTGCCAGCCGCTGCATGGGAGAAATACCCCAGTACCATGCAGCACAGCTGGCCCGCCGGGTCTACGGCAAATATATCCTGCCCCAGGCGGAACATCTGAAGGCAAGAGTTGCGGCCATTGAAAGCGGCAAATATGAAACGATGCTTGGCGAACTGTCGGCGATGAGCAAAGAGGAACTGGAAAAAAGATACGTGGAGCGTGAGCGTGAGCCCGATTTTGCCGAGAGAGGATCCTGGCAGCCTCAAGAGACTCGCTACTTATAATGCAAACTGATCGATCCTCTTCCCGTATTAAGGAGATATAACAATGGCTTATACACCAGAATTACAAGAACTGATTAAAAAAGTAGAGGCGACCCGTCCGGCTCGGGTGGCCATGGCCAGGCGCAATGAAAACTATCCGGC
Source organism: uncultured delta proteobacterium (assembly GCA_903875445.1). Taxonomy (GTDB): domain Bacteria; phylum Desulfobacterota; class Desulfobulbia; order Desulfobulbales; family Desulfocapsaceae; genus Desulforhopalus_A. Next base: position 91,133 of record CAIQWD010000016.1, on the reverse strand, counting down.
CCTTTCCATGCAGGAGAGGGCGGAGGTCCTGTCGAAATTTCATCCGGATTATCAAGAAAGCGGCAAGCGCACGGTAACCGTCGGCCCGAATAAAGGCGACGTGTATCAGGAGGGCGTGGCCAAGCTGCTTGAGTCGCGGTCCATGGTACGTCCCGAGAAAGTTGATCTGACGAAAATCGATTTCGACACCGATGTTCTGGTGATCGGCGGCGGCGGGGCCGGCACCTCGGCGGCGATCATGGCAGCCGAGGGTGGCTGCAAGGTCATCATCGCCACCAAGCTGCGCCATGGCGATTCCAATACCATTATGGCCGAAGGCGGAATTCAGGGGGCAACCCATGAATGCGATTCCCCTTACTATCATTTTATGGATACCATCGGCGGCGGCCATTTTGCCAATCAGCGTGATCTGGTGGCGGCGCTGGCCAACGATGCGCCGCTGTCCATCGCCTGGCTTGAGAGTCTCGGGATGATCTTCAATAAGTATGAAGACGGTCGCACCGTTGTTCGCCACTGCGGCGGTTCTTCGCGCAAGCGGCTGCAATCCTCCGGCGATATGACCGGGGCCGAGATTATGCGGGTGGTACGCGACGAGGTCCGTAATCGGGGCGAGCAGATCACTACCCTTGAGTTCAGCCCGGCGGTCGAACTTTTGCTCGATAAAGACGGTAAATGCGGCGGCGCCATCCTCTACAACATGGAGACCAAAGAGTTTTCCATTGTCAGGGCCAAGGCGGTGATTATCTCCACCGGTGGTTTCGGTCGTTTGCATATCAAGGGGTTCGCCACCACCAACCACTATGGTGCCACCATGGATGGTGTGATCATGGCCTATCGCGCCGGTGTCGGTAATAAGGACCTGCATTCGACCCAGTATCATCCGACCGGCGTCGCCTATCCCGAGCAGAACGTTGGTCTGCTTATTACTGAGAAGGTTCGCGGTCTTGGTGCCCATGTGTTGAATATCGACGGAGAGCAGTTTTGCTTTCCTCTCGAACCGCGGGATGTCGAGTCGGCGGAGTTGATTTGTGAGGCCATGGAAAAAGGTAAGGGCATCATCACCCCGACCGGACGTGTCGGTCTCTGGCTCGATTCGCCGATGATCGAGGAATTGCACGGCCCCGGCAGCGTCAAAAAAGAACTGCCTGCCAAGTTTATCCAGTTTGAACGGCATGGCATCGATATCAGCAAGGAGCCGATGCTCGTTTATCCGACCCTGCACTATCAGAATGGCGGTATCAATATCAACGGCAATACCGAGACCGTGGTTCCGGGGCTTTACGCAGCCGGCGAAGCAATCGGCGGGGTGCACGGCGAGAACCGGTTAATGGGTAACAGCCTGCAGGACATTATCACCTTCGGCCGCCGTGCCGGCAAGAATGCCGCCGCCTATGTCAAGGCCGGGGTGGAACAGAAGGCCTTGACCCTTGATCATGTGGTGAAATTTGAAAAAGAACTTGCCGAGGCTGGGATCGATAGCCCGGCAGTAGCACCTATTCTTCTTCCCGATTACTCTACCGACGAAGTCGCCGCACGGCGCTGGCCGGAGGCGAGGACGGTTGCCGAGTCGATGGGCTAACTGCTGACAAATAAGAAACACCGGGGGCAGTTTGTCGACCCCGTAGATCAACCGCTGCGGCAGTTTTATGCCGCAGCGGTTTTTTTATTTGGTACCGGACGGTCGGAATATTCCAAAAAGGGCGATAGAGTTACCGCAAATTTTGTGTTAAGTTGCAGGCTGCAAAAGCGGACGATCGACCACATGGGGTGGTTTTCTGCAAAAACAGGGGAGCTGTATGAAAAGCAATTTTATTACCACTGTTTACGGGCCGGTCATTCCGGGGATCATCAAAGTTTTGGCACAGGCTACTCGCAGTTTAGGCGGGGAATGGTTGACCAGCAAGATAATCAAGCTCGATGGCCAATTTGCCGCCATAATGAATGTCGTCGTTGAAGAAGGGCTGGAAAAGGCCCTGAAGTCGAATCTCGAAGAGAGGTTCTCCAGCCTCCGCTTTGTTTATGCGCCGCCAAATACCTCTCCCCGTGCAGCCACCAAAATTATCAAATTCGTCGTAGACTGCATCGACAGACCAGGTTTGACCGGCGATCTCAGCAGTATTCTTGCCAATCTGGATATCGGGGTGGAGGATATGGAATGTAAACGGTTCGTCATGGACGGCATCGGCGACACGGTTTTTTCAGCTCGGTTAACGCTCTCGGTTCCCCTTGATGCGGATGGCGAGATTATTGCCGAGGAGATTGAAACCCTGTCGGAGGATGTGCGGGTAAATATTGTTTAGCAAAAGAACTTGTATGAGCTTGGCGGGGGAGGAACCGGAGACTCCGGTTCCTCCCCCTTTTTTATGGCTCAGTCGGCCTCTTCACAGAGCGCCCGGTGCAGGGCTCGTTGGGCCTGGACAAAATGGTCGCGATGCAGGGTGAACTGCATATTGGTCTGCCTGGTGGTTTGCGATACCGACAGGATATTGATGTTTTCATCGGCCAGGGCCTGGGCGGCTTTGGCGAGGATGCCGGGTTTGGCGATATTCGAACCGATGGCGCAGACAATGGCCACATTCTGGGTGGTGACCACCTCGAAACGTTTGCGCATAGCGTCGACCAGGGCCTGTGAACAGTCCCGTTCGGCGATCAGGACGTCAATAGTATTGGCATTGGTGGCCTTGTTGATATAGCTGACGTTGTGGTCCTGCAGAACCTTCATGATCTTCATGTCAAAACCGACTTCGCCGACCATCCGGGTATCGTGAATTTCCAGGCAGGTGACCGCATTGGAACCGGTAACAACCTCGGTTTTTGAGTGCGGGCAGATATAATCCTTGGTGATCAGAGTGCCGCTGTGGCTTGGATCAAAGGCATTCATCACCCTGATGGAGATTCCGGCGGTCTCCAGAGGTTTTGAGGCCTTGGGGTGGATAGCCTCCATGCCGACGTCGGCCAACTGATCGGCAACATCGAAATTGGTGTTGCAAACCGGGTGCACCTTGTCCGCGCCGATTATCACCGGATCGCCGGAACAAAGGTGATATTCCTTGTGAATAACCGCTTCACCGGCATTCAGCAGGACGGCGATTTTCGAGAAAGTCACCTCCGAGTAGCCCCGGTCAAATTCGCGCATGATACCTTCCGTGCCCTTGGTGTAGCCGGTGGCAACGCAGATGGTCTTCGACGGGTCAAGGCCCCCGAAAATATGGCGAATTCGGGCATCGATGGTTCGTTCCCGCCTGTCCTGCCAGCCGCTCAGGTCGACGAAGGTGGCGTCGTATCCGAGGTTTTGCAGGATGTTGGCGCTGTTGAAGGCGCTGTGCATCTCGCCGATGGAGGCAAGAAGTTCTCTCGCGGCAAGGAGCACTTCGCTGCGATTGACGTAGCCTGACGAAATGACGTTGTCCATGCTTTTCAGGATGTTGACGGCAAAGGTGATACGTTCGCAGATAAACCGGTCGGCAGCGGCAACATCGAGACCAATGCCCTGGAAACTGCGGTTCATTTCACACAGCCTGTTCTGCAGGGAGATCATCGCCGGTTCATATTCTTCATTTTGTTCAAAGCTCTGGTAGATTCCGGGTTGGCCGGTTTTCTTATGCTCCAAAAGTTCGTTGGTTATGCCTGAGTAGGCGGAAACAACGTAAATTCGGTTGTAAATATCATTTTTGTCCTTGAGGATGACGTTCTGCAGCACCTCGCCGAAACGGGACATGGCGGTTCCGCCAATTTTTTCTATCCGAAGTCTTTTCTCAATCATTATTTTTCACCGAGTCCCGGCAACGGGACCTTTTCTCAAACGAAGATATCATGCGCAGAAATAGAGCAAAAGCGCCCGTATCCTATCGCAAAGATTTTTCGCCCGCAACTGATTTATTTCTAAGCTCCCACAAGGGGGGGCGGCGGAAGTACCTTCACGAAATTTTTTCTTTTAAAAAACAAGAAAAAATTTCTACGGTACTAAACTCACACCAAATGCAACCGATACAGATAAGAGCGAATTCCGGTTTTCACAAGTCAAGGATGACTTAACCACGCTTCTATCCGACAACAGCAGCCAGGGAGGGCCATCTCATGAGAATTGCTGACTCTGCAATCCAACTGTACTCCAAAAATACCGCAATAGAACAAAACCAGAAACGTGAATCCCTGCTTGTTTGGCAGAACAGCAGGGAGCTGCAGGTAAGCGAAGCAGGCGGCAGAACAGGCCGTGTGCTCGATCTGGTAAAAGAGATGCAAAAGCAAATATCGGATCAAGTGTCTCTTTTCTCCCGGGGAGATGTTCAAAGTCGCCAGGCTCAACCTTCCGATGCTCTTTCTTCCGATGATCAGGAGATGCTCGGCGATCTCAATATGAGAATCCTCCAGGCCCTTTTTGAACGGTTGACCGGTCGCAAATTCCACGTTATCGATCCGGCAAAAGTCATGGCGCCTCAAGCGGCAACAAGCGTGCCGGTGGCCCAGGGAGCTGAGGCAGCACCGGCAGCCGCACCTGAAAGTGCAGGGTACGGCTTGGTGTATGATTATCACCAATCCCACTCTGAATCCGAGAAAACCGACTTTGCCGCCAGCGGGGTGATCACCACCGCCGATGGCCGGACCATCGATTTTTCAGTGGCCCTCAGCATGAGCCGGGAGTTTTCGAGGGAACAGAATATCAACATCCGCGCCGGGGACGCCCTGAAAGACCCCCTCGTGGTGAATTTTTCCGGGGCCGCAACCCAGTTGACGCAGCGGGACTTCAGTTTTGATATCGATGCCAACGGAACCAAGGAGCAAATAGCCTTTGTAGCTCCGGGAAGCGGGTTTCTTGCCCTTGATAAAAATAATGACGGAACGATCAATAACGGCAGCGAACTCTTCGGTACTGCTTCCGGCAACGGTTTTGGCGATCTGCGAGCCTATGACAATAACGGCGATAATTGGATCGATGAAAAAGATGCCATCTACGCGAAGTTACGCATCTGGTCGAAGGACAGTGCAGGTAACGATCAGCTGATAGCACTTGGCAAGGCTGACATTGGCGCTTTATACCTTGGCAATATTGAAACACCTTTTTCGCTAAAGGATGACAAGAATGGACTGCTTGGCCAGGTGCGGGAAACGGGTCTTGCGGTAATGGAAAGCGGTCGCGTGGTTACTATGCAGCAGGTGGATCTGGTTGCTTAAGACGCGGGCGGGCTGGCTCTGGTGGAGTGTCGCGGGACTTTTTGCCGTCCTGCAAAGCCGCAAGCATTGTTCGGCCACTCCTGTCGACTCTGTGGGAATGGCCTGGCACCTCGCGGGTTTTCATGGTAAATAAGGTCTAGGATTGTCACTCTTGCGGAAATCAATTTGCAACGAGATGGCCAAGTTACAGACCCATGGACTTCTTTAAACTCAAACTCTCGCTTTTCCTCCTTGTAGGTATTTTCGTTTTTGGCACCAGCGGCTACGTCATTGTCGAAGACATGCGCCCTTTTGATGCCTTCTATATGACCCTTATCACCATCAGTACCGTTGGTTTTCAAGAAATAAAACCCCTCTCCGACCTCGGGAGAGTAATCACCATCATCATCATTGTCCTGGGCATCAGCCTCATGACCTATACCCTCGGGCAGGTCGCCCGCATCTTTGTGGAAGGCGAACTCAGGAAAGTCCTCGGGAGAAGAAAATTGGAGAAACAGGTTGCCGGATTGCGGGATCATTACATCATTTGCGGCTATGGCCGGATAGGAAATATCATCGTCACGGAATTAAGAACCGCCAAAATTCCCCTGGTGGTGATCGAGCAGGATCCGGCGAGTATTGAGTTACTTGAGGCGGACGGCATACTCTATCTCAACATGGACGCAACGTCCGATGAGGCACTGAGAGCCGCCGGACTGGATAGAGCCAGGGGGCTGGTAACGGCGGTCAGTTCCGATGCCGATAACGTCTTTATTGCCCTTTCCGCCAAAGGTATGCGCCCTGATATCTTCATTCTTGCCCGGGCCTCGGATGTGAAGAATGAAAGCAAGTTGCTTCGGGCCGGGGCTTCGCGAGTTGTCTGCCCCTATCAGATGGGAGGCAGGAGGATGGCGGAGATCCTGCATAAACCGACAGTTGTCGATTTTCTCGACCATACCATGATGCATACTGAACTCGGTTTGCAGATGGAGGAGGCAATTATCGCCGAAGGTTCGCCGATAACCGGCAAAACCCTGGTCAGCAGCAACCTCCGTCAGGAATTCGGGGTAATCATCGTTGCCATTAAAAGGATAACCGGCGAGATGGTCTTTAATCCCGGACCGGGAGAGACCTTCAGTGCCGGTGATGTTATCGTCGCCATCGGCAAGAAACCGGAATTGCAGCGGATGTCAAAAGCTATCTGTTGAGAGCCTTCACCCAGAAACTGGCGAGGCCTTGGTTACGATAGAGGGTAGTTGCCTTCGGGGGTAACCGCTGGCTCAAGGTTTTTAGCTTCCTTGGCCGGTCGTACAGTCGCGGAGCCGGTTATCGCTTTTTCACCGGCTTGGGAGGAACAGCGGTAACCTGGGTCGAGTGTGGGTCGATTATCTGATTTTCATCTGTTTCCGTGGTATCGGTGAGGAGCCCGGAACCTTCCGACGGCTTCTCGGTGGTATAGAGTGCCGGTTGGTTGTCGACCTGTTGGCTGCTGGTTATAGCCGCCGGTTGCGGAGGTATCTTGCCTGTCGTTGGCGCCTGGTCTGCATCGATTTCCATGGGGGGAGATGGTTCCGATACAAGATTCGGACTCTTGCTTTCGCCAGCCGAAGGCTCGGCTATTTCTATGGGGACAAGGGCAGGCGCTGGTTTTGCGCGGTTGATAATTTCCTCCGCTGTGTCCACTACCGGCTGCGCCGGCGATTCCTGTGGGTGGTTTTTTTTCTTTGGAGTAACGGAGGGTGCGAGATTGATCACGGCAAGAAGGGTGACGATAACGATACATACGACAAATAATCCCGCTAGAGCTTTCTTCATCTGGTTTCTTTTCAATACTTGAGGTGATCACGAAGGATAAAAGTCCGGGCACCTTTTTTACCATGTGTTTGCCGGAAGATCAAGTTACCGATTTATCGAATAAATGATAAATACGCTTGGTGTTTTGTCCTAAGGATATTGTGTGTACTGACGACCGTGGAGCTGCAGTTGTCAGATTATCCTCGTGCCGCCGGGAGCCAGCCTGTCCGCTTTCATTCCTGTTGACATGGTTTGAGAAATACTTATATTCTAACGCCTCGCAATTTTACATATTTTTGTGGACCCCTTTAAGAGGAAATACCTATGTGGCAAAATATTGAAGCAGCACCCGCCGATTCTATCCTTGGCTTGACCGACGCATTTCGTAATGACCCGAATCCGCAGAAAGTCAATCTGGGAGTAGGAGTATATAAGGATGAAGCAGGCAAAACGCCAATCCTTGCCTGTGTCAAGGCGGCCGAAAAGATTCTCCTCGAACGGGAGGGCACAAAAAGTTATTTACCCATTTCCGGCGATCCGCTGTATGCCGCCGAGGTGCAAAAACTGCTGTTCGGCGATAAACACGAGGTCATCGTCAGCGGCCGAGCGGCCACCGCCCACGCCCCGGGCGGTACCGGAGCCCTGCGGGTGGGTGGCGATCTGCTGAAAAAATTTTATCCCGGCGCCAAGGTATGGATCAGCAGACCGACCTGGGCCAACCACAAGGGGGTCTTTACAACGGCCGGATTCGCCCTGGCGGAATACGCCTACTACGATGCAACAAGCCGGGCCCTCGATTTTCCGGCCATGGTTGCAGATCTCATGAAGATTCCGGCCGGCGACATCGTCTTGCTACACGCCTGCTGCCATAACCCGAGCGGGGTTGACCTGACGCCTGGCGAGTGGCGAAAGGTCGCCGCCATTGGGGCGGAGAAGGGCTGGGTGCCCTTCCTCGATTTTGCCTATCAAGGTTTTGGTGAAGGGCTCGAAGCTGATCGAAGCGGGATTGAAGCGTTTGCAGCCACCGGCATCGATTTCTTTATCGCCAGTTCCTATTCGAAAAACTTCGGTCTCTACAACGAGCGGACCGGTGCGCTGACCATTGTCAGCCCGAATGCGGCGGACGCAGCGGTGGCGATGAGTCACCTGAAGACCACCATCCGGGTTATTTATTCCAACCCGCCGGCCCATGGCGGACTGGTTGTCGCAACCATCCTCTCCAACCCGCAACTGCACGAGCAGTGGCTGCAGGAACTGGCGGCCATGCGCAACCGCATTAAGGCGATGCGGCTGGCACTGGTCGAAGGGCTTGCCGCGCGCGGTGTGAAGGGCGATTTTTCCTCCATTACCAGCCAGCGGGGCATGTTTTCCTTTAGCGGTCTGTCGGATGAAGTCGTGCAGTGGTTGCGGGCCAATAAAAGTATCTACGTGGTGGCCGGAGGCCGGATCAATCTGGCTGGTTTGACCGAGGCAAATATTGGCTACGTTTGCGATGCTATTGCCGAGGCAACAGCAAATTAGGCTTTTCGCCAGAACAGTTTGCCGAAAGACTACGGCCGAAGGTGTTTCACCTTCGGCCGTAGTCTTTTTAACTCCTTCTATACCAATTCCTGCTCCGTACGGCTGATGATCTCTTCCTGATGTTCGCGGTCGAGATCGATGAAATAATCGCTGTAGCCGGCGACTCGAACCAGCAAATTGCGATATTCGTCCGGATGCTCCTGGGCGGTGCGCAGGGTCTTGGTATCGACGACATTGAACTGGATATGGTGGCCGCCGAGGGTGAAATAGGTGCGGATAAGGCCGGCGAGTTTGTCGAGGTCCCGGTCGGTGGCGAGAACGCTCGGCAAGAAGCGTTGGTTGAGGAGAGTACCTCCCGATTTTAACTGATCCATCTTGCTGAGCGATTTGATCACCGCCGTCGGGCCGTTGCGGTCGGCGCCATGCGAGGGTGAGGTTCCGTCCGATTCCGGCAGACAGGCAAAGCGGCCGTTGGCCGAGGCACCGAGCATCTTGCCGAAGTAGACGTGGCAGGTGGTGGACAGCATGTTCAGGTGGTACACCGTGCCCTTGGTATTGGGTTTGCCGTCGATGGCGGTAAATAGGGAATCGTAAACCCTCTGCATAATCGCATCGGCACGATCATCGTCGTTGCCGAAAAATGGCGTTTTGTTCCATAGCCGCAAACGTAACGCCTCGTTATCCTGGAAATTGTTGCGCAGGGCGGAAAGCAACTTGTCCATAGGGATCGTACCTTCATCGAAGACATGGGCCTTGATCGCCGACAGGCTGTCGGTCACCGTGCCGATACCGCAGCACTGGACGTAGTTGGTGTTGTAGCGTGGACCGCCGTCATAATAGTCCTTGCCCTTTTCAATGCAGTCATGAATGACCACCGAGAGAAAAGGGGCGGGAGAATATTTGCTGTACATCCGCTCGATGTAGTTGTTTACCCGGATCTTCAGATCGACGACATATTCCAGCTGCCGGGTAAAGGCTAAGTACAATTCTTCAAAATTCTTGAAGGTGATGGGGTCGCCGGTGGCGATGGTGACCATCTTGCCGGTCAGTTGATCGACGCCGTTATTGAGGGTGACTTCGAGGATTTTCGGGACATTCAAGTAGCCGGTGAGGATATAGGCCTCCTTGCCGAAGGCACCGGTTTCGATACAACCGCTGGTCCCGCCCTCCCGGGCGTCTTCGACACTCTTGCCGACCCGCACCTGTTCCATGATCACTGCCTCGGTATTGAACACCGAGGGATAACCGTAACCCTTGCGAATGACCTTGGTGGCGGCTTTGAGGAAGCGGTCCGGCGTCTTGCCGCTGATATGGACGCTCGGCTGGGGCTGCAGGAGGTGCAGTTCGTCGGAGACCTCAAGGCAAAGATAGGACACCTCGCTAGAGGCATCGGCCCCGGCCGTGTTCAGGCCGCCGAGATTGATCTGGGTGAAATCGTTATAGGTGCCGCTTTCCTTGGCGGTGACCCCGACCTTTGGCGGAGCGGTGTGGTTGTTCACCTTGATCCACAGGCAGCTGATGAGTTCCTTGGCAGTTTCCCGGTCAAGAACTCCTTCGGCCAGATCTTTCTCGTAAAACGGCAGCAGGTGCTGGTCGAGGTGCCCGGGGGTCATGGCGTCCCAGCCGTTCAGCTCGGTAATGGTGCCGAGATGGACGAACCAGTACATCTGCAGTGCCTCGTACAGGGTACGCGGTTTTTCGGCCGGAACCCGTCGGCAGATTGCCGCTATCCGCTGCAGTTCTTCACGGCGCTGCCGGTCCTTTTCTTCGGCTGCCATGGCTTCGGCCAGGTCGGCGTGGCGGTGGGCGAAAACCATGATCGCATCGCAGGCAATGGCCATGGCTCGGAGCTGCTCGGTTTTGTCGGAGGCCTCCGGGTCGTTGTGGAAATCGAGACGGCGGATCCGGTCGGCAATTTTTTCTTTAAAATCGATCATGCCCATGCGGTAGATGGTGCCGTCGAGGGCGGTATGGCCGGGTGCCCGCTGTTCCATGAACTCAGTGAACAGGCCAGCCTCATAGGCGATGCGCCATTCGCCCGGGATATTGCTGAAGATGCGGTCGCGCATGGAGCGGCCTTGCCAGTAGGGGATGACCTCTTCTTCATAGCGGCGGATGTCTTCTTCGCTCACCCGGTAGCTGGCCATGGCGCGCGAGTTTAAAATCCGAAGATCTTCGACACTATGACAGGTCAGTTCCGGGAAGGTCGGAACGGCCTTCGGTTTCGGGCCGCGTTCGCCGACAAGGAGTTCGCCTTCGCCGATATAGATGGTCTTCTGGCTGCAGAGGTGGTGAAAACACATGGCACGCAGGATCGGCAGCGAGTATTTGCCGCTATTTTCCTTATAAAAGGCGGTTTCGAGAAGAGCCCGTTCTATGGAAATCGTTGGCTGTGCCTCAAAACTCTCGGTTCGCAGCTTCTTTATTCGAGCGTTCATCCTATCCTCCGATGTTGACATCAACTATATAATTCTTCAATATTTCCACAGTATCGGCCACCTGTTCCTTGGTCGGGGCGAGGAGCGCCGCCCCCGCATACCTGCGACCGAGCTTGCGATATTTGGCGGTGGCGGAAGGGTGGTAGGGTAGCAGGTCGATGCCCTGCACTCCCTTGCACCCGGCGACAAAGGCGCCCGTTGCCCGGATATTTTTTGCATCGTCGTTGATACCGCCGATAAGGGGGATGCGAATCCTGATGGCATGGCCGTTGTCGCCAAGTGTCTTCAGATTACTAAGGATCAGATCGTTGCCAACGCCGGTATACCGTTCATGGATAGTGCTGTCCATGTGCTTAAGATCATAGAGAAAAAGTTCGGTGTGATGGGCGACCTGCAAAAGGGTTTCGGTCGGTGCAAAGCCGCTGGTATCGACTGCCCGGTGTATGCCCAGCCGACCGCAGGCCTGCAGCAGTGCCAGCAGGCTCTCCGGCTGGCAAAGCGGTTCACCGCCCGAGCAGGTAATACCGCCGCCGCTTTGGTCAAAGAAGGGCAGTTCTTTTTTGATTTCGGCGACCATCTCGGCAACACTCATACTCTTTCCGGTTGCCTCATGGGCCAGAACCGGGCAGGTTTGCACACAGGTGGCGCAGGAGGTGCATTTGTCGCCTGTGCGAGCCACGCCCTCTGTGGTCATGCACAGGGCTTTCTCCGGGCAGCGCTCAACACATTCGCCGCAGCCCAGGCATTTCTCGGCAAGAAAGAGAATTTTCGAGGAAAAGTCTATCCCCTCAGGGTTGTGACACCACCAGCAGGCGAGCGGACAACCTTTGAAAAAGAGCGTCATTCTGATATTCGGGCCATCATGAAGAGCGTAACGTTTGATGGCGAATATGTTGGAGGAGAGGGTATTCATCTTCTTACATAACAATAAATCTCATTCCTATGCAAGGGTAAAAGAACTTCAACAGGGGAGGAATAATAAAATCATACTGCTCGGCGATTCAATAAATAAAGGGACCGGGAAAAATGTATACTATATATGTATACTATTTACGGTTTCCAGGAAATGATTTTCTGCGATTTTTTCACAGAAATGGTACTATTCTTAATCGTTTCAAGGAACGCAAACAAAAACTATGACCTTAAAGAAGAACGGGAGTACATGCTATGAAATTGCTGGTGCTACTGGGAAGTCCGCGCAAGGGCGGAAACAGCGAGACCCTGGCCCGCAAAGTGGCCGAGGCGGTAGAGCAGGGCGGCGGAACGGTTGAATACCGGCGGCTCAACGACCTGAATATCAGGCCCTGCCAGGGTTGCGGTGGCTGTGAGAAAACCGGCAACTGCGTTATCAAGGACGACATGACCGATATCTATCAGGCAGCCGACGAAGCCGACCGGATACTCCTGGTCAGCCCAGTCTATTTTTACGCCCTCTCGGCCCAGTGCAAGATTTGCGGCGACCGGTTTCAGGCCCGTTGGTCGCGGAAATACCTGCTGCAGGAAAGATTTCGTCAGGGAGAAGGCCGAAAAGGCTACCTTCTCTCCACCTCGGCCACCAAGGGCCCGAAGATCTTTGACTGCAGCATCTTGACCGTCAGGTATATCTTCGACGCCATGGATGTTAAGTATGGCGGTGAATTTCTGGTGAAAGGAGTGGACAAAAGGAAGGCGGTTCTGGGATTGCCCGACGAGATGGCCAAGGCTGAGCAGTTCGGCAAAGATATGGTGGCTGGAAAGGCTTGATCCCCCCGACGTAGTCCTGGCTCCGATAAACTGGAGTCTTTGGACACGCCCTTTTTCATGCTTCAATGATAAGCGCCGCGAGTGGAAACGGAAAAAGATACTCCGGGCTTGTCTCTACGGGAAAAATCCGTATATAATCAGTTGTGAGATTGGCGGTTTTCAAGAATGCATTTCTTTTTTCCCCGCCTTTGCCGGCTAGAAAAGGGGCGCAGCAATGGATGTATTTGTCGCACGGCAACCGATTTTGCAGGTAAACAAGAAATTGTTCGCCTATGAACTGCTTTTTCGCACCGGTATGGCAAATGCTTTTCCCGGAATCGACGGAGGGACGGCGACCTCCAGCCTCCTGTCTTCATCTTTTTTTACAGTGGGGATAGAGCGCATCTCCGGCGGCAAAATGGTTTTTATCAATTTTACCGAAGAGCTGCTGCTTCGCGGCACCCCGACCCTGTTCCCCCAAAATCAGGTGGTGGTGGAAATACTCGAGGATGTGCAGCCGACGAGTGAAGTCATCGCCGCCTGCCAGGGCTTGCACCAAAAGGGCTACACCCTGGCCTTGGATGATTTTGTCTTCCGCGACAACCTGCAGCCGCTCATTGAAATCGCCCAAATCATCAAAATTGATTTTCGCCTCACTCCGATAACAGAAATAGCCACCCTGCTTTCTCAAATGCAAGGCAACAAATGTGAATTTTTGGCGGAAAAAATTGAAACCCATGCGGAATTCATGGAAGCGAAGGCTATGGGGTTTCATTATTTCCAGGGCTATTTTTTTGCCAAGCCGGAAATTCTTAAAAATAAGGATATTTCCCCTTCGCAGTTGACGATTATGCAACTGATCTGCGAAGTCAACCGAACGGAGATCGATTCCAAGAAACTTGAGGATTTGATCAATCAGGATGTGTCCCTTTCCTATAAGCTGATCAATTATCTCAATTCCGCCTATTTTGGGAGACTCCAGCCGATTTCTTCGATTAAACAGGCTATCGCCTACATCGGAGAACGGGGGATCCGGATGTTCATCTCACTTATCGCCGCAAGCCGGCTGGTTAACGATAAACCCGATGAACTGCTGCGAATATCGATTATTCGGGCAAAATTTCTTGAGCAAATTGCCGTCGAGCTGAAGATTGACAGCGGTGAATTCTTCATGCTCGGGCTCTTTTCCATGCTCGATGCCATGCTCGATCATTCAATGGAGTATCTTGTCGGCCAATTGCCTTTGACGGCACAAGTGAGCGACGCACTGGTCAAGAAAAGAGGAAAACTCGCGCCGTATCTTCGATTGGTAGAATATTTCGAGAGATGTGATTGGTCGAACCTCGAAAGTCAGCTTACGGATCTGCAGATATCAGCCGCCAAGATTCAGGATTTTTATCTTAATGCCGTTCGATTGGCGGACTTTCTTTAGGAGCCTATAGTATTGGACGTGACGCATTATGGTTTCAATAAAATATATGTTAGGCATTGTTGTCTTTTTCCTCTTCCTTTTCCAACCCCCGGTTGCTGCTGCAACTGAGGCGGGCGGCGGATGCGCCAGGCAGTTGTGGGATAATACCGATCTTCTGCAATACGAGATGTTTGTGCGTGAACCATTGCCCTATAAAACGATCGTTGCCGATACTCTCCTGGTTTCTTCCGTTGTTGAACTCGGTATAGGGATAATCCGCGAAAGCCAGGTTGAACATTCCGAAGTTGGGAAGGTTTCTTTAATGCCTGAACTGGTCCTCAGACCCTACGATAGGATTCATTACCTTGTCGGCTTGGGCGCCGGTTTGATGGCCGGGGAGACGAAGTTCACCAAGCATGATCTGGGTGGGCCATTTTTCCTGGCGTCGAAGCTGGGTCTACGGCTTCTCATCGGGAAAGGCTGGGGTCTCGAATATATCTACTATCATCAATCCAACGCCGGAATATACGAACATAATGCCAGCCTCAATATGCTGCAGGCGGCCATTTTCTCTACGTTTTGATGGTAGCGGAGGATGGTGCCGACGAGACAAGCGTGATTCAAGTGATTGTTTCCTAAGATTTTCCAAGTTGTTCCGGATTTCAATCAGAGGTATTCTTTATTGACCGAAGCTGCTGGGCAAAGTACAGCTGTGCCGTGATTGGTTCTTCGTTTTTCCCAGGCTGTCGGCGGAGGTAGCTGCCGTCCGGCTGCATATCCCAGGAGAAGGTATTGTCCCTTTCATAGATCGCAAGAATATTTTCCAGTTCAGCTTTTATTTCCGGGTTTTCCACAGGCATGATGGTTTCCATCCGCGACTCGAGATTGCGTTTCATCCAGTCGGCCGAGCCGATGAGGAAAAGCGGGTCGCCGCCGTTTTCAAAACGATAGATCCGGCTGTGTTCGAGAAAGCGACCGACGATGCTGTACACCCGAATCGTCTCCGACAGGCCCGGTGCGCCGGCCCGCAAACTGCACAGGCCGCGGATATTGAGGGAAATCGGTACTCCGGCTTGGCTGGCCAGATACAGTTCGCGGATGATCTCTCGGTCCTGCAGCTGGTTCATCTTGGCCTTGATCCCCGAAGGCTTGCCGGCTTTATGGCCCTCGGCCTCCTGGCGGATAAGGGCAATAAACCGTTCGCGCATGTTGTGGGGGGCCACGAGCAGCATGTTATATTCCTGGGCGGCAATGGCACCGGTCAGTTCATTAAAGAGTCGGCTGACATCCCAGCCCAACTTGTCGTGGCAGCTGATGATCCCCAGATCGCCGTACAGTCGTGCCGTTCCGGTGTGGTAGTTGCCGGTGCCGATATGCACGTAGCGCTTAATCCCGTCGCTTTCTTCGCGGACGACCATTGCCAGCTTGACGTGGGTCTTTAACTGCTCCATCCCGTAGACCACATGGGCACCGGCCTGTTCGAGCAGTTTTCCCCAGGCGATGTTGGGAGCCTCATCGAAGCGGGCGGTGATCTCGACGAGGACGGCCACCTGTTTGCCGCGCTTGGCAGCCTCCATCAGCGCCTTGACGATGGGCGACTGGGTGGCGGTGCGGTAGATGGTCAGCTTGATCGCCAGAACCTTCGGGTCGGTGGCGGCATGTTGCAGCAGCCGGAGGATGGAGGTGTCGAAGTCATGATAGGGGAGATGGATGAGGAGGTCGTTGCGCGTGATCTCGGCAAAGAATGCATTGCAATCGTCGGGGGAGAGATGTTTGAGGTTTGGGTGGGTTTTCGGAATGTGCGGGGCATCGCGCAGGTCATTGCGGCCGTCGATCTTTAGTTCGAGCAGATCCCCGTAACCGAGCATGCCGCGAATCGCCATGGTCTGCGAGGCATCGATATCCAGTTGTTCAATCAGCCAGGCGCGGAGATCGGTCGGGGTGTCTTCGCTTACCTCGAGCCTCACAATGCCTGCAAATTTACGGAAGTTCAGCTCGGCGGTCACCATGCCGATGATACTGCCCGGCTCCATATCTTCGGTATGTAGTTCATCAAGACGGGCACGATCCCAGGGATTGTCTTTGGCTGCCCGGGTGACGCGAAAGAAATAGGTAGCAAAGGATGCCGCTTTCGGGAAGAGGAGGCGAAGGTTGTTGGCGATAATCTCTTCAAGACGGACAAAGCCGCGATTGTCGGGCAGGGCCACCCAACGTTTGCGGTTGGCCGGCACCTTCAGGCGGACAAAACGAGTGCGATCGTCCTCCTGGGTGATAACGATGGCGATATTGAAGCTGAGATTACTTATGAAAGGGAACGGATGGGCGGCATCGACGGCAAGCGGAGTGAGAATCGGCAGAACGGAAGCCTCGAAGTGTCTGGTGAGGAACTCCTTGTCTTCGTTGCCCAGTGTATCGTAGGATTTGAAATGTATCCCCTGGGCATCAAGTGCCGGTCGCAGGACATCGGCGAAGAGGTCGCTGAGGATCCGCATCTGCCGTTGCAGTTCTTCCCAACAGAGAGCCAGTTCTTCACAGGGGGTGAGGCCGTCGTAGCTCAGTTTTTGCGGCTTGGTCCGGCGTTTCTGGTGCAGCCCACCCATCCTTTTCATCACAAATTCATCAAGAATCATTCCCATGATTCCAGCGAACTTGAGCCGTTCTAGAAGTGGCTGCCCGGGATCCTCGGCGATTTCCAGAACCCGCCGGGCAAAAGACAACCAGCTGAGTTCCCGGTTTATGTAGGCATCGTGGGCATCGACATCGCGGAGGGTGATCTCGTTCATGGCAGTTGCATGGGTTGTGATGGTTGGTGTGTCGCCTTGGGCAGCGACGAGGATGAGATTCTTGCGGTTTTGGTCAAAGTGATTATTCTTCGGATTGATAGCTGTTTTTGCACTTATGCATTCCTGTAAACCTCCAAGAACCTTTGAATATGGTATACCTTAGAAAGAAGTCGCTATGCAAGCACTAGCAGGCGGCCGGCAAACGTTCTTGCATAAGGAGTGCAGCTCGGCGACGGCACTTGACCCCTGTGGTTTGTCGGCAAAGAAGAAAACCCTTGCCAAAACCGGTGTGACACGCTAGCTTTTCCGCCTCAAGGGTTGGATTGGCTATGGGGAGCTGTGTCTCTCCCGACAAAGCTACTTTTCCTCCTCCTTCACCCTAATACCCATTCAAGGCCCCTGCACTTCCGGTAGAACAGGCGTTTTCACTGTTGATTGCCTCGATCTGATACAAGTTTGACGCCAGAAAATAGATTATCCAAGAGAACAATGCGATGACAACCAGAATGGCACCTTTTTCACCCTTCTCAACCAGCCCTGCAACTCTTTCAACCGGTTTCGCCTGGATGATTTCTCTGGCAGTCAGTGTGGCAGCGCTGCTTTCTCCTGCCCTTTGGAATGGTTTCGCTCTGGTTTTTTTCGACACCGGGGGATACGTACGCCGGGTGCTGACCATGGAACTCACCCCTGGACGCTCGTTGTTCTACGGTCTATTTCTCTGGGCATCATCATTTGGTTGGTGGTCCTTTTATGGACCGGTTTTGGGGCAAGCGCTCTGCAGCGCCTGGTTGATTCACCTGATGCTGCGTTGTCATGATTTGCCGTCGGGGCCAAGAGCCACGGCATTTTTTTGTGTAGGTTTGAGTTTGTTGACCGGTATTTCATGGTGTGTTAGCCAATTGATGCCCGATGGACTTGTGCCTCTTGCGGTGCTGGCGCTCTGGCTTCTTGGGTTTCGTTGGCACAGGCTGGGGCAGTTGGAGCGCGTCGGACTTGTGGCGATAACTCTCTTAGGATTGATGTCACATATGTCCGGTATGGCTCTGGCAATTGGACTGGCGCTGGTCACTCTGGTAGCGCGGTTACTTGTACAAAGACAGAATTGGTATCTGCCCATAAACTGGCTGTCTCCGGTGGCGGTTGTGGCCGCGAGTCTGGTACTTATGCCGTTGCTCCATCTGGTCCTGGTGGGCAAGGCGACCTATACGCCAGGGGGCCCTGTTTATATTTTCGGGCGACTGGTGCAGGCCGGCATTGCCCAACGTTGGCTGGCCGAGCATTGTCCCGTCCCCGGCATCAAACTGTGCGATCTACAAAACCGTATTCCCAATACCGGAGATGCATTTCTTTGGGGAAAAAACTCCGCGTTTCGAAATATCGGTGAATGGAGCGGAGCCGCCGACGCCGAATTGGGATATCTGGTCAAGGCCAGTATTGAGACTTATCCTGGTGCCGTCGCGTGGTCGGCCTTGCAAGCCACCGCCGAACAGATGGTCTTAATTAAATCCGGTGATCAGTTGGGGGAAATTCATAATGATACGAGAAATGTTTTCACCAACCTCCTGCCACCACACATTGCCAAAGCATTCAATGCAGCGCACCAGCAGCAAGGCGAAATTACTCAACGGTTACTTGATGCCGTGAATCAGATACATGTCCCGGTTGCCCACCTGTCCGTCCTTTGCCTGTTCTTGGTCATCGCGTGGGGTCTACGCTCCGGGCGACACGATTTGGCGGCGGCGGCGTTATTCATGTTTCTCGCCCTGCTTGGCAATGCCTTTATCTGCGGGGGGCTTTCCAATCCCCATGATCGCTACCAAAGCCGTCTGGTCTGGCTTGCGTCGTTGATAGTCGGCATGGCGGTTGTCTGTTGGTGGCAGCTGCGGGCGAAAAAGCCGCACCCTTGAATCGCACACGGCAGGCAATTTTTCTTGATATTCACGTTTGGTTTTTTGCCAAATAAGACAGCGTGAGGTAGCGATGAATGCAAAAGAAAAGGCCTTGATCGTGGCCAAAGCAAATGTTCTGAAGGCGTTGGGCCATCCGACCCGCTTGTGGATGGCTGAGCAATTGGCCGGTGGCGAGAAATGTGTCTGCGAGCTGGTCGAGGATATCGACGCCGATTTTTCAACGGTCTCGAAACATCTCACCGTTCTCAAGCAGGCCGGGGTGGTGATCGATGAAAAGCGCGGCAAACAGGTGTATTACCGGCTGAAAGTGCCCTGTATTCTACAATTCATGCCCTGCATTGAAGCGGTTATTCAAGCCACGGCGCAAACTCATATCGATCTGGCAAAGTAAAAAAAGGCATTAAGGCGGTGGTTGCACAAATTATTCTACAGGTGTATATTGTTTACTACCGGTAAGTTACGTTCAGATCAACGAATATTTTTTCAGTTACCATGCAGGAAAAAAGCTTCATGAATGCTCCAGAGAAACACCTTTGGGATGGAACGGAAAGACGGAAGCCGCACAGCTGTCGGAGGATCTCCGATCGCCGCGCCAACCACGAAAGGCGATGTGATCGGCGAACTGCCGTAGAAAAACATTCCCGCGGTTTTTATGGTTGGTTGCGTTCTTTGGCCAAGGCAAGGTTGGGTGTCGACCGGCGAAAGAACTTTGATCAACGTGTTATTGCCAATCGGCGCAGGTTCACCCCGAGGTCAATGCTTACCAGAGAGGAAATCGCCGATCTCTTAAAATGAGACCGAGCCATATCTGCAACTCATCTCCACCCGGTTATTGACCGGCGGACGTCGGTGGCACATTGGTGTCGCAGTCGGTGCCTAGTGAGCAGGCGTCTTCTTTTGATTTCTGCATTTCCGGCAAAAAGGAGTATCCGGAGGGCATATTCCTTGAGGTGCCTCCGTAGTCGACGCTGCGGCTTTGCCTGCAAGTTTTTTCCAGATATTCCCTGATACGTTTTTCCCCTTTGAGAACTCGAGTTTCCTCTTCAGTCTTCACCATGAGAATGGGTACCTCATTGATCGACATGCTTTGCAACAGAGCGCGGTTGACCTGTGGATCGTAGTTTGCAAACAGGACCGCATCGTGGACCGCTATTTTTTCAATTTTTTCAATGGGATTGAAACGTATGGCACAGAGGTTGCCGGCGGCAATGGCCTCAATCACCTTTTCACAATGGCTGCAGGAATCAGAAAAAAATAGATACAGTTTGTCCCCTCCCTTCTCGCCGTTCACCATTGCCATACTCCCTGAGTCGAGAGATATTCCCCTGCCGGTCGAAGGGGGGCCGAATTGCAGACTGCAACAGGTAATAAACACGGCAAAAAATATCACCGCCCCGCGAACCAATTGGCGTACGCCGCAACAGCCATTCAACAGGACAATAACTGCTAAAATTACTAGGCAGTAGGAACAGAACACCGTGGCGATCGAGTGCTGAAAAAATACCAGCACCGCTTCTGCCGCTAGGGCGGCGAGCAGGAACAGCCGAGCCAATTTATGCCAGTATTCGGAACCGTTTCTGCCGAGTAAAAACAACCAGCAAAGAGCCTGGAAAAACAAAAATCCGGCGACGTTGAAGTACAGAGGGGAAATGTTGGTCATGTTGTCAACAATTTCACAGCCTTCGTTGAAGCACAGTCCTTTTCTCCCGGTGTGGATGAGGACAACCTGCACTGCAGTCAACACGCTCGCCAGAAAAGATAGTATTGCCCGTATCATGGAAATATTGTACTTCCTCAATTCGATTATTTACTTGTTGGCAGGTGGCCGAGCAATTTCTAAGAATGCGGCACAATCACAGCATCTTGCAAGACGCACATTAAAGACAATATTCGAGAGAACTGCAACAGGGAAGAACATGCCGAGTGCCGCTAAATCTCCAACCGCCACCCTCTGGGTCATCGCTGCCGTGCAGTTTCTTACGCCCTTTATGTTTTCCGCGATCGGTGTCGCTCTGCCAAGTATCGGCCAGGAATTTTCCGCTGGTGCAGTGCAACTCGGACTGATCGAGATGGTCTACGTCCTGGCGGTTGCCTTGTTGCTTCTGCCAATTGGCCGCTACGCCGATATCCATGGTCGTAAAAAAATTTTCCTTTCGGGCATCTTTGTAATTACCGCGGCCACTCTGTCCCTGGCCATGGCTCCGAGCATCGGTTTGCTCATATTTTTCCGCTTCTTCCAAGGAATTGGCGCGGCAATGATAACTTCTTCAAGTTTGGCCATCCTCTCTGCCATCTATCCTCCTGCGGAACGCGGGAGGGCCTTGGGTGTTGTGGTCTCCTCCGTGTATCTTGGCATCTCGGCCGGCCCTTTGCTGGCAGGACTGATGATTGATTACCTCGGATGGCGATGGATTTTCTACAGCGCCGTGCCGATTGAATGCACCGCTCTGCTTTTTGCCCTTCTGCGTTTGAAGGGCGAATGGGCTGGAGCCCAAGGGGAACGATTTGACTGGATCGGCTCGATTCTTTATATTATTGCCTTGTTTTGCATCATTGTCGGAATCCTTGAGGCGCAGTCTTTTCCCGGAGCGAGGTGGCTTGCAGGCTCCGGCTTGCTCGTCATGACCGCCTTTCTGGTCTTTGAAAATGCCATCGAATTCCCCATTTTCCCTTTGAAAAAAATCGTTGCCAACAGGGTGTTTGCTTTGAGCAATATCGCCACCTGGCTCAATTATGCCGCCTCGTTCGGCATTACATTCTTTTTCAGCATTTATCTCCAGGTCATCAGGGGTATCTCGCCTAAGATTGCCGGTTTCATCCTCATCACCCAGCCACTGCTCATGGCATTCTGCGCCCCCATCGCCGGTCGATTGGCCGATGCTTACAGCCCGGCTCCCATCGCCACCACCGGCATGGCTCTGTGTACCGTCGCCATGGTCTGCGCCATCTTCATCAGTGCCACATCCTCCATGCTTCTCATCTTTGCCGTTCTCATCATCATGGGACTGGGATTCGGATTTTTCTCGACCCCGAATACTACCGCAATCATGGCCAGTATCAATAGAGCCGATTATGGCATGGCATCCAGCATGATCGCCACCATGCGGACTATCGGCATGCTGACGGCAATGACTCTCATCACGGTAGTGCTCGCCTGGTTTCTCGGGAAACAATCAATCAACCCGGAAACCAAGCATTTGTTTCTTGCCGCCATGCGTGCAGCCATGGCAATTTTCAGCCTGCTGGGAGTGATAGGGATTGTCTGTTCCGTCGGCAGAACACGGAAAAATGAGGCGCCGCAATGAACTGACAGAACTACGATGAAGACGTATCACCCCCAGGCCGTGATATGCTCAGCGCAAGACCGGCCATGCAGTGAGGAGAGATGTTTTAACCGAGTTTTGCAGCGACCATTTCCCTGAACTTCTTTGCCTGTCCAGGAGAAGGGATTTCCTCAGCCAGCGCCTCTATTGCCGCATGCAAATCGACTGCGGACTGAAAATTATCCTCACATATAATGGCAGCCATCGGCCCTATGCAATCGGCCAGACAGCTTTCAAGAACGCTTTTTTGTTCGGCACTGAGTCCGTTGCCAAGCGAAGCTCTTTCTGCCTGCTCCCGAGCAGGGGAGGTGACCTGCCCCGAACCACCGCCGAGAACATGCAGGATAGTCTGGGTGGCAGGGAGTTGCATGCGCCGCAAACCGACTCCGCCCTCCTGGAATCGATAGCGACCATCGCTGATCTTCGACATCAGGTCGAGGGCCTCCTGGCCGCGTTTGCTGGAAAAGAAGAGAAAAACAATTTCACCCTTGTCGAGCATAATCTGGGCGCTGCGATTGTCGCGTGTGGCAACGAACAGGGTGCCGGTTGCTTTCTGCTTACATAATCTACCGATTTCAGCCACAATTTCTGAGAAATGAATGTAATCCTGAGTCATAGTTGCCTACCTTTTCCGTAGTCTTTCAAACGCCATCTGGATGCTGACACCCATCCGTTCTATTGCTCTGGCAAGTGCACCAATCTCGTCGCTGCGACCGGTCTCTTTTATCTCGGCACCTAAATTGCCGCGGCTGATTTCATCGGCAATCGATGTCAGATTGCGAATCGGCGTGCTGAGACGATGGGCCAGCAGAAAGGCAATCAGCGTTACGGTTACCAAAGTAAAAACAAGAAGGAGAACCGCATTTCTCTGCGCTGCCTCGGCAGCTGCATAGGCCTCCTGATAATCCTGCTGGACAATGAGGGTCCAACCCAAATTGGTTTTTTGGGTATAGGCGACAATTTTTTTGCCTTCTTCGACAAAAACGAAGGAATCGTGATCAAACCTGTTGTGCTGCTGTAGGGCGGGATGGGAACTGAAATCCTGTAACTCGGAGGCAATTGCACCTTTGCCATGGGCGACCAGCCGGTTCTTATAGTCAAGCAAAATGGCAAAGCCGGTCTCCCCGATTTTTGTTTTGGTTATGGTTTTCGACAGATCCTCGAGAGTCATGGCAGTGGCTATAACACCCAGATTTTTCGCCCCTTCACCTTTTATCGGCTTGGCCAAAGTGAGAGCTGGTTTGTTGGATGTCTTCCCGATCAATACCTGCTGACCAGTTGCTTTGCCACCCAATACCTGCTGAAAATATTCCCGATCGCCATAAAATATCGGAGGATTACCGTCACTTCGTCCGAGGTTCTGGCCATCAGGGAGAATAATATGGGCGAGATATATCCATTCGTAGGCAGTGGTAATCGATTTAAGCACCGGAGCCTGTGTCTTGGCATCCATGCTAAGAATGGCAGGCAAAGCGGCATTTTGCTCTAAGAGCCTGAGGTTCATTGATGTCCAATCATCGACGCTGCGGGTAAGGTTCTCGGTATTTTTGACAAGATTTTGAAAGATGTTTGCAGTCCATTCCTGTTTGGACTTGTAAATACTAATATACCACAGGCCACCAAGGGGAATGAGGGCGATTATAAACATGGTTATAAGAATCTGGTAAAGGATCTTGAACCTCACCTTTTGTCGATCGGTTGTTTTATCTGCGACCATCGTGCTCTCCCCGAATTCATGGACGTATGATAGAGGTATCCCTCCGTTTCATCGAACAAATATTTACACTACCGAACCATTTCTCTTTTAAGACTAGCCGATAAACCGTCCTCAAGCAAGGCATTTTCAAAACGATCCGATTTCCAGAGATACTATGATAATGCCTTGAGGTTTTGAAGAAAAAAGTTTGACTGCCGCCAACCGTCTTGGAAATTCTCCCGGGTCCTCTTCTGTTGCCGATTCGAAACATCGACCTTTTCGAAAAGTGAGAAATTATTTCTGACCCATCCAAGAGAATTTGTCAAATTCCGAGGAATAAGCTAAGTTGGTCAATCGTGTAGCGCACCGTTTTTCTCTGCGGCTTTTTTTATTGTGAAAGAACGATACGCTTTTGCGGAAAGAAAGCGGTACGAGCATTGCTTTTGCCTCTTATACAGGATAAAATCCGAAATTTTGAGAATGTTTCAAAGAAAAATCGACCCGAACCTTCCTAATACGGACACCGTTCCCGACGGCACCTAACAGATATATATATTTATCATTACATATTATGAGATCACATAGCTATAGTTTTATTTTGACTCTTGTTTTCAGCTTATTTCTCCTTTGTGTAAATCTGGAAGCATCTCAGGCACAAGCCCCCGAACCGGAGGGACATCTACAACTCTTCTTTTATGCCACCGATGGACCTTCGTATTTTGTCGTGGTCGAGAAAAAATACCAGAAACTCAAGCTGTTCGAACAGAAGGACAGCCTGAAAATGCTAAAGGAATTCACCTGTGCCACAGGTGAAAAGCCAGGCCCCAAGAAGACCAGCGGCGATGCGCGGACACCCGATGGCATCTACCATATCACCGAAATTTATGAAGACAAACGAATCACCGTTTTTGGTAGCCGTGCCTTTCATCTCGACTATCCGAATGTGTTCGATCACCATGCGGGACATCACGGGGACGGTATTTTTATTCACGGCACCAACAAGAAACTTAACCCGAACAGCACCAATGGTTGCATAGTGCTCAACAACAGCGACCTTGATGAACTGGCGCCTTATCTTGCTATTAATACAGTCCCGATCATTGTTCTTGACAGCGAATCGGAACTCTCGCTCGGTACCAACCTCCTTCTTGAAAAAAACAGTGCCCGGTTTAACGATGTTCTCGAGAAACTCTCCTTTAACCAAGCGAAGACCCCGATCGAGAACATCAAGACCCTCACATATCTCAAGCGGGGGGAAACAGATCATCATCTCCATCGGTTATAAAATCTTCGATGATAAACTTACCCAATATAATGAGCGCAAACGTGCCTACCTGACCCAAGCCCCCACCGGCAACTGGAGAACCCTTTATGCCGTCCAGAATCAAGATACCACTCCCACCATTCTGGCTTTGCGGCCCACCAAAAATGAGCTTGCAGCTAAGAGCAACGAACTTGTAACGAAAACCGATGAACTTGGAGTGAAAACTCATGACCTTGCGGCAAAAGCCAACACCCCGGCACAAACCCCCAATCCGCACCTGGCAAAAGCTTCTGCCCCTGCCGCTAAAAGCAGCAACCTCGTGGCAAAAACCGAAGAACCAGAGACCAAGTCCAGCCGACCTGTAACTAGCAAACCGTCCAAACCGTCTTTCGATAAGGGCGAGGAATTGCTCGCCTTTATTGAAAAATGGCGGTCAGCCTGGGCGTCCAAGGACATTGATGCCTATATTAACTGTTATAGCCCTTCTTTTAAAAACAGCAATCTCAACAGGGAACAATGGCGAGCTAAGAAATTTTATTTAAATCAAAAATACAAATACATAGCCGTCCAAATCCATAATGTCGCCATCGAATGGACATCCACCGGAGCCGATGTTTCGTTTCAACAAATCTACAAATCCGATCAACTGCAGGCAAGTGGAACAAAAACACTGCATCTGATTAATAAGAAAAACCGCTGGATGATAGAAAATGAAATTATGTAGCGAGCAGAATATTCACCTTGTCATAAGGTTGTTTTTCTCTTCTTTTTTAAAAATCCACCCGGGATTCATCTCTATGGAACAAGGAATTCCCTGGCAGATTTTCCGCTTTCGGAGTCGCTGAGCATTTTCTGCGCTTGCCCTTGCTCATCCAGCAAAAATTGATCCAATTGTCCCGCCTATTTTCTGAGACCATACAGGTAACACCCTAATATGGTTATCTAAATAATAATGGCATAAGATTTGCTAATAGTTAAACAAGAAGATTCCGGCGAAGCACTCTTCCAATAAAGACAACTGGGGGGTTATGAAGCCATGTCGACAAAAAACAGACGAAATAACGATAGAATATTTTCTTCGCGAATGATTGGTGTTACCTTCAACAACCGTCACAGCAAGCTCTATTCGACAAGAAATATAAGCCTGTCCGGAATGTTCATAGTCGGACGGTTCAGCCATGAAGTCGGTAGCCGATGCACCGTAACTCTCAATGAACGTTGGGCGGAACGGCCATTTGTTCTCAATCTCACCTGTAGAATAATAAGGTTGGAGCGGGACGGAATCGCCATCCGGTACACCGAAATGGGCTTAAACACCTTTTCCTTGCTACAAACTCTGCTCCTCTACGAAAGCAGAAATCCGATGGCGATGGGTGAGGAATTTGCCCAAGAGTGTCCTTTTGTTATTCGGGACTCCTGGTCGAAAGGCAAACGACAGCGATTTGCAGGAAGAAATTTATAACCCATGCACTCTGGAGGGAAAAATGAATCAGCTTATCCTACACGAATCTCTTGGTCCCGCATATTTGAGGGAACGAAGAAAAAATGAGCGATACAATGAAGTGCATCTTCTTGGCATCACCGGCCTAGGAACCGGCAAAATTATGGATATTGGCAGAGATGGTCTGTCCTTCGGTTGCCTCTACCCCCATGCTTTTCCTGCCATATGGTCGATGGATATCATCAATGCCAAGGGTATTCATCTTAAGCAGCTCATGGTGCGCAAGCTCTGGGAGAGAAACAGCGGACATCCGGATCTTTCCGGGAGTTTTGAATTGGAGATCGGGGTAGAATTCATGGATCTCACACCCCGCCAGGAAAAAGAACTGGATTTTCTCCTCAGTCTTGAGGAGTAGAGTGTGAGCCGTAACGAAAAGAGAACATAGCTCTAATTTCGCTACGGCTCTGAAGATCTCATCCCGAGAGACGGGACTCTTCTAAAAGTCTAAATTACCTGCAGAAACGGCTTAAGTTTTGCCAGGTGTTTTTCACCAATGCCTTTCACCTTTCTCAGTTCATCGATGCTCTTGAAATTACCGTTATCTTTGCGGTAGGTGAGAATCGCCTCGGCAGTCACCGGTCCGATGCCTGGCAGGAGGATAAGTGTTGCCTTGTCGGCAGTATTTATATTAACGTCCTTGGGAATGCCTTTGCTTGCTTTCGTTGCTCTTGTTGAACTTTTTTTCCCATCCGGGGTAACTATTAGAGGTGCGGTGGCGTTATCGACCGGAGCGACAACCTCTTGTTTATTGCTTGCCGCCTGAACATCACCGTAGAGAACCGGCAGGCTAAAGCAAAAAGTAAAAATAGTTACCAGTAACAAATGTAAAGCTTTCATGGAACCTCCTCAAAATGTGGGTTTTCTGTAATGGGGCGGATGCCCCTCTTCCATTGGTTTCCGTTTGGAAACCAATATCTTGTTCAACAATCTCCAACTTCATTGTTGTTGTCCCCACGATACCTTCCCGTCCTTACATTTTTCTTAACAAATGACTTGGTTCGGTAAATTTTTTTAAAAAAGTGCATAAAAATAAAAAAAGGGAACCTGAAAAGTCATCATCCAGGTTCCCTGCAGTGTTTCCGGCCATGAAAACCGGAGGAATAGCCTTACATTATCGGTTTCATAGCGCTCATGTGCGAACGTAATTCTTCCCCGACCCCTTCGATGACCGTGTAGCGGATGCCTTCGTTCACCTGAATCAGGTCGAGATTATCGACCCCGTTATCGGAAGGCTCAAAGCCCTTGCCGATGACATCGGTATCGATGGTGTTCATGAAGTCCTTGAGCAAAGGCACCGCCGCGTTGGCAAAAAGATAGTTGCCATACTCGGCGGTGTCGGAGATCACTACGTTCATCTCGTAGAGTTTCTTTCTGGCAATGGTATTGGCAATAAGCGGGACTTCGTGGAGGGATTCGTAATACGCCGATTCCTCTTTGATGCCGCAGCTGACCATGGTATCGAAGGCCAGTTCCACCCCGGCCTTAACCATGGCGATCATAAGAATTCCCTTGTCGTAATACTCCTGCTCCTCGATTTTGGCAGTGGTCGCCGGGGCTCGTTCAAATGCGCTTTCTCCGGTTTCTTTCCGCCATTTCATAAGGTTGGCGTCGTCGTTTGCCCAATCGGCCATCATCGTTTTCGAGAAGTGGCCGGAGGCAATATCGTCCATGTGTTTTTCAAAAAGCGGCCGGAGAATATTCTTCAACTCCTCGGCGAGAATGTAAGCCTTGATCTTGGCCGGGTTCGAAAGTCGGTCCATCATTGCCGTAAGGCCGCCCAATTTCAGGGATTCGGTGATCACCTCCCAACCGTTCTGCACGAGCTTTGCCGCATATCCGGCATCGATGCCTTGTTCGACCATCTTGTCATAGCAGAGCAGGGAACCAGTCTGCAGCATGCCGCAGAGGATGGTTTGTTCCCCCATGAGATCCGATTTCACCTCGGCGACAAAGGAGGATTCCAGCACCCCCGCCTTATCGCCACCGGTAGCGCAGCAGTAAGCCTTGGCGATATCCCAGCCTTCGTCGTTCGGATCGTTTTCGCCATGCACGGCGATGAGGGTTGGTACGCCGAAGCCCCGCTTGTATTCCTGGCGAACCTCGGTGCCGGGTGCCTTGGGGGCGACCATGATGACCGTCAGGTCCTCGCGGATCTTCATCCCTTCCTCGACGATGTTGAAACCGTGGGAATAGGAGAGGCAGGCGCCTTTTTTCATCAGCGGCATGATCGTTGAAACGACGTTGGTATGCTGCTTGTCGGGGGTCAGATTGATCACCAGATCGGCGGACGGAATAAGCTCTTCGTAGGTGCCCACGGCAAAATCATTTTCCGTGGCGTTCTTCCACGACTGGCGTTTTCCGGTGATTGCCGCCTGCCGCAGGGCATAGGTTATGTCAAGTCCGCTGTCGCGCAGATTGAGTCCTTGGTTCAGGCCTTGGGCGCCACAACCGACAATGACGATCTTTTTCCCCTGCAAAGACTCGACACCGTCGAACTCCGCCGCATCCATAAAGCGACATTTGGACAGTTCCTCTATCTGCCGACGCAGCGGTAAGGTATTAAAGTAATTCACTCCCATTTTTATCTCCTTGAATCTGTATTATTTTTCATTGATAGACCGGGTAATCGGTAATGTTTCATCTGATATATTGGGAAACTCCGGTTGCGTCAAGTGATTTATAAGTGAATTCATGGCACTTTTACCGACCCTCTTGGTGTTTCTCTTGCAAAAATCCTTCCCTCGGATTATCAGTTATGCCCATGAAAACAATCCTCATTACCAACGATGACGGCATTCACAGTCCCGGTATTGTCGCCCTGCAGCAGGCCTTAAGCGGACTCGGCAGAACCATTGTCATCGCCCCCGATCGCGATAATTCGGCGGTTTCCCACTCTCTCACCATGAACCGACCACTGAAGGTGGTGCTCCTCCGGGAAAACTTCTACACCATCGACGGCACGCCAACCGACTGCGTCGCCGTCGGGCTGAAGAAAATTCTCTCCGTTCGCCCCGATCTTCTCGTTTCCGGAATAAATGCCGGTGCCAATCTCGGCGACGATATCTCCTACTCGGGGACTGTGTCCGCCGCCATCGAAGGGACAATGTACGGGATTCCCTCCATGGCCATCTCGGTGGGCGGTGAACCACCCTACGATTATCGGGCGGCCATGCAGATCGCCGTTTGCATGGCCGGGAAAATACTCCGTAACTCTCTGCCCGGCGATACCCTCTTAAATATCAATGTGCCGAGCGGCAGCAGTTATAAAAAGATCCGGGTGACCCGTCAGGGTCGGAGACTCTGGGAGAATTCCATCCATGAAACCCTCGATCCGCGGGGCGCCAAACACTACTGGATCGGCGGCGGGACGCCGGTCACCGATCCCGGCGAAGACACCGATGTGCATACCTTTGCCGATGGCAATGTGTCCATCACCCCCATCCAGCTCGATCTCACCAACCATGCCGGCATTACCTTTTTAAAAGAAAAATGGCTGGTGGAGGGAGGCCGGTAAGTGAGGGTTCTTATGGTCCTGTTGTTGACAAGGTTATCGCCGGTTTTGTCACAAACAATGTCAAAATATATTATTCAATAAATTGCCTGTCGGGTCTCGGCGTCGAAGAGGTGGATGGCATTGAGGCGGAAAGAAAAGGTCATATCCGTTCCTGCAGTGATCCGCTGTCGTCCATCGCATTTAGCTATGAATTTTACGCCGAGAATATCGGTGTGCAAATGAGTCTCACCGCCAAGCGGTTCAACAACCTCAAGCAAGCCGTTGGTACTCCATTCTTCCGGCTGAGGTGGTCGGGAATCGGCAAAAAGAGGCTTGATGCTTTCAGTGCGGATGCCAAAGACCACTTTTTGACCATCTTCGAATGTGGCCATTTGATCTTTTGCAGGAATTGGCAGCCGCAAAGCCTCGGACAAAAGTACCTGGAAACCGTCGGCTGTCCGGAGAAGCCGGCCGTCCACCAGATTCATGGGAGGGCTGCCGATGAAGCCGGCAACGAAGGTGTTGGCCGGTCGTTCAAAAAGATCGAGCGGCGTGCCGATCTGCTCCACTCGACCGCTGCGCATGACGACAATGCGGTCGGCGAGAGTCATCGCCTCTACCTGATCGTGGGTGACATAGATTATCGTCGAACGCACCTTCTGGTGCAGGCGTTTGATCTCGGTGCGCATCGAATTTCTCAGCTTGGCGTCGAGATTGGAAAGAGGTTCATCAAAGAGAAAGACCGAAGGGTTGCGAACAATTGCCCGACCCATCGCCACCCGTTGCCGCTGGCCGCCGGATAGTTCGTGCGGCTTACGGGTAAGCAACTCCCCGATACCAAGGATCTGCGCTGCCTCCTGCACCCGGCTTTCAATCTCCGCCTTGGAGAAACCTTTGATGGTCAGCCCGAAAGACATATTTTTATAGACGTTCATGTGCGGATACAGGGCGTAATTCTGGAAGACCATGGCGCAGCCCCGGTCCTTAGGTGCCACATCATTGACTACCTTGCCGTCGATCAGGATGCGGCCTTCACTGATTTCTTCGAGGCCGGCAACCATCCGCAAGAGAGTGGATTTACCGCAACCGGACGGCCCGACCAGCACCAGGAATTCCATGTCGGCGATGCTCAAATCGACGCCATGGACGACCTCGCTCTTGCCAAAACGTTTCACTACCTTCTCAAGAAGTACCTGCGCCATGCTTCATCTCTCTGTGATCTTGGAAAACCTTACCGCCCATACTCTCCGAGCCCTGACATCACTGCCTTCTTTACCCCATGACGCTGCCGCATTCAACCACAAAAACCAATAAATAGCAGGGGGAGGAGGAAGGAGCGGCGGCACTCCGTACCGACAACAAAACTTGACTCTCTTCCCGGAACCGATTAAAAAAAACAGAGATACTTGCGGTTTTTGGCAGTTGGTCGGCTACAGATCAGAGGAGTTGTCGAGAGGCTTACGGGGAACACTTCTACCATTTACAGGAGGACAGACTCATGAAAGGAAAACGCGGAGCAACACTCATTGCCGTGATGCTGGCGATGGTTCTTCTTGCCGGCCAGGTCTGGGCGGAACCGATCACCATCGAATGGTGGCACGCCATGCGAGGGGCCAGGGGCGAAACCCTCGATAAAATGGTCAAGGCCTTCAACGATTCACAAACGGAATATAAGGTCGTCGCCACCAATAAGGGCGATTACGGCGAGGTCGTCAACGCCGGGGTCGCCGCCTACCGTGCCAAAAAACATCCCCACATCATCCAGGCTTTTGAGGTCGGCACCATGACCATGATGCTTTCCGGGGCTATTTACCCGGTCTATCAACTTATGGCCGACCAAGGTTATAAAATCGATTGGTCCGGCTACCTGCAGGCGGTTCTCAGTTACTATGTCGATGAAAAAAACAATCTGCTTTCCATGCCTTTTAACTCCTCGACCGCGGTAATGTTTTACAATGTCGATCTGTTTAAGAAGGCCGGTATCGACCTGCCATCGAAAACCACCCCGCTTACCTGGGACCAGATGGCGGAAATAACGGCAAAACTTGTTGCCTCCGGGGCCAAGAAGGGGATGGTCACCACCTGGCAGTCGTGGATTCAGATCGAAAACTACAGCGCCATGCACGATATTCCTTTCGCCTCCAAGGCCAACGGTTACGAAGGTCTGGACTGCGAATTGATGATCGACAATCCCAAGGTAGTAAAACATCTGGAACGGCTGAAATCCTGGATGGCCGATAATCGTTTTGCTTATGAAGGCCGGGAGTATCAGGGACCGAATGCCGCCTTTGTGGCCGGCGACGCAGCAATCATGATGGAATCGGTAAGTGGGATTGGCAATGTCGCCAAGAACGCTAAATTCGCCTGGGATATCGCTCCGCTCCCGGTAGAAGTCGAGATGAAGGAACCGCAGAACAGCATCATCGGCGGTGCCTCTCTCTGGGTTATGAAGGGCCATCCGAAGGCCGATTATAAAGGTGTTGCCGCCTTCTTGAATTTCCTTGCCCAGACCGATATGCAGGAGCTCTGGCATAAGGAGACCGGCTATTTCCCGATTACCATGAAGGCTTACGAGTCCTTGAAGAGCGAAGGCTTCTTCGACAAAATTCCCTACCAGGAAGTCGGTATCAAGCAGCTTAACCGGACTGTACCCAATAAAAATTCCCGGGGTATCCGTCTCGGTTATTTTGTGCAGATTCGCAACATTCTCGACGAAGAGATGGAATTGATCTGGAACGGTAGCAAGACGCCGAAACAGGCTATGGCCGACGCCACCAAACGTGGCAACGACAAGTTGCGGGAGTTTGAAAAAACCAACAAATAGCAGAGCCGAAGCTCTTCATTCTGTATAGGTACAGACCGCTGGCGGCTCGTGATCATAATAGGTTTCCAGCGGTCGCCGGTAGAAAAACCGCAACCGGCAGCAATTCTTTCGGCGACCATCGGGTCATGCAATGATCAAACGCTCCCATTTCAAAGCGAACGCCTTGGCGTATCTGCTCATTACCCCGCAGGTACTGGTGACGTTGGCATTTTTCTACTGGCCGGCGATCCAGGGCTTGCTGCAATCCCTTATGCTCAGTGATCCGTTTGGCCGGAGAAGTCAGTTCGTTTGGCTTGAAAATTTTGTCCGGATTTTTACCGATGTTCTGTATTTGAAATCCATCGGTATCACGCTGTTTTTCAGCCTTGCCACCGCCCTCGTAAGTCTCGCTATCGGGCTGGCCATCGGCTGCCTTGCCAACCGGGCTCTGCGTGCCAAGGCACTGATTCGTACCCTGCTGATCTGGCCCTATGCGGTGGCCCCGGCCATCTCCGGCATTCTCTGGCTCTTTCTTCTGCATCCCTCGTACGGTGTCGTCGCCTATTTTTTGAAAAACGTAGTGGGGATGCATTGGAACCCGTTACTTAACGGCAA
The DNA here is from genome assembly GCA_903875445.1 of uncultured delta proteobacterium. Lineage (GTDB taxonomy): Bacteria > Desulfobacterota > Desulfobulbia > Desulfobulbales > Desulfocapsaceae > Desulforhopalus_A. The sequence continues at coordinate 57,708 of CAIQWD010000016.1, read as the reverse complement.
CGACGCTCTGTTTCTGGTGGTGGTGGCTAGCGCCTGGAAACAGATCAGTTACAACTTCGTGTTTTTCATGGCCGGGCTTCAGGCCATTCCCCTTTCTCTGATCGAGGCGGCGGCAATGGACGGTGCCGGACCGCTCCGCCGCTTTTGGGTTATCACCTTTCCGCTGTTGTCGCCGACTATCTTTTTCCTCACGGTAATGAACATCATTTACGCCTTCTTCGAGACCTTCGGGGTGATCCATACGGTCACCCAGGGCGGCCCGGGAGGGGCAACCAATACCCTGGTTTACAAAGTATATCAGGATGGATTTATCGGGTTGAACATGGGGGCTTCCGCCGCTCAATCCCTGGTATTGATGGCCCTTATCATCACCGTTACCGTTTTGCAATTCCGCTTCGTTGAACGCCGAGTGCAGTACACTACGTGATCGCTATGATGGTTGAACGCACCCCGATACTCGATACCTGTACCTACATCTTTCTCATGGTCGGTATCTGCGTCGTCGGTTTTCCGATTTTCTACGCCATTACCGCCGCCACCCTACCGCTTGACCAGGTAGCCAGGGTGCCGATGCCTCTCGTTCCGGGGGATCAGTTCCTGATCAATATCCATGCGGCCTGGAATAAAGTGCACCTCGGCCGACAGCTGGTCAATTCCTTTATCATGGCGGCGGGTATCACCTTCGGCAAGATAGTGGTTTCCATGCTGGGCGCCTTTTCCATCGTCTATTTCGACTATCGCTTCCGCAAGGTGGCCTTTGCCACGGTCTTCTGCACCCTCATGCTGCCGGTGGAAGTCCGTATCCTGCCCACCTATGAAATGGCCGCCAATCTCCTCGGGCCATTGCAATGGTTGGTTAATGTTCTCCATCTGAACCCGGCGGTGCAGTGGGTAGTCGGCAACAATTTTGAAATCTCCCTCGAATGGAGCCTTCTCAACAGTTATACCGGTCTGATCCTTCCTCTGGTAGCCTCGGCGACCTGCACCTTTTTATTCCGCCAGTTTTTCCTCACCATCCCCGAAGAACTCTGCGAAGCGGCCAAGCTCGACGGCGCTTCGCCGATGGTTTTTTTCTGGAAGATCCTTTTACCTCTTTCCGTGACCAATATCGCAGCACTCGTGGTAATCGAGTTTGTCTACGGTTGGAACCAGTATCTCTGGCCGCTCCTCATCACTACCAGTCCAAACATGACCACCGCGGTTATCGGTCTCAAGGACTTGATCCCCCAGGCCGACGACGTGCCTATGTGGAATGTCGCTATGGCTGGGTCACTCTTGGTCATGGCCCCGCCGGTCCTTGTGGTGTTGCTCATGCAACGCTGGTTTGTCAAGGGTCTGGTCGAGAAGGAGAAATAGGGCAAATTTTGAGCAGGTAATCCACCAGTTCGGCAAAGCCGTCGCCCCCCGCCTTTTCTGTGACCCAGGCCGGTCGGTGTTCCAGTTGCTCGGTGAAATGGAGCACATTGGCGACTCCGACGCTGTGCGGGAAGAAACCGAACATCGGGGCGTCGTTGGGGGAATCGCCGACATAGAGAACCCGGTGGCGGTTCACTTCAATATCGAGGGCGAAGACATCGGCAAAAAAGCGGCGGCTCATGGCGAGCTTGTCATAGTTGCCGTACCAGCCGTTGACATGGATGGAGCTGACCTTGGCGATGGCTTTCGCCTTTAAGAAACATTTGACAATAGCTTCGACCGCCTCCCGTCCGAGTGGCGCCACATCTTCACAGAAATCGATGGCCAGGTCGGCCTCGCGGTAGGCCTGATCGGCGGCAACAGCGCAGCCAGGCACCGAGCGAAGGACCTCTTCACGGATTGCCGCAAGCCGCTTCCGGTCGATGGATCGCTCCTCTGCCGTCTTCCAGTAGTGCCGCTCCATGACCTTTCGCCTTTCGTCGTACCGGAAATACAGGGCGCCGTTTTCGCCCACCACCCCCGCTACCGGCCATTGCCTGGCGATCAAGTCACACCAGCCGGCCGGTCGGCCGGTGACCGGAATAATCTGATAGCCTGCGGCTGTCAGGCGCCACAGGGCGCTGTAGGCGGATGCAGGCAGCTTGCCGGCAAGGGTTAGGGTGTCGTCAATGTCGGTAAGAATATAGAGAACTTCGCTGAAGGTACCCGGCGCCATTGTCCTGAGCGGTTGCATAACTTTGCTTCTCCTTTAAAAACCTCTACAGTGTGCTGAGGGTCCTTCGCACCGCATCCTTCCAGCCGTTATATTTGCGGACGCGAATGTCCTCGGCAAGCGACGGGGTGAAGCGTTTGTCGCATTTCCACGATCCGGCAAACTCATGTGGTGGCGGCAAGAGGTCTTTCTGCAGTCCGGCCAGGTAGGCGGCGCCTAAGGCGGTGGTTTCCAGCACCATTGGCCGATCGACCGGCGCGTTGAGGATATCGGCAAGAAACTGCATGGTAAAGTTGGAGGCAACCATGCCGCCGTCGACGCGCAACACCGTCGCGCCCGTGCTTTCCCAGTCGCCGCCCATCGCCTCCAGAAGGTCGCGGGTCTGATAGCAGACCGATTCGAGAGCCGCTTTGGCCAATTCGGCCGGGCCTGTAGCCCGGGTCAGGCCGAAAATGGCACCGCGGGCCTCGGCGTCCCAGTGCGGTGCGCCGAGACCGGTGAAGGCCGGGACGAGATAGACATCCTGGCTGATGTCGGCGCGGCGGGCCAGTTTGCCGGTATCCGAAGCCGACTCGATGAGGCCCATGGCGTCACGCATCCACTGTACCGCGGCGCCGGCGACAAAGATCGAGCCCTCCAGGGCGTAGGTGGTCTTGCCCGCCAGGCGGTAGCCGATGGTGGTCAGCAAACGGTTTTTCGAACGCACCGCCTGCTCACCGGTATTGAGGACGACGAAGCAGCCGGTGCCGTAGGTGGATTTGATCATGCCCGGCTGGAAACAGGCCTGGCCGACTAGAGCCGCCTGCTGGTCGCCGGCGATACCGCCGATCGGGATGGCGGTGCCGAACAGGGCCGGATCGGTGCTGCCGAAATCGGCGGACGAATCCTTTACCTCGGGCAGCAGGGCGGCGGGGATATCCAGCAGCGCCAGCAATTCTTTGTCCCAGCAGTTGTCATGGATATTAAAAAGCATGGTGCGTGAGGCATTGGTGGCGTCGGTGGCGTGCTCTTTGCCGCCGGTGAGGCGTGAGAGCAAAAAACTGTCGACGGTGCCGAAACGGAGTTTGCCCGACTCGGCCTTTTTTCTGGCTCCCGGCACATGGTCGAGCAGCCATTTGATCTTGGTGCCGGAAAAATAGGAGTCGAGGAGCAAGCCGGTTCTCTCGGTGATGAGCGGGTCGTGGCCCGCTGCCCGCAACTCGGCACAACAATCGGAGGTCCTGCGGTCCTGCCAGACGATCGCCTTATGGATCGGTTTGCCGCTCTCTTTATCCCAGATTATCGTGGTTTCGCGCTGATTGGTGATGCCGATGACGGTGATATCGGCGGCCCTGAGACCGGTCTTTTCCAGGGCCATGCGACAGGTGGCAAGGGTTGAACTCCAGATCTCCTCCGGGTCATGTTCCACCCAACCGGATTGCGGAAAGAACTGCCGCAACTCCTGCTGACCGACGCCCTGTATCTCAAGCCGCTCGTTGAAAACAATCGCCCTGCTGGAGGTGGTTCCCTGATCGATTGCCAGGATGTACGACGCCATGAGCGGTTCTCCTTTTCATTTTATCATATCGACAGCAGTCGATCGACCGATATTTTCTCTTGGATATAGCCGTCAAGCGTCGCTGCTTCCTCTTCGGTAGCGACAAGCCCAAGTCTGGTGCGTCGCCACAGCACATCCCCGGCATTTCGCGCCCATTCATTGTCGATAAGGTAGTCAACCTCAAAGCCGTAGAGGTCGGCGGCAAAACATTTTCCCAGAGCGTGGCGATCCTTGATTGGTGCAGTCATGGTCTGCGCGCAGGTGCCGTAGGTTCTGATCAGGCGGGTGGCGTGACCCACGGTGAGGACCGGGCGGTGGGCACGCAGTCTGTCGACCTCGGCGGTAAAGTTCTCCGGTCGGAAATCGCCGCCGGGGAGAGGGGCTTTTTCGGTCCAGGTGCCTCCCATGTTTGGCAGGAAAGGGGAGAGTTTGGCGAGTACCGACTCGGCAAGTTTGCGATAGGTGGTGATCTTGCCGCCGTAGAGGGAGAGGAGCGGCGCCTCGTCCCGACCGGTATCGAGTTTTACAACATAATCGCGGGTGGCCGCCTTGGCATCGCTCTTGCCGTCATCAAAAAGCGGGCGGATGCCGGAGAAACTGCCGACCACATCGGCGGGCGACAATTCGTTGGTGAAATACTCGGAAGCGGCGCGACACAGGTAGGCGGTCTCCTCTTCCGAGATTGCCACTGCACTCGGATCGCCGTGGAAATCAACATCGGTGGTGCCGATGAGAGTGAAGTCCCCTTCGTAGGGGATGGCGAAGATGATCCGGCCATCCTCGTTCTGGAAGATATAGGCCCGGCCGTGGTCAAACATCTTGCGGACGATGATATGGCTGCCCTTGACCATGCGGATATGTTCCCGGGAGGCGGTGTGGGTGATGCGGGGCATCAGCTCGTCGAGCCAGGGACCGGAGGCGTTGACGAGAACACGGGCCTCGACGTTATATTCTTTGTCCTGCGATCGGTCGAGGAGCCTGAGCGTCCAGGTCTTGCCGGTGCGGGTGGCCGACAGCAACCTGGTGCGGGTACGTATGGTTGCCCCTTTGGCGGCGGCATCCATGGCGTTGAGGACCACCAGCCGACTATCCATAACCCAGCAGTCGGAGTATTCAAAACCCTTGGAGAAATTCTTTTTTAGAACCCGGCCGGCCTCGTCCGTGCGCAGATCGACGGAGGTGGTGCCGGGCAGGAGCTTGCGGCCGCCGATATGATCGTAGAGAAAGAGGCCGAGGCGAATCAGCCAGGCCGGACGTAAACCGGCGTGATGCGGAAGGATGAAGCGCAGTGGCCAGATGATATGTGGGGCGGCCGTAAGAAGTACCTCACGCTCGCGCAGGGCCTCGCGAACCAGGCGAAACTCGTAGTATTCGAGATACCTGAGGCCGCCGTGGATAAGTTTGGTGGATGCCGAGGAGGTGCCGCAGGCGAGATCGTCCTGTTCACAGAGGAATACCGAAAGACCGCGCCCCGCCGCATCCCGGGCGATGCCGCAACCGTTGATGCCGCCGCCGATTACCGCAAGATCGAATACAGGGGTGTTCATATCCGGCCTCCTTTGCTGTGTTGATTTCATATTGCATGACAATAAATTTCGAATGCAAGTAAATTTAGAGATTAACCGAAAATAAATTCTCGGGGCAAGTGGATTTTTTTTACAGCATGGCGCGTTTTCACTGTGTCGCCTTCGTCAAGGTCTGGCAATAACGATATCGACACCGCTTTGTGCGCAGATATCTTTCAGCTTTTTCGGCATATCCTCGTCGATGACCATGGTGCTGATCTGCGAGATGTGGCCAATGCGAATGGGAGCGGTCCTTTTGAGTTTCATGGCGTCGGCGACGAGTATGATATGCCGGGAATTTCTGATGATCGCCTGCGCCACCCGAACTTCGCGGAAATCATAATCGAGGAGGGAGCCATCTTCATCGATGGCGGAAACCCCTATGACCGCATAATCGGCCTTGAATTGGTTGATAAAATCAACCGTTGCATCACCGACAATACCGCCATCCGAGCGCCGCACCTGGCCGCCGGCAATGATCAGCTCGACGCCAAGAAAATTCTTCATTATTTCGACTGCGTTGATATTGTTGGTAATGACCAGCAGGCCCCGGTGATCGGACAGGGCACGGGCGACCTGCTCGGTAGTCGTGCCGATATTGATCAGGAGTGAACTGTTGTCGGGGATCAGTTTTGCAGCCTTTTTGCCTATTGCTTGCTTCTGGTCGGGGGCGAGGAGGCGTCGGGCTTCATAGCTTACATTTTCAATGCCCGAGCCGACGATGGCTCCGCCGTGGATTCTCTGCAGCAACTGCTTGTCGCACAGTTCGTTGAGGTCTTTGCGGATGGTCTGGGGCGAGACTTTGAAGCTTACGGAAAGTTCCTCGACATCAATTCTGCCGAATTCCCGCGCCAGGGAAAGGATCTTGTTCTGCCGTTCCGAGAGCGTTTCCATAATTCATTCCTGCATTGGGCGATTTTGCCGGACAGTGTTCCGGCTGACTCCTTCCTGCCGGCAAGAAGAGCGCGGAATCTTGTCGTCTGCAATCATTATCCCTCGAAGGGTCGATATTGTCAATATCATATTTCATATGAAATATGATATCTTCAAATTCGAAAATAGCGAAAATCTTCGGAGGGCAAGTTGCGGGTCTGCCATGCAGGGTTCTTTGGATCGGTGCCGACTCTGCTTGAAAAATTATGGCGGGCCTGTATACTGCCGCATCCTTCGTGCATCACCGATTTACCGTGCGCCGGAAAAGAAATTTCAGGATAAAAGTTTGGAGCAAAAAATGACACGCATCCAAGCGAATCTGCTACTCACCCTCACTGCAATGATCTGGGGCAGCAGCTTCGTGGTGCAGCAGATCGGCACGGGCAAACTGGGAACCATCACTTTCACCGGCTCTCGCTTCCTGGTCGGGGCTCTTCTGGTGTTGCCTCTTGCCATCCGCCAGATGCGGCGGCTGGAGCGGGAACGAAGGTTTCATGCCACCGATTGGCTCGGCATCCTCCTCACCGGCTGTGTCCTTCTGACCGCGGCGGTGCTGCAGCAACACGGGATCTTGCGCACCTCGGTTACCAATTCGGGCTTTCTCACCGCCCTGTATGTCCCTCTAGTGCCTCTGTTAGGCCTCCTCGTCCTGAAGCGCAAGGTGCATTTTGCCATCTGGCCGGCATCGGTCTGCTGCTTTGTCGGCACCTATATCCTCAGCGGGGCGCAGCATGTCGAGCTGGCCATCGGTGATCTTTGGGTTATTTCCAGCACCATTTTTTGGGCAACCCATGTGACGCTTGTCGGTATCATGGCGTCAAGGACCGGGGCGCCGCTAGTGGTGGCGGCCGGGCAGTTTTTGGTCTGCGGAGTGGGGGGACTCCTTCTCGGTTTTTTTGTTGAATCGCCGACCATCTCTCAGATTCTCGGCGCTGTCTGGGGTATTCTCTATGTGGGAGTTTTTTCCGTCGGCATGGCCTTTACCCTGCAGGTGGTCGGACAACGCTTTACCCCGGCGGCGGACGCGGCGATCATCCTCAGCTCCGAGACGATTTTTGCGGCCCTTGGCGGCATGGTCTTCTTGGGGGAACGCCTGTCGCTGGTGCAGCTTTCCGGGGGTTCTCTCATCCTCGCCAGCATTCTCGCGGTGGAGCTTGTACCCCTGACTGGCATAGGCCGACCTCGACCGCTGTGAAAGGCGATTGGTGTTGTTCGGCAGCCGGTTATTTCCGGGAAGCAGCCGACCGGGATGCACTTACCGGAACAAGGCGGTGTATTCCTCAAGTCCCTCCTGGCCAAGCTTGTCGGCCGGGATGAATCGCAGCGCGGCAGAATTGATGCAATAGCGTAAACCAGTTGGCGGCGGGCCGTCATTGAAGACGTGCCCCAGATGCGAATTTGCCTTCTTGCTGCGCACCTCCGTCCTGACCGTCAGCCATACCCGATCCGAATGTTCGACGATATTGTCTTGTACCAGGGGCCGGATGAAACTCGGCCAGCCCGTCCCCGAATCAAACTTATCCACTGAACTGAACAGCGGTTCCCCGGAAACGATATCGACATAAATACCAGGCTCTTTGTTGTTCCAGTAAACATTCTCGAAGGGCGGTTCGGTATCGTTTTCCTGGGTCACCTTGTACTGCAGGGGGGTGAGTCGGCTGCGGAGATCCTTGGGTTTGTCTTCCTGTATCGCTGTGAATTCTTTGCCTTGCCAGTGCTTTTTCAGAAAGTTGTCGCGTCCGGAGCCGTTTCGGTAGAAGGCGTAACGGAGGGGGTTTTTCTTATAATAATCCTGGTGATATTCCTCCGCCGCCCAGAACTCCGGGGCCGGTTCGATCGGTGTTACTATCGGGCCGGTAAAGATTCCGCTGCGTTGAAGATTGTTCTTTGATTCTTCGGCTAATTTTTTCTGGCTGTCGTCATAGTAAAAAATCCCGGAAATATAGGGATGTCCGCGATCGACGAACTGGCCGCCGGCGTCGGTCGGATCGATCTGCCGCCAAAAGGTGTCGAGCAGCCGGGCATAAGAGATCTTCTGCGGATCATAGATAATCTGCACTACTTCAATGTGGCCGCCGGCGCCGTAATCCTGGTAAGTCGGGTTTTTCGTCGTCCCGCCGGCATAGCCGGAGGTGGCGGAGAGTACCCCATCAAGCGCCTCAAAGGGCTTTTCCATGCACCAGAAACAGCCCCCGGCAAAAAGGGCTTTTTCGGTTGTCTTTGGCACCTCCTGGGCGCGCGGATGGTCTTTGTTGCCGGTGATTCCGATGATTGTTCCCAAGACAAGGAGGAGGGCGGTAATACAGAGGGTTATAAAGAGAGAGTTTTTCATAGCAGCTCCGTTGTTATAATAAGGAGAGTCGGAGTAAGAGGAGGTTCCCTTTCTTCCACGATAGGTGGTTGGTGTTGAAACCTTATCTTGCCCCTAAAAACTTACAGTAATGATAATCAGTTTTAAAAATTGATAAAGAGCGGGCGGGAAGAGTTGGCAGGCAGACCATCGGCAGGGATACCAAGGGCACCTTCGTCGGCACGGCGGTTGGAGGCATGCTGATGAAATAATGGCATCATTTTGGGTAACATGGTAATCTCGTTGAGAGATTTGGCGATTGCCAAGACGGTGGGAAAGAGAAGAGTGTTGCAGACGGAGAAAATGAGGTGAAAAATGTTCGAAAAGCAGAGTGAAGTCGGCTATATGCGAGCAGTTGACGGGATCGAGCAGAAGACCCTGGTGTACGGCGAAAAGACCCTGATGGTTGAATTTCGTCTGCATAAAGGGGCCATTCTTCCGCTGCATGCGCACCCCCATGAACAGAGTGGATATCTGGTGAGTGGACGGCTTCGGTTGACCATTGGTACGGAGGTTCATTTGGTTACCCCGGGGGACAGCTGGTGTATTGCCGGGGGTGTCAAACATGGCGCCGAAATCCTTGAGGATTCAGTGGCTGTCGAGGTCTTTGCCCCGGTACGCAAAGACTACTTGCCGGAACCTCGCCGCTCGGAAACCGTTTGAGGGAAAGGTTTCTGCAACAAAGAAAATGTTTAACAGGGTTGGTGTCCATCATTAACGACTGATCTCACTGAAAAATAAAAGGAGGGGAGATGATACCTTTGATCGTTGTCATTGTTGTTGGGCTTGCAGTGTTTTTTTGGGTGATCGGAGCTTATAACGGGCTGGTTCGAGGCAGAAATGAAGTCAAAAGCGCCTGGAGTTCCATTGAGGTGCAACTCAAGCGCCGATATGATCTCATTCCCAACCTGATTGAAACGGTCAAGGGCTATGCCGGCCATGAGCGGCAAACCCTTGAGGCAGTTGTCAATGCCAGGCAACAGGCCATCAATTTTTCCGGCAGCGTGGAAGAAAAGGCCAAGATCGAAAACGCCCTTTCATCCAGCCTGCGTTCGCTCTTTGCCTTGGCCGAGGCGTACCCACAGCTTAAAGCCAATGAAAACTTCCTGTCACTTCAGGAAGAATTGGCCGGCACTGAGAATAAAATTGGCTTTGCGCGGCAGTATTATAACGATGCAGCCATGCGGTATAAGAATCGGGTTGAAGTCTTTCCGAGCAATCTCATCGCCAACATGTTCGGTTTTCAGCCCGAGGCTTTTTTTCAGGTTGACGCCTCGGAAGAAAGGTTGGCTCCCAAAGTGAAATTTTAGAAAAAGGAGGTCCCCATGACAGAGACGATTTACAGCATCGGCTGGGCGATGGTTTTTTCAATAATCGGTGGCTTAGTCGGGATGGCGATGGTCATTGCATCATCGTTGATACTTCCAGGGCTTATTGATCGAATGACTCCGAATATTGACGAACATAAGGAAATTGCCCGCGGCAACACAGCAGTTGGCGAATATTTTGGGAGGGTGGTGGCTGCGGCCATTCTTGGCGTAAGCATTGTTGCGGCGGCCGCGGTCCTGGGCGGTATCATCGCTGCACTCCATTAGCACCTTAGAATTTTCGTTTCAGCCCACCCGTATGGAGATTGCACATATGAAATGGATTATCGGGTTTACCTTGCTCCTCGCCATTTTCCTTGGTCAGAATCCTTGCTGGGCGAGAGGTGGAGGTGGATGCCTCGAAGAAGGAACACAGGTCTTGACCCCGACGGGTTCAACTGCCATTGAAAGGCTCAAGCCCGGTGATCATGTCATAGGCTTTGCAGCCGGGCGTTTGCAAGAGGTAGAAGTCGCGGGGGTTGCGGTTGTCAAGCCGGAAATGATCTTGGAGATTCTGGCCGGCGGTGACACGTTGCGAGTCACCGAGGAACATCCCATCATGGTCGCCATGGGTGAATTCCTGGTTGCCGGTCGTCTGCATACCGGTGATTCTGTTTACCTTGCAAAGGATGGGGCAATTTTTAAAACGCCAATCCAATCCATACATACTGCAAAAGCAACGCTGCCGGCTTTTAACCTGATGGTCAGTCCCGCCGGAACCTTTGTTTCCTCTGGTTTTGTGGTACACAACAAGGGGTGTTTTCTCCCCGAAACCATGGTCCTGAAACCTGATGGAACAGAGCTTCCCATCAGCAAGGTCGAGGCAGGAGAGACTCTTCTGGCCTTTACGCCGGAGGGCCGGCTTGTGCAGACAAAGGTGCAGACGGTTCTACGGCGAACGGTCGAGGAATTTGTCGTGCTCAAGACCGAGCAGCAGATGGTTCGAGTAACTGTCGATCATCCATTCTCCGTTGGTGAGGGTAGATTTAAGACTGTGGAGGCACTCCGCACCGGCGACCAGATCATGGCCTGGAATGGTCAATCATTAACCGGGCAACCCATTATTTCCATAGAGTCGGTGCGGGAGTCGGTCGCGGTTTTCAACCTGCAAACAGACTATCCCAACACTTTTTTTGTCGACCATCTTGCGGTCCATAACAAAGGTGGCGGCGGAGGCTCCAGCCATTCCAGTTCGAGCCATTCCAGCTCCAGTTCCAGTTCGGGAAGCGGCGGTTCTTCCGACGATTCCATACCCTTTTTTGGCTTTGTGGTTTTTTTTATCGTCATTGCGGTGGTGATCATTCTGGTGATTGCCGCAAGCAGGAGACAGACGAAAAAGCAGAATCTTGACTTCGTCTACAGTCGAAAAGCCATAGCCGCAAAAGCAGCAAAAACCGAAAAGCTCCTGACCTTTTTGAGCCACCAGGACGCATCGGTTTCTGCAGATGCTTTACGAAAACTTGCCGAAACGGTATTTCTCAAGCTCCAGGAATGCTGGGAGAAAAGGGAGTACAGCCCGATGGCACCGCTTCTCCTTAAGGATTTGTTCACGCAGCACTTGGTCCAGCTTGAGGGGCTTACCCGCAATCATGAGATCAACCGCATCGAGACGCTCGCTATTCAACACATTGATATCGTCAATGTCCGGTACACTGAGAAACCGGACCAGCGGGAATTTACTGCTCTGATTACTGCCTCGGCCCGCGATTACTATGTGGATGACCGTACCGGGAAATTTCTGCGCGGCGACCGTGCGTCTGCCACATTTCAGGAATTTTTGGTCTTCCATTTTTCTGGCGGAATTTGGCTCCTGAGGGAAATTGAGCAAGCCGGAGAGTCGGAGGTTCTCAAGGATGAAAACTTTGCGGAGATGCTTACGGACCAAACAATCAAAGGGATTTACGCGGAAAACGCCGGGCAAAGCGGACCGGCCGGTCCCTGGCTTGAAAAAAACGTCGAAAAGAAAATTACCCGTATTGATCGCATGCTGAACTTTTTGGTTCAGACCGATAAACTTTGGGATCGTAATTCAATGCTGGAACGGGCACGGCAAGTTTTTATGAATCTTTACCTAGCAAGGGAATCCGGAGATTCTGCAAAAATACCGACTGCTGATCTCTTTCCCGAGGTCGCCGACAGTCTTCAAAATCAGCTCATCCAATGGCAAGCAGAGGGATTAAAGGTCGAGTACCGTAATATCTGTGTTCGGAAAGCTGAGTTGATTCTGGTGCGAAACTTCACGGATCGGGCCAGAGATGAGTTTACTGTGCGAATCAACGCCCATGCCCAGAGAATTCTTTACAAAGGCAGCGCAGTCTGGAGCGCGCAGGAAGATGTGGAGCCTTTTGAAGAATTCTGGACTTTCGGCCGCTTGGATGGTGTGTGGAAGCTGAAAGAATTGTTGCCAACCGCCAAGGGGAAGAAGAAATTAGCAAGTGAGAATGTGGATGAGGACAGCAGTCCGGATCAACTTCAGTGGTATTACCGTCAGCCCCGGGCCAAATGATCAAGGTGTTTTAATGAGACGGCAGTGTGTTTTCCAGTTTCTTCTTGGATCGTTCCATTTGGGAAAATTCCTAGCTTTTTTCACCATTATTTTTTAAAACACGGTCTTTGTAGCTTCAAAGAAAAATGTTTTTTCGTCGAAACTCTCACCGAATGCCTGCGCTCCTACGAAATAAGCCGTTGTCATAAAATATGGACAATAGAAATGTTCGGCACCAAGTAGGACAAGTCAAGGCAATTGCTGCAATCGGACTTTCACTTTCAGTACCATAACCAACCGGAGGATAAGATGGTTTTTCCAATAGATTTAAGTAAATATACATCACTGAAGTTCGACTTGCAGCAGACCGCACTGACAGAAGAACAACAGCGGATACTGACTGACAATATCCAGTTGGTACGAGATTGTCTGGTGTTTTTTACCGCTCTGGCCAACGTGAAAGGGCTCGGCGGTCACACCGGAGGTGCATTCGATATCGTCCCGGAAATGTTGATTGTTGACGGTTTTATGAAGGGCTCGGTGGCCCTGCATCCGGTCTACTTTGATGAAGCCGGGCACCGGGTGGCCATCCAGTATGTGATGGCCGTTCTCAATGGCTATAAAAAACCCGAGTCCCTGCTCCATTACCGCGAGTATGGTAAAGGCTTCTACGGTCATCCCGAACGCGATGAAGACAACGGAGTTTTCTTTTCTTCCGGTCGCCTTGGCCACCTGTGGAGTTATGTCAATGGCGTTGCCGAGGCCGACAAGACCAAGACCGTGGTCATGTTCGGCAGCGATGGTTCACAGATGGAAGGCGACAACGCCGAGGCGGCCCGCTATGCGGTGGCACGAAAGCTGAGCGTCAAGTTGTTCATCGATGACAACGATGTCACCATCGCCGGTCATCCCAGCCAGTATATGAAAGGTTATGATGTAGCGCGAACTCTTGCCGGACAAGGGCTGGCCATCAGTGTCGGCAACGGCGAGGACCTCAATGCCCTGTTCGCCCGCATACAAGGGGCGCTGGTGGCAGCAGGCCCGGTCGCCCTCGTCAACAAACGGCCAATGGCTGTGGGCGTCCCCGGAATCGAGGGCTCGCCCAAGGGCCATGATGTCATTGCCGTAAATTTGGCGGTCGATTATCTGACCGCCCGCGGTCTGAGCGACGCGGTTGAAATGCTGCAGACCTATCCGCTGAAAAAAACCAAGGACACCTATCTGGGCAGCACTGCGGAAACCGGAAAGGTGCGCGATGACTTCGGCCGCGCGGTCTGCGAACTCCTCGATTCCATGGCTAATCCAGCCGACAAGGTGCTGGTTGTTGACTCCGATCTTGAGGGATCCTGCGGCCTGCACCACATCCGCAAGAACCATCCCGAGGTCTATGTGCACGGTGGAATCATGGAACGCAATAACTATTCGGTGGCGGCAGGCTTCGGCTCCGAATCCGGTCGTCAGGGGATCTTCGGAACCTTTGCCGCCTTCCTGGAGATGGTTGTTTCCGAGATTACCATGGCCCGTCTCAACCATGCTAATGTCCTCGCCCACTTCTCCCATTCGGGAATCGACGATATGGCGGACAACACCTGTCACTTCGGTATTAACAACTTCTTTGCCGATAACGCGGTCGCCGAAGGGGACGCGACCCGCCTCTATTTCCCTGCCGATACGCTGCAACTGCGGGCGATGCTGAAAGAAGTGTTTCATGACTCGGGACTGAGGTTCCTCTTTTCCACCCGTTCGGCAACCCCGTATCTACTCACCGAGAAGGGCGATAAAGTGTTTGGCGATGGTTACGTTTTTAGGCCTGGCAAGGATGAACTCATTCGCGAGGGCAAGGACGGCTATCTCGTTACCTATGGGGAAATGACCTATCGCTGTCTGGACGCGGTGTTGCAGCTGCGAAACAGAGGGATCACTGTAGGGCTTATCAATAAGCCGACACTGAATGTTATTGACGAGGAGATGCTCGAAAAGGTAGGCGGCAGCCCCTTCGTGCTGGTGGTGGAAAGTCAGAACAGCAAGACCGGACTGGGCATTCGTTACGGCACCTGGCTTCTGGAGAGAGGGCTGCATCCGCGATATGGGTATCTCGGAACGAGTAAAATCGGTCAGGGCGGCATAGCCGAACAATTGCCCCATCAGGGGCTTGCCGTGGACGATATTATCAAGAAGATTCTCTCTCTTCTCCGACCTTGATGCGTGCAAGATTGCAAAATTACAAGAACCATCACCAAATTGATCAAAAAAGTTGCAAAAAAAAGCGGATTTAGGGTAGTCTGCTAGATGTTTCTTAGTCTTGCAGGGTGGGTCTGAGAGGAATTTCCTTTTAAGGACAGTAACAGAAATTATGGAGACGTAATGGACGGAAAAACAGAAGAGCCTGGAGTAGTGCAAAGTCGTGTTGGATCGCAACTTTCGGGACGCCAAAAGATTCGTACGAAACTGTTGTGGTCGTTTATGACGCTGATTGCCCTGACCCTTGCGGTTATAGCAATCACCTTGATTTCACAGACCTACGCCCAAAAAACGATTGAGGCCCTGGTCATGGTCCATGGCAAGATTGCGCGCCTGAGTCTGGAAACTGAAAACACCCTTCGCGTTATGCAGCGATATGAGAAAGATTTTCTTCTTAATCAAGAGAAGAAAGGTATTCGCGAAGCCAAGGAACTGTATATCAATCCCTTTATTGCTCTTGGCGGTGAGGCTTACCGCACCTTGTACCAGATTCAACAGTTGGCCAAAACCCCCAAGGATATTGATGTCGCACAAACGGCAATGGATTCCATCAATGAATACCTGAGTGCCTTTGTCGGAACCGTCAACATTCTTGAGTTACGTGTTGATAAGGAATTTGGCGAATTGGTCAAATTGCGACAGAGTCTTGACAATCTCGGTACCACTGTCGCTGCTTCAAATCTTGCTCCGGTGCAAAATAGCTTTTTCTTGCTCAAAGCAACCCTACAGGAATATCTCACAGCTCCGGAAAAGGAAAACAGCAGCAAGGTGAAGGAAGGAAGAGCCGCCCTGGCAACCCTTATTGAATCCTCGGCATTGGCTGCACCGGTTAAAGCAAAATTGGCCGATCAACTGAAGGAGTTTGATAAATGGTTTGTCGAGGTAGGCAACACTGACGGCATTATCGCCGCCAGAATTGTCGGTTACCAGGATGCGGCAAAACGGGCCGAGCCGGCAATCAAGTCGTTCCTCGATCTTGCCGTCGCCAATGAGGCAAAGGCCACCAAGGATATGGAGGATACCGCCTCTCTGGTGTTAAAAGTTGTGTTGGCCGTAGGTATCGTCTCTGTTCTTCTCGCAATTTTTATCGCCGTGAAGTTGTCTCGGGGACTTACCAACCAAGTCAATCATATCATGGGCCTTCTCGATGAAATCGGCGGAGGTAATTATCAGGCTCGTACCAAGGTGGTCAGCAATGACGAACTGGGCGTCATGGCCTCGACTCTGAACGGGATGCTTGATAATATCACGGTGCTCATTCAGAGTCAGGCGGAACGTGACACCATCCAGGAATCGATCATGAAGCTGCTGGAAGAGATCAGCGCCTTGACCGAGGGTGATTTTACCGGTCGAGCCGAGGTAACGGAAGATATGACCGGTGCCATTGCCGATTCTTTCAACGCCATGGCTGACCAGTTCTCCGACATTATTAGTAAAGTTAAGGTGGCGACCGAATCGGTAGATAGTACCTCGGAGCAGGTAGCTCGCCAGACCATGACTCTCGCTCAGAAAAATATCGAGCAAGTGAAGGGAGTTACCGGAGCAGTTGAGGCTATCGAACAGATGGCCCAATCGATCCGGGAAGTTGCCGCCAATGCCCAACAATCGGCCTCGGTATCCCGTCAATCGAGGCTGAATGCGCAGGAAGGTGCTCTGGCGGTTACCGAGACCAATAAAGCCATGGCCGATATCCGCGAGCAGATCAATGAAACGGCGCGCCCCATCAAACGCCTTGGAGAGAGCTCTCTCGAGATCGGCAACATCGTCCAGATTATTGACGAGATAGCCGACCGAACATCCATTCTCGCCCTCAACGCCTCCATTCAGGCGGCCATGGCCGGCGAGGCCGGCCATGGCTTTGCGGTGGTCGCCGACGAGGTTCAGCGTCTCGCCGACAATTCAAGTAACTCGACCAAGCAGATCGAGGTTCTGGTGAAGAGTATCCAGAATGAAATTAAAGAGGTAAGTAACCGTATCGATGAAGGTATCAGCAAGGTTGTTCAGGGTTCGAAACTTGCTGACGGTGCCCATGCCAAGCTCCAGGAAATTGAGAAGGTTTCCAACGATCTTGCGGAACTGATCGAGGCTATTACCGAGGCTACCACTGGTCAGGTACATGTTTCCGAGACCATCTCGCAAACCATGAAAGAGGTTGGTGAGATCAGCCGGGAATCCTCACTTTCTTCACAGGATACGGCGGCATCCATGAATGTTCTCAGTAAAACTGCTCGGGATCTGCATTCAGCGGTTGAGATCTTCAAAGTCGGCGAAACTCAAGTAGTTTAACCCGGGGCAAAGAAACATTTCTCTTAACGTTTAGAGGCTTGTTATGACCGACTCGTGCATCATTTCTGCCGAGACAGAGAAGAATATTCTGCTCTATCTGAAGTCACAACAGGTGCTTTCGGGTAATGTTGATGTTTCAGTGAAAAATGTTAAGTATCTTGGACGGCTTCAGGTTCGTAAGGGGCAGGTCGTAACCGCTTCCTGCGACAAGCTGAGTGGTAACGGAGCCCTTCTAACCCTGGCAGCCATCCGGGATGGAGAGATTCAGGCGGAAACGTCCAGTCAACCGTTTGAGGGCAATGTCTCCCTCAGCCTCCCTTTGGTGGAACGATTACTGAGCAAATTATCGCATACCCCGGTCGCTCCTAGTTGTAATGAGGAGGAAAGCCTGCAGCAGGCGATTCATCTCATTTATCAGTTTAGACGGACGGAGGCAGGTTCAAAACTGATCGAGGTTCTCCGCAGCAACCGGTTTTATTATCCGGCGTGGCTCTGGCATTCTCGCGTCATGAGCCGGGAAGATTACATCAAAAAGGCGCTCGCCGAGGCTCGAAAATGGGGCAATTGCGATCCGGTTGTCCAGCGGGAGACAGAGAAAATTTTGCCCCAGCTTGGCGGCTCGCAGGAGACGGTGAAGCGATGCATCTTCTGTTGGTCTTTGGTTGCTGCCGGCGAAATACGCTGTAAGACCTGCCAGGGCGCTTTGCGCATTTCTGATGCTCATATTTCTCCGGAGGGTAGCAGGAGTTCCGAGCTGGTGCAGGCCCTCCAGGCATATGAACGGGAATTGCAGCTCAACCCCGAGAATTCTCGTATTGCCTACTGTCTTAGTCTTGGCCATTTTTCCCTTGGCAACATCGACCGGGCGCGGCAGTTTATCGACAAGGCTTTGCAGATATCACCGCGGGAACCGATATTTAACAGGGCTACGGCCCTCTTGAAGAAACAGGCGACACCGGTTGTCAGAGCAGTTCCCACAGGGCGCACGACCGGCCCACGCGTGACTTCTTCGGCTGTGCATAAAACTATTCTTATGGTGGAAGACAGCCAGACCTCTCGAAAGGTTATCAGCATGCTGCTCGGCCGTAAGGGCTACACAATTATCGAGTCGAAAAGTGGTTCGGAGGCGTTGCAAAAGAGCGAGGAAATGGCTCCCGATCTCGTTCTCCTTGATGTGATGCTCCCCGACATGAGTGGCTATGAAGTTTTGTCGAGACTGAGACAAAGTGCGGGGATGGCCGAGGTTCCGGTCATTATGCTTACCGGCAAGAGCAAACCTTCGGATCGCTTGAAAGGCTTGTTTCACGGCTCGAACGAATACCTGACAAAGCCCTTTGACCCTGCAAAACTTTTGGCGGTTCTTGAAAAATATCTCGAACAACCGGCAGCGGCACCTGCCGGTGGTAAAAGGACCGAACCATCGGTTCCGGTTACGGCAAAGCCTCTGCAAGTATCGGTTGCACCGGCCACCGTCAGTCCGCAAAAGAGCGAACCAGCCAATTCTGCGGCGGTTCCTGTTAGAGAGACTCCGGTCATGCCGGCAGCGGCTGTACCTCCCCCCGTATTCCCCTATTCGCATGTGGTTCCGCAAACAGGGGCCGGGAAAGCTGATAAAACGGTTCTGGTAGTTGAGGACAGTCCGACCTCTCGAAAGGTTATTTCGATGGTGTTGGCCAAGCGGGGCTATGCAATAGAGGAAGCGGCGACCGGTGGGGCTGCCTTACGGAAGATGGAAGAAGTGATACCGGATCTGATCCTGCTCGATGCCATGTTGCCCGATATGACCGGGTATGACATCCTCTTCCGGTTGAAAAATGATCAGCGGCTAAAAAATATTCCGGTGGTCATGCTGACGGCAAAAAACAATCCGGTAGACAGACAGAAGGGTTTGAAAGGAGGATTGGCGGCATATCTGACTAAACCCTTTGACCCGGAAAAACTGCTTGCCGTTATTGATGACAACATATGAACAGCAGATCAAAGTTGTAAAAATCTAAAGAGAACATATGTCAAGTTTGCCCGATTTATATACTCTTATTCAAAATATCGATGCAGAACTCTCGGTGGTGATGAGCGACTCAGGCTCGGCGAATCTGCAGTTTGTCCCGGTGCAGGAGAAGTTGACGAAATACATCCTCGTCGCCACAGGGAGTTTACATCTGGCGATAGCCATTGATGATTTATCCGAGGTCGGACCTTTGCCGGCAATCACTTTTCTTCCCAATCTTCCAGAGTGGATTCAAGGTGTTGTTAATGTCAGGAGTGAGATAATTTCGGTCATTGATTTGGGCGGGTTTCTGAAGCTTAGTGGCCGGGGCGTATGTGCCGGCAATCGTTTCGTGGTCCTGCGGCACCGTAAACAAAAAATCGGAATCAGACTGGACCGGATCGTCAGCACGGTCAGTCGCGCGGCAACGGAAAGCAAACCCCTTGATTTTTTCGATAACACTCCCATGGACACATCGTTGTTTACCGCTGGGTTGCTGGTCGAGAACACACTCTATTATATTCTAAATGTCCGGAAATTTTTAACGGCGCCAAGTCTTATCGACTTTAGGAGTCGTTAGGAAAAGACTTGAGGAGAGGGAATGATATCTGCAACGAACCGTGATGGCGTGAAAACCAAGGCTGTAATCCTCCCGGGGAGGGGGCGATGACGATGGCGAGATTACCGCACGCCGACCTCCTCGAACTTTTTCTCCAGGAAGTCGAATCCTATCTCCCGGAAATACGGCAAGGATTGGCGATCCTTGCCGTCGAGAGTACGGCAACAGCCACCTTGGATGAACTCCATAGGCTCTTTCATAATATCAAAGGGGCGGCCTCCCAGGTGCAGTTGGCCGATTTGAGTCGAGGGGCAAAAATCGTTGAGACGCTGCTGGCCAACTTGGTTGAAGAGGGCAAGCCGACTTCCGCCCGGCTTGTCGCGGCGCTTCATCAAACTGTTGATCTCCTCGACGAGTTCGTTCGCAAAGAAAAGACGGGAACAGCAGACGAAGAAACCTTTTATGCTCGGATTGCCACGCTGTTTGCCGAATTCAGAAGGAACGGCGAAGATGGTCGTTTTATTGATGATGCCGACCATCATTTGGAGCCGGATGAACGGCAGGAGTATATTCTGGCAACTCGTTCGGTTTTACCTTTATTGCGGGAGTTGGCCGGATACCTGTCGCCGCAGGTGTCTGGTGCTGAAAATAACGCCAAGGTGTACGGCAAACTTTCCCGGGCGGTTAAGACTCTGGCTGCCGGCGGCCAGGCAGTCGGCCTTCGTCAGCAATCCCTCTTGATGTACGATTTTCATCTGTTACTGGAAAATTTTCGATCCGGTCATTGTTGGTTATCTGAGATGCCCGGGCTTATAGCGGATTTTCTGCTCTTTCTGGAGACCGTGTATATCTATGCGGATCCTGAAAACAGTACAACAGTGCGGCGGGTGAAAGATCAACTGCACGGGCTGTATACGCTGTTGTCGATTGCCGACAGGGCGGCAGTATCGGAGGACGTTCTCGATGCCCGGGAAACAGAGCATGAAGAAGACATCTTTGTTGTTTCGGAGCCGGAAGACGACTCGCTGATTCTCCTCGAAGAACTCGCTGATTCCATGTTGTTCGAGGAGCAGATTGAGGAATCCGAGCTATTGGTGTCTTCTGTTACTCAGGAAGAACCCGAACACGAAACCTTTCTGTCGCCCGATGAGGAGAAAGAGGAAGAGGCGATCAGCGAAGAGCAGCAGCTACTGGATATTTTCCGGTCGGAATGCGAAGAGCACCTCATTGTTATGAACCATTCGCTCAACGTCTTGGAAAACGAGGTTAAGCAGTCATGCCCCTTGTCCTCCGCTCTAAAGGAAACTGTCAGCGAGATGCGCCGGGCCGTTCATACTTTGAAAGGGGCAGCGGCCATGACCGGTATGAATCTGACGGCCCGGGGTGCCCACTCCCTCGAAGATATGCTTGACTGGCTCCATGATGATGCAATGGAGATCACCCCGGAGGAGGTGCAAGTAATCGCCACCGGCGTTGATGTCATTGAGCTGCTGTCGCAATCGGCGCAGACCAATGAATCGGTGCATCTCAATCGTCTCGTGGAAACAATCGACGAGTATTTAGCGGTTCGGACAGAGACAAGGCAACCGGAGGGTTCCGAGTCGGAGGAAACTGATAGTCAAGACGAAGCAGGGGCAGCAGATGCAGGCGTTGATGTTGAACCCCTTGCGGAACCGGTAATATCGGCCAAATTACCTGGAGAATCCGGTATTCTCCGCGTTAAGCTCGATGATCTTGATGAATTGGCGGGTATTGAGGGTGAACTGGTAGTTGCTCGGGGCGCCATGGAGAAGATGCTCGAAGAGTTTTCCGATACCCTCTTTGAACTCGACACCGTCAAGGAAAATCTCCGGCGCAAATCGCAGGAACTGGAAGCCGGTTTTGAGGTGCAATCCCTCTATGGGTTCAGTCCGCGGACGAGTGAGGCGACGACCGACAGCGATTTTTCCGAATTTGATCCGATAGAACTGGATCGATATTCGCAATTGAACCTGATAATCCGATCCCTCAACGAGATCTCCGTTGACGTAAACTCGATTCATGCCACTCTGATGTCTCTCGTCGGCGATATCGGTGCCCAGGTCGGCAAGCAGCAGCTGACCATGCGTTTGATGCAGGAAAAGCTCATGCGCATTCGGATGACGCCGATGTCGTCACTCTCTCGCGTGCTCTTTCGGACAGTGCGGGAAACCGCCAGAAAGCTTGAGAAAAAGGCCAATCTGGTTATCACCGGTGAAGATGTGTATATGGACAGGTTTGTCTGGGCGAAGATCACCGACCCGCTCATGCATATGTTGAGAAACGCCCTGGACCATGGTATTGAAAGCCCGGAAGAGCGTGCCGCTGTCGGAAAACCGGAGAGCGGGACCATCCGTGTTGCCGCCGATCAACGCAGCCGTTTTGTTATTTTACGGATTTCCGATGACGGTGGCGGTATTGATCTTGCACGGGTCAAGGAAAAAATCAGGAGTAGCGGTCTGGCGGATAATCCGGATGCGCTCAACGACAAAGAACTCCTCGAATTTCTTTTCCATCCGAGTTTTACAACCCGTCAGGATATCAGTACCATTTCCGGTCGCGGTATCGGTCTTGATGTAGTTCGCAGAAATATTCAAGATCTGCGGGGCAATGTGCAGCTTCTCAATAATCCCGGTCAGGGGGTGACCTTCGAAATCCGTATCCCGTTCACTTTGTCGGTGAACCGTGCGGTTATGGTAAGGGTGGCGGGAAGAGTATTTGCCGTACCTCTGCAGGATATTCAGCAGGTAAAACGATTTGCTGTGACGGAGTTGGTGGAGGGCGATGGAATACTCCTTCGCCAGGGGGGCGATGTCGTCCCCGTTGTCAATCTCGGATTCTGCCTGCAACTGGAGACAAGGACCACGGCCCTGCCTATAGGCCGGGAAGGGATTTTGGCAATACTCTTCACCAAGGGAGAAAAACTCTTTGCCGTCTCCGTTGATGAGGTTGTTGAACAGCGGGAGATTATCGTCAAAAGCCTCGGCAGCCATCTGACCCATGTTCCAGGTATCAGTGGTGTGACGCTCACCGGCTCCGGAGAACTGATCCCCATCATTAATATCAGGGAACTCATCGACATCGAAAAACCGGAAACGAGGATCGAAGGCGAATCGGTCAGTAAAGCCGGATTGCATGAACCTCTCAAGGTGCTGATTGTTGACGATTCCATTTCCGTGCGACATAGCGTCGCCAGACTGGTGGAGAGCCAGGGATGGAAGCAGCAGCAGGCGGTAGACGGTATCGATGCCTTGGCGAGACTCGAGACTTTTATGCCGGATGTTATCATTCTCGACATTGAAATGCCGAGAATGAATGGTTACGAATTCAAAAGCAATCTCAATAACAATCGGCAGTTGAAGGATATCCCGGTCGTCATGCTGACTTCGCGGACCTCCGAAAAACACCAGCAGAAGGCCAAGGAGTTGGGGGTACGGCACTACATGACCAAACCCTACCAGGAGGAGGCCTTTGTAAGAATGTTGGAGAAGATTCGAAGTGCATTGAGCAATTGATTTTTCTTGCAGTGAGGCAGAATGGAAACTAAGCTGGAAGTTGCAATTATTAAAGCAAACACTCCTCTTCTCGGAGGACTTCCGTTGTATTGGCTTTTGAGCAGGAATCAGCTGGAGTTTATCCTGCAGGATATCACGGTTTTTCAGTCACCACCTTTGATTGCCACAGCACAATATCAGGAAGCCACGCTTCCGGTCCTCAATCTGGAAGAGCATTTCGGGCTTTCGGAAACCGTGCCCGGCAGGTCGATAAAATACTTGGTTGTCAGGGCGGTGACTGCCGAGAAGACCTTGATCAAAGTCATCATTCGAACGCCGCATGCCCTGAAAATGCAAAAACTGGAGACCGGCTTTGCTGTTTCACGGCTACCTTCCTTGCCGCGAAACAACGATCATCTTTTAGGGATTTATGCGATGCCGGATGGTGGCATCGGCCTCGTTCCCGATGTTGCGGGAATCTGTCATTCCTTGAAATGGCGGGGAAATCAGCCGTTTTAGTATTCAATTTTACCCTTAATAATAAGGAAACCAGCCATGGCCAGCAAATTGATAATGATTGTTGAAGACAGTCCGACCGACAGGAAGATTGCCGAAACTGTTTGTTCGGAAAACGGTTACCGGATAATAACCGTAACCGAGGGTGACAAGGTTCTCTCTACAGCGATCGAGAAAAAGCCGGATTTGATCCTGCTCGATGTTATTTTGCCCAATAAAAATGGTTTTCAGGTGTGCAGGCAGCTGAAAACCAACAACGAAACCAAGGAGATCAAAGTCATCATTGTCAGCAGCAAGGATCAGCCCAGCGATAAATTCTGGGGTATGAAACAAGGTGCCGATGACTACATCACCAAGCCTTACTCGGAAAACGATCTTATTGCCGCCATCCGGAAAAATATCTGATGAGCACAGAACAGAAATGCGGAAGCGATGCCGTCCGTTGATACCCAATTGGTCTTTTTCATGGCCTCAATCCTTCTCGCCCTGACTCCGGGACCGGATAATCTCTTTGTCCTGGCGCAGGCCGCACAGCATGGCAAGATGGCGGGCATAGCGGTGACCATGGGTTTATGCACCGGACTTTTAGTGCATACCGCGGCGGTGTCACTCGGTGTGGCGGCGATCTTTCAGGCATCCGCCCTGGCCTTTGCCCTGCTGAAATATATCGGCGCGGCGTATCTGCTCTATCTGGCATGGCAGTCCCTGCGGGCCGGGGCGGATGACAATGGCTGGCAGCAGTCCGGGAATCGCAGCTTTGCCGGACTCTATGGCCGCGGTATTATAATGAATGTCACCAATCCCAAGGTGTCGCTGTTTTTTCTGGCCTTTCTGCCGCAATTCACCGATCCGGCCCGAGGTCCTCTGGTGCCCCAGATTCTTCTTCTCGGACTACTCTTCATCCTCTCGACCATCCTCGTCTTCGGTGGTATTAGTCTTTTAGCCGGGGGTGTCGGCGCCCGTTTTCGCAAATCGGCAAAGGCCCAGATCTTTCTCAATCGGCTCGCCTCCTGTGTCTTTATCGCTTTAGCGGTGAAACTGGCCATGGCCAAGCGATAGTCTTTCATTTTCATACCTATGCCCACAGAGAATCGTACGGTAAAGCCGGGACTAAAGGCAGGTACCGTCCTGACTGAAACCGGAGAAGCGCTGGTGCCACCGCCGGAATGGGAGCTTCTCCCTCCTGGAGATGGAGCCTTGACCAAACTGGTCAAGGCCCAGGGACCGACCTGGTTGGTTCAGGTGAAGGTCGGCAGGCGGGTTATGTCGCGGGGGATTTGGGCGAGTAAGACCAATGTCCTCGCCGCCGTCGAAGAACTGAGGGGCAAACGCACGGCTCCGGGGTATGATCTGCAACGGGAGAAGCAACAAGCGGCGAAAGAAAAAAAGCACCAGGTCTACGTCCGGGCATTTTATACGGAAGTTCTCACGTTTCTCGACTTTCATCCGCGCTTTGCCCTGCTTGCCGAAAACCTGGCGGACAAGGTAACTGCTCTGGCCACTCCGGTCGGCAGCGGGACGGTGGCGAGGACGGAACGGATTCCTCTGGCGGATCGGGCAAGGGCGGCAGTCATCGCCTGGCTGCGGCATCAGGCCACTGGATATGATCGAATGACCATTGCCCGGGTAAAGGGCAGCCGCAGGGAGGTACGTAGCCAGCTGGCAGGGCAGTCCATGGAGCTGCTCCTGCCTTACCGCCAGGGCAAGGATTTTCCTGCAACCTGTCCACTCTTCCGGGCTCTGACAAGCAACGACATCGTCGAAGCGGGTGACCACTCCGAGGTTGCGGATGGCACGAGCGTCTGAGAGTTGCTGCGTGTCACCGCTTCTTGCCACCTCTTTTCAACAAGAAAAACGTTCCTAAAGCGAAAATAACCAGGCCGCTTGCCAGACCTAAGGCGAACATAGCCCATCCCCCCATAGCTGAGGGGGTCGGTTTCTCTTTTTCCGGTGACGGTGTCGGCTGGGCTTCAACAGGAGCGGAAGAGGTATCGATTTTTTTTGCAGTTACGCCCGGCTTGCTTGTAGCAGCTGTCGGAATTCCAGGTTTCGGCGGGAGTAAGGCAAAGCCCTTGGCTATTAGCTCGGATGCTTTTGCATCACGGACCTTGCGATCCTTACTGCCCATGACGATGGCGATGACCCGCACCCCGCCTCTTTTAGCGGTAGCGGCGATGGAAAATCCGGCCGCCTCATAATACCCGGTTTTGAAACCATCGCAGCCATCCACCGCGCCGAGGAGATGATTATGATTGCGCATCATAAATTTATTATCACGGAAACCTCGTTCCTTGGTTCCGGTATATTTTAAGGCTTCCGGCCGTTTGGCCAATTCGCGACATAAAATGGCGAGATCACTGGCCGTGGTCTCATCCGGTTTTTGTCCCTCCGCCGGAGGCAGGCCGTGGACCGAATGGAAATGGCTCGATTTCATCCCGAGTTCCGCTGCCTGCTGATTCATCAGGGCAATAAAGCCTTCCTTCGAGCCGCCCACATGGACGGCCAGGGCTACTGCCGCATCATTGGCCGATTGTACGGCCAGGGCGTAGAGGAGTTCTTCGAGCGGAAACTCCTCCTTCGGATCGAGATACACCTGGGAACCGCCGGTCTTGGCAGCTTCCACGGTAACTTTCACCATGTCATCCAATTTCAGTTTCCCCTGTTCAAGCTGTTTGAGGATGACCAGAAGATTCATCAGTTTTAAGACGGAAGCGGGGTAGACCACGGTGTCGGCTTGCTCGGAAAACAGCACTTTGCCGGTATCGGCGTCGATGACTAGGGCCGACACATAAGGATCTTTGGCCATGGATTGTATTTTTGCCCGAGCGGCCCATGCCGTCTGGGTGCAGAGGACGGTGACAAGAATAACCAGAGCAATGTGTTTCATATTTCTCCTGATGAGTTGATGGCCATGAAAATCAATGTTCGCGCATCCGATCGGCGAGTTCCTGTGCTGTGAAGGAGTACACCTGGGTGCCGTTGCATTCCACCGCGAAGGAGGCGCAGGCACTGCCTTTCATGGCACTGGTCTGCATATCGTGGCCATTTAGCAAACCGCTCAACAGTCCCCCCCGATAGGCATCGCCCGCCCCTGTCGGGTCAACGACCTGTCTTGCCTTAAAGGCGGGAATGGCAACTGGTCCATTCGGTCCATGAATCCTAGAGCCGGCACCACCGAGAGTGACGATGGTGGTTTTTGCCAGGGCCAGGAGATCGCCGTTGCCAAGGCCGGTTTTATCCTGGATGAGATTGAACTCATAATCGTTGACGATGAGCAGGCTACAGCCGGTAATGACTTCGATCAGGTCCTCGGCCTGCAGCATGGGCAGGGCCTGGCCGGGATCAAAGACGTACTCGATTCCGGCCTTTTTGCAGAGCCGGGGGTAGTTGACCATATCGGTAAGGTTGCCGGGCGAGACGAGAAGCAGGGTTTTTTCCGGAACAAGGGCATCGAAATTAAGACCTGAGGAAAACTTCATCGCTCCCGGATTGAAACCGGTGATCTGATTATTGGCCATGTCGGTGGTAATGTAGGCCCCGGCGGTAAGCTCTTCCGCAATGACCCGGATACCGCCCTTGTCTATACCATTTTTATCTAGCCATTCTAAATACTTATGGTGATCACTGCCGATTGTCGCGGAAATGATCGGGTTTTCGCCCATGAGTTTCAGGGCGTAGGCGATATTTCCGGCGGTACCACCGTAATTTTCCGTAACACCGTTCACCTGAAAGCAGACATTGAGGCTATGGATTTTGTCCGGCAGGATGTGGTCGGAAAAGCGATCGGAGAAGTTCATGATACGATCATAGGCCAGGGAACCGGAGACAATTATTTGTTTCATCGTATAAACCTACTTTGAGAGTTGAAAAGGGTGAAAACATGACAGCCACAATTTGGCTTGCAATACAGGAAAATCCCCGAAAAAAAGTATGGGTTATTCTGAAAAACATTTTTCTCCGACAGAACGAAATCCGCCTCGGCGAAGATTTGACCATAACGCATCTGTTCGGAAAAATCTCGCGGCGATTAGCTCTCGGGGGGAAAAAACGGCAGGAATCTTTTTTCCGGTCTTTTTGCGCGAAAAAGACTGACAAAAGGGAACCTTCCCTCCGATGTACGATTCTCCTTGAGTTTTATAAAGGAGTTTGTTACGCAAAGGAGGAACGACTAAACCGCCTTTTAAAAAGGCCGGACAAATCAATAAAATGAAATGTTTTCAATATATTAATTACATTGAGAAGTAAGGGGCTTACATCTCCTGAGAGATGAAGTCGGAGCCTTTAAAATACTAACCAAGAAGGAGATGAGGATGAAAAGACTGTCGCTGTTTTTTGTTGTTGCACTTGCCGTTCTGACCTTTTCCGTCGGCGCGGCCTTGGCTGCCGATACGCTTTCCGAAATCCAGAAACGCGGCAAGCTGCGAGTCGGTATGGAACCCGGCTATATGCCCTTTGAGCTGATGAATCAGAAAGGCGAGATCATTGGTTTCGACGTCGATATGGCCAAGAGAATGGCGGCAGCTATGAAGGTTGAGCTGGAACTGGTCTCCACCGCCTGGGACGGAATCATTCCGGCCCTTCTTACCGACAAGTTCGATGTCATCATGTCCGGTATGACCCTTACCCAGGAAAGAAACCTGAGTGTCAATTTTGCAGATCCTTATATCCTTATCGGTCAGTCCGTTCTCTTGAAAAAAGAACTCGCCGGGACGGTGAAATCTTATAAAGACCTGAACAACGCCAAATATACCGTTGCCTCGAAACTGGGAACTACCGGCGAACAGGCCACTAAAAAGATGATTCCCGACGCCAAATATATCTCCTACGAAACTGAACAGGAAGGCGTTATCGAGCTTGTTAACGGCAAAATCGACGCCTTTATCTACGACCTGCCCTTTAATGCCATCGCCGTCAATCAGAAGGGCCAAGGCAAAATTGTTCATTTAAGCGAACCCTTCACCAAAGAGCCCCTGGCCTGGGCGGTCCGTAAAGGTGATCCCGACTTCCTCAACTGGTTGAACAATTTTATGCATCAGGTCAAGTATGACGGTGTGTACGACAAGATCTATCAAAAATGGTTCCAGGATGATGCGTGGTTGAAGGAAATTCAATAAGCAGATATTCAGGAAAATTAACCAACAACCTGAAACTATTGTTAGATCTTCAACCAAAAGGAAACTCTATTGAACGCCACAGATAAAACGTGGCCCTGGAAGCTTTTGCTGGCGGTCATCCTCATCGGAGTGGCCGCCGGTACCTGGGGTGCGGTTCAGAGAATAGACTACCAATGGCGCTGGAACCGGGTGCCTCAGTATTTTGCCTATCTCGCCGAGGAGGCCAGGAAAGTCCCCTTTGACGGCAAGGTCACCGCTATTGTTCCCCAAGGGAAGGATGTTCTTGTAACTCTTGTCGCAGGAAAATCTGAAAAAATAGTGCTCACCGTTTCTGCCGACAGTCTGAAGGTCAAGGAAGGTGAGGAATTATTTGCCGGCGATACGGTCGGCTTCGAAAAGAGCTGGCGTCTCGGCCCATTAATGCTTGGTCTATGGACTACCCTCTGGCTCTCGGCGGTCTCCAGTCTCTTCGGTCTGTTCCTTGGCTTAATAACCGGCCTTGCCAGGGTTTCCAAGAACTTCACCATCCGTTGGCTGGCGCTGCTCTACGTTGAATGTATTCGCGGTACGCCGCTTCTGGTTCAGATCTTCATAGCTTATTTTTTCCTTGGCACCGTGTTTAATCTCAGTCGCAATGTCTGCGGTGTCGGTGCCTTGGCGTTGTTCGCCGGTGCCTATGTGGCGGAAATTGTTCGGGCCGGCATACAGTCCATCTCCAAAGGACAGACCGAGGCCGCCAGGTCTCTTGGGATGACCGCCTTCCAGACCATGCGGGATGTTGTTATGCCTCAGGCCTTCAAGCGTATTCTCCCGCCGCTGTCCGGACAATTTATCAGCTTGATCAAGGACTCGTCCCTGGTATCGGTTATCGCCATTACCGACCTGAGCAAATCAGGACGGGAAATTATCACCTCAACCTTTGCAACCTTTGAGGTTTGGTTGCTGGTTGCGGCGATGTATCTCCTCGTGACCTCCCTCCTGTCACAACTTGTGTTCTATATGGAAAGGAGGCTTGCCGTCAGTGATTAAAGCTCAAAACGTAGTGAAAATATTTTCCGGGCAATCAGGTGTGGTTCGCGCGGTGGACGGGGTGTCGACCGAGGTGGCGAAGGGTGAGGTCGTGGTGATCATCGGTCCATCCGGTTCCGGCAAATCGACCTTTCTGCGGTGCATAAACGGCCTCGAAGCCTTCACCGAGGGCCATATCATCATCGATGGTGTTGACCTCGCCGATAAAAAAACCAATATCAACAAGGTGCGCGCCGAGGTTGGTATGGTGTTTCAGCAGTTCAACCTGTTTCCCCATAAGACGGTCCTCGAAAATCTCACCCTGGCCCAGTGCCGGGTACGAAAACGCAGCAAAAAAGTGGCCGAGGAAAAGGCCCGCATGCTGTTGCGCAAGGTCGGGATTCACGAAAAGGCCGATGAGTTTCCCTCCCGGCTTTCCGGTGGACAGCAGCAGCGGGTGGCCATTGCCCGGGCCCTGGCCATGGATCCGAAGATCATGCTCTTTGACGAACCGACCTCGGCCCTTGATCCGGAAATGGTTGGTGAAGTGCTCGATGTTATGAAGCAGCTGGCTAAAGAAGGTATGACCATGATGGTTGTCACCCATGAAATGGGTTTTGCCCGAGAGGTGGCCGATCGGGTCATTTTTATGGACGAGGGCAAGGTGGTCGAGGTGGGTACGCCGGAGCACTTTTTTACCAATCCGCGCGAGGAGAGGGCCAAACTTTTCCTGAAACAGGTGTTGTAGGCGATTTTTCGTTGCCGACGAGGAAAAGGTCATCCTTTTTGCCGGATGATGGCCGGGCTGGCGCCGGGATGAGAGGAACAATCAGTGAATTTTCGAAGGTGGTGCCGGCTGCCAGTCGAGGATTTTACCCTGACCCATAGATAGCGCAATGATGTGTTCGGCGAAAGCGTAGTCGAGATCGCCATCCGGCGGTCCGTTATAGGCTGCGAGAAACATCTCGGCCATGGTCATGATGATATCCCGGCAAGGGCCGGTGATGACCATATTGTCGATGATGTGTTCGCCAAGGGTGTGAACGGTGAATCTCACCATGGATGCCTCCAGTAGAAATGGTATTTCTCGTCCTGCAACGCAGCTTTCAAGTTATCAGGTTTATGCCGGTGGTGTGCGATTTTTCGGCTAGTTCCTTCAGATGAGCCCGTTGGACCATCGCGACGATCGATTCGATAACAGCCGCCTGGGTTTTGGTGTGAAGATCGAATTCAATACCGCAGATGTATTCTATTCCGGTCCTTTTGCGTATCCTGGCAAGATATTTAACGGTGCCGTCGATTCGTATCAACAGTTCGTCTTCAACAAACAGTTTTAGCGAGTACAGGGTGTTTATCTTGAACAACTTCTGGGCCTTTTTATTGACGGCAAAAGAGAGACCTCGGATACTGATATTGACCGGTCTGGTATCCACTTCCGGCGATTCGTCGTCAGATTGAAGAGATAAGGCAAAATTCAGGGTATCCGGGACCTTGGCCCGGAACTCCCGGGCATTGCGGACAATCCTTGCCAACTCGGGAAAGGCCAGGCGAAGTACGGGAATATCGTCAACCTTTGCCAGGTCCTCGAAGGTCGTTGCCATTTCGACCGCAAAGGTGTTGGTGAACATTCTCAGTATAATACCACGGGAATAGCGGAGTTGCAGGTTGCCGAGACCAGGTTCCAGCGGCAGGGTTACAAGATGGCTCATGGCGGCGAGATATTCACCCTCTTCGCTTTCAGGCTGAGTCACGACCGTTTCGCCATCCCCGTCAACTCCCGATGGGCGGGGAATATCATCCTTCAGTCGCGAGAAGTAGACCATCGGCATGCCGTCCAGTTGCACCTCGAGAACCTTTTCATCAAGTAAAGCGGTTTGCAGATACGGAAGGATAGGTTCTTTGCCGGTGAGAATATCGCCGTTTGCCAGGGCCGACTCAAGAGTCTTGGCAGAAAGCAGTTCTCCCGGGAAAAAATGTTGTAATTTCCTTTGGATATCGTCATTCATGGGGGCGGCTATATTCGCTGAACTGGAGATAAAAACAAAAATACAACTCTCTTGGAAGCCTAGCCCAAGCAAAATAAAAAAGGAAGAACTCTTTTGCCTGTCTTGGCCGATGTAGCCAAGAGGTAATGAGCGGTGTGGGAGACAGGGAGGAAAAAAGGCCGATACGGCTGCTTACGGCAGCCATATCGGCCTGTGGAGGACCGGCAAGAGAATTAGAGCAGATCGGCAATCGCTTCTTTTTCGGAAAGGAGTTCCTGCTCGGTGGCGGTCATCATCTTGCGGGCGAACTCGTTTACCGGCAAGCCTTTGATTTCCTTCCACTCTCCGTTTTCACAGGTGATCGGCAGGGCGTACATCAGGTCTTCATTGATGCCGTAGCTGTTACCGGCACTGCATACCCCCATGCTCACCCAACGGCCATTCGAGCCAAGGGCCCAGTCGCGCATATGGTCGATGGCCGACGAAGCAGCGGATGCGGCACTGGAGGCGCCGCGGGCTTTGATGATCGCCGCGCCGCGTTGTTGCACGGTGGGGATGAAATACTGCACATACCACTCGTTGTCGACCTTGTCTTTTACCGGAGCGCCGTCAACGGTGGCATAGCTGATATCGGGGAACTGGGTGGCGGAATGGTTGCCCCACACCACCATTTTTTCGACTTTGGAGGAATGGCTGCCGGTTTTTCCGGCGATCTGCGACATGGCGCGGTTATGGTCGAGACGCATCATCGAGGTGAAATTGCGGGGACTGAGGTCCGGGGCGTTTTTCATGGCGATAAGCGCATTGGTATTGGCCGGGTTGCCGACCACCAGGACCCTTACCTTGCGGCTGGCATGATCGTTCAGCGCCTTGCCTTGGACGGTAAAGATGGCACCGTTGGCCTTGAGCAGGTCGGAACGTTCCATGCCGGGGCCACGGGGTCTGGAGCCGACGAGAAGGGCGAAATCGGCATCCTTGAAGGCGACATTCGGATCATCGGTGGCGACGATGCCCGCCACCAGCGGAAAGGCGCAGTCGTTCAGTTCCATAACGACGCCCTCCAGAGCCTTCATTGCCGGCGGAATTTCTAAAAGCTGGAGGATGACCGGTTGGTCCATTCCCAGCATATCGCCGGCCGCAACACGAAAAATAAGGGAATAACTGATCTGACCGGCGGCGCCGGTAATGGCTACACGTACTGGGGTTTTCATGGGGTACTCCTTGGGAAGGGTTTCTGAGTGTATCACAAAAACATCTTGTTAAACGCCAAGCAATGGGCAAGATACCACACTGATCGAATGGAATCCAGCAATAAAAAATATTTATGGTAACGACGTTCTTCCTTGCGGATCACTACCTGTGCAGATATGGCGAGCAGGCTGCAGATCTTTTCACAACCTTGGCAACACCTGTTACTTTGCCGCTGATTTTCGATCCTCCTGCATGAGCTTATAGTTGATGCTGTCGACCAGGGCCTGCCAGCTGGCCTCGATGATGTTCACCGAGACCCCGACAGTGCCCCAGGTGTTATGCCGGTCCCGGCTCTCCACAAGCACGCGGACCCTCGCCTCGGTGCCGTGTTCGCCGGACAGTACCCGGACTTTATAGTCGGTCAGCTCCATTTCCTCAAGACTTGGGTAGAAACGGGTAAGAGCCTTGCGGATGGCACAGTCGAGGGCGTTTACCGGGCCATCGCCCATGGCGGCGGTATGGACCTCGCTGCCGCCGACAAACAACCGGATCGTCGCTTCGGTGAGCGGTGGTTTGTCCATAAGATATTTATGGTTCATCACCATGAAGCTTTCGAATTTGAAGTAGTTTCTCGTAAGACCCATGGCTCGGCGCATGAGCAGTTCAAAGCTGGCCTCGGCACCTTCATATTGGTACCCCTGGTTTTCCAGTTCTTTCAATTCGCTGATGATTGCCGCCAGAATCGGATCATCCATTGACAGCGGCAGGTTCCATTGTTTCGCCTTGTGGAGAATATTGGCCCGTCCGGACTGATCGGAGATGAGAATGCGGCGGATATTCCCTACCTTGTCGGGAGCGATATGCTCGTAGGTCAGCGGGTTCTGGTTTACAGCGCTGACGTGGACGCCACCCTTATGGGCGAAGGCCGATTCGCCGACATACGGTTGGTAGCGGTAGTGCGGCAGATTGGCAAGTTCGTTGACGAGACGCGAGGTGGTATAAAGGCGGTCGATATTTTTTCGTACTTCGCACTCGACACCCATCTTGAACACCAGGGCCGGAATGATCGAGGTCAGATTGGCATTACCGCAACGTTCGCCAAAGCCGTTCATCGTTCCCTGTACCTGCTTGACCTTGGCCAGGGAGATGGCAATCAGGGAGTTGGCGACGGCGGTCTCGGAGTCGTTGTGGGCATGAATACCGAGATCGACGGTGCTATTTCTTGCCGCCAGATATGTCCGTACCTTAGCGATTATCGGAGGAATTTCCTGAGGCAGAGTGCCGCCGTTGGTGTCGCAGAGAATGATTGTCTGTGCTCCACCTCTGACCGCGCTTTCCAGGGTCTTGAGTGCATATTCCTCGTTGTTCTTGAAACCGTCGAAAAAATGTTCGGCGTCGTAGAAGAGAAAGTCTACGGAGGGGCGCAGGAAAGCGAGGGTATCCTCAATTATTTGCAGGTTGTCTTCCAGTTCGATATGCAGGGCATCGTGCACATGAATATCCCAGCTTTTCCCGAAGATGGTCACCGCCGGGGTTTTGGCGTGCAGCAGCGCGAGAAGATTGGGGTCTTTGGCTGGACTGTTTTTGAAATTACGGGTTGAACCGAAGGCGGTCAGTTTGGCGTGTTGCAGCTTAATCGACTGCATCCGTTCAAAATAATCGACGGAAACCGGATTTGAACCCGGCCAGCCCCCTTCAATAAAATCCATGCCCAGTTCATCAAGGGCTAAGGTGATGCGGACCTTGTCTTCGACGGAGAGGTTAAAGTTTTCTGCCTGTGTTCCATCGCGGAGGGTGGTGTCGTAGAGTTCAACATACTGCGCCATAATTGTTCTGCCTAACGTTAGTCGGGTAATAGGGGGAGCGGGTTGATTACCGATGAGTCCTCAAAATTTCATTTATTACAAGGAGGTTGAAATCGTTCAGCGGGGTTATAGTGCGACCTTTCATGATAGATAACTTTTTAGTAAAAACCAAGAATAAATATGATTCGGGAGACCAATTGTTTTTGTAACTGGGTGTTGAAAAAGGAAGAAGTGATCACGCTGCTGAATTTCTCGGTTGCAATATTATGGTTTTTTTTATAACCTTGGGCCTCCAAGAGGGGATAGGGGATTCAAACATTTTTCTCCAAAAATTGCCAGGATCTCCCCGTGTTATGCAATCCGAAAAGACAGAATACCTTTACCATAGAAAAAAATGATGAACCTCAAACCCATTAAGCCAAAGCGCATTTCAGATCAGGTATTTGAACAGATTCGCGAGTTGATTTACAAGGGTGAATTCACGCCCGGACAGCAAATTCTCCCGGAACGGGAACTGGCGATTTCCATGGCGGTAAGCAGAACCTCGGTACGCAATGCCATCAATAAGCTGGTTACCCTCGGGCTTCTCGAACATCGACAGGGGCAGGGTACCTTCGTCAGTTCTCCGGAAACGAGGCAAGGCAACCCCCTGGCAGCGGTTATGGCGACCGATGAGGCAACGCTTGATGATCTGCTTGAGGTGCGGCTCGGCTTGGAGTGCAATGCGGCGATGCTGGCGGCACAAAGGGCGACGGAAATGGATTTACGAACTATCCGAAAAAGCCTGGAAGAGATGGCCGAAGATCTGGCCCAGACCGATAAAATCGGCACCACCCCCGATACCGCCTTTCATATGGCGATCACCTTTTCAACCAAGAACCCCGTTCTTATCCACCTTATGCGCAATTTCTATGATTTCCTGTTTGTCGGAATCAAGAAGAATCTCACCCATATGTATATGGATCGGGCAGCACTTGAGGATGTGTTGCGCCATCATCAGGCAATTTTTGCCGCTATCGAAAAGCGCAATCCCCAGGCGGCGTATGATGCCATGCATACGCACATCAGGTATGTCCAGGAGTATTTCCGGAGTCGGTGACTCCAGTTGTCCGGCCAGGAGTATTTCGCCAAGAATCATCTCTTTCAGCCAAGATAGGCGGCGAGTACCCGTTCGTCCTTGTGAAGCTCGGAAGGTCTGCCTTCGGCGACGATGCGGCCACGTTCCATCACATAGGCGTAATCGGCGACTTCCAGAGCGCTTTTGGCAAATTGTTCAACGAGCAGCAGGGTGATCCCGGCCGCTTTCAGGCGGCGAATAATGTTAAAGACCTCCTGGACGATGACCGGGGCAAGGCCCATGGACGGCTCGTCCAGGAGCATGATCTTGGGGTTGGCCATGAGCGCTCGACCAATGGCCAGCATCTGTTGCTCCCCTCCGGACAAGGTGCCCGATGCCTGCAGGCGTCGTTCCTTGAGAAGGGGAAACAGTTCATAAACCCGTTCGAGGTCGCGAGCGGATTTGGCGCGGAAGCCGAAGAAAAGCGGTAGGCGGCTATAGGCGCCGAGCAACAGATTGTCTTCGGCTGACAGTGGTCCGAATACCTTGCGCCCTTCCGGGGCGTGGGCAAGTCCCAGCCTGGCAATCCGCGAGGCGTCCTTGCCCTGTACCTCATGGCCGTCAAGGAGAACGCGACCCTTATCCGGTTTCAACATTCCCGAGATGGCCCGCATGGTGGTGGTTTTGCCGGCCCCGTTGGCGCCGATCAGGGCCACGACCTTGCCCTGTGCCACTTTCAGGGATGCGCCCGTCAGTACCTTACTGGTGCCATAACCGGCATAGAGATTTTCAACGACTAACATCTTTCTCTCTCAGTTATTTGACAACGACCGTAGCAGCTGTTTCGTTTGTTGTTCCCAGGTACGCCTCGATGACTTTGGGATCGCGCTTCACTTCTTCAGCGGTGCCCTCGGCGATCACCTTGCCGCCATCCAAGACCGTAACCACATTGCAGAGTTCACTTACCACATCCATGTGATGTTCGATGAGAATGATGGTAATACCTCGCTTATGGATGCTTCGGATAATTTCCACCAGTTTATGGACATCGGGAAGAGCAAGACCGGCTGCCGGTTCGTCGAGAATCAGCAGTTCCGGTTTGCGGGCCAGGGCCCTGGCGATTTCCAGAAAACGCTGGGCGCCGTAGGTCAGGTCCTTGGCGCTGACGCGTGCTTGTTGCCTGAGGTCGATCAGTCCCAGCAACGCGAGAGCGTCTGCCTGGGCTCGCTTTTCCTCCCTCTTGGCAAAACCGAGCAGGACCAGCGGCAATGGCATGTGGTAAACCCCTTTCAGCGCTACCATAACATTGTCCATGGCAGATAATTCACTGAAAAGCTGCAGATTCTGGAAGGTCCGCGCAATCCCTGTTCGGGACACCTTGAACAAGCCTTTGGGCAATGCCTTACCATGCAGCAGCATTCTTCCGGCCGATGGGGTGTACAGTCCGGAAATGACATTGACGGCGGTACTCTTGCCGGAGCCGTTAGGGCCGATCAAGCCGTGGACCTGTCCGGATTGAATTGTCATGGTGACACCGTCAACGGCCTTGACGCCGCCGAAATATCGCTTCAGATCCTCTAATTGCAAGAGAGGGCCGGCGTCCGGTACCTTGGTCGGCAGCACGGTATCGAGAGCCGTAGCCTGCGGCAGGGTCGGTGGCTCGATGTGAAACAACCGAGTGAGAAATCGGGCGGCAAACCCCATTAGGCCTTCAGGCAAGCCAACCACCACCGAGAACAACATCAGGGCAAAAATAGCCTTGCGCCAGTCCTCGGTATTTTTTACGAGAATCCCCCCGAAGACGAGCAGTCCCAGGGCGATAATCGGGGCAATCGCCTGAAACGGTTTGGTGGTCTTTTTCATCAATCCACGCACACCGGCAAGGAGGGCGGCCAGAAAACCGACTGCGGAAATAATTTCAAACAGCAACCGGTTTGAGAGTAAATTGGGCAAGAGAGCAACTAGCGAAGCTCCAAAAAAAGCACCCCACAGACTCTTTCGGCCGCCTAAAACCACCCCCAGGAGGAGGATGACCATCAGTTCATAGGTAAAGCTGAGCGGCTGTAAATATTGGAAATTGAAAGCATAAAGCCCACCTGCCAGGCTACCGAGGGACGAGCCCAAGGCAAAGCCTATGACCTTATGGCGATAGGTGCCCACACCCATGGCATCGGTGGCTATCGGGCTGTCGCGCAGGGCCTCAAAGGCACGTCCCCATTGCGAGGAGAGCAGGTTGCGCATCCCCATCCAGACTAGAGCCAGGAAGATCAGGCAGAGCCAGTAAAAACCCTGGGCATTGACCGTGTGGGCAAAAAGCGCGGGGCGGCTCACCGTCAGGCCTTGGGCGCCGAAGGTGAGGCTTTCCCATTCGTTCAGGACGGTGGCACTGAGGGCCATGAAACTGAGAGTCGCCAGGGCGAACTGCGGGCCTTCCAGGCGTAATGCCGGGAAGGCCAAGAGACCGCCGAGAACAAGGCCGATCGACATACTGACGGCCAGTGCGCTGAGCATCCCGAACCCGAGCAAAGAGACACTCAAGCCGGCGCCGTAGGCTCCGAGTCCGAGAAAAGCGGCATGGGCGAGATTGACCTGCCCCAGATAGCCGACGGTGACATCAAGGCCAATCAGGAGAATTCCGTAAATGGCGAGTAAGGTCAGCAACCCGAGCACGTAGGAATTGCTTACTGCAAGAGGGATAGTGGCAAGAAGGGTAAAGGCAACGATTTCCGCACCACGTATAAGAAGCAGTCGTTTTAACATGATCGGCCGTGCATACCTTGAAAAGATTTAGTGAAAACCGTCAAACCTTGCGAATAGTGGCCTTGCCGAATATCCCGTTGGGACGCACGGCCAAGGCGAGAATCAAGAGAATCAGTCCCGGTGCCTCACGCCATCCGCTGCCCAGATAGAAGCTGGTAAGGCTTTCCAGGGCGCCAAGGAAAATACCGACAATCACCACCCCAAAGCCTGATTCGAGACCGGCCACCACCGCCACCGAGAAGGCCTTGAGAATCAGGGCCGAGGCCATGGTGGGGCCGACGGTGGTGATGGGCGATACCAGAATCCCGGCCATGGCCGCCACCATTCCCGACAGGCCATAGGAGAGCATGACGGTCCGGGTGGCGGAAATCCCCATCAATTCGGCTGCGTCCCGGTCGGCGGAAACCGCCTCAAAGGCCTTGCCGAGCAGGGTCTTGCGTTTGAACAACTCGATCAGACCCATGACGGCAAAGACGCCGACGGCGACGGAAATTTCCAGCGGCGTAATGCTGATCCCGAAAAAATGCAGGGCATCGGAGGAGATGGGGGTTGGGAACGGGCGATCATCGCGGCCCCAGATATTTTCGGCGGCGGAAAAGCCGAGCAGGCCGATGATAATGGTGAGGAGGATCCAGCCCTCGCTCTTTTGTTCCAGTGCCAGACGCACGCCGGCCCGTTCAACGGCCAGGCCGAGGACCACGCCGAAGAGCAGGCCGCCGGGTACCATCAGCCAGTAGGGGACACCCCAATTCAATAAGGTCAGGCTGAAGAAGGCCGAGAGCATCACCAGTTCTCCCTGGCCGAAATTAATGCTCTTGCTGGTCGAGAAAGTAAGCTGAAAACCATAGGCGATGAGGGCGTAAACCAAGCCCATCATCGCACCGCTCACAGCCATCTGAGCAATGATAGTCGAATTCATGGCGGAAGAATCCTAAGTGGCTTGTGTAAGAAACTCGTCTCACACAAGCCGGGCACCTTATTTGGCTGCGTTTTTAATGAGTCGCTGGCGGTCTGCGTCATTGCCGAAGACAACATGTCCGTCCTGGACCATGCCCATCACGACCTGTTCGCGGCGAAAGGCCTCATGGGTCTGCTCATTGGCCGGATCCCATTTGCTGAACGGTTGCTTCCAGGTGGCAATCACGCCCTCAACGGGGTCGCGTAAATCCTCAAGCGCTTCTTTAATTTTTTTGGTGTCCTGACTTTGGGCTTGTTTTACTGCGGCCGCAAAGATATAAACGGCGTCATACCCTTGTGCAGCAGAGACCGGGGATGCAATGCGCTCAACGTTATAGGCCTTGTGATAGCTGTCAATGAAACCTTTTACTTTAGGCGTAATAGGTTCTTCGATAAAGGTCTGCGGCATCAGAGTACCATTGCCGTTTTTGCCCGCGTTATCGATGAAGTTGGACATGGACAGCGGCCAGCCGCCGATCAGGGGGATCTTCATGTCCATTTTTGCCATGCCGTTGGCAAAGGCCGCCAGTTCCGGGCCGATACCCCAGATGAGAATCGCCTGGGCGTCGGCGGATTTGGCTTTCAACAACTGGGCGGTCATGTCTTTATCGCCGATGTTGAATTTCTCAGAGGCAACCACGTCCAGTTTGTTACCCTGTTTCTTGATTTGCTCCATCATGTCATCCCGGCCGGACACCCCGTAGTTGGTGGAATCGTACATAATTGCCACTTTATTGAGCTTCCGGTTGATCGCCTCTTCGACTACCATTTCCGACTGGATGCCGTCATGGGCGGCAAAGCGGAAGATCGACAGATCCGGTACTCCGGCCTTGCTCCATTGGGTCATGGATGCGGAACCGGCCGCGGGAGTAATGATTTTGGTAATACCTTTCTCCTGGTAATGCTTGTCGCCGGCAAGAACCACGCCGGTATTCACCGAACCGATTACCCCGGAGAGATCGCTCATGGAGGCCAGTTCCAGGGCTATGAGTGCGCCACGGTCGTTCTTGGCCTCATCATCGCGTTCAATAACCTCGAATTGCATCTTTTTGCCGCCAATAACGATACCTTCTTTGGCATTGATCTCGGCTATCGCCAGTTTGGCACCATCGCGCATGGATCCACCCATCGGTGCCGAGCCGCCAGTAAAGGGCCCGGTGATGGCAATTTTGATGGTATCCGCAGCAAATACCGGGGTAGCTGCCATGCTCATAAGCATAAAGGTAATCAACGTCTTTTTCATCGAACCGCTCCTTTCTTAGTTTGGAAATAATCAGATAGTCCGTGCAAAAACACACCTCCTCAATAGTTCCTTGCAGGCAAGGTTACTGGAGAATGAAACTAACCGATTCATGCCGGAAAGGTCAAGTAGAGTTCTGTATTTCTGTTATAATCAGGAGTGAGAGATGGTGAAAGTCAACCGGCCTGCCCCAGGTAGGTATTGATGACCGATTGGTCGGTGCGCAATACCTCGGCAGGACCATCGAGCACTATCTTGCCGCTTTCGACGACATAGGCATGGGAGGAAACGGCAAGGGCGAGATGGGCATTTTGCTCGACCAGCAGAATGGTCAAGCCCTCGTCATGCAATTGGCGGATGATGGCAAAAACGGTTTGCACCATTTTCGGGGCAAGCCCTAAGGAGGGTTCATCGAGAAGCAGCAGTTTCGGGCGGGCCATCAGGCCCCTGGCAATGGCCAGCATCTGCTGTTCGCCGCCGGAAAGGGTGCCGGCCAGCATGTTGCAGCGTTCCTTCAGAATCGGAAAACGGTCCTCCATCCGGGCCAGGTCGCGCAAGGCCTCCCGATGCGGTCGCCGGTATCCGCCGAGTTCCAGATTCTCCCGCACCGTCATGCCGGCAAGGATCTGCCTGCCCTCCGGCACCTGTACCACCCCTGCCGGCACGCGTTTATGGGCGCTCATCCGGGTAATGTCCCGGCCATTAAAAAGGATCCGTCCGGACTGGGCCGG
Source organism: uncultured delta proteobacterium (assembly GCA_903875445.1). Taxonomy (GTDB): domain Bacteria; phylum Desulfobacterota; class Desulfobulbia; order Desulfobulbales; family Desulfocapsaceae; genus Desulforhopalus_A. The sequence continues at coordinate 16,394 of CAIQWD010000016.1, read as the reverse complement.
GATGACGCCGCTGATGGTATTGAGGATGGTCGTTTTGCCGGCGCCGTTCGGGCCGATCAGGGTCTCGATCGCCCCCTCCTTGATCGTAAAAGAGATGCCGCGTACAGCTTCCATGGGGCCATAGGCTACGGTCAAGTTGTCGATTTCAAGCATGATTTTCACTCACTCCCAGGTAGGCTTCGATAACTTCCGGATGGCGGCTCACCTGATCCGGGTCGCCGGTGATCAGGGTGCGACCGAAGTTGAGCACGGTAATCCTGGAACAGAGTCCCATCACAAAGGCCATATTGTGTTCGATGAGGAGGATGGTCATGTCCTCCTTTGCCAGGGAGCGGATGAGGCTGCCGACGTCCTCGACCTCCTTCTGCCGCATTCCGGCCACCGGTTCGTCGAGGAGCAGGAGACGGGGGCGCGAGGCCAAGGCCCGGGCGATTTCCAGACGCCTGCGTTCGCCATAGGACAGGGCCTTGGCCGGAAAATGCGCCTTGGCCTCGATGCCGACACGGGCAAGACAGGCCATGGCCTGCAGGCGATACCCCTTTTCCTCGCGCGTGGCCGAAGGCAGGCAGAATAATCTGGGGAAAAACGGGCGGGGAGCAACCAGGTGCTGACCGGCAATGACATTCTCAAGACAGGTCATCGCCGGAAAGAGGCGGATATTCTGAAAAGTCCTGGCCATACCCCTGGCCGCCAGCTGATAGGCAGGGAGGGTATGGACCGGCCGGTCATCGAAGAGCACCTCCCCCGAAGACGGAGCAATGGTGCTGCTTAACACATTGATAAGGGTAGTTTTCCCGGCCCCGTTCGGACCAATGAGCCCGTGTACTGCGCCCTTCTCGACCGAAAGAGACACCCCATCGAGGGCTCTGACACCGCCGAAGGTGCGGGTTACATCTTTGACTTGCAGCAGCATGGTCTAGGCTTCCTCCGAGATGGCAAGGGTGGAATCCTTTGCTTTACTTGCGCTTCGCCGAAAAATTGAAACCAGACCATTGGGGAGAAAGAGGATGACGAGCAGCAGAATAAGGCCGTTGACCGCCATTCGCATCGGGCCGGCGGTTATGCCGGTTCCTCTGAGGATCTCCGGCAAGGCGGTGAGCAGCACGGCACCGAGTATCGGCCCATACCAGGCACGGGTACCGCCGACAATGTTGAAGATCAGAAGATCGACGGCCACCGAAAAGCCGAATTCCCGCGGGGTAATGAGGTAATTGAGATGGGCGTAGAGAGCCCCGGCGAAACCGGCAAGCATGGCACCCAGGACAAAGGCCAGGGTCTTGTAGTAGGTGGTGTCGATGCCCATTGCCCCGGCGGCGGTTTCGTCTTCCCTGATGCTTTCAAAACACCAGCCAAGACGGGAATAACGCAGTTTGGCAATGGCGTAGCCGACCACCGCCAGGGCGAGATAGATGCCCCAGGTCTTGGTATGGTTGGGAATGCCGACGAGCCCCTGGGCGCCGCCGGTGATGTCGAGATTGAGTACGGTAATACGTACCACTTCACCAAAGGCCAAGGTGGCTATGGCGAGAAAGACTCCATGCAGTCTCAGAACCGGCAGACCGATCAACAGGCCCACCAACCCGGACAGAACCGATCCGGCAACCACGGAAAGGAGAAAAGGAACACCCAATTTCATGGTGAGGATTCCCGCGGTATAGCCGCCAATCCCGGCAAAGGCGGCACTGCCCAGGGAGAGTTGACCGGCCGCCAGGGTCAGATAGAGGCTGAGGGCAAGAATGGCGTTGATGCCGATAAAATTGACAAGGCTTCCGTAGATCGCAAAGAACTGGGTCAGGGCTTCCACCGTATCATGCCTCCCGGAGCTTTTTCCGCCCAAGCAGGCCGGAGGGACGGAGAACGAGAACGGTGAAGAGGACGGTGAAGGCCACGGCATCCCGCAGGTTTGAGGTGCCGGTGATGGCCACGGTCAAGACCTCGCTGAGGCCAAAGGCCAGACCGCCGAGGATAGCCCCCGGAATGCTGCCCATGCCGCCGAGGATGATGACGGCCAGTCCCTTGAGCTCGATGGAGCGCCCCATGTCCGGGGAAAGGGAGTCGAAATAGAGGCCGAAAAGGATACCCGCGGCGCCACCTAAGGCCGAGGAAATGAAGAAAGTAAAGGCGATGATACCATCGACGTGAATACCGAGGAGTCGTGCGGTACGATCATTTTCCGCCACGGCACGGATGGCTTTACCCACCCGTGCCCGGTTCAGAAACTGGGTAAGAGCAAACATCAGAAGAATCGAGATAGCGACAATTTCCACCTGCAGGGAGGTAATGGAGAGCCCTTCCCAGCGCCAGATATGGACGGACACGGTACCCGCCGGAAAGCGCACGGTGCGCGCCCCGAAAAGACCAAGGGCCGCACTCTCGAAAATAATAGCCATGGCGATACTGGAAATCAGCCCGGAAAAATTCGAATCGGCACGCTGGCGCAGGGGCGCAAAGGCGACCTGATCGAGCAAGAGACCAAGCAAACCACAGATAAGAACCGAGGCCGGGAAGGCTATCCAGATGGACAGCCCCCATGTCTCCACGAGCCAGAGGGCGATGAGGCCGCCCAGGGTGAAGACAGCGGCATGGGCCAGGTTGAGGATGTCAAGTACCCCAAAGACCAGGGTATATCCCACCGCAAACAGCCCATAGACGCTGCCGATGAAAAGGCCGTTGACCAATTGTTGGGCGAGAAGATCCATTACCGGAACATCCTTTTAGCCATGTTATTCAAGGACCGTGAATTTGCCGCCTTTGACGATCTGCACCACGGGGATATGGTCGGCGTCGCGTCCGGCGGTGAAGGAGAATTTCCCGAGTACCGTGTCAAGCTCTTTCAGTTGTAAGAGAGCATCGCGGATAGCCTTATGGTCGGTTGTCGAGCCGGCCTTTTTAATGGCCTCATAGGCAATATAGACACCGGCGTAAGCCTGGGCGGCGAACTGGTCCGGTGCGCCGCCATTCTTGGCGGTGAAGGCGGCAACGAATTTGCTGTTTGCCGGCAGGGTCGAGGAGGCATTCCAGGCTGCGCCCATCATCACACCTTCGGCGGCCTCGCCGGCATTTTTAATGAGAGCAGGGGAATTAAAGCCGTTGCCGCCGATGATCGGGACAGTGGCGGCGATACCCAACTGCCGCGCCTGGCTGACAATCCCCGAGGCCTCTTCCACCAAGGCGGAGACGATGATCGCATCAGGATTTTTACCCTTGATCTGGGTGAGCTGCGGAGAAAAATCGCGATCGCCCTTGGCAAAGGATTGTTCCGTCAAGATCTCTATCCCGGCATCAGCCAGGGCCTTTTTAAAGGCCTCGTAGCCACCTTTGGTGAAGGCATCGTCGTTACCGTAGAAGACAGCTACCTTCTTTAAGCCGAATTTTTCCTTGGCAACCTTGATGGTGTTGGGGATGACTATCATCTCGGTCAGGGAATTGCGGAAGACGAAGTCGCCGATTTCGGTTATGCCTTTTGCCGTGTTGCTAATCCCGAGGACCGGCATTCCCGCATCCTGGGCAATGCGGTCGGCCACCTGTGCGGTATTGCTGAGAGTCGGTCCGATGATGATGGAAACCTTGTCGGCGTTGATAAATTTATTGAAAACGCTGATTCCTTGCTGGGGGACGCTGGCATCGTCCTCAAAAACCGGAAGAATTTTCAACCCATCGGCCCCTGCGGCGGCATTAATCTCATCGATAGCCAGCTGGGCACCTTTTGTTTGGGTGGCACCGTACGAGGCCGCACCTCCGGTCATACTGAGGGCAAAGCCGATCTTCGCCTCACTGGCCGCGGCGAAGACCTCGGTAGAGAGTTGTCCGGAAAGAAAACAAAGGGCCATAACGAGGGTAACAACAAGCGGTTTGAGGCGTTGAATATTGTGCATAACTTCCTCCATAAATGAGTAAAGGAAACAGAAAAAAAGCAGGTCAACCTCTGAAGTCTTTTAGCATTGCGATATTTCAAAGTCAAGAAATCAAGTCGTGGGTAAGCCTTTGGGGAGTGGAGTTTTGTTTTTGCTACCCGTTGGTCGTTGGCGCAGAAAAATAGCCTAACGACATAATCACAAAATCCTCTTGCCGAAAAGGGAGGCGACGAGATTGACCGCCATCTGGGCCGTGCGGTTCTGGATATCGAGGATGGGGTTGATTTCCATGATATCGACGGAATGCAGCTTTTTCGTTTCGGCGAGAATTTCCATGATCAACTGGCCCTCCCGGTAGGTGAGGCCGCCCTGGGACGGCGTGCCGACGCCGGGGGCATCGAGGGGGTCCATGACATCGAGATCGAGGCTGACATGGATCTTGTCAAGATGCTTGAAGCCCTTGAGGATGCGGGTGAGGAGGGCGCGAATGCCCACCTCGTCGACATCGCGCATGGTGAAAACGGTGCAACCGGAGGCGCGGAGCAGTTCTTTCTCCTGCCGGTCGAGATCGCGAACGCCCAAAAGGACGACATTTTCCGGTTTCACCTTCGGCCCGGGCCGACCGACATCGACCAGTTCCTTGGCGCCGAGCCCCTGCAGCACCGCCAGGGCCATGCCGTGGACATTGTGACTTTTCGAGCTTGCCGGGGTGTTGAAATCGCCGTGCGCATCGATCCAGATGAGACCTATCTCCGTACCGTCGGTGACTCCGCCGACGGTGCCGATGGAAGCGGAGTGGTCGCCGCCGAGAAAGATCGGGATTTCACCGGCGGCAATGGCCTGTCTGCCCAGTTCATAGGCGCTTTCGCAGGCCTTGCAGATATGCGGCAGGCGTTCCTCAAGGCTGGTGGTCACGAGGGCGTAGTGGCCGGGAATGGCGATATCACCGCTGTCGATGGTGGAATAACCGAGATCGCGCAGACTGCCGGCGAGGTTAGCGTAGCGCAGGGCACTCGGCCCCATGTCGACCCCCCGGTGGTTTTGCCCGAGGTCCATGGGCACGCCGATGATACGCAGGGTCTTTTTCATGGCGACTCTTTTTTCAGGTGATTCCACAGGTTGACGATAAAGTCCTGGACATTGGTAAGGATGGCCTGGGCCTGGGCAGACCCGCGGTTGGCCAGCTTGTCGGCGCTGAATTCCGACATATCCACCACATAAAAATACACCGGCCGTACCGAGCCATCCGCCAGTACCTTGTAGCCGGGGGTCATATTGCCAAAAGCTATGGAATGCAGTTGGGTGGCCATGGTGATCACCGTCGTCGCCTGCCTGGCATGGACGCGCATGAGGTCCTGGGATTGATAGACGTTGCCGACGGTTTCCGGCAAGGGGCCGTCGTCTCTGATCGAACCAGCAAGGACGTAGGGGATGCCCTGTTTTTCGCAGGCGTACATGATGCCGTTGTCGATATCGAGGGTCTTGATTGCCCGGGCGATGGAACCGGCCTTGCGCACCGCGTTGAGGACGTCGAGGTGGTTGTAATGGCCCATCGGCTGGAGGGTCTGGGTGTAGATATTCTGGCCAAGGCCGGTATTGTAGATGGCGGCCTCGATATCGTGGGTGGCCAGGGCATTGCCGGCCATCAGGGCGTGGCAGAAGCCGTTCTCGATCAGCCCCTGCATTGCCGAACGGGAGTCCTTGTCGAAGGCCACGGCGGGGCCGAGGACCCAGACGATATGGCCATTTCGCCGGTCGTGCTTGAGGATCTCGTAGAGGGCGTCGTAGGAATAGGAGAAGGGGGTCTCTCTTGTACCCCTGGAGCGAAAGGCAAACTTGTCGGCATTGGCGGCGACCTGTTCAAAGCCCCGTTCGTGGACGAGGATGCCTTCCTCGCCGTTTTCCGTTCGGCCGATAACCACCATAGCGCCTTTTTTCAAGCGTCTGGCCTCAACGACATCAAGAGTACGACCTCTGACGACGAAGACTGCATCCATGCGGCTTTCCGGGGCGAGGACCCAGGTGGATTGATCAATTTTTATATACTCCGGATGGTTCGATGTCGCATGGTAGTTGTCCGGGGCGATGCCGTCGGCGGGTGCGGCTGCAAGGCTTGCCGCCGGACTGTTCTGCAAGCGGCTTTGGCTGAAATCCGGCGGGGTATAGATGAAATTCAGTTTCATACCGGCCTCTATGGAGAAGAGATTTTTAAATTCATTCGGTTGCGTCTGGAGTAATTGTATACAATCTGAGTTATTATAGGAGACAAGCCTTGAAAAAGCAACGTAAGATCCCTTTCTCAGGTTCTCTTCTTGACCCTGCAGAAAAATCCTTTTACAATATAATATACTGAAATTTCATGTGGTTTTTTCCTGTGACAGCATCGCTCATCCTAGGCTTCTTATGATTCGATCCGCATATCTTACTACCGGCCTGGCGATCAAGGTTTTTTCCCGTCTCTCGAAGGCCAATATTTTTATGCACGGCCAGGAGAATATTCCGAGCGGCCCGATCATCTTCGTGATGAACCATTTCACCCGGATCGAAACCCTTCTGCTCCCCTATTATATATACAAGCTGACCCATAAGCCGGTGTTGTCTCTGGCTGCCGCGTCGCTTTTTAAAGGCGGCCTGGAAAAGTTTTTTGACATGGTCGGGGTTATCTCAACCGACGATCCGAAACGCGACGAACTGATCGTTAAAAGTCTTTTGACCGGCGAGGCCGACTGGATCATCTTTCCGGAAGGCAGCATGGTCAAAACCAAAAAGATCATGGACCGAGGTCGGTATATGGTCGCCGATTCGGCCGGAATGCACGAACCCCATACCGGAGCGGCCGCCCTTGCTCTCAGGGCCGAGTTGTATCGCACCCATCTCCTGCAAACGGCGCAAACGGCTCCGGACCGCTTGCGGCAGCTGCTCGACCCCTTGGGTATTGCATCGCTTGCGGAGATCGAGACGCTGCCGACCACTATCGTGCCGGTCAATCTCACCTACTACCCTATTCGTGCCGCCGAGAATATTGCCTTGAATATCGCGGCCAAGCTGGTCAAGGATATGTCAGAGAGGACGGTGGAGGAGATCATGACCGAAGGCACCATGCTGCTTTCCGGAGTCGATCTCGACATCCGCTTCGGCAAGCCCATCCGCATGGCCGACCATCTGCAGCAAGAATGGCTGCAGGAGGACATGGCACAGCAGGGCATCAGCGGTTTTTCCATATCCCCCGAGTTGAAAGGCAAGATGCGCAATACTGCCCACCGGGTGATGCAGCAGTATATGCATGATATCTATTCCATGACCACGATCAATCATGAGCATCTCCTGGCCGCCTTTTTGCGCATGTATCCGTTTAAGCAGATCAAGGAGAGCGAGCTTAAGCGCCGCATCTTTTATGCCGCCTCTCTCATCACCGGTAAGGAAGATGGCAAAGAGATCTTTTTTCTGCACAGATCTCTGCATGAAAATCAAGCCCATTTGCTCACCGATGACCGTTTCCACAAGTATGCCAATTTTTTTAAGTTGGCCGAGGAGAAGGGTGTCGTTAAAAAACAGGGCGAAAAGCTGGTGTGCGATCGTTGCCATTTATCCGGTCCACTGAGTATCCAAAGAGGCCTTATAGACAATCCGGTGGAGGTCATGGCCAATGAGGTCGAGCCGCTCGATGCGCTCTCTGCCTTGCTGAAACGTTTGGCCTGGCTGCCTTCTCCTTTGCTGCGGTTCGCCTTGGTGCGCTATCTTCAGAAGTGCGACAAAGACAGGTACGAAGAAGATTATCGGACGTTTTGCCGGACCGATACCGCCGGACAAAAGGACAGCGGCAAATCGTTTCTCCTGCCCGGGTTGCGGCGTAAATTGGCAGTGGTACTGGTGCACAGCTATCTTGCCGGACCGGAAGAAGTGCGCGCCCTGGCCGGCTATCTGCGGCGCCTCGGGGTTTGGGTCTTTGCCCCGCGGCTGCCCGGCCACGGCACCTCGGCGGAAGATCTTGCCACCCGGAAATACCGGGAGTGGGTGGAGACAGTTGAGAGCGGCTATGTGCTGATGAGCACCATCTGTGACCGGGTCGTCCTTGGCGGCATTGCCTTCGGCGGCAGTCTCGTTCTTGATCTGGCCGGTCGGATTCAGGCTGATACCCTGGCCGGTGTCTTTGCCGTAAGCCCGCCTTTTACCCTTAGGGATTATTCCAGCAAAATCATGCCGGCGACGGATGTCTGGAATCGACTCAGGGGCAAGATGAAGCGGGAAGAAAAAAATATTGATTTTCTCGACTTTCCCGGCGGCTCGTTTCAGGGTAACTATGCACGAAACCCTGTTTCCGGGATAAAGGAGGTTGGGGACTTCCTCGAAGCTATTGAGCAGCAGTACAAAACGATCAGCAAGCCCGCCCTCATCCTTCAGGCGGATAAAAACCCGGTAGTCGATCCCAAGGGCTCGCAACAGCTGTTTGCCGCTATCGGGTCCGTGAGCAAGGAATACTGCCTGCTCAGTGATGATCGGCATATCCTCGTCAAAGGGGAAGGGGCCGGCAAGGTATTCGCGAAAATCGCAACCTTTATCGACGAATTGTAAAACACTGGACATTGTCTGGGAGAAGGAGTGTATGGGTTCCGAAAAAAATGCCCGATTGGGGGAAAATCCCGGTCAATGGTTATGGCCGGAATATTATCAGGCGTTTCCGGCCTTCTCGGCCGAGACCGTGCGTGTCGGCTGTCATCCCCGGAAAATGCTTCATCCGTCCGCTGCCAAGCAGGCTATCGTCCTTTTACACGGTCTGAGCGACTCCGCTTATTATATGAGCGCTATCGGGGAATATTTTCATGGTGTTCTCGGCTACGATGTCTACATTCCTCTCCTGCAAGGCCACGGTCTCAAATCAACGCAGGGTATGGCCGGGGTGACGCTTGCCCATTGGTTGGAAAATGTAGGTTATGCTATCAATTGTGCGACCCTGGGAGCGACAAGGGTTTCCATCGGCGGCTTGTCGATGGGTGGATCTCTCGGTTATTTCATGGCCTGCATTGACCCAAGGATTACCGGAGATCTCTACCTCTTCTCGGCGGCTTTGGGTTTACCCGAAGGACCATGCGGCATTCCCGGCTGGTTTAAAGAAGTGCTTTTATGCCTGCCTTTTATCGGCAAGTTTGGCAGCACCCCCCCGCTAGTCGGCAAACACCCTTTCCGGTATGACCGGATCTATCTCAACAGCGCCGCCCAACTGGTGCAGCTTATCCGGAAAATAAACCACCTGCCGCTGCAATTCATCGATACCGGCAGCCCCGATCGGCGAATTTTTTCCGCCTGGAGTGAATGTGACAAGGTGATCAGCCTTGACAAATTGCGCCACTTGCAGTGGCGGAGCCCCGAAGGCCGCTTCGTGACGTATGTCATCCCCGCGAGCGATCAAGTCGAGCACGCCTGTGTGGTATTGCAGGATCCGATTTATGCACCCGGCGCAGAGTCGGGAGCAGCGCCCCTGGAGCCGGCCAATCCCCGCTTTGGCGAGATGCTCGCGGCCGTTGCCCGGTTTGCGGTTGCCTGCTGAGCAACCGGCGAAGATCACCTGATTCCTCACCCTTACAGGTCGAGCATGCCAAGTCGCACCTGCTTTTCCCAGCGTATGATTGAATTGAGATTTTCCTGGAATTGAGGTAGGGTAGATACCCTTAGAAATCTTGGGGAATCAGGGTGGAGGCTGTACTGGCATTCCCGAACGGATGCTTGGCAGGGGAAGAACAACACACGATGTCGCAAAATGGGAGGATGGAATGTCCAAGATAATTCTTATAACCGGTGCAACTTCGGGATTTGGCAGGGCGAGTGCCGAATTGTTCAGCCAAAATGGTTGGAAAATGATCCTTACCGGAAGGCGGCGAGACCGTCTTTTCGAATTGCGGGAGAAACTCGGCCCGGACACTGTCCATATTGCTGTCGTTGATGTCCGTGACCTCTCACAGGTGCGGGAGATGGTGCAGGGCTTGCCGGAGGGATTTCGCGATATCGACATTCTTCTCAACAACGCCGGTCTGGCCTTAGGTCTTGGACCCGCCCAGGAAACCGATCTTGACCAATGGGAAACGATGGTCGATACCAACATCAAAGGCCTGTTGTATATGACCAGATTGCTTCTGCCCGGCATGGTTGCCCGCGGCAAGGGACATATCATCAATATCGGATCAGTGGCTGCCTCGTGGCCCTATCCGGGCGGCAACACTTACGGGGCAACCAAGGCCTTCGTGCAGCAATTTTCGAGAAATCTGCGGGCCGATTTGCACGGGACGGGAATCAGGGTAACCACTATCGAACCGGGACTTGCCGAAAGCGAGTTTTCCCTTGTTCGTTTCGGCGGCGACAAGGAGAAAGCCGCCAAGGTTTATGAAGGCACCGAGCCGCTTTCGCCGGCCGATATTGCCGAGATCATTTACTGGACGGCCAGTCGTCCGGCCCATGTCAATATCAATTGCGTCGAAGTCATGCCGCTTTGTCAGAGTTGGGGGAATTTCGCAGTCAGCCGCAAAGAAATAGCCGTTGGTAAGCAATAGTGGAGATGAAATGAAAAGACTCTTGGCACTGTGGCTAGTTGTCGCATTCCTGGCGTTGCCGGTACGGATTTTTGCCGGCAATGAACTGCTATGGGAAAAGCAACTACCCTTTCAGCATGCCACAATTCGTTATGTAATCAAGGGGATGGAAGAAGGGAAGGAAACTCTTTATGTTCGGGATAACGGCAAGGAACGAGCGACATATAGAGAAACCGTTTCCAATATGATGGGCATGAAAACGCCCAACTCTACCATCACGATCAAGAACCCCGACTCTATTTATTCCTATGATCTACAGAAACACCAGGGTTTCAAGGCAGTGAATCCGCAGAAATATATGATAGAGGAGTACAACAAGCTGTCCCCGGCGGAGCAGGAAAGGGTACGGCAAAGCGTCAAGAAAATGGGTGCCGCCTATACCGAAGGGATGGGAGGGACAATACAGCAGAATGCCTTGGAGATCCTGGGCTACAGCTGTGATAAAGTGGAAATAATGGGCGGTTCTGCTACCTACCTGATTCACGATACCGACGTCAGTCTGAGAACCGAAATGAACATAATGGGTATGAATTTGACGATGGTGGCTGAAACCGTCGATAAAGGCGAGGTTGACGACAAATTCTTTCAAAGTCCGGAAGGCATAGATGCTGAAATAAATGGCCAGGCTGATGAGATTGCCAAAGACATGGCCACGCAGGCGATTGCCATGTTGAAAAATCCGGAGAGCGCCAAAAATGCGCGAATAATAGCACCGATGGTTCCCGACGGGGGAAAGCCGATGTCTCAGGAGGAAAAGGAAGAAATGATGCAACAGATGGAGCAGATGATGAAAGGGCTGGAGGAAAAGGCTGCACAATAGATTTGACTGCCTCAGGGCCAAAACGAGGTCTAACAAGAAAGGAGAGGGGCTTGGAAAAATCAGTTGACACCCCTTTCTCTGCGGTTTATAGTGCCCGCCTACGCTGTTTCGGTTACCAAAACAGCAGCAGGTCGATGACCTGAAAGGTGTTGAATATATTTCTAATCCTCGGTAGCTCAGTCGGTAGAGCAGGTGGCTGTTAACCACCTTGTCGGCGGTTCGAGTCCGTCCCGGGGAGCCAGAATTCAGAGGCTCGATTTCCCAAAATCGAGCCTTTTTCAATATAGTCGGGGCGTAGCGCAGCCTGGTTAGCGCGCCTGCCTTGGGAGCAGGAGGTCGAGTGTTCGAATCACTCCGCCCCGACCAATGATTTAAAGGGGTTACGGTTTTTGCCGTAATCCCTTTTTTCGTATTAAGTGCAGATTAAATGCTTTGGGCGTAGAGCCACTGTCAAGCAAATTTCAAGCATAAATATTGATAGAATTTGACTCAAGTGTTTCTGTTCCTTGGCTTGCTTCACTAGTCTTAACGGCAGCGCCTTCACTGCTTTCCTCCTGTTGTCCTTGTTGTACATTTTGGGTTTTACCGACTACTTGCCCGTTGTTCCTTTGAGAGGCAACCTGAAAAAGCTGATAGTTCATTGATCCACTAATTCCGCTTACGCCCATGTCACTCTCCTTTATGTGTTGGTGAAATCGCTGTTGCCGCCATATTGGTCACAGCGAAAACTTATGCTATGATGTTGATGTTATTTCCAGTAGTTGAGGTATTTGCTGCGACGACAGGTTGAGAAGAAGTTTGGCCAACCTGGATATTCCCCATGGCCTCAACAGTCTTGCTTATAAGCTCCCCAGCTAACTTTGGTTGTTCATTGGCTGATTTGAGGATAGACATGCCAGCCGACGCTGTTGAAATACTGATACCTGCTACTTGCATATTATTCTCTCAGATAATTATAATTTTTGAGAGTTATTCTCATTACAGGATATGTAACTAAAGAGAAGCCGTCAAGGGTCATGGCAGAAAAACAGTCATGACAATTGTTGATGTTATACCTGATTACTGGCCTCTTTTAGAATTTATGGATAGGGATAGTAACTTGGCGAAGAAGACAATTTGAAGAGAACCTTCAACCAGTTGTTTTATTGTCTAATTATGGTAGACAATAAAGTGGCGATGTGCGAAATATAGATTATCTCATTGTTCTTGAAAGGAGAGAAAAATCGTGAACAAGTCGGATTTAATCGAGGCCCTTGCTACAGACCAAAAAATTACAATATCAACATCATCCGGCATTGTCGATACTATCCTTGCTGCCATGACTGAATCCTTGGCGAGAGGTGAAAAGGTCGAGATTAGGGGCTTTGGCTCACTCAAGATAACACATCGTATTTCTTATCTATTTAGTAATCCAAGGACCGGAAAGAAAATGGAAATTAAACCAAGAAAATCGGTCTTATTTACAGTCGGAAGAGAATTGAAAAGGACAGTTGATGATGGAGATGGAAAGAAAAAATGATTCCTCGCAAAGCATTAGTAGTAGGAGCAACAGGTTTAGTCGGTAGTCATCTCTTACGGAACATTTTTAATAATCCCGCTTATTCCGAAGTAACATCGCTCGTAAGAAAACGCAGCCTCATAACGCATCGTAAGCTGAAAGAGGTCATAACGGATTTCAACAACCTCGAAAAGACATTATCAACAATTACGGCAAATGATGTCTTTTGTTGCCTTGGAACCACTATAAAAAAAGCAGGATCACAAAAAGCCTTCCGAAAGGTAGATTTTTCTTTGGTTGTTGATGTAGCAAAGGTGATGAAAAAACAAGGTGCTGAACAATTCATAGTTATCTCTGCTATGGGTGCCAACAGTAACTCAAAGGTGTTCTACAATCGAATCAAAGTGGAGATGGAAGAGGCTGTTCAAGAGATCGGTTATAAATGTGTGAGAATTATTCGACCATCTTTGCTGTTGGGGCAGAGAGAAGAATTTAGGTTGGGTGAACGGATAGGAATACTGATGAGTCCATTATGGCAGCTCTTGTTGGTTGGTTCGCTGAAGAAATATCGTCCTGTTGAAGCTGAAGCTGTTGCTCGATTTATGGTGAAGGTGGCGCATGAAGAGCCTGCTGTTGGTGTGCATGTTTATGAAAATTATCAGGTAGGATAATGATGCAGCAAAAGAACTCTTATATTATGGAGCAGGAAATGCATAAATGCCCTAGGTGCAATCAACGACTACGTATTCCTGAAAATAAAGGCGGGATAACTATGGTTTGTCCCTCGTGTGGCAACAAAATTATTTCTGACTTTAAATTCGGTGGGGTAAGGAAGGTTCCCGATAAAAATATTTTTGTAACCATTTTCGAGATGCCCTACAATATTGTAACAAGCATCATTAAATATTTTTCTACACGAGCTTAAAGTTTACAGAGAGATTAATTCTGAATCCTTCCACGTTCATAACCTAATGAAGAAAAATGTATCTCAAATTTTGAACTTAATTTTAGGAGACCCTGAATTATTCACGATAGAAAATCGTATATTTAACACGGTTATGTTTTTTATAAGTCTTACCGGAATAGCAACATTAATATATGGTTTGATACTTGATGATAATGTGTACCAAATAGCAATTTCCACATTATGTGGCATTGTCCCCGGATTTTGTTATTTTTATTCTCGCGTTAAAAGAGATTATCGAAAATTAATTACACCAGCAAACATTTATTTCTATCTAGCTTTAACTGCGGCGTGGTTTTTCACAAATGGAGTTCATGGAAGCCTACCGTTTTTCTTCTTTGTGTTGGTTACCTATGGAAATATCTTTGTAAAAAATCCTTTTAGATTCTATCTTCCCTCAATAGTTCTATCAGTGACTATTACACTGGTTTTGGAATATTACTATCCTAATTTGTTCATGAAATATGTTAACAAGACACAAGAATATTTTGATATTGGAATATCACTAATTTTATGTCTCGTAATTAATGGATCAATTATTCATTTTGTTTTTAGAGAATACTTTAGAGAACGAACATTAAAAGAGGAGATCTTAAAACAAACTATAAAGGATAAAGAAATTATAGACAACGCTTTCAAAGAGATTCATGTCCTGAGAGGCTTTCTTCCTATATGCGCTAATTGTAAAAAAATTCGAGATAGCGGTGGTTCTTGGAATCACATTGAAGATTATATTTCTAAACATTCAGCGGCTCAATTTAGCCATAGTATCTGCCCTGATTGTGCTACTGAACTTTATCCACAATGTGATTTTAATTTTGCTAAGAAGACATAAATCCATCCAAATTCATGCATCAACCGATTTTGATGATAAAATCATATTATAGCTCCACCTCCTCATTTTAATTTCCTTATCAACTCTTCGTGTTTTATGAAAAACGTCAAGTCACCATCAGGAAAGAATGAACCAGCATTTTTAGACGATATCAAGAAAGATGGATATCATGTCTACAGTCTCAAAAATACTAAGATACCAAATTTTTATCCACCAGAATTGCCCAATTACCCTGGCGTCAGCATCAATACCCTTGAAATTGGTGATGTCATTACCATTAGGATTTTTTTTGGTATTGGGAGAGGCAAAAATATGCGCATAGATGGAGGGGTGATCGATTTACAGGTAGATGAGGTTCATACTGAAAGCGTTATGGCAAATATACTAACTGTCCTTCCTGATAAATTTCCCTTAAAGGCCGGTGGATCAATTGAAATATTTGAAGATGAAATATTGTATAAAGCAGAATCTAGGTATAACTAAACTAATGAAAACTCAAAATCAATCAGGCTGCTTTCATTCTTGATATTGGGAGAGATGAATCAATCATTTTCTTGAACAGATATCAACGACCGTTTCAAAGCACTGGACAGGTTTCTATTGCAATGTAAACAGTGTCGGGAGATACTGAACAAGATACCCTTGGGGCATGAGGACTGGAAGTATTGAAATCTTGGATGAACAATTTTGGGGCTGGTGTTGGTCAATAACTAGAGGAGATATATTTACTCTTACTATGCTATTGGAGTATAATTATTATGTTTCTTGCATTTGGCATTGCTTCTCTCGTACTCTCGATTATTTCTATATTTATACCTGGTGTTGGGGTAATAATAGCTGGATTATCAGGCTTTCTAGCATGGTTTTCTATTGGAAGAGGGTTACCATTTGGTGCGGCTGCAGTAATTCTAAATTTCATTAATGTTTCTTTTTTATCTCCAGCTTATCTTGTCGCTGTTGGTGTTCAAGCACATTTAAGAACACCTCAGCAATCAGACCTTTTCAACGTCTGGATGATAGTAATATTATTCCAGATAGCTGCCATCATTATATTTATTTTTAATTATGGCTTAGATATTTTCATTAATTATAAACGAAAACCTAAAGGGTTAATCTCATCATTGGCTGAAAAACCTTCAAAGATAAAGGATGCATCAGGCAATAAAGATAATAATCGGACAGAACCTTTAAACATTGCAAATAATGAATCTATCTCACCTGCTGAAAGGAACATCGAAGACATTCCGAAAGCCATTAGAGTCCTCATTCATAAAATTCATGGTGGGAGGAAAAAAGACAGCAAATTCTGGAATTCTGAAAACGATTTAACTGAAAGTGCTTTTGCTAACATACCTATTCAAAAACCTAAAGGATATCTTTCTTCAAGAAAAAGCAGTAGGCAGCAAGAAATATTCTTATTTTCTGCTGCTTTTATTATTTCCATTACTGTTGTCATGATTCTTTTACGGCCGGATTTGTTTCCATTTTTCAACTATCATCATATTTACAATTCCATTAAGACAGCATTTCCAGAAAGAAAAAATACTCCAAATATTGAAGTAGCTTCATTACCTGCAAATGCAAAATCACTTCCAAATTTTCAAAGTATTCCTCGCCCTGAAACCTCTCAGCCAACTAAAGAAAAAGAAATAATTACAATTGCGAGCAAAATACAGCCTGATACGAATATCATATTTTCTGAACCACTTCCTACTATTTCTGATTTTGAGAAGCAAAAATATCAAAGTTTTTCTACTGCAGGAAAGGTTTTTTCATGGAGAGATAAAGAAGGAAGGCAAAATTTTTCAAACACAAATTTCCCTTTAGAAAATGAAACATTAC
>CAIQWD010000015.1 GCA_903875445.1 uncultured delta proteobacterium | reverse complement strand
TGGATTGAACTTCTGGTAGTGTAGCGAGGGGGAATGCTGGTGATTGATCCATCGGTAATCCTCCATTGGTTATAAGAAGGGTACCGATTGTAGCAGATCACTTTTATGGTGTCATGGCAGGCTTGCCGAAAAGACACAGCTCTCCATAAACTATTGATCCTTCCGTTTAGGATGATATACAGAAAAGCGAAAATCCGATCATAACAAATTTTTCGAGAATATTTTGCGAAATATTGGTAAATTACAACCTATTATATGGGTCGATGAAGTAAAAAATCAGTATTTGTCAGTATTGGAAACATGCCACCGTCCCTGTACTAGCCGGGGAGATCTACAGGTTAGCAGAATAACTTGTTACCCTAGAAAATGAATAATCCTAAAAGAACTATAAGCCAGATGAGAGGAAACATTGGTTCCGCATCATTTGAACTTTTCGTAAATAGAAAATTAAATTGGATTTTTCGACCTGTGCATCAAGAGCATGATTTTGGGGTAGATGGATATATAGATATTGTAGAAAATGGAGAAGTAACCGGAGCTTCACTAGCGGTACAAATAAAATGCGGAGATAGTTACTTATCAAAAAAATCCCTTGGTGGCTATAAATATGAAGGATCTATACGGCATCTTAATTACTATGAAAATATACAAGAACCTGTACTGCTTATAGTTCTTGATGGAGAAGGTAGAGAAGGGTGGTGGGTTGAATTTAAATTATCAAAAACATTGCCAGGAAATAGCGAAGATACATGGTGGCTTGAAGTTCCAGCGCAAAACAAGCTTTCTTCCGAGGTTTCTACCATTTGGACAAAAATAGCAGGGCCTGTTCAAGATTATAGCAAAGCGATACAAGAGCAATGGATTAGAGACCGTCTATATTCAGTTAGTACACATTTAATATACGGTATCAATAAAGCTCATATTCTCGCCGGTAATATAGAACCATTGTTTGAATGGCAATCCCAACTGATGAAAACTAAGGAAATGATGTTAAGCAAACGTGGCAAGGTTGAATTTTGGTTTCCTGAATGGCTTAATGACAAAAGAGAATTATATCGAATTCCGGAAGTTAGAAAATACATGAAGTCAACCTTAGTAAATGGTTTTCCTTGGATATTTTGGCTACTGCCTGGTGGCTCTTGGTCAAGTTATAAATTATTATTTTCATGTACTACCACTGTTGATTCTGATGCTCGTGTTGGCAATAGTATGAGAATTGAAACAAGTCCAGAGGCAAGAGCTGAATGGATTATGTTAAATTATCATAACTTGAATATGTTGACAGAAACAAATAATCTTTCAGAAGATATAAATCGTGAAATGTCTGAGAACCTTCATTCATTTATTGTCAACGAATTTGTATATGATTGAAAAGAAAGGGTAACCACCGGCTCCACACAGACCCTGCAAACAACGCGGGTCCGGTGAACCGGAACGTCGTTCTGAACACTTCGGGAAGATAGGAGTCACTCGACACAAAATGGATAAGAAGATTTCTGCAATTTGGTTGCAGATTGCATGTGCAATTACTGTTGTTTTCGGTTTGGTATCTGCTGCCGCCAGTTTTCCTCCTACTGATGGACTTTGGTTGTTTTTGTTTGACTTGCTTAAATGGCCCATCGATGGAAACCCCTCCCAATTCGATCTTACTTCTCGGGCACTAAATGCTGTTCTCGGAGGTGTTATGGTTGGCTGGGGAACCATGATGTTTCTTCTCGTACGCAATTTCCTCAATAATGATTTTGCCATTGTAAGAAAGGTAATGCTCGTTGGTATCGTGTCTTGGTTTGGCATCGACAGTACGGGGTCATTCTTTGCAGAACTTCCTGGAAACGTAGTTCTCAATATCTGCTTTCTCTGTCTATTCCTTCCTCCTCTTCTATTTGTTAAGAATGAAAAATAGCCATAAAGAAAAATAGAATGAACCGGAATATTGAGAGTAGAAGAATATAATTGCCAGGAAAATCAATAAAAAGCCAACAATGCAATACAGCCGATCATTACGCGCTGGTTGATTATTTCTGAATACATCATGAATATCACTATCGCGCCCATCGCCACATCTCATTGCCGAGGATTTCACGCCTGTCTTGATACAGTTGCACGAGAAAAGAAATACCTTGCGCAAATTGAGGCACTCCCGCTTCACCGCATCGAGGGTTTCGTTCAAGACAGCGTAGCAAACGACTCAGTACAGTTTGTGGCTCTCGACGGAGAGCGCGTTATTGGCTGGGCAGACATATTTCCGGCTTGGGCAAGCGCCGTATCTCACCGTGGGAGCCTTGGCATGGGTGTGCTACCTGAGTATCGAGGACAAGGAATCGGACGCCAACTACTTGAGGCCAGCATTGCCAAGGCTTGGAAGAAAGGCATAACCCGCATTGAGCTGGAGGTTCGTGCTGACAACGAACATGCAATCAAGTTATATGAAAAAGTTGGCTTCGTCCACGAGGCACGTAAGCATCAAGCAATGCGCTTCGATGGCGTGTATTACGATGCCATTCAAATGTGTTTGATTGCCGAAAATGCTGTCTGACCCTACACGCAAGCAGGACTGCGCAAAAGCGCACAGCCCCTTAGCTCTTCATTGGGCGTCAGTGAACGTAGGGTGAAAGCCCGGCCATTCATCAACACAAGCTGGAGGGGATCAAAATGAAACCCACGTACTTTGACCTTACTGTTCGCGATCTCAGTAAGGCGTCGAATGGTGTCAGGCTGAGAAGATTGGAAGTTACCAGCCATGCGTTTGTGAGAGTTGCGAAACAACTCGTCTGGCAGAGTATCTTCGTGTTACATCATGAATTCTCGGTTGCTACGAACTCTATCACAACATTGCCACAGGACGTCCGGACGAAAAGTGGATTCTCGCTATCTGCATCCCTTTGAAAAGGCAATAGCCTTTCCTTTTTTTGTCAAGATTAACATCCAACCAATGGTTGCAGCATTCGGAGCGATCCTCGGCAGTCAACGTACATTTTCTTACAAATTGTTACAAAAAGTTGACAGCATGAGGAATGCTCTGCCGGGTATACTGGCGCCGAAATTATCGAAAAATGGCCGAACTATTCGGTAATGGCTCATAAGATTGAACATTAATAAAAAACGAGAGACTGACCGATGGCAATACCCACATCCCGAACCCACGAAGCCGGCCGGCTGCAGTTTTCCCGAGATCTTTGTAATGGTTGCGGCCTTTGTGTGCAGGTATGCAAGGACTTTGGCATAGAAATCGTCGATGGCAAAGTGCAAGCCACCGGCCATTCCATCTTCGGTTGTATCGGTTGCGGACACTGCATGGCCATCTGTCCGCAGGGGGCGATTGTCGTCAACGGCCGCTGCATTTCGGAATCCGATCTCACGGAGCTTCCCGGCAAGGAAGAAGGAAGTCGGTATCAGCCGCTGTTTAACCTTCTGCAGAGGCGCCGGTCGATCCGTGAATTCAAGGAAAAGGTGGTGGAACACGAGTTGATTGAACAAGTTCTGGAGGCAGTACGGACAGCCCCGATGGGATTGCCGCCCTCCGACGTCCATGTTCTGGTGTTCGACAGC
Source organism: uncultured delta proteobacterium (assembly GCA_903875445.1). GTDB lineage: Bacteria > Desulfobacterota > Desulfobulbia > Desulfobulbales > Desulfocapsaceae > Desulforhopalus_A. Next base: position 24,205 of record CAIQWD010000015.1, on the reverse strand, counting down.
CGGGAGAAGGTCAGGAAATTCTCACAGGATTTCTGTACCTATCTGGAGAAATTGAAGTGGCTTGTCTCGCCTTGGTTTCTCGCGATCATGCGGCCATTCTGGGGCAAGGAAAACGATGCACTGTTCAAGGATTTTGTTCGTCCCCTCATCTCCTGTTATACCGGTGCCATGGCCCGTGGCGAGAATCTTGTTACCTATGATGCCCCGGTGGCGCTCTATTTTTACGGCTCACCCTATTGCGACCCGGCCGATCCGATCGTAGCCGCCACCTATGCCATGCTCGCCGCCGAATCCCTGGGGCTCGGCACCTGCATGCTGGGCGGCATGCATCCTCTCATCCAGAATGGGAGATCGGCTCGTAGATTCAGGGAACAGCAGGGAATCCGGTATGCCAGCCGCGAAGGATTGATGGTTATTATGGGGTATCCCCGGGTTGTGTATCAAAAGGGAATTAACCGAACCCTTGCGGCTATTGATTGGTATTCCTGACAACATCAAAAAAATCTGACTACGGTCGATAATTTTTCTTGACGAATTCCTCTGCGGCATTATATTTCCGACCGTAGTCAAGTTTTCCTTCAGGGAGTATTCTCCCGGTAGAGAAAAGAAGATGACGACAAGGGACGTGAACATCTCTTCCTCCGCATCCCCGTTTTAAACAATCACAACTGGTTAAGAAAAATGAAAAGGCTGAATCCTACTAAAACATTGAGTATTGTCGCCGTGTTATTGTTTTTGTCAGGCACTGTCTGGTGGCGGGTCAATGCTACCGGCGCCGAGGACAACAGTGCCGGCAGCGCGTCGCGGGAGGCGCCGGGGGCGAAACCGGCCTTGACCGTCACCACGGTAACGCCGACGGCGATGGAATGGCCGATAAAACTGAGCGCCACCGGCAACATCGAGGCATGGCAGGAGGCTTTGGTCGGATCCGAGGTCAATGGTTTACGCCTCACCGAAGTACGGGGCAATGTCGGAGAAATGGTCCGTCGCGGCCAAATTCTTGCGGTCTTTTCCGATGTGACGATTAAGGCCGATGTGGCCATTGCCAAGGCGGCGGTGGCCGAGGTGGAGGCGATGCTGGCCGAGGCCAGGGCCAATGCCGACCGGACCAGGAAAACCCAGGCCCCTGGGGTGATGAGCGCCCAGCAGATCAGCGGCTACCTCACCGCCGAACAAACTGCCTCGGCCCGTTTGGAATCGGCTAGGGCGCAGTTGGTGAATCAGCAGACACGGCTCGAACAGACTCAGCTGCTCGCTCCGGACGATGGCCTGATCTCCTCGCGCACGGCGACGGTGGGGGCGGTAGTGCAGGCCGGGCAGGAACTCTTCCGTCTCATTCGAGCAAACAGGCTTGAGTGGCGCGCCGAGGTGACGGCGGCGGACCTGCCCCGACTGCAGGAAGGACAGACCGTGACGCTTGCGGCCGCGGGCGGCATTACCCAAAAGGGCACGGTGCGGATGGTGGCGCCGACCGTCGACCGCCAGACCCGCATGGCGATCATCTATGTCGATATTTCCTCCGATACGGGGTTTAAGGCCGGGATGTTCGCCCGTGGCGATTTCGCCTTGGGACAGAGCACGGTGCTTGCTCTGCCGCAAAATGCCATCGTCCAGCGCGAGGGCTTTAATTATGTCTATCGTCTCGAAAACGACAACAAGGTGTCGCAGCTGAAAGTAGAGATCGGCCGCCGACAGGGCGATCAGGTGGAGATCACCGCCGGCCTTGAGCCGGAGGCGAAACTGGTGGCCACCGGTACCGCTTTTCTCGCCGACGGCGATACGGTGCGCGTCGTTGAAAATTCCGACGGCCAGGTAAGGAGCTGATAATGAACGTTTCCTCCTGGTCGATAAAGAACCCGATCCCGGCCATTCTCCTCTTCATCCTCCTGACCATCGCCGGCCTCATGAGCTTTCGGGCGATGAAAATTCAGAACTTCCCCGATATCGATCTGCCGACGGTGACGGTGACGGCTCTCTTGCCCGGTGCCTCTCCCTCGCAGATGGAAATGGAGATTGCCAGGAAGATCGAGAATTCCCTGGCCTCCCTGCAGGGCATCAAGCATATTTATACCAAAGCACAGGACGGCAGTGCCTCGGTTACCGCCGAGTTTCGTCTGGAAAAGGCCACCGCCGAGGCGGTTGACGATGTCCGCGATGCGGTGTCGCGCATCCGCTCCGACCTGCCCGGCGACCTGCGCGATCCGGTCATTTCCAAGATGGACCTGGCGGGAATGCCGATCATCACCTATACCGTCGCCTCCGAGCGCATGGACGCCGAGGCCTTGTCGTGGTTCGTCGACAATGCGGTAACCAAGGATATGCTGTCGATTCGCGGCGTTGGCGCAGTTGCCAGGGTCGGCGGGGTATCGCGGGAGGTGCAGGTGGAGATCGATCCCGAACGCCTCCTGGCGCTTAACGTCACCGCCGCCGACGTCTCGCGCCAGTTGCGGCAGATCGAGCAGGAAGCCCCCGGCGGCCGGGCCGAGGTGGGAGGGGTGGAGCAATCCATTCGCATGCTCGCGACGGTGCAGACCGCCGAAGAACTGGCCAGGATGGACATCACCCTCTCCGACGGCCGGCATATCCGCCTGGATCAGATCGCCAGCGTCAAGGATACCGTCGCCGAACAACGCTCGGCTGCACTTTTAAACGGCAAGCCGGTGGTCGGTTTCGAGATCACCCGCTCCCGCGGTGCCGGCGAGGTTGAGGTGGTTGATGGGGTGCGGGCGGAAATCAAAAAACTGGAGGCCAAGCACCCGGAGGTCGCATTTACCGAGGCCTTCAATTTTGTCGATCCGGTGGAGGACAACTACTCCGGTTCGATGGCTCTCCTCTACGAGGGGGCGCTCCTCGCGGTGATCGTCGTCTGGTTTTTCCTCCGCGACTGGCGGGCCACCTTCGTCTCGGCGACGGCCCTGCCGCTGTCGATCATCCCGGCCTTTGCGGTCATGTATCTCCTTGGGTTTTCGATCAATGTGGTTACTCTCCTCAGCCTGTCGCTCGTAGTCGGTATTCTCGTCGATGATGCAATCGTCGAAATCGAGAACATCATGCGCCACCTGCGCATGGGCAAGTCGCCGTATCAGGCGGCCATGGAAGCGGCCGACGAGATTGGACTCGCGGTCATCGCCACCACCTTTTCCCTTATCGCCGTCTTTTTGCCGACCGCCTTCATGAGCGGCATTGTCGGCAAGTTCTTTGTGCAATTCGGCTGGACCGCCTCCATCGCCGTCTTCTTTTCCCTGGTGGTGGCGCGGATGCTGACGCCGATGATGGCGGCATATATACTGAAACCCTTCGTCAAGTCGTACCGGGAACCGCGCTGGCTGGTTCACTATACGCACTGGGCGGCTTGGTGCCTGAAGAATCGCCTCTATACCATGCTCCTCGTGGCGGTATTTTTCGTTGGTTCCTTCGTCCTGGCAAGCATGCTGCCGACCGGTTTCATGCCGGCCGACGATGTATCGCAGACCATGATCAGCATTGAATTACCGCCAGGCAGTACCTTTCAGCAGACCTTGGCGACGGCGGAACAGGCGCGGAAAGCGGTGGAAAAAAATTCCCACGTCAAGATGATCTATACTGCCGTCGGCGGCGGTGCTTCCGGCGGCGATCCCTTTGCCCTGCAGGGGGCGGCGGAGGTTCGCAAGGCCAATCTGACCCTCAACCTGACGCCGCGCGGCGAGCGGTCGGGCATGAAAAAGCAGGTGATCGAGGATCAGCTGCGTCAGGCGGTGGAAGGGCTGCCCGGCGCCCGGTTCAGGGTTGGCATGGGCGGCGGCGGCGAGAAATATCAGCTGGTCCTGGCCAGTGAAGACGGCCAGGCGCTGACCAGCGCAGCCCGGACGGTCGAACGGGAACTGCGCTCGATTCGCGGCATCGGCAATGTCACCTCGACCGCAAGCCTTGTCCGTCCGGAACTTACCGCCCGCCCGGACTTCGCGCGGGCAGCCGACCTCGGCGTTACCTCGGCGGCGATTGCCGACACCCTGCGGATCGCCACCGCCGGCGACTATAACCAGTCTCTGGCCAAACTGAATCTTGCCCTGCGCCAGGTGCCGATTGTCGTCAAACTGCGTTCCGATGCCCGGCAGGACATCGACCTGCTGTCGCGGCTGGCGGTGCCCGGAGCGCACGGGCCGGTGATGCTCGGCAATGTCGCCCACCTGGCGATCAGCAGCGGCCCTACGGAAATCGATCGCTATGATCGGCGGCGCAATGTCAATTTCGACATCGAATTAAACGGCATGCCCATGGGCGATGTCGAGAAAAAGGTCCTGGCCCTGCCTTCGCTTGTCCATCCGCCCCCCGGCGTGACCAAGGCGCCGGTCGGCGATGCCGAGGCCATGGCCGAGCTTTTTGCCGGCTTTAGTCTGGCGATGTTTACCGGGGTGTTGTGTATCTACATAGTCCTCGTCCTGCTGTTCAAGGATTTCTTCCAGCCGGTATCCATCCTTGCGGCCCTGGTGCTCTCCATTCCCGGCGCCTTTATCGGCCTTTTTATCACCCGGACGGCGATGTCGATGCCGGCGATGATCGGCCTTATCATGCTCATGGGAATTGCCACGAAAAACTCGATCCTCCTGGTCGAATATGTCATCATGGCCCGGCGCGACCATGGGATGAGCCGCTGGGAGGCGCTGCTCGACTCGTGTATGAAGCGTGCCCGGCCGATCATCATGACGACCATCGCCATGGGCGCCGGTATGATTCCGATCGCCCTCGGCATGGGCACCGACTCGAGTTTTCGTTCACCGATGGCGATTGTCGTCATCTTTGGTCTGATAACTTCGACCTTTTTGAGTCTTCTGGTTATCCCGGTGGTGTTTTCCTTTGTCGATGATGTCCTGCAATGGTTTGCCGGATGGCGGCGCAAAGGCCGGACCGCAATCCCCGACGGCTTGTTGACTCAGCCTGTGGCAGAGGACCGGTAATTAAATCTCTCTCTTTTTCGAAGATATTCATTATGATATCACATGCTTTGCTGAGTCCCATACGGATTTTTGCAGTAACCATACTGGTCGGATTAACCGGCTGCGCTGCGGTCGGGCCCACCTACCAGAAACCTGAGCCGGAGCTGCCTGCCCAGTGGGCCGAGGGCGGCGGTACATCGGCTATGCCGGTGGTCGCCCTCGACACCTGGTGGACGCAGTTTAAAGACCCGCTTCTCGATTCCCTGGTGCGCCGCGCCATCGCCGCCAACCACGATCTCCGCCTTGCCGATACCCGCCTCCGCGAGGCAAGAGCCCAGCGGCAACTGGCGGGGGCGGCCCGGGTTCCCGCAATCAATGCCTCCAGCGCCTACAGTAAAAGCCGCAGTTATGAAAATACCCAGAATGGCGATGTGAAGGCCGATCTCTATCAGGTCGGTTTCGATGCCGGCTGGGAGATTGATATTTTTGGTGGGGTGCGGCGCTCGATCGAAGCAGCGGATGCCTCGGTTGCCGTTTCCGAGGAGGACCGACGCGACGTCCTCGTCACCCTCATGGGTGAAGTGGCGAGGAATTACCTAGAACTGCGCGGCAGCCAGCAACGGCTGGTGATAGCCCGAAAAAATATCGCCAATCAGCAGGAAACCGTGCAGCTCGTTGAGAAACGGGCCGAGATCGGTCTCTCCGGGGAACTGGAAGTCGAACAGGCGAAAAATCAGCTGTACCTGACCAAATCGAGGGCTACGGATATCGAGACCACCACCCGCCAGACCATGCACCGCATGGCCTTGCTCCTCGGAGAACAACCGCAGGCCCTGGTTGCAGAGCTGTCACCGGAAGCGCTGCTGCCGGCGGCTCCCCCAGAAATCCCTCTCACCCTGCCCTCCGATCTTCTTCGTCGCCGACCGGACATTCGCCGGGCCGAGCGGCAGCTGGCGGCGGCAACGGCGGAAGTCGGTGTTGCTACCGCCGAGCTTTTCCCCCGCTTTTCCTTGGGGCTGCTCGGTGGACTGCAGAGCCAAAACCTGTCAGATCTCGTCACTTCCGGCAGCCGTTTCTGGTCCCTTGGTCCGACGGTGAAATGGTCGCTCTTTGACGGCGGCAGGGCCCGTGCCGGCGTTGAAGTGCAAGATGCCCGGAGGGAGAGGGCGGAGATCGGCTATGAAAAGACAGTACTGGCAGCTCTTGGCGACGTGGAAAACGCCCTTGTTGCCCTTGCCTTGGAAAAAGAGAACAGAAAAAACCTGGGCGCAGCGGTTGTCTCTGCCCAGCGGGCGGCGTCGCTTGCCGGCGGTCAGTATCAGCTGGGTTTGGTCGATTTTCTCAACGTCTTGCAGACCGAGACATCACTCAGCCAATCCGAGGACCAGCTGGTGCAGAGCGACCAGCGGCTTGCCACCAATGTGGTGAGCCTGTTCAAGGCTCTGGGCGGGGGGTGGGACCCGGCAGCGGAAGAGACAAGCCGTATGCCGAGCCGGCAGGGGCCTTCTTCGCCCGGAGTTGTTGTTGCCGGCAATGCCATGCCTGAGTAATGCCATCGCCTTTTTATCACCCAGAGAAAACCTATGGAAAGCAGACGAGAAAAGAAAAAGAAGGAGACCCGGCAGGCGATCATGCAGGCGGCGATGACCCTTTTCAGCGAAAAAGGCTTTGATCAGACCAGTATCGAAGAGCTGGCCAAGGCGGCCGGCATCGGCAAGGGCACGATCTATGGCTACTTTGAAACCAAAACCGATATCCTCCACGCCTTCTGCGAGGACGAACTGGAGTGCCTGCATAAGGAACTCACCACCTATGCCGACCGGGAAATACCCATCCTTCAACAGATGGTGAAGATTTACATGACAGAATTCAAACAAATAACCGAGAATCGCGAGTTTGGCCGCCTGTTCATGCAGCAGACCACCTTTCCCCGCGATGCCGATCTCAAGCGGCATCTGGAACACGAAAACAACTATTTCAAACTGCTTTTCCCGCTTTTAGAGAAGGCGCAGGAGCGGGGAGAGTTACGCAAGGATTTGGATCTCCTCTATATCACCGGGCATTTTTATGGCCTGTATCTGCTCCTCGTGTCGGCATGGTTCAGCGGCAGAATTCAAACCGAAGAGGCGGAATACGCCCTCGAAGCTGTCTTTAGCCAGGCTATGGAAGGCTTGCAGCCGAGGTTGTGATCTATTTCGCCAAGCTCTTTGTCTATGCCCTGATGAACAATCATTTCCATCTTGATACCCTCGGTAAGAGCGGTTAGGGTAGTTATGGGGTCAAATCTTCATTGTTGACAAACGCCAGTTTTTAACGTACAAGAAACCATGGCAAGACCAATACGCATCCAATACCCAGGAGCCGTGTATCACGTAACGTGCCGCGGCAACGAACGGCAAAGCATCTTCCGGGACGATGAGGACCGGGCAAAGTTCCTCCGCCTTCTGTCCCTGTCGCTCACTATCTATTCCGTCAAGCTCTTTGCCTATGTCCTGATGAACAATCATTTCCATCTTCTGGTGGAAACTCCGCTCGGCAATCTGGGCGAATTCATGCGCCATTTCAATATAACCTACACGGGTTATTTCAACCGTCGCAGCAATCGTGCAGGCCACCTCTATCAGGGAAGATATAAGAGTGTTCTGGTGGAAAAAGAAGCCTACCTTTCCATCCTGTCCCGTTATATCCATCTGAATCCGATACGGATAATGCGCCTTGGCAAGAAGACGGTTGAAGAAAGGCTGGACGAGCTTTTCCGCCATACTTGGAGCAGCCTGCATGGCTATCTCGACGGAAAAAGACGGGAAGAATTTCTCGACTACACGCTCGTGCTGGCGGCTTACGGCGGCGATACCCGGAAGGGGAGAAATGCCTATCGGAAACATATTTACACCGATATCACCGAAGGACTTGAGGTGAAGAGCGACATCTGCTTGAATGGTTTCATATCACTATGCGGTTGACGGTGATGGGGCAAATGATCAAGGGTATGGCGGCGGAACTGAAACTCGGTTACAAATACCCGGAAACTGCCGCTGTCCTTGTCGATATGGAAAATCACCCGGCAAGTGCCGAATGGAATCTCTGGCACGGCGAGACTATTTCCACTACGTTTGTCGAATCAAGCGTGAATTATGTGGTCAGCAAGCGTTTTGTGAAGAAACAGCAGATGCGGTGGACTCGTCAGGGTGCACGCCTGTTGCTGCAAACCCGGGACAGGTTCTGAACAACGATCTACGGAACATCTTTTGTCGATGGTTTCCTGGCATGAGGACGGAGAAACAAATGTCACTAAAGGCGGCGGCATAGAAGTTGAGCCCGCGTTTTACTCCATTAAATTGCCATTACACACGTGGCTGGTCTCTCCAGAAGTGAATACGGATCAAGAATAATGAAATACATCGAGGCGCGTTCGATTCGGGATGTTGATGAAGAACATTGGGATTCTGTCACTGGCAATGTGCTATCTATGTCACATTGTTGGCTACGTGTGATGGAGGCTTATTGGCATTCTTATGGTTCGAGCTACTTGTTGATGGAGGACGAGCAAGGGCCTTGTGTCGCTGTCGTTGCCAATACTGCCATATCCTTTGGAAACTTGGGGCTGTTGGGATGGTTTTATCAACAACTCAGTCTGGCTATCCACCCACCTTTTTCTTCCATGTGCGGCGTAATGATTCGCTCTGGTACATCCATAGAATCGATAATGTCTCACTTGGAGCCTGCTTTGAGCCAATTGTGCCGCCGCGAGAAACGTTTGCTCCTGACGATTGACAACATTGTATCTTCCGATTTACCCGCCTGGCGACAGAAGGGTTTCATGGCGTTTCAACAGCAAGGACTGAATATCCTGGATTTGCCCTCGACTTACGATCTGTATCTGGATACCTTGCGTCCCAAAGACCGATCGGAGCTGCGACGTATCCGCAAGCGGGGCATGGAGCTTGATGTACATTTTGAAATCGGTCCCCTGGCAAATGACGGTGAGCAAATTTACGCCTTGTTCTGTGAGGTATTTGCAAATCATGGCACATCGCCGCAAGCGATGTCTTTTAATCCCGATTTCTTCACTGGCCTGGAGCGCGAAATGCCCGGAGACGTGCAATTCCTCCGAGGGTATGTTGGCAAGAATTTGGCCGGAGTATCCTTGTGCCTGTTGAACGGTTCGACCCTTTGGTGGCCGATGGCTGGCTTACATCACGAAATTGCCCGCCCCAGTTATCTTTACTTTCTGCTCATTGACGAAATGATTCGTTGGGGAATCGAACATGGGGTCAAAAAAATATTTGGCGGTAAAACTGCCGGACGTGAGAAGCAAAGGCATGGATTCCACTTGGAGGAGCGTTGGTTCTGTTATCGCTCCAATTTTCGTCCACTGAATCCGGTTTTGGCATTTGGTTTCCCCTTGGCCCAACGCCTGCTTCGACACTCATAGTCTTTGACTGTCTCTATCAGTGGGATGGGCACGACATAAAGGAGAGTGGAACAAACGAGAGAGGAAAAAATGGTGGCGGCTCTTGCCCTGGTTCAGGAGATAAACGGACCCGATACGGTGTCGCCGCAGTGTCAATTGATCCTGGCCGAGCTTGTCAAGAAAAGCGGGAGCAAGTAAAAAACACCAAAGGATAAAAATGAGCAATACTACGATACCCCTCAGCGAAAGGATCATTGTCGCCCTCGATGTGAACACACCGGACGAGGCCAAGGCCCTGGTAAAAAAGTGCGAATCGCATGTTTCATTTTATAAAGTCGGTCTGCAGCTGTTTATGGCCAGCTGGTTTACGACGGTTGACTGGCTGGTCGATCGCGGCCATAAGGTCATGCTCGACCTGAAGTTTTTCGATATCCCGGAAACGGTGAAATTGGCGGTCGAACAGGTTAATAATCGGGGGGTGACCTTTGCCACCATTCACGGCAACGATCCGATTATCCGGGCCGCCGTTGCCGCCCGTGGCGACCTGCAGCTCCTCGCGGTCACCGTCCTCACCAGTTTCGGCGAAGACGACATGCGGGCCATGGGGATGACCGGGACGGTTGCCGACCTCGTCTATTTTCGGGCGAAAAGGGCGCTGGAACTGGGCTGTGACGGCGTGGTCTCATCGGGGCTTGAGGCGAAGAAACTCCGCAGGGATCTTGGCGAGAAACTGCTGATCGTCACTCCGGGCATCCGACCGGGAGCAAATATCTGCGATCCGGACGATGATCAGCAGCGCATCGTCACCGCCGGAAGGGCCATAGAAGGCGGTGCCGATCATGTGGTGGTCGGACGCCCCATCAGCCGGGCCGCCGACCCGATACGAGTTATTGAAGAGATGCAGAGAGACATCAGTGGGCTCGACCGGTAGGTGCAGCGGCAATTTCCCTGGGGCGGAGCCGGAGTTCTCTTCTCAACCGCAATGCGGAAATAGAAATTGACACAGTTCCCGTTATCTTGTTTGATAGTCAATCTCACTGAGACCGCACCTTGGTGCAGGCTAAGGCCGGTTTTCGGCCATTATTTACTTATTTACCGATTCCGATTTCATTCCGCTTACCGGGCAGAGCAGGAAAGTATCCATGAAAGTCGAGGAAGTTCCACAGGATAAAGGCATGATCGGCGATTGTGGTCATGAGATCTGCTATGCCATCGGCGATAATGGCCGGTACACCTTGTCACCCAGTCTCGGCTGGGAGGCCAAGAATGTCGTCAACGACCAGGCATGGGCGGTCATTGCCGAAGAAACCCGGCGGATGCACCAACTGGTGCAAAGCGGCACACTCAGCCCAATCGCCTATTACCAGGCGAAACACCAGATGGATATCGGTCTCTTGGCACGCTATGTCGATATGGCCAAGTGGCGGGTGAAACGGCATCGGAGGCCTGAGGTTTTTCGCCGCCTGCCGGAACGGATTCTGCAAAGATACGCCGCGGTCTTCGGCGTGTCGCCGACTGAACTGAAAACCATCCCGAAGACCTTTTCCCCGGAACTTATCCGTCATCGCTAATGGACTCCTTCATTCTCTTTCCCCACAGCCAATCGGCGCACTGCGAAAGCGGGGTGACCGCCAACCTGCTCCGCTTTCACCATGTCGAATGTTCCGAGGCCCTGGCCTTCGGTATCGGCGAGGGGCTGTTTTTCGGCTATCTGCCGTTTATCAAGATCAATAACCTGCCGCTCACCACCTTCCGCGGCAGTGTCGGCAGCATCTTCGGCAAGGTCAACAAACGTCTCGGCGTTACGGTTAAGCGGCGCAAGTTCCGCTCCGAGACACAGGCCATGGACGACCTCGATGCAAAGCTGGCAACGGGTATTCCCGTCGGCTGCCAAACCGGCGCCTACTGGTTACCCTACTTTCCGCCGGCCTTTCGTTTTCATTTCAATATGCACAATCTGGTGGTCATCGGTCGCGAGGGTGACGAATATCTGATCAGCGATCCGGTCTTTGAAAAGGTGGTCCGCTGCAAAAGAGACGACCTGCAGCGCGCCCGCTTCGCCCGAGGTACCCTCGCGCCGAAGGGGGCGATGTACTACCTCGAAGCGGTGCCGCAAAATCCGGATATGGCGGCGGCAGCCCGGCAGGGCCTGATCGGGGTGTGCAAGACGATGCTGCGCACCCCGCTGCCTTTTCTCGGGGTGCGGGGCATACATTTTCTTGCCGACCGGCTGGAGAAATGGCCAAAAAAGCTGGGCGAGGAAGAGGCCCTGCTGTATCTCGGCCAGTTGATCAGGATGCAGGAGGAGATCGGCACCGGCGGGGGCGGCTTCCGTTTTATGTACGCCGCCTTTTTGCAGGAGGCGGCCGAGCTTCTGGGAATAGGGCCACTCTTTCAGTTGTCCGAACGGATGACCCTGGTCGGCGACATCTGGCGGCGCTTTGCCGTTGCCGGGGCAAGAATGTGCAAGGGGCGGGCCAAAGCGGGCGACACCTATGGCGATCTTGCAGAGATCCTGCGGCAATGCGGAGCGAGCGAGCGGGCGATCTATGACGATATCCTTGAGTTGCTGCAATGACCGATAACCACTCGCTCCTTATCGCCGGGGATCTCTTTCTTACCTATGCGGAAAGCGATGCCCCGGCTTTAAACGGTATCTCCCTCACCCTCTGCCCTGGCGAACTGTGCGGCCTGATCGGCCCGAACGGCGCCGGGAAAACCACCCTGCTATCGGTCTTTACTACGCTCCTTCGTCCGCAGCGAGGATCCCTCTCTATCGCCGGGATCGATGCCCTAGACAATCCGGCGGCGGTGCGGGGCAAAATCGGTTTCGTGCCCCAGGATCTGGCGCTCTACGACCGACTTACCGGCCTTGAAAACCTTGGTTATTTTGGCAGAATGTACGGCTTGCCGCGGCAGCAGCTAAAGGAAAAGGCCAAGTATTATCTGGAGATGTTCGGCCTCTATGACAAGCGAAACCGACAGGTGGCCGCCTATTCCGGCGGGATGAAGCGGCGCATCAACCTCATTATCGGTATCATCCACGATCCTGGGCTGCTGTTTCTCGATGAACCGACGGTGGGTATCGATGCCCAATCGCGCCACATGATCCTGGAAAAACTGGCCGCCCTCAACCACGAGCAGATGGCCATGATCTATACCTCCCACTACCTTGAGGAGGTCCAGTCCTTATGTCGCCGGGTGGTGATTATCGACGAGGGCCGGATCATCGCCGAGGATACGCCGCAGAACCTCATTGCCCAGGCCGAAGGCTGCGGCAGCCTCGCCGAGTTTTTTCTGAAAAAGACCGGCGAACAGCTACGGGAGTGACGGGAAATGAGCGGAACAAAACTTATCATCTCCATCGCCAAGGAACTCCTCCTCTTGGTCCGCGACCGGGCCGGAATGGCGCTGCTCTTCGTCATGCCGGCCTTCTTGGTGATCGTCATTACCCTCATTCAGGATAAGGTGACGACCACGAGTGTTAATGTCCTCTTTGTCGATATCGACCGGGGCGAGGTAGGAGCCGAGATCAGAGGTCTTTTCAAGCGGATCGATACCATCCATCTGATCGAAACCCTGAACGGAGAGCAGCTGTCGGCTGACCAGGCCCAAGTCCTGGTAGCCGCCTCCAAATTCCAATTCGCGGTGGTTTTGCCGCAGGGTCTCAGCGAGGCGACCAGCGAGGCGGCGCGACTGACGGCCACAAAAAATCTCTTCCCCGATCGCCGGGAACCTGCGGGGCCTGCGGTGCCGGAGATCCTGGTATGGTTCGATCCGACGGTACACGGCAGTTTTCGGGCGGCGGTGCGCTCGGCCCTCGATCAGGTGGTCGTTGGGGTAGAGACCCGGCTCCTGGTTGAAAAAAGCCTGGCCCTGCTCCCGGAAAAGCTCACCGCCGATCTGCCGCCGGCGCTGTTGCAGGCCATGCCTCGCCCCGTTTTGAATGCCAAGGATTTGCTACCGCAGCTGTTCGGGAACATGACTCTTATCCCGGTGCGGGAGCAATTCAGCACGGCGATGGGCTTCATCAAACAGCCCACCGCCGTGCAGCAGAATGTCCCCGCCTGGGCAATTTTCGGCATTTTCTTTATTGTCGTGCCGCTCGCCGGTTCGCTGATCAAGGAACGGGAGTCCGGCACCCTGATGCGCCTGAAGGTTTTTCCGGTCAGCTACTTGACTATCATTGCCGGGAAGATCCTCGCCTATGCCCTGGTCTGCGTCATTCAGTTTGCGGTGATTCTCCTGGCCGGTATGTTTATCTTGCCGCTCTTCGGCCTTGCCGCCTTTGAACCGGGAGGCCAACCGCTGCCCTTCGCCCTCATGATGCTCAGCGTTATCGCCGCTGCCTGCGGCTACGGGGTACTGCTCGGGACGGTCGGTCGGACCTATGAACAGATCGCCGTCTTCGCCCCGGTGTCGATAGTGATCGGCGCGGCCTTGGGCGGCATTATGGTACCGATCTACGCCCTGCCCGATTTCATGCGGCCGATCTGTCTCCTGTCCCCGCTTTATTGGGGACAGAGCGGCTTTTACGACCTCCTCCTGCGCGCAGGCGACCTCCGGTCGATCCTGCCGGAAGCCGCATCCCTTCTGGCCTTTGGTATGGTTACGACGATGGCGGCGTATCTGTTTTCCACCAAAAAATCAAGACGCCCCTGAAAGACCTCCCCGTTCCTCTCGGCCAGGCAGGGAAAAATACTCTTGAAAAACAATGCCGGGAATGTTTTGCTGAAGCCCTCGACTGCTACCAATTCCCCTCCTGCTTCCGCAGGCAGGATTACCATAGGGTGTTTGCCAATCCATGCAGATAGTTCTCATCAACCCGCCCAATTGCGGACGCTCCATTCCCGAGGAAGAGTTCGGCATCACCTCGCTGAAAATGATCTTTCGCGGTGAGCCGCTGGCCCTTGAGGTCCTCGCCGGCAATCTGCCTGGCCATGCGGTGCGGATTGTCGATTTGAAGGCCGATCCGGAAGGTTTGGATGCCTTGCTGGCCGAGGGGCCGGACCCGGATCTTATCGGTTTCACGGCGGTCACCTGCGAGGCCAATACGGTAATCAAACTTGCCGAAAAGATCAAAGGGGCCTATGCCAGGCCTCCGGTCATTGTCGTCGGCGGCCACCATGCCTCCTCCGATCCCGGCTATTTTCATCGACCCTTTATCGATTACGTTGTTGTCGGCCTTGGTAAACTTAGTTTTCGCCTGCTGGTCGATGCCCTTGCCGAGGGTGGGGTACCGGCGGATATCCCCGGGGTTCTCCGGGTGCTGCCGGGTGGACCACTGGCTCCGATTCAGCGAAAATACGCCTTCGAGGATCTGGTTGACGATCAGGCACCGCGCTACGATCTGGTGCAGGCTCATCGCGACAAATATGTCATGAGCGGGGTTGGCGGCAAGGTCGGCTTTGTCGCCACCGCTTTCGGCTGCACCCATTGCTGCTCTTTCTGTTCCATTCCCGCCATGACGGGGGGACGCTATCTTAGCCACAGTGTCGAGGCAATAATTCGCGACATCGGGTTGTTGACTGATATTCCTCTGATCCGCTTCGTCGACGCCAACACCTTCGGCGACCCGGAGGTCGCAGAACGCCTGGCCGAGGCAATTCTCCGTTTAGGGGTACGGAAAAAAATTGTGGCCGATGTCCGCGCCGATACCGTGGTTGCCAATCCGGCTCTGATGCGACTCTGGCATGCGGCGGGGCTGGCGGCGGTGGTCATCGGCTTTGAAGAGATTGATGATGCCCGTCTGGCCCGGATGAACAAGCGCAGCAGCCTCGACAAGAACCTGGCCGCCCTGCATATTCTCGCCGAGATCGGCATCCGGGTGATCGGCGATTTCATCATCTCCCCCGATTATGACCATGCCGACTTCGAGAGACTTGCCCGTTTTATCGACAGTTCCCCCATCGCCCTGCCGATTCCGTCGATCCTCACCCCGATTCCCGGAACGCCCCTTTACCGGCAGCTGGCGGGGGAACTTACAATCACCGACCTCGATTATTATACTTTCTCCAATGCGGTGCTGCCGACCAAACTTGCCAAGAAGGACTTTTACACCCTCTATTCCGACCTTATGAAGCATCTGCATCAACACCTAACGAAGAGCTGAGCATGGATATCTATATAAACGATCTCGCATCGTTTCTCCCCAATGCACCGGTGGACAACGAACATATCGAAGATGTACTGGGACGGGTGGGCGACATCCCGTCGCGGACCAAACGGCGGATACTCGCCAACAACAAGATCAACACCAGGCACTACGCCATTGATCCGGCTACCGGCGAAGCGACCCATACCAATGCCGAGCTGACCGCCGAGGCGGTGCGGCGGCTGCAGCCGACTGCGGATTTTACGCCGGCCGCCATCGAATGTCTGTGTTGCGGCACCTCAAGCCCCGACCTCCTCATGCCGGGGCATGGGCTGATGGTTGCCGGGGAGCTGCGGCTGCCGCCCTGCGATGTGATGACCACTGCAGGCATCTGCGTGGCGGGGGTGACCGCCTTGAAATACGCCTGCATGAATGTCGCCTCCGGCACCGTCGGCAATGCAGTGGCGACCGGCTCGGAGCTGGCCTCCTCTTATATGAAGGCCAATTTTTTTACCTCCGAGTCAGACCCGGAGACCGACCTGAAAAAAAAGCCGGTGCTCGGTTTTGATGCCGATTTCCTCCGCTGGATGCTCTCGGATGGCGCCGGTGCAGCCTTTGTGTCAGGGCAAAAAAACCTGGTCGGCCACTGTTTCCGGGTGGAGTGGATCGAAAACCGCTCCTACGCCGGCGAGTTTGCCACCTGCATGTATGCCGGCGGCAAGAAGATGAGCGACGGCCGGGTGCGGGGTTGGCGGCAGCTGGCCAGCAGCCTTGCGGCGGCGGAAGCCAACTACTTTGCTGTCAGGCAGGATGTGAAACTCCTCGATGAGCATATCGTAAGCACCGCCATGGCCCGGGCACTGCCGGAGATCGCCGGCAAACGCGGCCTGCGGCCGGCGGACATCGATTGGTATCTGCCGCATTATTCCTCAGCCTATTTCCGCGATAAATTTTACCAGGGCATGAAGGAATCCGGCTTTGAGATCCCCTATGAAAAGTGGTTTACCAACTTGGCCGAGGTCGGCAATATCGGCAGCGCCTCCATCTACCTGCTGATGGAGGGGCTGCTCAAATCCGGCAGATTGCGGGACGGCGACAAGGTACTGTGTTTCATTCCCGAATCCGGCCGTTTTTCCCACTGCTTCATGCTGCTTACGGTGGTTGCCGGCAGGGGCTGAGTGTTTTTTTACTTCGGCCCTAACTGTGACCACCGGCTGGTCTCTTCCGGGGTGATGAGTTGTGCCCATTTGATCGACCACTCGCCGAAGGGGAGAAGGAGGCGATGGAGCGCCTCGCCCATTTCCGTCAAGCGGTAACCTTCGGTGGTCCGTTCAATGAGTTGCGCCTCCCGTAAATCCTTGAGGCGGCTGTTGAGAATTGACGGGGAGATAGACCCGCAGGCATTCTGCAGGGACCTGAAGGTCGCCGAACCATAACTCAATTGCCAAACGATCCCCATCGCCCATCGTCGGCCCAGAAGATCGAAGGCCGCCATAAGCGGCGCCCCCGATTGCGAACCACGGACAGGCATTCCCGGTTTTGGAATGCTCATTGTTTCTTTCCTTTTGTGCGTAAAATTTTGAATG
Source organism: uncultured delta proteobacterium (assembly GCA_903875445.1). GTDB lineage: Bacteria > Desulfobacterota > Desulfobulbia > Desulfobulbales > Desulfocapsaceae > Desulforhopalus_A. Next base: position 7,198 of record CAIQWD010000015.1, on the reverse strand, counting down.
CCCCGCATCGCTACGACTAATGTAGCGATGCGGGGCGCAAAAGAAAAGGTAAATGGCCCATCTTTGCTAACGATTCTTCAGGAAGAGGCCGTCTCCCGTCTTTCAGACCGGGATGGTCAGCCGTTACTGCGGATTTCCTTCAATGTTCGGCCGCCGATACCGATTCCTTCCTCCGGATACTCATCGATAAAAACGATAAAAGATTTTTCGGGAATGCCGGTCACCTTGACGGCGGTCTCGGTGAGTGCAGCGATGAGGGACTTTTTTTGTTCCGCCGATGTCGTATGCATGGCGACTGTGATAACGGGCATGGAAAATCTCCTTGTCATGAGGTCTTGCTTCCGATGCGGCTTTCCCCGTCCGGACAGGGGAAGGCGCATCGGAACGCAGATGCTACAGCTTAAATATTCCGAATTGCATGCTACACTATTAGTAGCATGCTACGAAAATAATAGCAAGGAGAGATGTATAAATTTTCCGCGTGACCCGCAGTTCTAAAACGCCATGGAAACAGTAACCCCGCCGTAGAAAAAGCTCGAATCATCACTCAGACTGACAGACTGGATATACTCTTTTGCCTTACTCGACAGCGGGAAGGAATACGCAATGGTCGGCTTCACCGAAAAATACTCCCCGAAAGGTATGGTGAGGCCGGTAGATATCAGGCCGTTATGAAGTTGCCGATATTTCTCGTTCGGATTATTGGCCTCGGTAAAGCTTGAATCGTCGGATATGTAATATCCGGCGGATGCAGCCAGATCAAGGGTGATCTTGTCAACCAGTTCCTGCGAATGGGAGACCCCGACGTTTATATACCAGGCCGGTTGATGAGCGATTTCTCGATAAATGGAAATAGTCGGATTAAGAAGAGTAGTGAGGCCGACCGAGCCGAAGACCTCCTGAGAGTCGGTCGTGCTATCCAGGGCGTAGTAAATATAGCCACCGGTGAGTTTTATTATATCCAGGGTTTTCGAATAGGACAAGGTAAGATCGGTTTCGTTATATTTAGCGCCGCCGTAGACTTCGTTGTTGGTGTCGAGGTTGCCCCAGACATTTAAGCTTACTCCTTTGTAGCCGAGTGTTAATGACGGTTGAATGACCAGACTGTCCTTGCTCAACTCAAAGCCTCGCCAGATGTATTGGCTGAAGACACCGAGATCGAGACCTGCGGTCGGTTTTTCCGCCTCCTCGGCGTGAGCAAGCGTATGACCAGCGAGGACGGCAACGGCGGTGATGGCGAGATACCTTTTGATTGTACGTTTCATGTCTCTTCTCTGCTCCCTATTAAACATTCATTGAAAAGTTGGGCGTGCACCGTAACGAACGGGGCGGTCTAAACCTCTATGGCTTTGCATGAAGAAATAGCAAAGATCGCGCCAATCGAGATTATGTTTAAATATATATGTTATATCAACAATATAGCTGGACGAGAAGAGATCTCGTGCTGTTGCCGTTTAAAGACAAATATTACGAAAATGTTAAGTTTGTGTGTTAAGGCAACGCTAATGTGGTTTTTGGCGTCTTGAGAAAAGCTGCATAATACAGGTCCAGGTCGGGAGAGCTGCTGAGAACGGACATAAGCCAGGCGATTCCTGCAGGAGCAGCACCCTTCTCTTTTCATTCGCGCATGCTTCTGCTAAAGTACCAAGGAAGGTGCCTTTATTTGGCGAAAATCATCGGGAATCCAATGCTGCGGAACAAAAAAATACTCATAGGCGTTTTCGTCACCCTCACCTTTTTGGTCATCGGGACGATCGGCTATATGGTGCTTGAGCAGTTCACCCTGCTTGAGGCCCTGTATATGACCGTCATCACCATCACCACCGTAGGTTTCGGCGAGGTACATCCCCTTTCCAGCACCGGAAGAATATTCACTATGTTTCTGATAGTGTTCGGTATCGGCAGTATCGGCTTTTCGATTGCCGCCTTTACCGAAGCCATTGTCGAACAAGCTTCCAGCCCTCATCTCAAACAGAAAATCATGCAAAAACGAATCAATCAACTCCGAAAGCACTACATCATTTGCGGCTTCGGGCGAGTCGGTGTCGCCGCCGCCGAACGTTTTCAAAAGGCCGGAGCGCCCTTTGTTGTCCTCGAATCCGACGAAGAACAGATTAAATTCCTGCAGGAGCATAAATATCCCTATCTGGAGGGCGATGCAACCAAGGAAGAGGTGCTGCTGGCCGCGGGAATAAAACATGCGAGCGCCCTGATGGCTCTCCTCAACGCCGACCCGGAAAATCTCTTCACCGTCCTTACCGCCAGGGAACTCAACCCCACTTTGCACATTATTGCCCGCACGGAAACCAGCTCTTCAGAGTCGAGAATGCTGCGGGCCGGAGCCGACTCGATCATCTCGCCTTACGCCTCCGCCGGAAGAAGTGTCGCCGACAAGATTCTCAAAGTGACCAAGGCCGAAATCGTTCCAAGCAGTCCTCTGCCGGAGCAGCAAAATCAGCCGGAGTGGCTGAAGGTTACCGAGGAATCCGATCTGGCCAAACATGTGGTGGAAACCGCCAACACCTTCCTCAAGGGAACAATCCTCGGGCTGCGAAGAGACGGCAGGGATTATCTCTTGCCCGGAGCGGATATGGAGATCCATCTAGGCGATGAACTGTTGCTTGCCCCCTGCGCTCCGCTGGTTGATGTTCTGAAAGCGGCTCCTCGGGCAGTTTTTAAAATGGTCTTGATTGATGACAATCCGGTTATTCGCCGCTTGTATACCAGATTATTTCAAAAGGCCGGATACCATATCATCACGGCGGAGAATGGCGAGGAAGGGTATCGGATAATCGTACGCGAAAAACCGCAGGCGGCGGTTATTGATTATTTTCTGCCGGATGTGACCGGCCTGGAGATCTGTTCGAGAATCAGGGCAAATGAGCAGCTGAAGCATATGAAATTGATCCTCTTTACCGGCAACGATGATGTGGAAACGAGAAACAGAGCCTTGGCGGCGGGGGTCGATTCCGTGGTGGTGAAAAGCCCAGATGCCGCCGAGATTGTCAATACGGTAAAAGCCACGATGGAAAACAGCTGATTTCGGCTCGGCCTCCCACCGTTGGGCAGCCCCACTATTCACACCCCCCTTTCATCCTTTTGTTGGTCAACTGAAGCCTATGCTGTTCGCCCGAACATAGGCATATTCATTTCTCTTCCGCCATTTCCCTGACTTTACAAACAGTCCGCCAATTGCGATCGGTCATCGGTGCACCCAAAAGTCTCTCGGCAGTTGCTGCGAGCTTCGACCTGCCCACACCTTCGGGTGCATAGAGATAAAACACCTTATCGCTCAGATGAAACCGTTCGCTCTCCTTCTTTAGAGCGGCAAGTTTTCCTAGGTCTGGGCTCTTGGGGGTGGAGGCGAGAAAACCGAGATGCAAATTGCCGGGGTCAACTTCCGCCTCGGGAAAGGGGTTTTCGGCCATTGCTTTTTTGATTGCATCGAGTCCCTGAATGAGGACGAGGGGTTCAAAGCCATGGTGCTTCGTGATTGCAGCGGTCAATTGTTCGGCGAGCTGTGCCGGGTTGTTTTCTGCGCTCTTAAATACTGCATTGCCGCTTTGAATATAGATCCTGATTCTTTGCGCACCGATATCAGTAAGAAGAACAACCAGCTCCTTCATCGGCATGAGATTTTTCCCGCCAACGTTGATACCCCTGAAAAGGGCGATACAGGTATTCATCCAAGCACCATTTGCGGTATTGCCGGGTCCGGTGAAGTGGCTAGTTAGATCTTTTTATATAATTCTGAAGGTCTTATTGGATAAGTCTGCAACCAATCACTATACGAAAACTCTTTTTCTGGAAAAAAATGCTTTTCAATAGTTTTACATGCTTCAATTGTAGAATAGATAATTTCTGCTGCAATTTTACTTGGATTTGAATAATGGCTTGTATCATTAAGTTTGTGTATTATATCATTCCGTTTGTTTGTAATTCCTTTTAATGATTGTAAGCATCCACTTCCGAGATCGAAACCTCGTCCTGTCAATTGTTTTGGCCAATTTTTCATTGCATTGCTAATGCCAACTTTTCTCAAAGAATAATTCTGCTTTTCATCTTCATTAATGCTGTAATTGTTTTGGTTAATATACAGTTGCACTGTTTTATTAAATGTTTGCTCTGCCAGGTAGCTAGCCGATATATATACAAGCCTAAGCATCAATATTGCATTAAATGTATCTCCATTTTCTTCCATTATGTTGATTAGGTTTGATAACATATTTAAACCTGTAAGAGTTTCTGTCCATCCATCTTCATGTAGTGAATAACCTTGCTCTAAGATAGCCATTAATTTTGCCATATCATTTGCTCCATTGATCTAACAAGTTATTCTGCTGACCTGTATATCACCCCGAAATGCGAGGGTGCTCCGCATTTTTTTCCATACCGAAAAATCTTGGACATCCATGTGCAGGGCAGGTATTTTCCGACAATGTGCCGATATCTCAGAAAATATTCTCTAACATTCAGGATTTGAGGTAATTACCACATTACTGGCACATTTCAAGGTATGTCTTGTTATAAAAAATATTTTTGGGAGATTCTCTCTTCATTTCACCACAAAACGTATTTCCGGTGTATCCAGGAGGCTTCCTCTGCCCTTGCCAGACATAACGCCTTCGCCCGTCTATTCCGCCGCCTGTATCCGCAGATATGCCGGCACTCCGTTACCATAAACATTCGGGGAGTACATCTCCTCGGCATGCAGGGGCAGAACCTGGAATTCCCCCGGAACAATGGCCTGGGTAGTATAGCTCAGGTGATAGTGCCCAGCAGCCAGGCGCTCCGAGTAGAAACGCACGGCATCGTGGCTCAGTTCCCGGTGATAGAAACTCCAGCGGTCGGAGGTGTCCTCAATCCAGTCGGCAAAGGTGTTCTTGTATGATCCTTCGGCTTCTTCTCCGGTATCGGCATCCTGAGAAGAGGTTGTCGCTAGGTCCCCGTCGACCGGCTCTACCCCTCCCGGAACCGGATCTTCAAGAACGACAAAATGGCGCTCCGTCGGCAGAGAAACAAAGAGATCGACCTTGACCACCTCGCCGGTTTTCAGGTCCATGTCGTCATTCATGAGAAGCCATTTGCCGTCCCGCTTGACACTGTATTCGCGGAACACCTCAAGCCCGGCATTGGCGGCATCAAGGTTTAAATAGGCCGGGCTATAGGCCAGTCGGGCACTATAATAGAGCCGGCCTTCCCCCTGTCTTTCCATGTGTAATTGTGCCCTGCGCCCGGGATCGCCCCTGCGCAGCGGTCGTTGCAAGGCAAGCGGCGGGTCGGTGTAGGCGGTGAACCGACCGCTGCCGAGAGATTCCCGGTCGAGGCGACCCGATACCGTCATCTCCGGGGCCAAGTCCTCGAAGAACCGAGCATAGTCGCTAAGGGCCTTGACGACAAAGAGATTTTCCTGGGTACCGGCCCAATGATCCAGGCCTTTGCGGCTAAGCGTCAGCCCGCGCATGAGGCGGACGGCGAGTTCGCTTGCGGCGGCATCCGCCGGATTGGCCTTCAGCCAGGCGAGAAGCCCGCCGAGAATGGCTGCATTGTCCCGCACTGGCGAAGAGAGCAGGTCGGCAAAACCGCTGTCGGCGGTTTCGCTGAAAACCACCTGGCCGGAACTCTGATCGGCATGGGCGAGAATACTGTCGAGCACCTCCTGCTGCTGGTCGATAAAGCCTTCGGTGCTGATCAGGGCTCTCAAGTAGAAGGATTTACCAAAGAGATTCATGGCCGGCAGGTGGGTCCGGTAGCGCAAAACATCGGCCAGGGTCATCTTACCGCTTTCGGCGAGAGCGGCAAGAGCCACCGCCCGCACCGAGGCGGTCTCGCCTTTGGTCAATTCCTCCGGTAGGGAATCGCGGAGGAGGAGGTTCAGGAGGTAGGCCTGCAGCCGCTCTTCGATCAGTTCGGGCGGCTCATACCCTTGTTGACGCAGCCAGTTGAAGGCCAGAGCGGTAAAGGCGCTGAGGTAGGGTGAAACAAATTCTTCCTTCGGCGAAAAGTAGGTCATACCACCACTCGGGGCCTGGTGCAGAGGGGCTAGGGCCAGGGTCTCCTGTACCGCCTTGTCGCTGTCCGGCCAAAGAAATTCCTCTTTCAGATAGGGTTTCAGCGGCGTATACATGGCCGCCATGACCCCGCGGGCGAGCCGCTGTTCCCAGCAACTGTAGGGATAATCCCTGAGATAGGTGAAGGCCCCGGCAAGCCCGCCGAGGACCGTCGGTGAAAGGAGCAGGGTGAGTTCACCGGTGTCTTCCCGCATATTACTGGGAAAGAGGATGCTCTCGGTTGCCGTGGCCTCACCGGTCATGCCGTAACTGGCCGCGACCTGCTGCTGTTGCCGTTTGTGGACTTGCAGGGTGTGGGTCAGGCCATCCTTGTCGATGTCGTCGCCGGCGGTAAGACTGAGAGCTATTACCCCAACGCCAGTGCTTTGCAAGGGAAACTGGAGGGTTATATGGTGCAAGGGCTCCAGATAGATATATCTTGCGATGCGCACAGGTCCTTTAGCCCCCGCTGGGCTATCGACTCCTTTTACCGGGCCTTCGGCCTGGAAACTCACCGCTAGAGTGCGGCCTGCATCGCTCCGGTTCGTGAGAGTGAAGCCGGCGGAAAAGCGATCGCCCTCTAGCACCTGATTGGGCAGAGCCGGGCGGAGTTCCGTAGCCTGGTTGGCTTTGAACTGATCCTCGCCAAGGCCTATGCTGTCTTCGGGATTGACCTCGGAGACCACGGCCCGCATGGCCTCCAATTCCCCCGACTGAAAATTGCTGTTGTCAGGATTCTTGCTGCCGTCGGCCGTCACGGTTTCATAGTTCAGACGCGGTTCGGAGAGATTCATCCCCCAGACTTGGACATCGGTATCGAGGTCCTTCTCGGGCACCGGTTGGTTTTTTATATCCGCCCCTATGGGGGTGACGCCGAGGATTCGCAGGTCTTTTCCTTGCGGAACTGCTTTTTCCTGGGCACAGGCCGACAGCGCCAGGAAAAGGAAGAGTAGCAGGAAAATAAGAGAATGAGGAAGGGTAGCTGGAACCGGCAGGTGATTCGGTGCTGATACGGGCTTGTTTTCCTTCTTTGCTCTCGGCATAGAAAGAACCTCCTTAAAAAAGGCGGTGGGGTAAGCGCGGGTGAGATTATCTCTTAAGAGCCACATTATAATTCAAATTACCTTTTTCCATCACCTTGATAAAGA
>CAIQWD010000014.1 GCA_903875445.1 uncultured delta proteobacterium | reverse complement strand
TGTGGCCATCACCAGAGCCCGCAAGCAGCTGTTGGTTTTCTCACGGCTGCGACCGGAGCAGATCGACCTCTCCCGGACCCAGGCAACTGGCGTGCACGACCTGCGGACCTTCCTCGACTACGCGAAGCGCGGTCAAGTAGCACTCGTAGAACAGGTCTCCCTCAAGACCGGCGAGGTGGAGTCCTTTTTCGAGCAGTCGGTTCTGGATGAACTGACCAAGCGGGGCTGGCACGTGGATGTACAGGTGGGCTGCTCGGGGTACCGGATCGACCTTGCCGTTCGTGATTCCGACGCACCCGGTCGGTACCTTCTGGGCGTAGAGTGTGACGGTGCGAATTACCACAGCGCTAAATCAGCACGGGACCGGGATCGGCTTCGCCAAGCGGTGCTGGAAGGCCTCGGCTGGAGGATGCACCGCGTCTGGTCGACCGACTGGTGGCTCCAGCGTCCCAAGGAGATCGCCAAACTCGAAGATGCACTCAAGCTGGCAAAGTTAAAATCCGGAGCATCCGACGACGTGGATCTGAGCCCCCCGGCAAACGTCCCTACGGCGCACATACCAACCAATAATAACCCCGGTGGGCAGGACATTAACCAGCGATTTGCGAAGGGACCGGCAGTTATTCAGCTGAAGCCCCTCCCGGTCGTTGTTGAGCTACCGGGGCAGTCGATTTATCGGCGTTATGGGTTGGGTACCCAGATCTTTTCGGGAGAGTTTAACGATCCAGCCAATTCACGTACAGTGCACGACTTTATCAGGCTGATCGTTAACACCGAGGCTCCCTTGCTTTTCGATATGCTCTGCTCCGAGGTTGCATCCGCCTGGGGTATGCGAAGGGCAGGAAGCCGCATTCGTGAGGTAGTAAGGGTCGCGTTGAAGCAGAACGGTCTTCCGCTGCGCCGTTCGGGGAAGCGTGAATTCGTCTGGACCAAGGAATTGATAGAGAAACCCTATGAGAGCTTTCGAAAACCTAACGAGAAGGACCCGAAAGCGCGCACGGCAGAAGAAATTTGCCCGGAGGAGATCGCCAACGCGGCTGTCCAGGTCCTTAATTTGCACATCAGCATGAATTGGGATGACCTTGTTAGAGAGACTGCCAATGTGTTCGGTATCACGCGGATCGGTAACAATGTGAGGTTGTTCTTCGCGGAGGGCATAGAACTCATGAAGAAGAGCGGCAGGTGTCGAGTCGAGGGGGAGAACCTCGTAGTCTCTTAAGACGCCTTGCATTGAATCATTGGCGTAACTTAAAAAAATATTCAGTTTGTCGCTCCTCAAAGACAAGCTTCCAGAAGAACTGAATCGGGCAGAGTATTTTGTCGTGAAATTGTCTCAGGCTCCATGTCGAAAAACCGTTTCTCGATGAGTTCGGAAAAAACAGGGTCGGGAAACAAGGGACGGATTGTTTCCCAAGTGGCGATAATGGTTCGGGAACTCTCTTTCAATATTACCGATATGACGGTCGGATGATCCATCCAGAGGTGTTGAGAGCTTGAAGGCCGAGATATGTGAGCAATATGACAATAACAAATGAAGAAAAGCTTGCTGCGTTGCTTGAAACAAAAGAGGATGAACATCTGGAGTTCAAGGAGGCCAAGGAACGATTTGATTTTGAAATCCTGGTCAAATATTGCGTTGCCCTTGCCAATGAGGGTGGAGGCAGTATGGTCTTGGGGGTTACGGACAAAAGGCCTCGTAAGGTTGTCGGAACCAAGTCTTTTGAAAACCTGGAACGGACAAAGGCCGGTCTCCTGGAGCGGTTGCACCTTCGGATTTCGGTGGATGAAGTTCATCATCCACATGGGCGGATCATTGTGTTTGAAGTACCTCCACGTCCTATCGGTATGGCGATTCAGTATAAAGGGGCTTATTGGATGCGGAGTGGAGAAGACCTTGTACCCATGACCCCGGACATGCTGAAACGGATCTTTGAGGAGAGCGGGCCGGATTTTTCCGCCGAAATCTGTCGACAAGCCCGGTTGAACGATCTTTCCGAAGAAGGGATTGAGCGGTTCCGCGCCATATGGTTCAGACGGTCTGGCAATACTGCCTTACAAGAACTCTCCCCGACACAATTGCTGGAAGACGCTGAGTTGATTATCGAGGGTGGTATTACCTATGCCGCTCTCATTTTGACTGGTACTCGAAAGGCACTGGGAAAATTTCTTGCTCAAGCGGAAGTCATTTATGAGTACCGGGCAAGCGAGGCATCGATTCCCTACCAGCAGCGAAAAGAAATGCGCGAGGGGTTCTTTTTGATTTATGAGTCGCTTTGGGAAACTATTAATCTCCGGAATGACATCTTCCATTATCAAGATGGTCTTTTCCGGCAGGATATACCAACCTTCAACGAATCAGTTGTGCGGGAAGCGATACTCAATGCGGTCAGCCACAGGTTATGTAAAGCTTTGCATAAACGATGTTATGCGAAGTAAATTATTATGTAGAGCAGGCGCGCTCAAGCAGCATTAAGGCTATTTGAAGGCCACCTTTTGCTTTGCATAATCTTTTGAGCGTCCTTTATAGTTCGTTGCCTCAACAATCTATGATTAAGGAGGTAACGAAATGAAAGTAGAAGAAATCAATGCGACGATGCTGGGCTTGGCCGAGAAGATGCGGCGTGATGGCTACAGCGAAAACACAATCAACACGACGAAGTGGGTGATCGGACATTTCGAGGAGCACTGCACCGCCGCCGGGGTCAACGATGTGACGGTGCCGGTGGTCGCGGAATTCGTTAAAACTCACTACGGCATCGACTACTACAGCCCTGCGCTCCCCATGCAGACGGTGATGCGGCGCCCGCTGATGATTCTCTTGGAGTTCTACGAGAGCGGCAATTTCTGCAAATCGCACCAGCGCGGCTCCATGACAGACGTCCCCCTGGCACACGAGGCATTCTACCTGCGCTATCGCGAGTTCGTGAACTCGCTGGCCAACAGCCAGAAAAGCAAGGAGAGGAAGTTGTGGGTCATGTCGAACTACATCTCATACCTCAGTGACCGGTCTGTCAGCGATGCAGGGGCATCGAGCCAGAGAGATGTGCATGAGTACTTGACATCCTTGACCGACTTCGCTACGTCTACCAGGCGCTGCGTCGCGACGATACTCAGGGAGGCACTGAACTGGGCGAACGCCGAGGGCATCACTGAGTTCTCTGGTAGACAGGCGCTGCCGGTACTGCGCAAGGAGCCCCGGACGCGCATTCTGTCTTATTACACGGAAGACGAGGTTCGGCGCACCTTAGCCGCCGTGGATACGGAGACCAAGCGGGGAAAGCTGGCATACCTCGCGATCTCTTTGATGGCTCATCTCGGCCTACGCGCAGGCGACGTCATCAACCTCAAGCTCGGCGATATCGACTGGCAAAACGACGCCATCAATATCGTCCAGCAGAAGACAGGGACGCCGCTGACTCTGCCGCTGGTGGACGAGGTTAAGTTTCCATTGATCGACTACCTTAAAAACGCTCGGCACGGAAGCCGCAACGAAGAGTATGTGCTGGTCACGTGCTACGCCCCCTATACGCGTTTGCATCACACATCCAGTCTCTACGGGTTCGTATCCCGCTACATGAGTAAGGCTGGAATAGATGTCAAGGACAGGCACCACGGCCCGCACGCGCTTAGGCACAGCCTGGCCACCGGGCTTATGCAGAAAAACGTACCGCTGAGCGCCATCTCCAACATCCTGGGGCACTCCAACACAAGGACGACCGAGGTTTACCTGGCCGTGGATACCTCCCATCTGGCCGAGCTTTCTCTGGAGGTGCCCGATGTATTGTGATCTGCCGAACCTCTATGGCCCGTTCAAGGATGTTATGCCGGGCTACGTCGCCTACAAGCGCTCGCTCGGATACAAGTACGGCAATACCATCCTCCAACGCCTGAAGGAGATCGACCGCTTCTTCGCCGAGCACGGGATGACAGACGTAGCGGTAAGCGAGGAGATATTCGAGCTATGGTCGGCCAGACGCGGGGACGAGCGTCGATCCAACCAGTGGAAGAGGATCAGCGCCCTTAACTGCTTTTGCCGCTATCTCACCGGGCGAGGGTTCGCGGACGTCTGCACGCGCGAGTACCCAAGGGGCGCGTGGGAGCGGACCTTCTTGCCGTACATCTTTACCCACGACCAGATAGCCGCACTGTTTGCCGCCGCTGGGGATATGTGGCGCAAGCGCCGGGGAGACCGCGACGCTGCGACCATGGCCGCGTTGATGTCCCTTTACTACGGCTGCGGCTTGCGGAAGTGCGAGGCGCTCAATCTCAGGATACGCGACGTGAACCTGGACATTGGGACCGTCAGGATTATGGGGGGCAAGAACGGCACGAGCCGCATCGTGGCCGCTTCTGGCTCTGTGATAAGGGCGATGGAGAGTTACTGCGGATTGTTCTGCGTGGGTATAGATGACGACTCTTTCGTGTTCCAAAACTCCAGGGGCAACCGCCTCGGGGATCACAAGCTCTATGCGATGTATCGCGATCTGCTGGTAGCCGCCGGAATCCCCAGGCGCAAGGGCGCCAGGGGGCCACGCATCCACGACCTCAGGCACACCTTCTGCGTGCATGCCCTTGAGCAGATGGACAGGCGAGGGTTAGACCTGTATGCATCGGCTCCGCTGCTGTGCACCTACCTCGGGCACAAGACCATCTCCGAGACCGAGTACTACCTACGGCTCGTTGAAGAGAATTTCCGCGATATCGAGGAGAAGAGCCGCCTATACGCGCCGGGGCTGTTCCCGAAGGAGGGTGATCGCAATGGTAAATAGCCTGGCCTACCTCATCACCAAATACTTCGGCGAACACCTGCCGCTCCAAGTCGGGGCATCGCCAAATACGATTCGTTCCTACCGCGATACCATGGTCCAGTTTCTTGAATATATCGGGCGCGACAGACCCAGGGCGGCTGTCGTGCTCAAGGACCTGGACGAGGCTTCCGTGTCAAGGTTCCTGCTCCATCTAGAGAAGGACCGGAACGTCAGTGCCGTGACGCGCAACCAGCGCCTCGCCGCCATCCATTCCTTCGTGCGGTACGTTCAGAGAAAGGATCTGTCCTGCTACGACCAGTGCTCGCGAGTGCTGTCGATTTCGTTCAAAAAGGCCGACCAGAAGCCCATGGGCTACTTGGCTGTCGAGGAGGTGAGACTGCTGCTGTCCGTCCCCGATCCATCCACCAAGAAAGGTATCCGCGTCCTGGCGATTTTGGCCATGCTTTACGAGACCGGCGCTCGCGTTCAGGAACTCGCAGACCTCACGCCCTCCCAGATACAGATCAGCGAGAGCCCGAGGGTGGAGTTGCACGGCAAGGGGCGCAAGGTGCGGCTGATACCGATAAGCCCAGACGTCGCATCCATAGTCGGTAAGTACATGGCAATCCACGGCGTCAGCGATCCGGGCGCACCGTTGTTTGCGAACAGCCAGGGGAAGAAGCTGAGCCGCGCAGGCGTCCAGCATATCATCGACAAGTACGTCGCGCTGGCCAAGGCCAGGGACGGATCGATGTTTCGCATCAAGGTCACCAATCACACGTTTCGCCACAGCAAGGCGGTCCACCTTTTGGAGGCCGGGGTGAACTTGGTGTACATAAGGGACTTCCTCGGCCACTCGTCTGTCACCACGACCGAGGTGTATGCGAAGATAAGCCCCGTCATCAAAAAGCGGCATCTGTTGGAGCACAGCGTGGTTTTAGGCGACGGGGGCAAGTACAGCTTATCAGAGAAGAACAAATTATTGGACTGGCTTAGAAATAACATTTAGTCGACATTTTGAGCTGTATACGTTATGCAAAGCGGGTGAGCGCCATCAAGAAGCTTTTATACTGCTTGTGCGAGCCTGCTTTACATAACAATTTGCTTGGCATAACACAGGGATTACCGTTTTGCCGGATCGGTATTTATTCGTCAATATCCCACGCGACTGGAGATTGTCAGCCCTGGCGGGTTTCCCCCCGGTATAACGGTCGAAAATATTTTGTGGCGACAAGCGCCACGCAACCGCCGCATAGCCGAAGTCTTTGCCAGATGTGGACTTGTCGAAAGATCCGGTCAGGGTGCAAACCGCATGTTCGAGGAATGTATTAAAGAAAGCAAGCCCATACCTGACTTCAGTGACACCGATGATTATCAGGTATCGCTCACCCTGCGCGGAGAGATACAAGACCCGATCTTTTTACAATTCCTGGAAAAAATTGGTCGTAAAACCCTGGCGTCTTTTACAACAAAAGATTTTCTCCTACTGGATTCCCTCCATAAAGGGATACCTGCTCCTCCTGATTCTGCAGACAGAATCACGAGGTTGCTTGATCACGGCGCTATTGAAAGAGTGGGAAAAGGTAAGTATGTCCTTGCAAAAAGTTTTTATGCTCTTGCCGGCAAGAAAGGCGTTTATACCAGAAAGAAAGGTCTGGATCGTGAGACAAACAAGGCTTTGCTGCTCAAGCATATACAAGGCAACAAAAAAACAGGGTCACGCCTTGAGGACTTGCTGCAGGTTCTGCCCTCATTGACCAATCACCAGGTCCAGACTCTTCTGCGGGAATTGAAAAAAGAAGAAGCTGTTTATGTAATCGGGAAGACCAGAGGCGCTTTATGGTTCCCCGGAAATGGATAATGTATTGCGTTTGAATTACGTATACACTTAATTCAAACGCAATAAAAAACGCAATACATGAAGATAAACACATTAAAAACAGGATATTATCTGTATGGCCATTGCGTTTTTGGGAGAGCGAAATACGCTTGTCTCCGACAAGTAAAAGTGGCAAAGGGATGATCGTCACAGGTGGTGTGCTGAATCATGATTTGGATATTGGTTATCGCTGGGGTACCAGACCGGCAAATCGTCGTCAATACCATCCACTCCTTACAAGTCACATAATCTCACACGGCAAACGTACCAAAGCTTCCGTCCCCCGACCGAGCTGACTGGTGAGGATGAGTTCTCCGCCATGGGCCTCGACGATGGTTTTACAGAGGCTGAGGCCGAGACCGAAACCGGCGTTTTCGCCGCTGCGGGATTTATCCGCCTGATAGAAGGGTTCCATGAGGTGGGGCAGGTCGTGTTCGCTAATTCCCGGACCGCTGTCGGTTATCGTTAATTCGCTGCAGTTGTTGCCATGCTGCACCCGCACCCTGACCGGCCCGGTAGCCGGTCGGCCGTGGATCAGGGCATTTTTCAAGAGATTGTCCACCACCCTTTGCATCAGAGGCCGGTCGAGTTTTAGGAGAACCGTTCGGTCGGACGGTTCAAGAATAACGTTGGTCTCCCCGTCTCCCCGTCGCTCCATCACCTCGGCAACCAGGGCGTGCAGGTCAACGTCCTCCATGGTCAGCCGGTTCAGCTGATGGAAATGGCGGGCGGTCTCAAGGATTGAGGTAATCAGTTCCTCAAGTTCTCTAATGTCGCAGCGAATCTGTTCAACCCTTGCCGGCGGTTCGACCATTTCCAGGAGCACCTTGATCCGGGTCAGAGGGGAGCGCAGTTCGTGGCTGACATCGCGCAGCAATTGCTCCTTGGCGACAAGCATCTCGCGTACCTGGCGGACCATAAGGTTGAAACTGTCGGCGAGCCTCGCCAGTTCACTATTGCCCGGCACCTGTACTTCGTGGTTGAGATCGCCCTTGCCGACCTTTTGGGTAGCTTCGTGCAGGACGGAGATCGGCGCGAGGATGCGACGTATCAGGAAATATGTGCCGGCAAAGATCAGGGCGATGATGACCAGGGCTAAAAAGTGGAGGTGCGACTGCAGCCAGTCGTCCGGGTCGCGGTCGGGTACGGCGAAGATATAGCTTCCAGTCGGCTGTTGATAGCGGATATATTTGACATTATGACCAAAGGCATAGGCCAGGCGGGTATTGTCCGGTGGCTGGAAAAAGTGCAGATTGGCGGGTATGGGGAGGTCGCCGCTTGCCCACGGTTTTCCCGGCCCCAGGTACATGATGCCGATATGCAGCCTGTCGGCGATCACTGCAGCCCGCTCCTGTTGTCCGTCAAGGTCGGCAACTATATAATTGAGATAGTCGATGATGAGGTGATTATAGGGGCCGCCGGCCATAAACCTGTGGCTGATAATGAGGATACTCACGGAAACGGTGATCAGCAGCCACGCCAGGAGACAGACCAGGAGGAGCTTGACAAAGACCGAAGAAAAGAGCTTGCGAAGCCTACGCATCGGTTGCATCCTTACCGCCGCTGCCTCCCATAAAAGAGTAGCCGGAACCCCACACCGTCTTGATCAGGCGTGGATAGCGGGGATCATCCCCCAGTTTCTGGCGTAGCCTGCTGATGGTGATATCGACGGTGCGATTGAAGGCGTCGCAATCCATGCCGCGCAGTTCCTGCAGTATGTCGTCACGGGAAAAGACCCTGCCCGGCTGGCCGGCGAGGAGGGCCAGCAGGTCATATTCGTTGGTGGACAGATCGATGGCCTTGTTGTCGAGGGAGGCGGTGTGGGCGACCCGGTCGATGTGCACCCGGCCGGCCTCGATGCTCTCCGGTTGCGAGGTCTGGCGGCAGCGACGCAGGACCGATTGAATTCGGGCGACAAGTTCCCGCGGCTCGAATGGCTTGGCCAGGTAATCATCGGCGCCCAGCTCAAGGCCGACGATGCGGTCCGCCAGGTCGCCGCGAGCGGTGAGCATGATGATCGGCACCCGGGACAGTCGGCGGATCTCTCGACAAACCGCGAAACCATCCATCTCCGGCAGCATGAGATCGAGGATAACCAAGTCGGGCTGGCGGTCTCTGAGCAACCTCAGTCCCGCCGATGGCCTGGTGGCGCTGTCGACTTCCATGTTGAAACCGGCAAAGAAGGTCTCCAGCAGCTGGTTCAACTTGTGGTCGTCGTCGATGATAAGGATTCTGGTATTCATAAAACAATCTTGCCCGGGCAGAGTTACAAGACAGAAGTATACGACACCGGGCGGTGGTTGCAAGCCTTCTCCTCCCGGTGTCCTTTTGTTTCACCTTAGAACTTTTCCTGACACTTATGCCATTTTTCCAGTTTGGCTAGCAGTTTTTGCCGCTGCGCCGGGGTAAGGAGCGCATGGAATTCGGCCAAGCGGTCGATCGCCAGGTCAATGACGCCATCAAGCTGTTGACGATGCACAGCGATGGCCTCTTTGATGACCTTGGTATCGATCTTGTCGGCGGCCAGCTGCTCTTTGAATATCGGCTGCATCTTCTCTCGGGAAGCCTTCAAGGAATCCGCCTTCGCGGTTAATTCTTTTTTGATTTCGGCAAGTTTTGCTTGCTGAACCGTATCCAGATCGAGGACATCTTCCAGATAGTTGAAGACAAAGTCGAGGTGCTCTGCCTGGTTGTGGCCATGGCGGCAGCCGCCAAACAACAGTAGAGTGCCGCCCGTCAATAATGTGGTGATAATGATTGCCCATTTTTTCATGGTGTTTCCCCTTGATAAGAATATGGATGATGGGAGCGAAGTGACTCCCGTTATTCTCCATTACCCTAACACAGGCCGGGGAAACCTTCCTTTCAAGGTGGTAACGAATTGTAACAGGTTGTATCGGCACGAGTCTACATGCCGAGTCGGCCGACGGTCGACAGCTTGCCGCTGCGCCCGGTAGGCCGGTCATAGAAGACGCGGTTTTTATTGTCGGTGTAGATGCAATCGGGATCTTCCTCCGGAGAATAGCGGTAGAGATAGATGACGTTGCCGACGACGTCCGGATTGTCGTTCCAGGCCTGATACTGGCCATGCATCAGGTGTCTTGAAAGATTGGGGAAAACCGAGCGGAGGGTGTTGTCGATGGTGCGGCTGAAGGTGCCGGCGAAGTTCGGTGAGGCGGCGATGTTGGCGGCCATCACTCCGCCGGGATTGAGGTGCTCTTTGATCTGCAGAAAAAACTCGCGGGTGACGAGATGCTCGGGGATGGTCAGGTTGCCTTGGAACACGTCCATGAAGATCAGGTCATAGTGCTTCCCCGTTCCGGCCAGCCAGGCCCGCGCCGGAACGGGGTGGAAGGTTTTGTTGGCGGTCAGGGGTTCTTTCAGCAGATATTCTTCGGCGATTTGCTGCAGGCTGCCGTCGATATCGAGAAAGTCATAGTGATTGTTGCTATCGGCATAGCCGAAGGTGAAACCACCGGCTCCGATCACCAGGATATCCTTTGGCGGATTGCTGTTGAGAATCGGCAGGATGGTCTGACGTTCGACAAAGTCGATGTAATCGTGCTTTCTTTTGTCGTCGGTGAAAAGGGAGGAACTGTCGTTATTCAGATAAAGACGGCGGGTGCCCATGTCCTCGGTCACCATGATCGTGTTGTAGGTGTTGTTTTTAATGATATGCAAGAGGCCCTGGACATAGTCGGAGTTGACGGCAAGGGCGATAAGAGCGAGGAGGGTGGCGGCGGCGGTTTGCCGCGAGAGCTTTTTCTTGCCGAGAAGAAAAATCAGGCCGGCAAGGAGCACAAAGAGCAGCGATACCGTATGGTTGACACCGAAGATGCTCATCATCACCAGGGTCGAGAGAATCGCCCCCAAAAAAGAACCGAGGGTCGAGAAAAAGAGGATTCGACCGGTGATCTGCGCCAGTTTTTCTTTTCCGAAATAGTTGGAGATAAGCGGAATGGTCTGGCCCAGCAGATACACCGGAGTGACCAGAAAGAGCAGGGCATAGCAGGCGGTGAGGAGTATGCGGTTATTGGGGCCGTGATCGAGCAAAAAAATAAAAAAAGCTGAAAGCAAGGGATAGGAAAGGCCGCAGAGGAGAAAGAGCATAGCGATGAGGATATTGGTAATCAGTCGATCGCGCACCCGTAGGTAGCTGCCGGCATGAAAACCGGGCCGGAAACGACCGCCTGCATAATAGCCCAGGGCAAGTGGCATGAGCACCGCCGCGATGATGATCGACACCGTATCGGTGCTGCTGCCGACATAGGGGATGGTCTGGCGGATGGCCAACAGCTCGGCGGACAGCACTACGTAGCCTTCGAGGATAATGACGAGAAACAGAGTTAGGGTTGGAGTATTCATAAAAGGGTCCTTAGTGCATGGATTTTTCGACCGAAAACCGGCGTGGATGTAAAAGAGTCACACTCAGCCGGCAAAACCGGCAACCAGTGTCAACCAGGCCATGATGAAGAGGGAAGAAAAAAGAGTACTGGCGGAGATGGTGGCCACGATGAAGTCGGCATCGCCGCGCATCTCTCTCGACATCACATAGGCGACGGTGGCGGTGGGCGAGGCGAGCAGGATCAGCGCCGGCAGATAGTCGGCGGGGCCGAGGTGGAACAGATGAAAGAGCAACAAGCCCAGTGCCGGCAAGGCCAAAAGTTTCATTGTCACTGCCCCCATGGTCGGGCGGAGGTATTTGCGCATCAGTTCCAGAGACAGTGAGGCGCCGATGAGCAACAGGGCCATGGGCGGGGCCAGGCCGCCGAGGATTTGCAGGACCCGGCCGATGACTCTCGGAATGGGGAGAGCCAGGGCAGAGATGACGATTCCAGCCATGGCACCGAGAATCACCGGGTTGCCGAGCAGTTTCCCGGCTAGAACCCTCGGACTCGGCAGACCCTTGGTCGAGGTGCCGTGCAGTTGCAAGGCGACAACCGACAGGATGTTTTGCAGGATCATGAGAAAACCGCAGACGATGGAGGCCTTGGCAAGCCCGACTTCGCCCAGGTAGTAGAGGGCGATGGGCAGCCCGATATAGGCTTGGTTGCCGTGCCCCGAACTTTGGACGAAGGCCCCGGCGCGGGCAGGAGCCATCTTAGCGACTCTCGCCAGGAGTTCGGCGAGCAAATAAATGGTGGCGGCTGACAGCAGGGTAATACCCAGCACCCGACCGTCGAACTCTTTGTGGAAGTCGGCCTTGGCGATGGCATTGAAGATCATTGCCGGAAGAGAGAGATGGAACACCAACCGGTTGGCCGGTTCGAGAAACTCTTCGGTGATAAGACCCCTTTTCCGCACCACCCATCCGAGGATGATGATGGCAAAGATCGGAATGATCGTGCCAATGACTTCCATGCCGCCCTCCCTGGTGAAAATTATTTCCGGTCAATCAGTACGACATAGGAGATATGCTTACCGGAAGAATAGATGTCAAGGATATTCCAGTGACTGGTGATCGGTACCGGTGGTGTTCAGTTTGATGGGACTAAATGGCGTTGAGACCCCCCATTGTCACCGAGTGGCTATTCTGTTGACCAGAATAATGTTCCGGCATAAGATGGTCAAAGGGTGTCGGACACGATCCGTTGGCAAACTTATGCCGGATGATATTTACGCCTCAAAAAGAGGGGATCGATGCAAAAGGAACAGACGCAGCCGGAGCTGCTCCTGGAAGACGGAGCTTTGCGGGATGGCCTGCAAAGCGAATCGCAGATCCTCTCGACCGCACAGAAGATCGAGCTGTTCCATCTATTGCGCGGGGCCGGGGTGCAACGGATTCAGGTCGGATCGTTCGTGAGTCCGAAGGTTATGCCGCAGATGGCCGATACCGACGAATTGGTCCGCTGTCTGGGACAACAACAAGGGACGGTAATCTCGGCCCTCATCCTCAACGGCAAGGGGCTGGATCGGGCACTCGCCTGCGGGGTTGGTCATGTCGGTATGTCGGTGTCGATCAGTGACAGCCATAGCAAAAAAAACGCCGGACGCTCGGCAACCGAGGCGCTGGCCGCCATGGTCGAGTTGATCGCCAGTGCCAAGAGCCAGGGGCTGACGGTCCGAGCCGGGTTGCAGAGTGCCTTCGGTTGCGTCTACGAAGGGACGATTGCGCCGGAGGTGGTAGTGGCCGCCGCAGTGAAGATGGCTGCCGCCGGGGCGGAGGAGATTAATCTGGCCGACAGCACCGGCATGGCCACCCCGGTCACCATCCGTTCCCTGGTGCGGCGGGTGGCGGAAGCCGTGCCCCGGGTCCGGCTCTCCCTGCATCTCCACGACACCAGGGGCTTGGGCCTTGCCAATATGTTTTGCGGCTACGAGGAGGGTGTGCGCACCTTTGATGTCTGCGCCGGCGGCCTGGGCGGTTGTCCGTTCATCCGCGGGGCGGTGGGCAATGTGCCGACCGAGGACGCGGTCAATCTCTTCGAATCGATGGGGATTGCCACCGGGATTTCACTGGATAGCCTGCTCGGGGCGGTCACCTTCCTTGAGGAGGCCCTGCACCGACCCTTGCCGGGTCGGATGAAGCGGGTATTTGCCCATCAGCGTTCTTGTGCTCTATGAAAAATTCTCGTAATATATTTGACTTACCCACCTTCGATCGTCGACCTCGACAAAGAAAAAAGACAACGAAAAAGAAAATGGCATGAGACAACAGAGTAAAGTTCAGGTGACGGTACGGAATACGGTGATCGGCGGCGTCAGGCCGCTCATCTGTTTGCCGCTGGTGGCCCAGGATATTGACGCGCTCCTCGGCCAGGCAAGAGAACTGGTAGCCTTGCGGCCCGACCTGCTGGAGTGGCGGGTCGATGCCTTTACCAAGGCGACCGAGGTTAAGGAGTGCCGCGAGGCCCTGCGTGGGTTGCGGCGGGCCATCGGCGATATTCCGCTGATTTTCACCTGCCGCATCGATCAGGAAGGGGGCTTCAAGGCGATTCCAGCAGAAAAACGATTGGAACTCATTACCACACTCATGGCCTCCGGAGAAGTAGACCTGGTCGATGTCGAGTTATGCAACGGCGTGGAATTTCTTGCCGCGGTACGGACGGCAGCGGCAGCCGGCGGCTGCAAGCTCATTTTCTCCCACCATAATTTTCAGGAGACTCCGGATGAGGCCTTCATTCTCGCAAAACTCCTTGAGGGCCAGAACGCCGGGGCGGATATCAGCAAACTGGCGGTCATGCCCAAAAGCTACGCCGATGTCCTGACGCTTTTAACCGCCACCAACAAGGCGAGAAATGGGGCGGTGACCATCCCCATCGTCACCATGGCCATGGGTGTGGAAGGGGTGATCACCCGCCTGGCCGGGGGTCTTTTCGGCTCGGATATCACCTTTGCCATCGGCAGCAAGGCCTCGGCACCGGGGCAGATTTCTATCGGCGAGCTGCGCACCGGCATGGCCCTGCTGTATGGGGCTTGATGACTTGTTAAGCACGCAACTCTCGGATTGTCTCGCCAATCGCTTTTTGCGGCACACCATCGGCGAGAAAGACCTCGCCGATATTTCTGAGAAGGACGAATCGCAGGATTCCGGCCTTTTTCTTCTTGTCGCGGAGCATTACCCGGTACAGGACCTCCGGGTCCACCGTCTGCGGCACGCGGATCGGCAGCCCGAGGTGGGTGAGGACCGTCTCGATGCGCTGCTGGAGGGCAGCCGGACAGTGGCCGAGGCGCACCGACAGATTGATGGCGGCGACCAGGCCGATGGCCACCGCCTCGCCGTGCCGCAGGCTATGGCCGGAGACCGTTTCGATGGCGTGGGCGAAGGTATGGCCGAGGTTGAGGATGGCCCGGCGATCCCGGTCGAAGGGATCCTCCTGGACGATGCCGATCTTCACCCGGATCGCCTGGGCAACGATGTCCTGGAGTTCCGCTAGATGGGTCTGCAATTCCCCGGCTTTCCGCCGCCAGTCGCCTTGCTCGATTTTATCGAGCAAGGATGGATCGCCGATCAGGGCATGTTTGACGATCTCCGCCATGCCGGCGGCAAACTCCTGCGGCGGGAGGCTCTGCAGGGTAGTGATGTCGGCGATGACCGCCTTCGGCATCTTGAAGACGCCGATGAGGTTCTTGCCCTGAGGCAGATTGATCCCCACCTTGCCGCCGATGCTGGTGTCGGCCATGGCGAGTAAGCTGGTCGGGCAGTGCACCAGGTCGATGCCTCGCATATAGGTGGCGGCGACAAAACCGGCGATACTGGCGACCACCGGCCCACCCAAAGCGATAATGGTACCGTCTCGGTCGATGCCTTGCTCCACCAGTTGTTCGCTGACCGACTGTACCGTGGCGAGTGTTTTGCATTCCTCGCCGGTCGGGATGGTGATGACACAATCCACCGCACCGCAGCTTTTTGCATACATCGGCCCGACATTGCTGTCGGTGATGATGGTCAATGGTCCGCGTATTCCGGCCAGTTTGCCGACAAACGGCAACAAGCCGCCACCGACGAAATATTCATACCGTATCTCCTTGGCGGTAATGGGCAGCCGGAGATCCGGATTCGCCTGGAAAATACCTAAGAGATTCTGGGTTACCTCGTCGGCCGATTTGGCTGTAGTCACCAGCTGGGAAAATTGACCGTATGCCGCCTCCCGTTCCTGCATCAGGCCGATGATTCGGTCCATCGGATTGGCCGTTGCCAGGAGGGGCCGTTTGTCCCCGACATCGGTTGAGACCCGTTTGAAAATCTCTTCCGGGGTGGTGACCAGACAGAAGACCCGGCCGGTGTCGCCGAGGGCCTTGGCGTTGCCGGGGTCGAGCATCAACCGGCCGCCGGTGGAGACGACCATCCCCTCTTTTGCTCCGAGTTCCCTGGCCACTACCGCCTCCATCTCACGAAACACCGCCTCGCCTTTGGTCCGGAACAGTTCCTGGACAGTCATGCCGGCCCGCTGTTCGATCAAATGATCGGTATCCACGAAGTCGTAATCGAGTTGCCCCGCCAGTAAGTTACCGACAGTGGTTTTTCCCGAGCCCATGAAGCCGGTGAGGATGATATTTGGTCTGCTCATAGAGTAATTAATTGGAAGCGTTTGATTTGCAGGCGATGACGAATTGTGGAAGGGTGCAGGCAGATTCGGCGATTTTGCCTTGTTGCGTCCATCGGAAAGGTGCATTATACCAAAACGTCGGGTAATGTCATGGAGATTCACCACCGATAATCTCCCCGCGACGTGCCCCGAGAGTCATCTGCCGTCCATTTGGTAATAATTTCCGGCGACACCAACCCTTCCGGAGTGACAAAAATGAAATTCGATGCCATGTCAGGCAGCAAAGTGGGGCAGGTGGCCCCGTCTTTGGCCGTAACCGATCATAAGGGTTGCGAGGTCCGCCTGGAGGAATTTCGGGGAAGCTGGCTGTTGCTGGTTTTTCACCGCCATCTCGCCTGACTGCCCTGCCGGGAGCACCTGTCACAGTTGTGGCAACACCAAGGGCGTATGGAACGGCTGGGGATGAAGGTCATGGTTATCACCTTCGAGCAACCGAGCAGGCAGGCAAGCCCGCAGTTTTCCTATTATTATTGCGATAGCGACAGGCAAATGTACCGCTATTTTGGGATGCTCCGGGCGGGCTTTTGGGACCTTTGGGGCCCGCGTACCCTGCTGGCCTATCTGCAACTCCTCCTCAGAGGGCGAAAAATTTTGCCGTCAGCCGCCGATATCCATCAACGCGGCGGCAATGTACTGCTTGATCCCGACGGTCGGGTGCGATTCCACCATATCGGCAGCGGTCCGGCCGATAGACCGGACCTTGAGAGCATTTTCCGGATGGTTGAGGAGGGGTGATGGGGGCGTTTTCCCGCATTCAGTCCGGAATCCCCAGCACTCGCTTGGCATTGGCGGTGGTACATCGGGCGGTGAGCTCTTTTTCTTCACCACGCAGGGCTGCCAGGGCGGCCAGCACCTCGGGGAGGTATTCCGGCAGGTTATCTTCACCCCGATGGCCGGCAAGGGGGATATCCGGGGAATCGGTTTCCAAAACCAGTGCCTCCGGCGGCAGTTCAGCGGCAATTTTTCTGATCCGTCTGGCTCTGTCGTAGGTAATCGTCCCGCAGATGGCAATAACGAAACCAAGGTTGATAAACTGACAGGCCTGCTGCAGGCTGCCGTTAAAGGCATGGACGATTCCACCATGGGGAAATCGTTTTCTTCTCAGGGTCGCCAGCACCTGGTCGTGGGCCTTGCGGACATGGAGGAGAATCGGCAGCCCGGCAGCGGCGGCGATACTCAGCTGCTGCTCGAAGAGCTGCTGCTGCACGGTCCGATCAAGATCAGGTACATGATAATCAAGACCGATTTCGCCGATCGCCACGATCTTGCCGCCCGTCGCCAAAACCGAAAGTTCTTCAAGATGCCGAGGATGATGGTGGGCGAGGTACAGGGGATGCAGGCCCGGGGCGGCAAAGAGTCCTTCCTCTTGGCGGCACAGGGTCATCATTCGCTCCCATCCATCCCGGTCGACCCCCGGCAGAACCATCTGCGATACACCTGCCTGCCTGGCATTCTTCAGCAGATTCTCAAAACGCCCTGCAAACGTTGTTATATCAAGGTGACAATGGGTATCTATCAATTCCATGGCAAATTCTATGGCTGTGCCTTCTGTTGCTTGTTTCTGGACCGGTCCCTGACCAAGTGTAAATATAAATGCTATTTCAATTCTTTACCAACAATTAAGAAAATTGTTGTAGGTCGGCAAGAAACAGGATACGCTTTTTCAAGCAAAGCAAAAATTGCAGGAACATCTTTATTTTACACATAATATGAACGAGCAGCAACCGCGATCTCGGCCCGATTTTTTATAAAGGTATCTTTTTGAGGATAAGATTTTTGCAGGGTTTATTGAGGTTAGCCATTTATCAATGGTTAATAGTCTGCGGGTACAGTTGGATACAACAACAACAAAATGGAGGTAGAAAAAATGAACCCGAAATCAGCTTTTCATCTGGCTCTCATGCTTTTCCTGCTCTTGCCCTTCACCCATCCTGGCAGCGCCCTGGCTGGAGAGAAGATAACTGTCGGGCTGAACCTCTCCTTAACCGGCAACAGACAGGCGACGGGAATCAGCACCAAGGAAGGGGCGGAATTGCTCAGAGAACAGATCAACAGTAGTGGTGGTCTGAGGATTGGCAATAACCGATATGAGGTTGAATTCGTCTATGCCGACGATGAATCCAGTCCCCAGAAGGCGGTTACCGCCAGCCTGGAGCTGATCACCAAGCATAATGTCTTGGGGGTAGTTGGGCCGAACGCCAGTTCCAGCGCCATCCCGGCCGGAGGTATTGCCGAGGCCTTTAAAACTCCGATGATTTCGCCTACCTCAACCAATCCGAAAACCACGGAAAACCGACCATTTGTCTTCCGCGCTTGTTTCCTCGACCCCTTTCAAGGGGAGGTGATGGCCAGTTTTGCGGTCAATGATCTCAAGGCGAAGAAAGCCGCCGTTCTGTATGATATTGCCAGCCCTTATCCCAAGGGATTGGCGGAATTTTTTAAAGCCGCCTTTGAGGCCAAGATGGGACCGAACTCCGTTGTTGTCTTTGAAAACTTTTTGACTAAAGAAAAAGACTTTGCCGCCCATCTCGATAAAATTGTGGCCTCCGACGCCGATGTCTTGTTCCTGCCCCAATATTCCCATGAAATACCGTCGATTATCGGGCAGGCAAGAGCCAGAGGCTGGAAGAAGATGATTCTTGGGGGCGATGCCTGGGAGTCCTCCGACCTCATGCCCAATTGCGGTGATCTGTGCAAGGGACTCTATTACAGCTCCCATTTCGGGGCTGTTGGTGCCAAGGGCAAGACCAAGATATTTGTCGATCAGTATCAAGCGAAGTACAATCAGCTGCCGACCGGGTATGCGGCCCTCGGATATGATGCGATGGATCTCCTCCTTACTGCTATCAGTTCCCTGGGGAGTCTGCAGCCCAATCTCGTTGAAAATCGGGCGGCGATAAAAGATAAACTGGCAGCGATTAAGGGTTTTGAAGGAGTATCAGGCACCCTCGACATGAATGTTGCCGGCAATCCGGTGAAAAGTGCGGTGGTAATCCTCATCAACGACAAAGGGGAATTCGAGTCGTATAAAATCGTCAATCCTTGATAAAAGTGCATGATACAAAGTTTCATAGAAGGTAATGAAGCAATAGCCAGGGGGGCAGTGGCGGCCGGATGTCGGTTTTTTGCCGGTTATCCCATCACCCCCGCCACCTCAATCTATCAACAGATGCTGCAACTTCTGCCGCCGACTGGCGGGGTCTGCATGCAGGGCGAGGATGAGATAGCCTCCATCGGCTTTTGCCTCGGGGCCTCGATGGCCGGTTTAAAGGCCATGACGGCAACCTCGGGACCGGGGATAAGTCTCTACAGTGAGCAGATATCCTTTGCCATCGGCGGCGAAATTCCTCTGGTGATCGTCGATGTGCAGCGCCTTGGCCCGTCTACCGGTTCGGCCACCAAGGGGGCCGACGGCGATATTCAATTCTTGCGTTGGGGCAACAGCGGCGGCATGCCGGTCATCGTTCTGGCCCCAGTCGATGTGCGGGATTGCTACCTGTTGACTATACAGGCCTTTAATCTTGCCGAACGCTACCTCTGTCCGGTGTTCATTGCCTCCAACAAGGAAATCGGCATGACCCGCGAGAACATCGATCTGGATACCCTGACGATCCCGGAACCGGAAGTGCGGAAACCCTGCCCGGCGGATTACTCGGGGCGTCCCTTTGCACCTCTGCCCGGTGAAAAGGTCCCCCCCTTCCTGCCGATGGGCGGGGCAAGGCTTTCCCGGCAGACCTCCTCAACGCACGGCGAGGATGGGTATATCAGCACCGATCCGGCAGTCATTGAGGCCGGAATCTTGCGGATGCAGGAGAAGCTGCTGAGTACCGTCGGCGATTTTACCTTATACGAATATGACGGGCATGCGGAAGATTCCATACTCATGGTGGTGTATGGGGTGACCGCCAGGGCTGCGAAAACGGCGGTGCGGCAGCTGCGTGAGGCGGGCGACAAAGTGGCTTTACTCATTCTCAAAACCCTCTACCCGGTACCGGAGGAGTGTATCCGGCAGCACCTGCACGGCAAAACCAGGGTGGTTGTCATCGAGATGAATCTCGGGCAGTATGTGCGGGAAATCGAGCGACTGGCCGGCAACATTCCGGTGCGTTTTTACGGTCGGATGAATGGCGAACTGATAAACTCGCAAGATATTGTTCTGAAGGTGCGATCATGACCAGTTTGTTGAACCGCGAACGTCCGCCGGTGTTCTGTCCGGGTTGTGCCCATGAAGCGGTTGTTCGTGGTCTTGACCAGGCCCTGGAGATGCTCGAACTTCCCGGCAACCAGGTGGCAATCGTCAGCGATATCGGCTGTTCCGGACTCTTTGACACCTTTTTTAATACCCACGCCTTTCATGGCCTGCACGGCCGCGCCCTGACCTATGCAACCGGACTGAAAATGGCCAGACCGGATCTCAAGGTGATCGTCGTCATGGGCGACGGGGGCTTAGGGATTGGTGGCGCCCACGTTCTCAGCAGCTGTCGGCGAAATCTTGATATCACTCTGCTGATACTCAATAATTTCAACTACGGCATGACCGGTGGCCAGTGCTCGGCCACCACCCCGACAACCGGGAAGACCTCCTCGGGTTTTCTCAATGAACTGGAGGCACCGCTTGATATCTGCAAGGTAGCCGTTGCCGCCGGTGCTCCGTATGTTGACCGGACCATGGCCACCGGTCGCGAGCTCGCCGACCATCTTGCAGATGCCATTCGTTATCCCGGTTTCTCCCTGATTGATATCTGGGGGCTTTGTCCGGGACGCTATACCAAGAGAAACCGGGTCACCCTGGCGCAAATGGAAGAGGATATCAAGAAGAGTTCCTTGACTACCGGACCGGTTGCCGCCAATGAACGGGAGGAGTATGCTGCCCATTATTTCCGGCTGGCAGGCAGTGCCCCTGCCGCTTCCAGACCCATAAGCGTAGCGGTGATCTGTGAGGCCCCGATCCGCAAGCGCTGTGATGTGCTGCTTCTCGGGTCGGCTGGGCAATATATCAATACCGCCGGGGAAATCCTCTGCCTTGCCGGGATGAGTGGCGGGCTGCATGTCAGCCAGAAAAACGATTATCCGATTACCGTCCTGCGCGGCCACTCCATCGCCGAGGTGGTGCTTGATCGCCAACCGATCGAATATACCGGAATCGGCACGCCGGCGGTCGTTGTGTGTGTTGCCGCCGAGGGAGTGGCCAGGCGGAAAAAGGTGTTCGCTACGCTTTCCGAGGAATCGCTGGTCGTGAAAGACGGTGAACTCTCCCTGCCGGATACCGGGGCGAGGGTCATCGACATCGATTTTGCCGGCCTGAAGATCCGTTCCTCGGAGCAGGTCCTGGCGGCTTTGGCAGTGGTGGCGCGGGAAGGGAGCCTGCTCACCTATGAAATGCTTGCCGCCGGGTTGAGGCACAGGTATAGCGGAAAGATGCTCGATGAGGCCCTGGCGGTGGTGAACAGGTTGGTAACTTAACCCCAGAGACCCGCCACGCTGTAAGGAGATCCGGGACTTGCGAAAAATGAGCCATCGACATAGCGAAAGCCTGCTTCCAGGGTGTTGATGGCCTTAATATCGTCGGGGTCAAGAGACAAATCGGCGGCCGCAAAGTTTTCCCGCAGACGACCGGGATTGATCGATTTTGGGATGACCACCGTTCCTCTCGATAAGGCCCAGGCCAAAAGAACCTGGCCGGAGGTGAACCGTTGTTTGGCGGCGATCTCAAGAATGGTCGGATGATTAAGCAAGGAGGGCTCGTCGGCCTTTTTCATGCCTGCCGGTCGGTCGCCTGAGCCGAGCGGCGCATAGGCGGTGAGGAGCGTGCCGTTCGCCCGGCAATACTCAAGCATTTCCACCTGCTGCAGATAGGGATGCAGCTCGATTTGATTCATCAGCGGCTGAATGCGTGCCTGCGCCTTCAGCTCCTGAAGGCGACCAAGATTGAAATTACAAATCCCAATGAAGCGGCACAAACCCTTTTCCACCAGGGTTTCCATGGCCTGCCAGGTCTCACCGATCGGAATGTCCGCAGGAGCGATATACTCCTCGGGGCGTCTCGGGAACATCACATTCGGCTGAAAATGCACCGGCCAGTGGATGAGAAAGAGATCGAGATAATCGAGTTGCAGTTCCCTTAAGGTCTTTTCCAGCGCCGGCCGAACATGCTTTTTGGCATGGACATTGTTCCACAGCTTTGAAGTTATCCACAGCTCCTCCCTTTGCACCGCACCTGACTGCAGGGCGGTGCCGAGCGCCGTTCCCACCTCCTGTTCATTCATATAGATCGGGGCACAGTCGATATGCCGATAACCGATCTTTAAGGCCTCGCTGACCGCCGTTGCGACCTCCCCCTTGTTTGATTTCCAGGTTCCGAGGCCGAGGGCGGGGATGGTATGGTTTTCTGCTACCGGTATGTATTTCATGATTTCTCCAGGAATAAAGGTGAGAGACTGAAACTTATCAAGGATAGATCTTCGGATGATAGCAAGCCACCCGGCAGCCGTCAATCTCCCTCGTTTCCGGCGCCTTCTCGCGACAGATATCGGTCATCGACGGGCAGCGTGGATGGAAGGTGCAGCCGGAGGGCGGGGCGATGGGTGATGGCAGCTCGCCGTGCAGGACGATGCGCTCCTTGACCCGGAACGGATCGGCAACCGGGGTCGCCGACAGCAATGCCCGGGTGTAGGGGTGGTGCGGTTTGGCAAATAAGGTGTCGCGACTGCCGGATTCAACGGGTTTGCCGAGGTACATCACCATAACCTCGTCGGCAATGTGTTTGACCACCGACAGGTCATGGCTGATAAAGAGATAGGCAAGTTCGAACTGTTCCTGCAGGCGGGCGATGAGGTTCAAAATCTGTGCCCGAATGGAGACGTCGAGGGCCGAGACCGGTTCGTCGAGGACGACGATGTTGGGATTGAGCATGAGGGCTCTGGCAACAGCGATGCGTTGCCGCTGGCCGCCGGAAAACATATGTGGATAGCGATCATAATATTCCGGGCGGAGGCCGACCAGGTTGATGATGTTCATAGCTGCATCCCGCCGTTCCTTTTTGCCCATGGGGGTATTGACCAGAAGGGGTTCTTCCAGGGCATGGCCGATTTTTTGCCGTGGGTTAAGCGAGCCGTAAGGGTCTTGAAAGACAATCTGCACGGTTTTATGGAGATTCATCAGCGTCGCCCTGTCGGCGGTCCTGACATCAATGCCGCTGATACTCAGCATCCCCGATGTCGGTTTTTCGATCATCGTCACCAGCCGCGCCAGGGTCGATTTGCCGCAGCCGGATTCGCCGACAACGGCCAGGGTCCGGCCTTTGGCGAGGGTAAAGGTCGCCCCGTCCAACGCCTTGAGGACCGCAGGGCTCCTGAAGGTGCCGCGATCAATGTGATAATGGCGAGTGAGGTCTTTAGCTTCGAGAACGATGTCGCCTTTCATGCGCGCACCTCCTCGGGATAGTTGGTTGGAACCCCTTCAGCCAGCGGATAATGGCACAGGGCATAGCCGAATTCGACCGGTCCGGCAATAGGCGGTTTTTCCCGGCAAAGATCGGTGACATAGTGGCAGCGCGGCGAAAACAGGCAGCCTCGGGGTTTGTCGAACTGACCGGGAACGATACCGGCAATCGACGGGAGAATCCGCGAATGCGACCGCTCGGGCAGCGAGTTCAAGAGTGCCTGGGTGTAGGGATGGTGCGGACTGACGAACAGTCCCTTGACCGATTGCTGTTCTACCTGTTGCCCGGCATATTGGACGAACACCCGTTCGGCGGTCTCGGCTACCACGCCCATGTCATGGGTAATGAGGACCAGCGACATGCCTTTTTCTTTTTGCAGTTTCAGGAGCAAATCGAGGATCTGCGCCTGGATGGTAACGTCGAGGGCGGTGGTCGGCTCGTCGGCGATGAGCAGTCTCGGATTGCAGGAGATGGCAATGGCGATCATCACCCGTTGATTCATGCCGCCTGACAGTTGATGCGGGTAGGCCGACAAACGTTTTTCCGGCTCGGGAATGCCGACCAGTTCAAGGAGTTCGATGGCCCGCCGTTTCTGCTCGGCGCGGTTCATGCCGAGGTGGATTTTCAGGGTTTCGGTGAGCTGGAAGCCGACGGTGAAACAGGGGTTGAGACTGGTCATCGGTTCCTGGAAGATCATTGCCATTTGGCTGCCGATGATCTTTCTAAGCTGAGGCTTGGTGATGGTGGTGAGGTCCTGACTGTCAAAGCGCAGGACATCGGCGGTAACGCCCGCCGTCCACGGTAAGAGGCCCATGAGGGCCAGCATGGCAACCGACTTGCCGGAGCCGGATTCGCCGACGATGGAGACAATCTCACCCGGCTCTATGTGCAGGGAGACCCGGTCAACGGCAGTAAAAAGGCCACCGGCCGTTTGAAAGGTGACGCTGAGGTTGTCAATTTCAAGTAGTGGCATGGCGCGTTTAGGAACGTTTGAGTTTTGGATCGAGGGCGTCACGCAGCCCATCGCCCATCATATTGATAGCCAAAACGGTGGTAAGGATGGCCACTCCCGGAAAGGTCACGACCCACCAGGCGCGCAGGATGAATTCGCGGGCCTCGGCCAGCATGGTGCCCCATTCCGGCGTCGGCGGTTGGGCACCCATGCCCAAAAAGCCAAGAGCCGCGGCATCAAGGATGGCGGTCGAGAAACTGAGTGCCGCCTGGACGATGAGCGGGGCCATGCAGTTGGGGAGAATGGTGACAAACATCAGGCGCAGG
This sequence comes from uncultured delta proteobacterium, assembly GCA_903875445.1. Lineage (GTDB taxonomy): Bacteria > Desulfobacterota > Desulfobulbia > Desulfobulbales > Desulfocapsaceae > Desulforhopalus_A. Next base: position 70,061 of record CAIQWD010000014.1, on the reverse strand, counting down.
GAGCGTATGCCGATAACCCTGGCGGCGGTAACATAGTCCTTGGTCATCTCGGTCATGACCGCCGCCCGTGTCAAGCGGACATAGTGCGGTTGCTGGACGATGGCGATGGCGATCATGGCGTTGATCAGGCTTGGTCCGAGAACGGCAACGAGGACGAGGGCCAGGAGCAGGCTGGGAAAGGCCAAGACGATATCCATGATGCGCATGATAAAGGTATCGACCCGACCGCGGAAAAACCCGGCGAGAAGACCGAGGATAACGCCTGCGGCGAGAGACAGCGACACCACGATGCAGCCGATAAAGAGCGAGTATTGCGAGCCGTGAATAAGCCGCGACAGCATATCCCGGCCGATGGCATCGGTGCCGAGGGGGAATTTGATATCGCCTCCGGCCTGCCAGAACGGCGGTTGCAGAAGGGCCTCCCGATATTGCTGGTTGGGGGCATGGGGGGCGATAAAATCGGCAAAAACGGCGATCAGAACAACGCCGATAAAAAATATCAAGCCTACGACTGCGCCGCGGTTCTCACTGAAATAAGACCAGAATTCGCTAAGAACTGCGCGAAACCCGGTCGGACGATTATCGACAACTTCCTGGATGGATATTTCGCTCATAATGTGTTTGCTGACGGTCCCTAATCCGTGTGGCGAATTTGCGGGTTGATCAGGCCGTAAAGCAGATCAACCACGAGATTGACGATCATAACAATGGCGGCAATGAGCAGGAGGCCACCCTGCACCGCCGGATAATCCCGGCGAAAAATCGAGTCGACCATCCACTTGCCGATACCCGGCCAAGAAAAGATGGTCTCGGTGAGAATCGCCCCGGCAAAGAGTACCCCGACCTGCAGGCCGATAACGGTGATGACCGGGATCATGGCATTTCGCAGGGCGTGCAGGCCGATCACTCGCATCGGCCCGAGACCTTTGGCCCTGGCGGTGCGCACATAGTCTTCGCTCAGTACCTCAAGCATGGCGGAGCGGGTTTGCCTGGCAATAACCGCAAGCGGAATGGTGCCGAGGACTATTGCCGGGAGAATGAGGTGCGAGACGGCCGAAGAAAAGGCACCGGCCTGTCCGGAGAGCAGGCTGTCGATGAGCATGAAGCCGGTGACCGGTTCGAAGAAGTAGAGCAGCGAAACCCGCCCGGAAACCGGAGTCCAGCCGAGAATCCCGGAAAAGAAGATGATCAGCAAAAGGCCCCACCAGAAGATCGGCATCGAATAGCCGGTCAAAGCAGCGGTCATGACACTATGGTCGAAGGCGGAGCCGCGGCGGGTGGCGGCGATCATCCCGGCCGGCAGGCCGAAGAAAACAGCGATGAGCATGGCGCAGAGAGAGAGTTCGACGGTCGCCGGAAACAGGGCGGTAAATTCCTTTAATACCGGTTGCTTAGTGATAATCGAGGTGCCGAAATTACCACCGGCCAACTGTTTCAGATAAACGCCGTACTGGACAAGGATCGGTTTGTCAAAGCCCATTTCAGCCATCAGTTCGACATGGCGCTCCTCACTCATGCCCCGTTCCCCGGCCATCAGCATGACCGGATCGCCGGGCAGGGTGCGAATGAAGACAAAGGCCACCAGAGTGACTCCAAAAAAGGTAGGCAAGACAACAATGAGTTTTTTAAGAAAATAGACGAACATGGAAAAGTCTCCGGCAAAGTGTCGGCATGCAAAAAAGGCCGGGCAGATTACTGCCCGGCCTCTCTGTCTGATGCTTACTTCAGGTCAACGCCATAGAAGACGTTGCCGCCGAAGGGATCGATACGGAAATCGACCACTTCTTTTCTAACCGGCTGGAAGACGATGGAGTTGGCAATGGTCGCCCAGGGGGCTTGTTCTTTGAAGATAACCTGGGCTTCTTTGTAGAGTTTAGTCCGTTCCGATATATCGGATACAACTTTAGCCTTTTTCACCAGGTCATCAAAGGGCTTGTAACACCACTGGGCACGGTTGGCATTGCCGACCGCATCGCAGCTCAGGAGGACGTTAAGGAAGTTGTCCGGATCAGGAATGTCGGCGGTCCACCCGAGGAGTACCGCGCCATCCCGATCTTTTTCTTTGGAACGTTTCAGGTACTCGGCCCACTCATAGGAGACTATTTCGACGGTAACCCCAACTTGGGCGAAGTCGGACTGGATCATCTCGGCCATACGTCTGGCGTTCGGGTTATAGGGGCGTTGCACCGGCATCGCCCAGATTTTCATTTTCAGGTCTTTAACTCCGGCATCCGTCAGGGCTTTTTTGGCTGCCGCAGGATCATAGGGATCATCGACGACATCGTCGTTATATGACCAGATGGTCGGCGGGAACGGGTTCTTGGCAATCTTGCCCGCGCCTTGGTAGACCGCATCGAGGATTGCTTGTTTATTGATAGCCATATTCAGCGCCTTGCGTACCTTAACATTATCGAAGGGGGCAATGGAGGTGTTATAGGCCAGGTAGCCAACATTCAGACCTTCCTTTTTCATCAGGGTGATGGCCGGGTCCTTGGCCATTGCCTCGAGGTCGGCTGGGTTCGGGTAGGGCATTACATGGCATTCGCCGGCCTTCAACTTCTGGTAGCGAACCGAGGGATCCGGGGTAATGGCGAAGACCAGATTATCGATGGCGGCCTTGCCGCGCCAGTAGTTGGGGTGTGCCTGGTAACGGATAACCGCATCCTTCTGGTATGCAACATATTGGAAGGGCCCTGTGCCGATCGGTTCAAAATCGAACTTATCAGGGGTTCCTGCCTTCATCATCTTGTCGGCATATTCAGCGGAAAAGATTGAGGCGAAATCCATAGCCAGGTGAGCGATCATCGGTGCTTCAGGACGTGAGAGAACGAATTTGACGGTATAGTCATCAACCTTGACGATATTTTTTATGAGATCTGGCATGGAGTTACTGTTGAAATACTCATACTTGCCGCCACCGACCTTGTGGTAGGGATGGTTTTTGTCAAATTGCCGCATGAAGGTGAAGACGACATCATCGGCGTTGAAATCGCGGGTCGGGGTGAAATATGGGGTGGTATGAAACTTCACACCTTTGCGAAGATGAAAGGTGTATTCGAGGCCGTCAGGGGAAATATCCCATTTCTCGGCGAGTCCCGGCTCGATCTCTGTGGTGCCTCTCTTAAAGGCTGAGAGTTTGTCGAAAATCGCCCGGGACGAAGCATCAAAGGTGGTTCCCGCAGTATAAAAGACGGGGTTAAAACCCTCCGGGCTTCCTTCCGAGCAGAACACCAGGGTCTTCGGCGCCGCCATGGCCTGCATCGAGGCCAGCAGCAGGGTTGCACCACAGAATGCAGCAATCAGATTCTTCGGTTTTCTCATCGCGTTGATCTCCTGTAATAGTTATCAATGCAGGTCTTTTTGTGGACCCGCGCCTATGTATTCAGTTGACGTAAAGGATAGCGTCATGATGCAGGTGAACCGCTCTTGATGACGATCGTTCCTATACTAGAACTTTCGAGAAAAATAGTAAAATGGTTTTAGCATGGCACATTACATAAACCAAATCAATCTTTCCATGTGCAATAGGGATGTTGCACCAGATTGGCATTGTAATATCTGCTATCACCGGTGACCTCCCGGCCAATCCATGCAGGCTTGGCAAATTCCTGCCCGACAAATTCAAGCTCAATTTCGGCCATCAACAATCCTTCATTTTCACCTTTAAATTCATCTACCTCCCAGGTAAAGCCGGCAAAAGGAATGCAGTAGCGGATTTTTTCTATCAAGGGTTTATAACACAAGAGGTCAAGAATCTCTCGGGCGTCGTCGAGCGGAATATCGTATTCGTACTCGGGTCTTGCGCCGGCTTCGCTCGGTCCCTTGATTGTCAGGATACCGCGGTCGCCTATGATTCGAACCCGCACCGTCCGGCCCTTTTCAGAATTCAAGTACCCTTGACAATAGACCTCTCCGGCAACAAGTCCTTGCCAGCTATTGTCGGCGATTAAAAATTTTTTTTCAATCTCTCTTCCCATAAAATAGTCCTCCGGGGGATGTGACGGGGTAATTTTTTGCCAGCTCAATGGCGGAAAAATTCAAGGTGGCGTGGATGGTCAGGAGGGGAAAAAGCAGGGCGATGGCAAAAATGTTGAGCACCGGGATCATACTGATAAGAGCGGGCAGGAGGCCGATGCGCAGGGCTATACCGTTGTGGGTTCGTAACCAATCGATCTTTCTTCTCAGCGACCAGCGGCGGCGGGAGGCAGGATAGTCAATGAACAGCAGGGTCGAATAAAAGGTATAAAGAAGAACCACTGCCACCTGGCCTACGCCGGGGATGAAATTCACCAGGATGGCGGCAATGGTCACGCCTATTCCGAAAAGGGCGATTTTCATACCCTCAAGGATATCGCGGATAACTCCGGCCACGGTAAAACCGGCATCGGCAGCAAAATGTTCCCCGGCGTGAAGTTTTTCGGCGGCCTTGCTGAGAAAGGCATAGCCCGGGGTGGTCAGCGTATAGGCGATGAGAAAGGCGAAATAAAAGGCGACGATTCTTGAGACGATAACAAACAACCAGCTCCCCGCCCGCCAGCCTTGATGTTTGATCCACCCCCAAATACTCTCGGTGACCGGGGTAGTTGTCATGAAGCTTGCGGTCAGACTGTCCATGAAATCGACGGTAAGCAGATACCCGATCCAGGTGAGGAGGATGGTAATCAGAAAGAGAGCAAGGCTCCAGCCGAACAGCTGTTTTCGACTGAGCATCAAGATGAAGGAGCGAGAGAGGGGAATCCAGTCGGTGGACGGCGCCGGCGTTACATTCGGTTGCTTTTCCATTGTATTTGCTGGTATAACAAGTGGGTTGGGTTTTTCTCTGAAGGGACTTGACTCACAAAGTATAGACTATTTTCCCGGAGTGTAAAGGCCTCCTGATGTTTGCCTTCGCGGCACCTGGCGATTTTATGAATAATGTGATTAAAAAGCAGCGTCGACCGGTGTTTCTTTGCCAGCAGTGCGGCCATCAGAGCGGTAAATGGCTGGGGCGCTGCCCGGCCTGCGGAGAATGGGAGAGTCTGGTCGAGGAAATAATCGATATCCGCCAGCCGACCCTTGGTGCTTCTTCGCAACCGGTACCGCTGGCCCTGGCCCCGGATGGCGATGAAGAACGGACCAGTACCGGCATTGAGGAGCTGGACCGGGTGCTCGGCGGTGGCATCGTTCCCGGTTCGGTGGTTCTCATCGGTGGCGAACCGGGGATCGGCAAATCGACCCTGTTGCTCCATCTGCTTGCGGCCATTGCCTCGCAAAACAAGAAAGTACTCTACGTCTCCGGTGAAGAGTCGGCCAGGCAGATCAAAATGCGTGCCAGGCGTCTTGACGCCATCCGCGCCGATGAGTTTCTTGCCACCGAAAACGAGGTGGCGCAAATTATCGCCATGACCTGCGCCATGCGCCCCAGTCTCTTGGCGGTTGATTCCATTCAAACTCTGGTCTGCGGCGAACTCGCCTCCTCCCCCGGTTCGGTCAGCCAGGTCCGGGAATCGGCCTATCGGCTGCTCGGCATGGCCAAGAAGGAAAATATTCCCGTCATCCTCGTCGGCCATGTCACCAAGGATGGAGCCATTGCCGGCCCGAAGGTGCTTGAACACATGGTCGATACCGTCCTCTACTTCGAAGGAGATCGCAGCCATGCCTTTCGCATTCTGCGCACGGTCAAGAACCGTTTCGGTTCGACCAACGAGATCGGCGTCTTTGAGATGAAGGAGGAAGGCCTGGTCCAGGTCAGCAATCCGTCGGAGATTTTTCTCGCCGAACGGCCCTTGAATGAACCGGGATCGGTGGTGCTGCCGAGTGTTGAAGGCACCCGACCGATCCTTGTCGAGGTTCAGGCCCTGGTCAGTCCGACCAACCTGGGGACGGCCCGGCGCACGGCCATCGGCGCCGATCAGCAGCGGCTCTCCCTGCTCTGCGCGGTGCTTGAGAAAAAGGGGGGTCTCGATCTCTATGGTCATGATATTTTTTTAAACATTGCCGGAGGAATGCGGATCGATGAACCGGCCTTGGACCTGGGGGTGATAAGCGCTCTGGCCTCGAGCCTCTTAGAAAAACCGATTTCTCCCACTACCGTTGTCTGCGGCGAAGTCGGTCTGGCCGGCGAAGTTCGGGCCATAGGTCACGTCGATGTACGGATTCGTGAAGCGCAGCGTCTCGGGTTTACCCGCTTTGTACTGCCGGCGGGAAACAAGGAACGCTTGACCTGGAAGCCGGAGATCGAACTTGTCGGGGTCGCCAATTTGCACGAGGTGTTGCAAGGGATTTTTTTAGTACCTTAGAAATTCTTTTCTTGTTTTTAAGAAAGAATTTCGTGAAGGTACTTATCCCGTTAAGCGGGGCTAAATAAGGGAGCTGCTGTTTCAAGATATTTTTAATAATCAGAAAATAAGAGGTACAACCATGTCTCACGCCGCCCATGATCATCATCACGAAGATAATTCCGTCAACGTCAAGATTGCCTTGTTCTTTGTTGCCGTTCTTGCCGCCATCACCTTTATCGGCTTTATAAGCTGAGTGACTTCGGGGCAATGCAGGGAGTTGCGATTATGAAAAAATCCGTCAAAGTTCGGGCGGGACAGAGATGAAAAACGGACTGGAAAGGGAAGTCGTGATACTGATGACCGACATGGTTCAGTATTCGCGAAAATCCTTGGGAATGGCGCCGGAGGAGATCAGGGATTTCCTGATCGACTACCACGGCCAGATTCACGAACTTCTTTATCGGCAAGAAAACTTTCCCCTGGAGATTGAACCCTCGGCGGGGGACGGCTGTCTGGTTATTTTTGACAAGCGACCGGGGGAAGATCGTTCCGGGATCTGTACCAGGGTCCTGCAGGCAGGGCTCTGCATGGCCGAAGCCATCAGCCAAGGAAGGCTCATGCCGACCCGTATGGGAATTTTTCTCGGCCGCATAATCGAGGCGCAGCTTGGCAGCCGAATGGCTAAATTCGGCGCGAGCTTTGCCGTCGCCAATCGCCTTGAGGAGTTGTGCGGGCATTTTGGCACTCATCTGCTGATGGATCGCGAGGTAGCCAGGTACCAACAGGGGTTTGATCGCCATCTGGTGAATATGGCCAAGATCAGCCTTACCAGTGTCGAGCACCCTATGAATATTTTTTCACTCTACAAGCAGGGCATTCATAATTGCCCGGAGGTGGTCGAAGAAGCACGGCTGCAGGAATTTATCCGCATGAAAAACCAGGCGATGGAATTTTTTGGCGGCAATCAACTGCAGGGTCTTGTCCCGGATTTTCCCCGGGTACGGGAAGGGTTGCTGCAGGCGCAAAAGCTATTTCGAGCAATAACCGGCAAGAAGGATCTCGGCATCGAGCGGATTCTTGAATATATCCGTGAGACACCGTTTCCGGCCGAGGATTTTTCCATAACCGGCATGAAATTGTTGGAGAAAAAACGGGATTCTCTCGGCGAACGGCTGTTTCATTTGTCAAAACAGCTACTACGGGCCATGAACCCGGAGTTCTATCACGCCCTGGTGGTCGATACCGATTGGGAGAGATTTTTTAAGCTGGAGTGGCGAAAAAAGGGTGAGATCATAATCCAGATTGACAGCGCACCCGACGGTATCTACTACCTGGACAGCGGTACGGCACAAACCGTCAATGGTAAGGGCGAATTGCTGTCGATCATCGAAGCCGGCACGATCTTCGGTGAGATGGCCTATTTCGGTGGGGAGCAGAGACGCACGGCAACCGTACTCGCCAAAACCGATGTCGTACTGCGCAAAATTTCCACCGGCGACTTTCACAAACTCCCGGTGATTATCAAAATCGTCGAGCGTATCGCCATGGCGCGGCGCCGGGAGATTGCCAACAAGCCGGGACGGCCGGAAGACCGGGCCGCAGCCTCGAAAGTCGTTACCGACTGAGGAGGCTACGACCAGGCCTTCAGGTTGCTGCTATTATTTCGTCATGAGCACCACATAGGTAGAATAGTCACCGAAGCGAACACGCAGGAGTATCTTGCCGGATGTTCCTCCTTGCCCCAAGGCCTTTTTCAGATCGTTAAGACTTTGGACCTTCACCTTATTGACCTCCTCTACAAGATATCCAGGTTTTAAACCGGCAAAGTCTGCTGGGGACCCTGATTGCACATCGCTGATTATAAGCCCGCTTTTACTTTTGTACTCAAATTTGTCAGCGAGTTCAGGAGTCAGTTCCTGCATAGTCAGCCCGTATTTATCGAGAGTCTCCTTTCCTTTCAATGCCTTGCCTGTGGCGACACTGCTGAAATTGGAGGGTTGTTCACCAATGGTCACCTGAACCTTTTTTTCCCTGCCGTCGCGGAGGATATCAAGGGTTGCCTTGCTGTCCACAGGCAGAAGGGCAACGCGGTTTCGCAGATCGGATGAGTCTTTCAAGACGGTATCGTTGAGTCGCAAGATAATGTCATCTCGTTGCAGCCCGGCGCCACTTGCCGGAGAGTCTTTCGTCACCTCACTGACCAGGATGCCTTCCGCTTTTTGCAGGCCGAAGGATTCGGCCAGATCCTTGTCGACATTTTGGATAGCTACCCCCAGCCAGCCCCTGGTAACCTTGCCCTTTTTCTGCAGTTGATCCTCAATCGATTTGGCCATGTTAATGGGAATGGCAAAACCTATACCCATATAACCGCCGGTGCGGGAAAAGAGGGCAGTGTTGATACCGACCGCTTCACCGTGGGCGTTGATCAACGGCCCGCCACTGTTCCCGGGGTTGATGGCCGCATCGGTCTGTATATAGTTCTCATATTCGCTGATACCGACACTTGAACGACCAGTGGCGCTGACAACACCTACGGTTACCGTTTGGTCGAGTCCGAAGGGGTTGCCGATGGCTATAACCCACTCGCCAACCTCCAGGGCACTCGAATCTCCGAGGGGCAGAACGGGAAGATTTTCCGGATCGTCAATTTTCAGGAGGGCAACATCGGACTGAGGGTCGGTTCCGACAACTTTGGCAACAAATTCACGGTTATCGGAAAGAATTACCTTGATGACGTCGGCATCTTCAACGACATGATTGTTGGTGAGGATTAGACCTTTCTCGCTGATAATAAAACCGGAACCCTGACCGCGTTGCTTGAATTCCTGTTGTCGGGGCATTTGGCCGTGAAATTGCGGACCGAAAAACTGTTCAAAAAAGGGATTGTTAAACATCTCGTCAGGGCCTTGGCCACCAGGGTAAGCAGCCTTGGTGGTCTTTTCTACCTTGATATGCACTACTGCGGGTTTAACTCGTTTCACCACATTGACAAAGGCCTTGGATGACTTGTCGAGGATGGCGGTATCGCTATCGGTTTCAGCCTTGGCCATACTCTCGCTTGCCACCAGGGTCAGGCATAGAAGCAGGAGGGCGAGCACTGAAAGATGGGCTTTTTTTAGATACATTGCAATTCTCCTTGGTTCGGCATGTTGGGAAAAAATGGAGGGGAGAACCTGCCGCAGGTTTTCTTCCGGAAACACCATCTAGTGTCTTGGGAGAATTGTAAACGGGAACAAAGGGTCGTCAAGAAAGATTACGGAAATGTAATCTTGGCAATGAAAACGGCGGAGTGCCACGCTTGGGTGGGACTCCGCCGGTGTGAGAAAAAAACCTGCGAAGGAAGTCAGCTTCTGATCATATCGGCGATCTGGAAGGCGACTTCGAGGCTTTGTTCGGCATTCAGCCGGGGGTCGCAGGAAGTCAGGTAATTATCGGCCAGTTCCTCGTCGAGGATGTTGTGGGCACCGCCGGTACACTCGGTGACGTTGTTGCCGGTCATCTCGAAATGAACCCCGCCGGGAATGGTGCCTTCCGACCAGTGGGTCTCGAAAAAACAGGTGATCTCCGAGAGGATGTCGTTGAAGTTACGAGTCTTATGGCCGGAAGTGGCGGTGTAGGTGTTGGCGTGCATCGGATCGCAACTCCAGACGATATTAAAGCCCTCTTTTTTCATCTCCCGAAGAAGGGGCGAGAGAGCCTTTTCGATTTTTTTCAGACCGAAACGGGTAATGAGGGTGAGACGACCCGGTTCGTTGGCAGGGTTGAGGGTTTGTATCAGCCGCTTGACATCGTCGAGGTCGTAACTTGGACCGATTTTTACGCCGATCGGGTTATGCACGCCGCGCAGAAATTCGACATGGGCACCGTCAACCTGCCGGGTTCTCTCGCCTATCCACAGCATGTGGGCCGAACAGTCGTACCAGTCGCCGGTAATGGAGTCGACGCGGGTGAGGGCCTCTTCGTATTGGAGCAACAGGGCCTCATGCGAGGTGAAGAGCTGGGTCTGATTGATCTGCGGAGTTTCCGAGGAAATACCGATGGTCTCCATGAACTTAATAGCCTGGCTGATCTGTTTGGCCATCCGGTCGTAGGACCGACCCATCGGCGATTGGGCGACGAATTCCTGATTCCAGGCCTGTACCCGCTGCAGGGAGCCGAAGCCGCCGCGGGTAAAGGCGCGCAGGAGGTTCAGGGTCGAGGCCGCCATGTTGTAGCCCTTGAGCATGTATTTCGGGTTGGGCATGCGGGCTTCCGGGGTGAATTCCGCCTTGTTGACCATATCGCCACGGTAGGATGGCAATGCAACGCCATCGATGGTTTCCATGTCGGCGGAGCGAGGTTTGGCGAATTGCCCGGCGATCCTGCCCATTTTGATAACCGGTTTACCGCCGGCATAGGTGAGAACTACAGCCATCTGCAGGAGAATTTTCAAGGTCTCGCGAATATTCGGAGCGGTAACCTGGGAAAAGTTTTCGGAACAGTCGCCGCCCTGCAGGAGGAAGGCCTCGCCCCTTGAAGCCTGGGCCAGGAGCTGCTTAAGCGAGCGGATTTCCCCGGCAAAAACCAGTGGCGGCAGGGTTGAGAGATCGGCGAGGACGCGGTCGACGGCCAGTTGGTCCGGCCAAATCGGCTGTTGCAGAGCCGTATGATTTTTCCAACTTGATTTACTCCAATTTTTCTGTGTTGTCGGCATGGCAATTCCCTTCAATGAATAAGAATATTATAATTGTGGGCGGTAGGAACATAGATTGATCTCAAAAACAACACCGCTCAACATCAAAGGCATTGAGGATTCGCAGCTCCCGCTCCCGGCGAACGGCATCGAGCGGTGGAAGGAATTCCAGGTGTTCAAGCATCGTTAAAGCGGTGGAGTAATCGGGGATAGAATCTAACCCATATCCGCAAATCTTGCCAGTTCTAGTGTCTAAAAGTTCGGCATCTTCACCGTTTGTGACCACAGCAAGGGGGATACGATAGTCAGGGAAGAGAACCCTGGCGGCGGCAATGGCGGCACGTTCCCGGCTGACCAGGGAGCCGGGACCGTAACGCAGGATCATAACTTGCCTGTTCTTAAGAGAAATCACAAGTTCAATGGTGGAAACGACAAAGCACCGGGAAAACAGGGTTTCAATTTTCAGCCTGGGAGTAAGCGAATCCCTGGGATAGCCTTTTTCCGCAACCATCATCTTGCAAAGTTTCTGGCGAATACGCTCGTCATCGGTATCGGTGAGTTCCTCTCCGTTCAGATAGTCGACAAGGGTTCCGTAGATAAGATGATGCGGTTTGGGAAGGGGCATGGGCAGTGCGATTACTCCCTGGAAAGCGATAAAGAAAAGGGGCTTCGGTTGTTATGAATGTAAGGATTGGGAGTCGTTTTACAAGGCAAGGCATTGTACAATGGGGCGGGTTATGCAAGGGTAAGGGCAACAACCATCGGTGATAATAAAAAAACAAGGCCCAGCAACCGGATAGGTTGCTGGGCCTGAGCTATTTTAATAGGTGCGGCTGGTTTCAGATCTTCGGCAGGTTGGCCATCGATTTGGCGATCGCCTCGGCCGGATAATCATAGTCGTGCAGCTGTCCGGAGTAGTATTTGTCGTACGAGCCCATGTCGATCAGACCATGGCCGGAGAAATTAAAGAGGATGGTCTTCGGTTCCTGCGGATTCCGCATTGCCTCGATGATGGCGCCGCGAATCGCATGGCAGGTTTCCGGGGCCGGGATAATCCCTTCTGTCTTGGCAAACAGCACGCCTGCCTCGAAACACTCCAATTGCTGCAGCTTCATCGGCTCGACAATCTTCTCCCGCACCATGGCCGAGACAATCGGTGACATCCCGTGATACCGCAAGCCGCCGGCATGGATGCCCGGGGGTATGAAATCATGACCCAGGGTGTACATGTAGAGGAGCGGGGTAGTCATGGCGACATCCCCAAAGTCATAGGCCAGTTTGCCGGCGGTGAGCGATGGGCAGGATGCCGGCTCGGTGCCGACGAAGCGGATCTTCTTGCCTTCCAGGTAATCGGGGAGATAGGGCGTTGCCAGACCGGCGAAGTTCGAGCCGCCGCCGCAGCAACCGACGATGACATCCGGATATTCCCCGGCGATCTCCATTTGTTTCTTGGCCTCAAGGCCGATTATCGATTGATGGAGGATAACGTGGTTGAGGACCGAGCCGAGGGCGTACTTGGTATCCTCTCGCGTCGCTGCATCCTCCAGCGCCTCGGAGATGGCAATACCGAGAGAACCGGGGGTGTCGGGCATTTGCGCCAAAATGGCGCGACCGGTGTTGGTCTCATTGCTCGGGCTGGCGACGACCGTGGCGCCAAAGGTCTGCATAATGGATTTGCGGTAGGGTTTTTGATCGAAACTTACCCTGACCATATACACCTTGCACTCCAGGCCGAACTTATTGGCGGCGAGAGAAAGGGCGCTGCCCCATTGCCCGGCACCGGTTTCGGTGGTTAAGCGTTTAACCCCTTCGCGCTTATTATAATAGGCCTGGGCTACGGCGCTGTTCAGTTTGTGCGAACCGACCGGAGAAACCCCTTCATTTTTGAAAAAGATCTTGGCCTTGGTGCCCAGGGCCTTCTCCAGGTTCGAGGCCCTGACCAATGGCGATGGTCGCCAGATCTTGAGAATTTCCTGGACCTCTTCGGGAATGTCGATAAAACGGGCAGTGGACATCTCTTGCTCAAGCAGTCCCATGGGAAACACTTTGGCCAATTTTTCCGGACCCATCGGTTGTTTTGTTTCCGGATCGAGCGGCGGCAGCAGGCCGTTTGGCAGGTCCGGAACGACATTGTACCATTGGGTGGGCATCTCATCATCGCGTAGTACGATTTTTTTAATCATGGGTTCTCCTTGTGTAAAAAAACTGTTGGGGGTCAACACCTCGAAAGGAATTTATTTTAGAAAATTCTTTATGCAGGTTTTTATCCCATTTATCAGGGTTTGGGTTTGGCGTCCAAAGATTTGACGATCAATGTTCTTTACCATAAACACTGCGCCTCGGGCAACCACCGTTCACATTTTACCGTGTTTCTCTCGCCTCGCAGGGTGTTCGTCCAAAGCAGTTACTGTTTTTTTGCCGGCAGCATTTTCCCCGGATCTTGCTCAAGAAGAACGGCATCGGGACTCCAAGCGAGCCACTGTTTTTCCGGTTGGTCGTGGAGGGAAAAATGGTGTCCGGCGGCTATTGCCGGGCCGGTACGCTCACCGTCCGGGGTGGCCAGGGCAATTCCCCCGCGGATGATGGCGGTAAGGGATTCGGTCGAGACGGTCACCCCGGAGAAGATGCCGCCCTCGATTCTCGCGCCGCTCACCTGCCAAAACCTGGTGTTCTCCCGAATGATAGCTGTGTACTGCGGTCTGATGTTGGCAAAGATCCGGACCTTCTGAAAGGAGGGGGACAGATCGTAACCGGTTACCTCGCCGATCTGCAGCTGCCGATAATAGATGGGGGAGCCGACCATGAGGGAGCCGAGATGCCCGGCTTCGAGAACAATACCCAGGCCGTCGAGACTGGCGATCTCCGTGAGTGGTGGGTCGGCAAGTGCCTTCAGGGTCCGTATCGGTTTGCCGTCCCCCGGCAAGATGTTGAGAAACGAGCCGAAGACCAGGGTTTCGGCATTTTTTACGCCGGAAAGGCCCAATTCAGCCTGTTCGACCCAGATTTTTGTGTTGCTGCGGAACAGTGCCGCTGCCTTTTCATCGATCCGGACTGTAGCGATAATGGTTTGCCGATTGTCACCGAGGCGCAACGCACCGACCTTGCCGATCTCAATGCCTTTATAGCGGATCTTCGCGCCCTCCTTCAGGCCCCTTGTACTGTCAAGCAGGACGGTCAGCTCCATTTCATCGGCCTGCAGGGCATCCTGCAGGCTAGCGTATAACGGATAGGGCTCAGGCGCGGGAGAAGGTGCCCCCGAAGGCGGGTTGATGCAGCCGATACCTCCCGCGAGTACCGACTGGAGAGATCCGGTCTGCACGGTAATCCCGTCCAGGCCGGCGGAAACCTGCAGGCCGCTGGTATTGTAAAACCGGGTGTTTGCCCGGACGATGTTTTTGAATTCGTCAAAGATCATACATTCAAGCAACACCGATTTCTGGTCGGGGGAAAGTCGAAAACTCTCCACCTCGCCGATCTTGATCTTTTTGTGGAGGATGGGAGAACCGGGGGCAAGCGATTCGGCATCCTGGGCGGTGAGCAAAATATGTTTGCCGGCAGGCTGCAGGTCGGCGACCGCCGCAACGGCTTGCCGATAGTTGTTGTACAGATGAAATTCAAAACCTTCCTCCGGCTGGACATACTTCTGTTTTTTCAGAAGATCGGGAGTAGTGAAATTCACTCCACCGTGCAGCATCTTCGCCAGTGGCCCGGTGGCAAGTGACACTCCATCGGCTAGGCTGCCATGCATTTCAACTCCGGATTGCACCCAAAACACGCTTTTTTTACTGAGAAATTTGAGAGAGTCCTGATAAATGAACACTGAGGAGCGGATTTTCATACCCGTCTTGTCGATGCCGACATCGACAACCTCCCCGACCTGGATATTTTTATAATAAACCGGCGACTTGGGTGAGAGATCGACAGGGCCGTCGGCGCTGAGCATAAGGGTTTTTCCGGGTCGTAACGGGATTTGCGGGGGCGCCTCGGAAAGAATATCAAAGTGATCCTTAAAAGCCCCGCCGCCCGGTTGAAAGGTGATATGCGCCCCGGAGAGCAGCAATTGCAGATTATTGAAACCGGACGGCGAAATTTCCGGCTTCACCAGCCAGAATTTGGTGCCCTCGCGGAGGATCAACTCGGTCCTTGGATCCAGCATAATATGGGCGGTAACCGTCCGCTGCGCGTCGTTATTTATTTGGATATCCTTGACAAAACCGGCTTCCAGGCCACGGTACATGACCTTGGTTGAGCCTTCGACGATGTCTTCACTTGAGGCCAGGGTAAGGGTCATGGGAATACCGTAGTTGGCCGATTCAACGTCGGGATAAAGGGAGAACATATAGCCGTTGTGCACCTGAGGTGTGGTTGCCAGCTGTTCCGGGGTATGCAGGAGAATTCCGCCCCTGAGCAGTGAGGCCAGGGACTCAACCTGAATCTTCAGGGACGGCAGTTTGCCGCTTATCTGAATGCCGCTGGCGTTGCAGAAGCGGCTTCCCTCGCGCACAAGACTCACAAATTCGGGTTTGATGAAGACATCGATAAGAATATTTTTAACTCCTTCAAGCTGGTATTGCTGTACCTCGCCTATCTCGATATTGCGGTAATAAATGCCGGTTCCCGCCTGAATGGATCCGAGAACCTCGGCCCTGATTTTCAAATGCAGTCCGGGCGTGTCGAGCGACACCGGCGGTGCCGAGGCAAGGCCGGCGAACTCTCGCCGGGAATTGGTCGAGGTGCCGACCTGTATACCGATATAGCTCCCTGAAAGGATGGTTTCGAGGCCATGAATAGAGCTTGCCGAAAGTTCCGGGCGGACTATCCAGAAAAGGGTGTCGTCGACAAGATGTTCGACCACCGACTTTTCCATTTTTACTTTCGCCTCGATTTGCCGATTATTGAGATCGGGAAGAATTTTGGTGACCAGACCGATGGGGATGCCCCTCGCCATGACCTGGGTTTTGCCGGGGACTATCCCGGTAGCATCGGCGAAAAAGATGGTGATTTCCACCCCGGCGTTTTTATAGCTGGAATAGACCAGCCAGCCGCAGATGCACAGGGCAATAAGGGGCAGGGTCCAGATTGCAGAGATGCCGCGATTCTTCTTGACTTGAGCGGTGGTCATAGCGTTTTCCCGAGAGGAGTTGCTGTTTGTTCTTGATATTGCGGTGTATCATCGGGATAGCAGGCATCCCAGATGATACGCGGATCAAAGGTCATGGCGGCGAACATGGTCGCGGCAACGACAAAGGAGAAGTAGGTGGCTGCCGGAGCGGTATGAATGGAGGTGAAAAAACCGTAATCAACGAGGACACTGAGGAGGGCAATGACAAAGATATCGAGCATTGACCATCTGCCGATGAAGGCGATAAAACGAAATAATTTGGCTTTTTGCACAAGAAAATGGTGATGGCCGGGTCGGGTGGCGCGAAGTAGGATGACCAGGCCGATGATCTTAAAGACCGGCACCAGGATGGAGGCGGTGAAAATGATGAGGCCGATCAGATAGGAACCATCCTGAAAAAAATGAATTATGCCGTCGAGGATCGTTGACCTACTGGGAACGCCGAGGAAATCGACCTCCATTATCGGCAGGAGGTTGGCTGGGGCAAGAAAAATTGCCGAGGTGATTACCAAGGCCCAGGTACGGGCGACGCTGTGCGGTTTGCGCATATGGAGATTTGTGCGGCAGCGGGGGCAACCGGTGCCGGCAAGGGTGGTTGGGGAGAGTTTATGGCAAATGTGGCAGAGGACCAGACCTTTTTCGGCGGCGGTCGAAGCTGTACCCTGGTGGTGCTGCTCGGACAAGGTTTCTTTCTCATCCTCGTGGCTTTGATCCTCGATAGTCTGCCAGAAAAGGTCGCGATCGACGATGCTGGAAATGGCCAGAGTGATCAGCACCAGACAGGAAAAACAAAATATCCCGGAATGATAGTCAATATCGGAAGTGGGGGACATCTTGATAATGGTGACCAGAATGCCGATCAGATATACCTCCAACATCGCCCATTCCTCCAGATGGAGATGGATCCTGAAGAGGCCTGCAAGATAAGTGGGGTATTTTTTTCTCTGCAGTTGCCAGGAGAGGAGGAAGATGGTGGCGAGGAGGATCAAAGGCATGACGACCGCCGAGAGCAAAACCATGAGCGCGACGAAATAGTAATCATTTCGGTAAAAGTTTAGAATCGATTCGAGTATATTGGCGGAGCCGCTGAAACCGAACGACTTGAAGGTCATAAGGGGCAGCAACATTGCCGGAAGATAGAGGAGGAGGCCGGCGATACTGAGCGCCAGCACTTTGGCGATGGAAGCTGCCGTGCTTCTGCTTATTATTCTACGGCAACGGGGGCAGACCACCGAGTAGCCTGCCGGGGCTTTTGCTTTGTGCAGCAGAAGGTCACAGTCAGGGCAGGCGGTATAGTGGGCAAGAAAGTCCGGCAAAGAATGCAAAATACTATCCCCTGATGGCGGGTTTACGGGCAAGGATTGATTTTTTTCGAATTATAATAACGTCATCGCGATTGTTTGTCATATAAAAACAATTGTCGAGGAGCCTGCGATGCGGCAGGTGCAGACAGGGAAGTCTATGAAATTTTGAGGTTGATGATGAATGCCAACAGATGGCTGAAGATTACCATAGAAACCGATCCTATGCTGGTGGAACCAATCAGCGACTTTCTCGTCGGGGTTATTGACGCGGGTGTCGAGACCGGTGCACCGGATGAGCCGAATTTCGGTACCGTGATCTGTTACGTGCAGAAAGCCAATCCCGAGCCGGAGGAGGTCACGGAAATTATTGCTAAGATCTCCTCATACCTCATTGAACTAGCCGAGGTCTTTAAGGTGCCCACGCCGGTACTCGCCTCTTCCTTTTTTGCAGAAGAGGATTGGAGTTCAACCTGGAAGGAACACTTCAAACCTTTTGTCATCGTGCCCGGCTTGGTGATCGCCCCGACCTGGGAAGAATACCGGCCGACCGCCGGGGAAGCGGTTATCACCATGGATCCCGGCATGGCCTTCGGCACCGGCCATCATGCCACTACCAGCCTTTCCCTGGAACTGTTGCGCCGGACCCTGACCGCCGACAGTGCCATGCGGGTGCTTGATGTCGGCACCGGCACCGGCATCCTCGGCATGGCTGCGGTGCTTTTCGGGGCATCGAGTGTTCTGGGCATCGATAACGACCCCGAGGCGGTAGCGGCGGCGGATGCCAATGTTCGGCGAAATGCTCTTGACCGGCAGATGCAGGTGACTTCGACGCCACTCAGCGAACTGTCCGGACAGTATCAGATCGTTGTCGCCAATATCGTCCACGATGTCCTCCTCGATCTGGCCGAGGATTTGACCAGGCTGATCGATGGGGGTGGAATCCTGATTCTCTCCGGCATTCTTGTCGGCGAGCAGGCCGCCAATATAGAAAGATTTTTTGGCGGCAAGGGGTTTACACTACTCGATCTGGAAGAGCGTAAGGAGTGGGCGGCCTTGCGCTTTCAGAAGGTAAACTCAACCATTGCTAAAACTCTTCTTCCTCGGGATGGGGCGGGCGCATCGGCGTAAACTGGTAATCGGTATCGAAGATGATACCGACCCCGTCCGCTTCCCGGCGGATGACAATGGCAGTGGCACTGACCCAGAGGTTTTTGCCGGTGAGATTTTTCAAACTTTCCACGGAGAGGATGAATTTCAGCCGTTTCACATCATCGAAACTGAGGAGGAACTCGACTTTCACCTTGGCGGCCAGCGGATAAGGGTGGGAGGTCCTGAGGAAGGCACCGCCGGCGCTGATATTCGCCGCCACCGTATCAACTACCGGCAACTGGTTGTCGGTGTGCCGGTAAGAGATTCTGGCCTGGAGGTTGAGGGAAAACCGTTCCTGGGTACGTTTGTCGCTGGGCATTGATGCTTCCTAGGCGCGAAGGGAGATGATGAAACACAAGCTGCTGGGTCAATACTTACGGAAAGTAAGGGAGAATGTCAATTTGAAAGACATCAACGCCCGACCTAAGGAGGATTTACCGACCTCCACACGGGCAAATCATTGGAGCAAGGAATTCGATGCGACGCTTCTTTTTTGATCCAAACAACCGCAAAGGAGACAGCATCTTCCTGGCGGACGAGGAATCGCGCCATATTGCCAAGGTCCTCAGGCTCCCCGCCGGCAGTGAAATAGAGCTGCTCGACGGGCAGGGCACGGTGTACCAAGCGATTATCGTTGCCACCGGCAGACAGGTGGAGGCTCGTATTGCCGCCGTTGTGGTGGAAGACCAAGGAGCGGGCAAGGCCGTTTGGGTTGGCCAGGGCATCCTCAAAGGAGAGAAAATGGACACGGTGGTGCAGAAATGCACGGAATTGGGGGTAAGCCGCTTCAGCCCCTTTGCAAGTTCGAGATGCCAGGGCAAGGCCGATCTGGGGCAGAACCGCAAAAGGCACGAGCGCTGGCAGCGCATCGGCCTTGCGGCCTGCAAACAATGCCTGCGTCCGAGGCTCATGCAGATAGACGCCCCGGTGGATCTGGCCGACCTGCTGCGGGATACGGATGCGACATTGTGCCTGCTCTTCTGGGAAGAGGAAAAGGCGGTGCATCTGCAGGATATTCCAGAGCTGCCGGAGGCGCAGTCGGTGGCCCTGTTGCTTGGCCCGGAGGGTGGATTTTCGCGGGAAGAGATTGACCTGGCGCGGCGGTTCGGCTGGTTGACGGTGAGTCTCGGCGAGCGCATCCTGCGGGCGGAGACCGCGACGCTCACCGCAGTCTCCATCGTCCAATATTTAAGCGGCAACCTCTAACAATGAAAAAAATGGTAAAGAGTCTATCGCAACAGGCGATCCTTGCAAAAACCGACCGGGTTCTCGGTCTTGATGAGGCACTTGCCACCGGCCACCGGATCATCGATGTTCGTTCTGCCGGTGAGTTTTCTGCCGGGACCATTCCCGGGGCAATCAATATCTCACTCTTTGATGATGATGAACGCGGGATTATCGGCACTATTTATCGTCATGGCGGGCAGAGTCAAGCGTTTGATCAAGGTTTTGAATTTGTAGAGAAAAAACTCGCCTGGTTGTTGTCATCCTTCCAGTCTTTTGAGAATCAACCGCTGGCCATCTGTTGTGCCAGGGGCGGGATGCGCTCGCGTTCGGTGGTCAATCTGTTGACGGGGGCCGGCTTTTCCGCCTGCCAGCTGCGGGGAGGGTATAAAGAGTACCGCCAGGGTGTCCTTGATCGCCTTGAGGGTTTTAGGCCGAGGCTGATTGTTATTCACGGTTTGACCGGGACCGGCAAGACCCGGATTCTCCAGCGCCTGCAGCAGGCAATCGACCTTGAGGAGTTGGCCGGTCATCGCAGCTCTCTGTTCGGAGGCCTCGATCGACAACCCAGCAACCAGCGAACCTTTGAAAGCCTGCTGGCTGCGAGAATCGCTACCCTTGGTGAGGAACCGTATTTTATCGAGGGCGAGAGCCGTAAGATCGGCAGGGTATTCATCCCGAAACCTCTGGCCGTCGCCATGAAACAGGCGGTGCTGGTGAATATTCATTGTCGGCTGGAGACCCGGATTGCAAGAATCATTGAGGATTATCCGATTACGGATGAAAAAATGCAGCAGCAAATTGATCGCATTCTGCGATCACTGGAGCAGAAAATGGGGTCGGAAGAGGTGGAAAGAATGTGCTGTTTGTTGCGGGAGCGTAACCTGCCTGAACTTGTCCGTACCCTGCTTCTTGAATACTACGATAAACGCTATGGCAAGAGTATGAGCGAGTACCACTTTGCCCTGGAAATTTCTGCTGAAGATATTGACGAGGCAGCCGCGAGGCTTGAGGAATTTCGATCCTCATCCTCGACTTGACAAAAACATGCTATTGATGCACATTACGGCATGTGATTTATGCATATATGGAGGTTGTCAATGCGCACAACGTTGAATATTGATGATGGTTTATTGGGAAAAGCAGCGAATTTGACAGGGATAATGGAGAAAACTTCTCTGATTCGTCTTGGTCTGCAAGCACTAATAGCCCAGGAAAGTGCCAAAAGGCTGGCCAAATTGGCCGGTACGGAGCGGGATATCAAATCGATTCCGCGCCGGAAAACGGAGGAAAAGTAGGATGATCCTGGTTGACACCTCGGTCTGGGTTGAGCATTTGCGATCAGGGAGCATCGGGCTCGAAGCGCTTCTGAACGTCGGTCAGGTTGCCAGCCATCCTTTTATCATCGGCGAACTCGCCTGCGGCCATCTCAAAAATCGAAAGGAAATCCTCTCGCTTCTGCAGTATCTGCCCAAGGCATCTCCGGCAAGTGACGAGGAGGTCCTCGGGTTTATTGAAGACCGC
The DNA here is from genome assembly GCA_903875445.1 of uncultured delta proteobacterium. Taxonomy (GTDB): domain Bacteria; phylum Desulfobacterota; class Desulfobulbia; order Desulfobulbales; family Desulfocapsaceae; genus Desulforhopalus_A. The sequence goes on along the minus strand of CAIQWD010000014.1, from coordinate 48,806 downwards.
AAGCTGATGGGAAAGGGTTTGGGGTACATCGATGTCCATCTTCTCGTCTCGGCCTTGCTGAGTGGCATGTCTCTTTGGACTCTCGACCGGCGTTTGCAGGAGGTTGCGATGTCTTTCCAGCTTATTCGAAAAGAAGAGCAGTGACGTGATGTTACGGTTGCGAAAATTTGAATAAATTCGACTCGTTTTTCCGAACAAAGGAGAACGAATGAAGATACTTCCTTCAGGCGATCGTCGGAGAAGGTATCTTCATTGTCAAAGGAGGGGATAGGGCTGTCAGGGGCTTATCAGCGCGGGTACTTATCGGCGATATAATCTTTGAGATACCTGTTCTCCACGTCCTTTTCTTTAAGCAGGGCCTTGACCACGTCGCCGATTGAGACCATGCCCTTAAGTTCCTTGCCATTCATAATGGGGATGTGCCGTATTCTGTTCTCGGTCATGACCGCCAAGATATAATCGACATGATCGTCTTCGGTGCCGACTATTAGATTGGTGGTCATAATCATTTCAACGGTCATAGTCTGGAGTGTTTCAAGGTGATTGACCACCGCCATCAAGACATCGCGAGCCCCGATGATACCGAGGATGTTGTTGTTTTTATCAACTATCAACAGGGAGCCGATGCGATTGGCCGAAAAAATCGACATGGCGTCTATAACCCCTGTCTCTTTCTCGATGGTCACAACCCGATTTCCTTTTGCTGCCAGAATATCTTTTACTTTCATCTTATTGGCTCCCGATTTGGAATCTGTAAGCTGGAAAACAGCCGCTCAGTATCGATTGTTACCGTTATTTAATTTTAAATGACAATAGGATAAATGCCTATAGCAAACACACAGAATACCAGGATGAAGGTACAGGTGGTCGCAAAAACCGATCCCTTCGTTTCAAAGGTTTCCGCTGCTTCGTGGAAATACATGTTGATGATCAGCCGCAGGTAGTACCACATAGACAGAATACTGCTGACGATGCCGAGTACGGCAAGGGCCATCTGATCTGCCGAGATGGCACTGGTGATTACATAGAATTTGCCCATAAAACCGGCAGTCGGAGGAACACCGGCCATGGACAGGAGAAAAACGGTGACGGCCGCCGCCGAGTACGGCCGAACCTTGGCAAGGCCTTTGAAATCATCAAAGGTAGCGCGTTTTTCACCTTCACCACCAAGATAGGCAAGGGCGGCGAACATTCCGAGGGTTCCAGCGGCATAGGCTGCCAAGTAATAAGCAATGACGCTGCCGGTAAAATGCTCGGTGCTAATGGCAACAAGGGCAATGAGCAGATAGCCGGAATGGACGATGCCGGAGGCGGCCAGCATCCTTTTCAGATTGTTCTGGCCGATTGCAATGAGGTTGCCGCCGAACATGGTAAGGACTGAAACGTAAAAGAGAAATGTCACCCAGCTACCGTGTAAGCCGCTGTTTTGCGCGAGGAAGTTGGCAAAGACGGTGAAGATTGCGGTTTTCAGAGCGGTGGCCATAAAGCCGGTGACCGGGGTAGAGGCCCCATCGTAGACATCAATAACCCAAGCATGGAAGGGGAAAGCCGCCGCCTTGAAGAGAAGCGCTACGAAAATGAAAAAGGTTCCTCCGAGGAGCAGCGGTGTAGTTGCAGAATGAGCAGCACAGAAGGCACCGATTTCGACAAACTTGGTGCTCTTAACTCCGCCGTAGATGAGCGCTGTTCCCATGGTGAAAAAGGCTCCGGCAAAGGCCCCGAGCATGAGGTATTTCAATACTGCCTCCGCTCCTTTGATATTCGACCGGTCGTAGCCGACGAGGATGTAAATGGCCAGGGACATAATCTCCAGGGAGATAAAGCCGGTGATAAGCTCCTGGGATAGGGTCAGCAGGAGCATGCCGCAGGCCCCGAACATCAGGATTGCATAAAATTCTAAGGTACAGAAGGAATTGACCTTGAAGTAGGTATGGGTGGTCATGGCCGTAAAAAAACCGCAGGCGAGAATAATCAGGCCGGCCGCCTGTGTGAAGCTGCTCGCAACCAGCATGCCGTTGAAGACACCATGAAAGACTGCTGTTGCCGGACCGTAGCCGACCAGCAACTGGACAAAAAACGCCACGGCGAAAAAGCCCATACTCACGCAGGAAGCTGTCTCCAAGCGACTTTTTTCAAAAGCGGCGAGAAGCATCAAGAGGATGGCTCCGGAGCTTACGATGAGAAGAGGGAGCAATGACAAAAAATCATTCATAATGGTTACCCTGCCTTAATTCTTTTGATGAGTGTCTACTACAATCGGAAGCCTTGTGTCGGCAAGCTGCTTCTGGGCCATCATCGTCATTTCTGCAATGTGCAACTGGGCGGTCGGCTCAATCTTTTTAATGAATGGCTGGGGAAAAATCCCCATAGCCAGAATGAGGAGGATGACCGGCAGAAAGGTGAGTGCTTCGGAGAGCGAAAGATCTTGAAACTTTTCAGTACCCTCACCCGATTTTTCGAAAAACACCCTTTGGAACATCCACAACATATAGCACACCCCGATGATCAGCGAGGTACCCGCAAGAAAACCGATAAACCCGCTGAACTTGATGGCGCCGAGGATGATGAGAAACTCACCGATGAAACCGCTGGTTCCTGGCAAGCCCACGGAGGCGAGCATGGCGATGGCAAAAAAGGTTGCAAAGATTGGCGCCCGATAAGCAATGCCACCAAAATCGGCAATGTTTCTGGTCTGCATCCGCTCCTCCATCAGGCCGATAAAGAGAAACAGTACCCCGGTGCTGGTGGCGTGGGCGGCGATCTGAAAAAGGCATCCTGTCAGGGCCTGCACATTCATGCAGAAGACCCCAAGGGCAATGATGCCCATATGCGATGCCGATGAAAAGGCGAGCATGCGTTTCATGTCTTTTTGGGCAATTGCCGCAAGGCCGCAGTACATCATACCGATAACCCCGGCAAATGCCAAAAGTATCGCAAAGCGGGCCAATTCGATCGCAAAAATCGGCACAATAAAGCGAATAACCCCGTAGACGCCGATCTTGGCCATGATTGCCGAGAGGACAAAGGTGGTCGAACTCGGTGCCTCGGTATAAGCGTCGGGCAACCAAGTGTGAAAGGGGAACAGCGGGATTTTAATGGCAAAGGCGATCATGAACATAAAAAAGGCCAGGACTGCAAAACCGCCACTGAGCTTTAAATTGCTGAGTTCGACGATGTCAAAGGTCCACCTGCCGAATTGCTCATGGTAGGAAACGCCGATGTACACGAGGCCGGCGAGCATAAGCAACGAACCGGAGATGGTGTAGAGGGTGATTTTTACAGTTGCCGGTAAACGATTCGGTCCCCCGTAGATGCCGATCATAAAGAAAATCGGCAGCAGCATGATCTCCCAGAAGATGTAGAAAAGCACCATATCGGTGGCACAGATGGCGCCGATCATCGCTCCCTGGGTAATGAGAAGATTGGCATAGAAGCCTTTGCTCCGGGTCGAAAAAATAGTGAAGACCATGGGGAATAAGATTGCTCCGGCCATGAGGACGAGAAGGCTGATGCCGTCAACGCCAAGGCTGTAACGTATTCCTAAGGATTCGATCCACGCTTTGCTCTCGGCATATTCCATGGCACCGCTGCCGCTGAACCCGAGAAAGAGTTCAATACCAAGGAAAAGGACAACGATGGAGACGATAAAGCCGGAAATTCGCGACGCGCTGTCGCTAAAGGGAAAGAGAAAAAGAGTCAATCCGGCAAGGATTGGCAGAAAGATCATGACTGAAAGGGCATATTCAAACATTCTTACACCTTACCTATTTGATCGTTTGAGATAAGAAAAGGCTCATAAGACTCAGCCCGATGACCATATAGATCGCGTAGATCCGGACATACCCGACCTGAAAGACCTTAAATGCAGTTCCGGCCTTCTGATACAGCCAGGTAGAAAGCTTGATATGAAGATCGGTGACATTTGGTTCGAGAAACCTCGAGATAACTGAGCCGAATGCCTTGTAGGGCTGGACAAAAACGGCATTGTAGATCTCATCGACATAAAATTTGTGATAACCGAATTTGGCAAAGCCTGTAAATTCAGGCTCCGTAGCCCCCTGACCGAACTTTTTATAGGCAAGGGTGATGCCAATGGCAAAGGCTGCAACGCTGGTAGCAATGGCGAGCAATTCAAACCATACACTAACGTGCGGATGATGTTCGAGAAGACTAGGCGCCAGCCAATGGGAAACATTGAGATTGCCGCCGAAGATTCCCGGCAGATTCAAAAACCCGGCAAACAAGGCGCCCACCGCGAGTATGATGAGGGGAACAGTCATCACCGCCGGGGGTTCATGGGCATGGTCAAAGGACTCTTGCACTCTTGGTGTGCCGTGAAAGACCAGAAAGATCATGCGGAAGGTGTAGTAGGCGGTCATCCCGGCCACCAGCACCCCGATAAGCCAAATTCCGGTATGGCCGGTGGCGAGTGCTGAAAAAAGGATTTCGTCTTTACTGAAAAAGCCGGCAAAGGGTGGACAACCGGCGAGGGCGAAGGCACCGACCAGCATGGTCATGTAGGTTTTCGGCAATTTCTCCTTCAGTCCGCCCATCTTCCAGATATCCTGTTCGTGGTGCAGGGCGTAGATGACCGAACCGGCGCCAAGAAAGAGCAGGGCCTTGAAGAAGGCGTGGGTGAAGACGTGGAAGATACCTGCCGAATATGCCGCTACGCCGACTCCGGCAAACATATAGCCCAGCTGGCTGACCGTCGAATAGGCGAGAATCTTTTTGATATCCTTCTGAAACATGCCAAAGATCGCCGCCAATAAGGCAGTCAAGATGCCGACCCAGGCAACCACAGAGCCGGCGACCGGATAATGGGCGTAAAGAAAACTAAACCTGGCCACCATATAGACACCGGCGGTAACCATGGTTGCCGCATGGATCAGTGCGGAAACCGGGGTTGGGCCGGCCATGGCATCGGGCAACCAGACATACAGAGGAATCTGCGCCGACTTACCGCAGGCGCCGACGAAGAGCAGGAGGCAGACGGCAACTCCCACGCCCGGCGGAATACCAGCTACATTGGCTTTTAGGGAAAGATAATCAAAACCGCTGGCACCGATAGCCCAGAAAAGCACCGACATACCGAGAACAAAGCCGAGATCGCCGATACGGTTGACGATAAAGGCCTTGTTGCCGGCCAGAACATTGTCCGTATCCTTGCTGTAGAAGCTGATGAGCAGATAGGAGCAGAGGCCGACGCCTTCCCAGCCGACGAACATAACTACCGGACCGCTACCGAGAACGAGGATCAGCATTGATCCGAGGAAGAGGTTAAGGTAGGAGAAGAATTTGCCGAAATTCTCGTCACCCGCCATATAACCCACCGAATAAATATGGATCAGGGAACCGATGAAGGTAACGAAGAGGAGCATGAGCGAACTGAGCGGGTCGGCAAGAAATCCCATGTCCACATGCAGATCACCTACGGCAAACCAAGTAAAAACGTTATGGGTGAGAAAGCGGTCTTCGGCGGGAAGCCCTTTCAATTGGAAAAAAACCACCAGGGCTAAAAAGAATGAAAGGACGGGACCGATACAAGCCAGGGCACCATAGAATAATTCAGGCAAGGGGGTTTTCTTGCAGGTGAACATATGCAGAAGACCGATGACCACCGCTCCGAGCAGCGGCAAGAGGGGTATAAAACCTAGATATGTGACTGTATGTTCCATGAAATCACCCTTTTAACAGGCTGAATACGTTAGTGTCCAGCTTGCTCTTGTGCTTGTGCAGGAGAATGACAACGGCAAGAGCAAGTGCCGCTTCGGCAGCCGCTACGGCCATTACCATCATTGCCAGAACATGGCCGTTCATGCTTTCATGCAATCGTGAAAAGGTAATGAAAGCAAGGTTTGCCGCATTAAGCATCAGCTCGATGGACATGAAAACGGTGAATACGTTTCGCCTGGTAACAACCCCGAGAATTCCCAGACAGAAGAGAATAACACTGAGTATGAGATAATCCTGGATCACTTGCCCATCCTCCTCTTACCTGCCAACACCACCGCCCCGACGAGCGCTACGAGCAGGAGAATTGATACGATTTCAAAGGGAAGCAACCAGTCCTGAAAGAGAACCAGCCCAACCTCTTTTACCCCGCCAAAACCGTGACCGACGATTGTTGTTTGGCCACCGGGGATACTTTTGACTATTTTGATCAAAAAAGAGGCGATAGGGACGATGACTATTATTCCCCCCAACTGGTACAACCATCGGTATTTTTCCTTCGGGAGATCGCTCTCTTGGATGTTGAGAAACATAATTATGAAGAGGATCAGGGACATGATCGCACCTGCATAGACAATAAGCTGCAGAGCGAAAATCAGCTTGGCGGAAAGGAGGGCATAGAGCCCGGCCAAGGAGATCATGGTCACCACCAGACTCATCGCCCCGTTCATCGGATGGCGAAAGAGCACCAGCCCAATGGCGCCAAGGACCGACAGCACAGCAAATCCGAAAAATAAAGCCTCGGCAAACATGATATCAAGCGCCCCCTTTTTTATATTCTTCTTCGGAAAAGGCTCCCGGGGTTGTCAGTAACTCCGGGAGTTCCAAGACGAAAGATTCCCTGTTATTGTCCGTCACTGAGAAAATCCCGGTATCCATGCGGATTGCGTCCAAAGGACAGGCTTCGACACAGTAGCCGCAATATATGCATTCCAGCAGATCAATTTTGAATTTCACCGGCATTTTTTCAGTCTTGCCGTCAAGCCTTTCTCCGGCTTCAATCATAATGCAGTTGGCTGGACAATTGGTCTGACACATAAAACAGGCAACACATTTGACTGTGCCGTCGGCATGGGTAGTTAAGCGATGCCGGCCACGCCAGCGAACCGGAATTTCCGGCTGAACTTCAGGGTAGTGGCGAACGTAAAGTTTTCTGTTGTCGAGAAGATTTCGGAAAAAATGGCCGAAGGTGGTGGCCATCCCCTTAAAGATCTCAATCAGGTAGAGGCGTTCCTGAAAACTCGCTCCCTTCCGGTCCATTGTTTTTACTTTAGCACCCATGTCATCCTCTCCTTTAGCTCAACGCCACGACAAATGCGCTTGTAATGAAGATGTTCAGAAGTGCCAAGGGTAGGAGCATCTGCCATCCCAATTTCTGTAGCTGGTCATAGCGAAAACGGGGCAAGGTCCAGCGTACCCAGATATAAACAAAAATCATCATGGTAACTTTTACAAGGAAAGTGCACAGTTGCAGGAGCACCACGAAGATATGGGCGGTCGCACCCCCTGAGGCGGAGAAGAGGATGGCCAGGAGAACTATTTCTAGGAAGATCACCAAGCCCCAAAGACATTTGATATAGACCGTAGCCTCGAAGACCCGCGGATCATTTTCCCGCGGATAATGGCTGACGTTGCTCCTTCTGATCCACCCGGCGAAAAAGTGCATGACCACGGGGATAATGACCATCAGCAGGAAGGCTACCGGTTTGGCTTGACCAATCAAGGTGGCTGTGGAGAGAAACGGCACCTGGTAACCACCGAAAAAGAGGGTGACGATCATGGCGCTCGACGCGAACATGGCGACGTATTCACCCATGAAAAAGATCGCGAACTTCATGGCGCTGTATTCGACATGGAAGCCGGCAACTAGTTCGCTTTCGCCCTCGGCGAGATCAAAAGGGGTCCGGTTGGTCTCGGCGAAGGCGGCGATAATGAAGATAACCATCCCTATAGGTTGCAGCACAGCACCCCACATGGGGATGAATCCGAACAGGAGCTTTCCTTGGAACTGAGCAATTTCGTTGAGATTGACGGTGCCGTAAACGACGAGCAAACTGACGATCGCCAGACCCATGGGAATTTCGTAGCTGATTACCTGTGCCGCCGAACGGAGGGCACCGAGTACTCCGTATTTATTTGTTGAAGACCACCCGGCGAGGATAATGCCGTAGACACTGAAGCCGACAAAGGACAAAAACCAGAGAATACCAAGGTCAAGCGGGATACCTTGCATAATGTAACTTTTACCGCCGACCACCAGAGTATCGGCAAAGGGAACGACGGCAAAGGAGACGAGGGCGGTGAAGAAAACAATCACCGGGGCGAGAACAAAGTAGAACTTGTGTTTGATATGCCCGGAAATGACATCTTCTTTAAAGATAAGCTTGGCCGCGTCGGCGAGGTTCTGCACGAGTCCGGCAGCCCGAAAACCAAAGATATTGGCGCGGTTTGGGCCGGATCGATCCTGAAAATAGCCGGCCCCCCTCCGCTCCATCCAGACGCAGACTGCAATGAAGCAGAGCGGGATAAAGGCGCTGAAGGCAACCCTGACGACAATCATAACAGAATCAAGCAGTGACATTGGCAGCCTCGCTATCGTTTAATTTCAATCCCTCGGCTGGGAGAGTATCAGCTTCAAAGTCTTTGAGGATACTGATGTATTTTCGGAGTTCGGCAAATTGCTCTGCGCGGCTTTGCAGGGGGCTGCCAAGTTTTGCGGCTATTGCCCCTATGTCTAGCGGTTGCTGGTTTTTGCTTACCGCCAGGGCAAAGGCCTGCAAAATGTTATCGCAATTAATAAGGCATCCGGCATATTCACTGGAAGTAGCAACCGGTATCGCTATATCGGCCATTGCGGTAAGACGGTCATTGTGGGTGGCGACGGCTATGACCTTGGTGTCTTTGAGGAGTTTCTTTAATTCGGAATCAGTATAGGAGCGGGTCAGATCGTTGTTGAAATTGATCAGGAGTTGTGCTTCTCGCACTGCCTCCTCAAAGGTTTCCTGGGTGCAATCGATGCCAAGCAGTGTAAGCCCTGCTCGATTTGCCGACTTATCATCTTGGATAAGATAACCGTCACCGTCGCCTGCTTTAACATACCCGTCACTGAAACCGGAAAGTGACGCACCGAGTTTTGCTGACAGGGTCTTGACCGCAACCATCTGTTCCAGGGAGCAGTTGGGGGAGAGGAGAACGACAATTTTTCCGGCCCGTTCAATCTCTTGGTTGCAGGCGGCGAGAACATCACTCAGTGGGCGAATCTGGCTGCTCAGCCGCGCTTCGAGCAAGCGGCCTTCGTTTTCCTGCCGATAACTGAGCCGTCCGGCATCGCACATGAAGTAGCCATTGACCTGCGGGTTGAGGCGTGGCCGGAAGCGATAGATGATGTCATCCTGGTATTTTTCCCGGTTATGCTCAATAGTGATGTTGCAACCCTTGGCGCAACCATGACAGATACCGGGGGCCTTTTTTAAAAACCAGACCCGTTGCTTGAAACGGAAATCTTTACTGGTCATGGCGCCGACCGGACAAAGATCGACGACATTCAGGGCGTAGCGGTTATTGAGCGGTCGACCGGGAAAGATATTGACACGGGCATCATCGGTTCGGTTGATTATTCCCAGTTCGCCGGTCTTGGTGATTTGTCGGCAGAAACGGACACACCGACCGCAGGTCACGCAGCGTTCCTGATCGTGGACCACACCGCAGCCGAAATCGAGTTTTTTGCTTTTCTGCACCTGGGGGACGGTCATCCGACTTTCCGGTCGACCGTAGCTCATATAATAGTCCTGCAGTTTGCATTCCCCAGCCTGATCGCAGATCGGGCAGTCGGTGGGATGATTAATCAGCTCGAGTTCCATGACATCGCGCTGGATTTTCTTGATATGCGCGGCGTCAAGTAACACCTTCATTCCCGCCTGGGCCGGGGTCTTGCAGGCCGGAACCAGCGGTGGTCTGCCGTCTTCTATGCCGACCAGACACATGCGGCAATTGCCGTCGGCGCCAAGTGCCGGGTGGTAGCAGAGGTGCGGAATTTCGATGCCGACGGCACCGATGGCGTCGATCAGGTTTTTCCCCGCTTCGACCTCGACCTCAACTCCGTTTACAAAAAGCTTAATCGTATCAGCCATGGGGTGCCCTATTCCTGTTTCACTTGTGCTGAAGAAGCGCCTTGAACATACGCCTCAAACTCGTGCCTGAACTTATCCAGATAGCTGCGCACCGGCATGGTACATGCAGCAGATAAGACGCAGACTGTTTTCATCTCGATGTTGTCGCAGAGCTCGCGCAGCAGGAGTACATCGTCCATGCTGCCTTCGCGGCGGAGTATTTTTTTGATAATCTTCAGCATCCAGCCAAGTCCCTCTCGACAGGGTGTGCATTGGCCGCAGGATTCGTGATGGTAAAAATCGATGAGATTTTTCACAAGTTGGACAATGTCGACCGTCTCGTCCAGCACCACGATGCCGCCCGAGCCGAACATGGTCTTATGGGCGGCCATCGACTCGTAATCAAGGGTTACATCTTTGACCTCGTCCGGAAGCAGAACCGGAGTGGAACTCCCGCCGGGGATGATGCCCTTCAGCTTTCTGCCCTTCCACACTCCTCCCGCCACCTTGTCGATGACTTCCAGGATCGGCAGGCCAAGTGGCAGTTCATACATGCCTGGTTTCTCGACATGGCCGGAGATCCCAAACAGGTGGGTGCCGGGGCTTTTCTCGGTGCCGTAAACCTTGTAGGCGTCGGCGCCGTTGGTAAGGATGAAAGGAAGCGAAGCAATGGTCTGGACATTGTTGATGATCGTCGGGCAGCCATACAGTCCGGCAACCGCCGGAAACGGCGGCTTGCTGCGCGGCTGACCTTTCTTGCCCTCAATCGACTCAAGCAGTGCCGTTTCTTCGCCGCAGACATAGGCGCCGGCGCCGCGATGGACGGTGACGTTGAGCTGGAAATCATGGCCGGCAACGCTGTCGCCAAGGTATCCCTCGGCATAGGCCTCGTCTATTGCCGCCTGCAGTACCTTCACCTGGGTGGTATATTCGCCGCGGATGTAGATATAGGTGTCATGGCAACCGATGGCATAGCTACAGATGATAATGCCTTCGATGAGCATGTGCGGATCCCTGACCAGGATATATCGATCCTTGAAAGTGGCCGGTTCCGACTCGTCGGAGTTAACCGTCAAATAGATCGGTTTTCCGGTATTTTTTGGAAGAAATCCCCATTTTACCCCGGCAGGAAAGCCGGCACCACCTCTGCCCCTGAGGCCGCTTTTCTTTACTTCCTCGATGACATCCTCGGGTTTCATGGCAAAGAGCTTGTCAAGCGTAGCATAGGCGCCGAGGGTTTTCGCTATGGCGATTTTGTTGGCGTCTTTAATATCGAACTTGGCACTGAGAATTTTCACTTCCATTTCGGTCCGCCTCCCTATTTCAATGTGGCCAGCAGCGCTTTTAGCTTGTCCACGTTCATGTCCTCGTGGAATTCGCCATTGACCTGGACAACCGGAGCGGTACCGCAGTGACCCAAGCATTCAACCTCTTCCAGACTGAAACGGCCGTCCTCGCTTATCTGCCCGGGGGTGATGCCGATCTCGTTTTTCAGGTAATCGATAATTTCCTGTTTACCGCGCAGCCAGCAAGAGAGGGTGCGGCAGACACAGAGGTGGTTTCTGCCCATCGGGTGCAGCTGGTACATGGTATAGAAGGTTACCGCTTCATACACCATGCTGGCAAAGGTGCCTATCCGATCGGCAACATAGGCTATCGCTTCCTGACTTATCCACCCTTCCTGCTCCTGAATCAGCCAGAGGGAGGGGAGAATCATCGACTCTCGGGTGGGGTAGCGTTTGACGAGTCTTTCGAATTCAGCGTCCCTTTCCCGGTCGTACTGGAAGGGTTTTCCTGTAGAAATCAGTTGTGAACGGTCGCTCATCTGTCCAACTCCCCGCCTATTATATTGATACAACTGAGGTTGATGACGGCATCGGCTATCATATTACCTTCAACCATTTTATGGAAACCTCCCATGGTATAGAAACATGGTGGTCGCACCTTGAGTTTGTAGGGTTGTCCGGACCCGTCGGAGATAAAATGGAAACCCAATTCACCGTTTGCGGCCTCAAAGGAGTCATACCATTCACCGGCCGGCACTTTCACGCCCTCAAAAATCAGTTTGAAGTGGTTGGCCAATCCTTCAATGTTGTTATAGACTTGATCTTTTGGCGGCAGACAGACTTGGGAGTTCCTGACATTGATCGGGCCGTTTGGGATATGTTTCATTGCCTGGCGAATGATGCGAATTGATTGAGCCATCTCATAAAAGCGAATCATGAAACGGTCGTAGATATCGCCGGTGGTGCCGACGGGAACCTCGAAGTCGAAGGATTCGTAATTGTAGTAAGGTGCGTCTTTCCGCAGGTCAAAGGGAACACCGCTTGCCCTGAGGACCGGGCCGGTAAAGCCATAGCTGAGAGCGGTTTCCGCAGAAACGACACAGACACCCTGTGTCCGATCATGGACGATACGGTTGGTTTCGACCAGTTTCAGGGCGTCGCCGATACCCTTTTCTATGCCTCGAAGCTGCAGTTCCAGATCTTTCTCCCAACCCTCATAAAAATCACGGTACATGCCGCCAATCCTGGTAAAAGAACTGGTGAGGCGTGCACCGGTGAGGCGGCTGATAAGATCGTAGGCGGCCTCTTTCTCGTTGTAGAGGTACCAGTAGTTTGTCAAGCCACCCATATCGACCAGGGCGGCAGCCAGACAGACCAAGTGGTCGAGCACGCGGTAGAACTCGGTCAACACCACCCGCATGAACTGGGCTCGCTCGGTGATCGTCACCCCAAGCCACGCTTCAACGGCTTTGGCATAGGCGATATTGTTGATCATCGAAGAACAGTAATTAAGCCTGTCGGTCAACGGAATGATCTGGTTGTAGGTCCTGTTTTCCGCGGTTTTTTCAAAGCCGCGGTGCAGGTAGCCGATCTCGTTGACATTTGCAAGGATGGTTTCACCGTCGAGGGCGGCGAGAATTCTGATCGCCCCGTGCGTAGCAGGATGGGAAGGTCCGATGTTGAGGAACATGATCTCGGTATTGATGTCCTTCATGGTGGTTTCATCAATACCGTTTTCGAAGAGGCGGGACCTGATCTCGTTTTCCAGGCTGTCTGTTTCGAGGCAGATTTGGCCCTTTTCGATCGGATAATCCTTGCGTAGCGGATGTCCCTCAAACTGCCAGTGATTGAGTATTCTACGCAGGTCGGGATGACCATTGAACCTGATGCCATATTGATCGTAGACCTCCCTTTCGCCCCAGTTTGCCGAACCCCATAAATGGGTGACGGTGGCGATGCCTGCCTGTGGGTCGGGCACGGCGCTCCGTACTTGGACGAGGAGATTGTCCTGCCAGTTACGGAGGGTATATACCACATGGAACCTGAATTTCCGGGGTGTCGGGTATTCGAGGTAATCGATGCCCGTGATATCAACCAACAGACCACAGTTGAAAGTCGGATCATTTTTTAACCGAGAAAGCGTGCTCTCCAGGTATTCAGGCTGAACTTCAACAACCACTGAATCCAGAACCGTCGTGCAGGTGGCGTCTGGAAACGCGGCCTTTATTTTTTCTAGAGCCGTCGAATTCATATCAGTCGAGAATCCCCTTAAAGTCGTTGTGGCGGTCAACAAGAACGCTTTCGCCTTGAATTTGTTCCTGGATTTTTATCAGTGCATCCAGAACAGCTTCCGGCCTTGGCGGACAGCCCGAGATATAAACGTCCACAGGAATTATGGTGTCGATGCCCTGCACCGTACAATAGTTATCGTATATTCCTCCGGAACTGGCACAGGCCCCCATGGCGACAACCCATTTTGGTAGAGGCATCTGTTCATAAATGCGCTTCAGGATAGGTGCCTGTTTATAGCTGATGGTGCCGCAGACCAAGAGAAGATCGGCCTGGCGAGGAGAAAAGCGGACGACTTCCGCGCCAAAACGGGAGATGTCATGCTGACTTGCCGCTGCGCTCATAAACTCGATGGCACAGCAGGCAGTTCCAAAAATGAAGGGCCACAGCGAATACTGCCTACCCCAGTTGACGACCGCATCAAGTTTGGTGGTGATAACCGTGTTGCCGAGACTAGCTTCTAATCCTAACGCCAATTGAGCACCCCCTTCTTGAGAATGTAGATGAGTCCAGTGAGAAGGAGCAGCATAAAAACTACCATCTCTGTAAAGCCGAACCAGCCGAGTTCACGGACGCTGACCGCCCATGGGTACATGAAAACCGCTTCAATGTCGAAAATCAGAAAGAGTATTGCCAGGAGATAGAACTTGACACTGAATTTCTGGTCAACCGCTCCGATAATCGGGCCTACGCCGCTCTCATAGGCTTCGTTTTTGATCTTTCCCTTGGACCGGGGTCCTAAGACCGCGGTCATGACCATAAAACAGGGAACAAGTGCGGCAATGCCGATTAAGGTCGCCGCCGAGAGAATCAGTTCCGATGACATCGTTTCCCCTTTTTCGCTACTTTTATTCATCCCAATGTGGCTGCTACAGGGCACACCGGACCGAAGACAATTATGAATAACCATTCATTAACAGTCGTCTCTGTCCCCTGTCAAGAAAATATTTTTCCTTGTCAAACAGCCACTTACATTGGTTTTCCGGAGTTCATTTTGTGCAATAATAAATAAATAATGTGCGTATTGTGCCATCATCGTTGACTGATGTGCCGATTTGCCGTTGGGCATCGGCAGATGCACAATCGGTCGAAGAGCTGGTTGTTCAAAATATATATCCACAATAATACCTAGATACGACGCGGTCGGATGTTTTGGTGGCGCTGTCTCGGAAAATCTGTGTAGACCAGCATTTCATACTACGCACAAAAAGCACATTGTTGGCGTATGCAGATTGGGAGACGTAGCTTGTAATGAAATTTTGGAAACTCCGGCCCGCTTTACATTCTGTTGGTTTTGTATCGATAATTCAATGCGATAAGACGAGATCAAATTGATTCATTTGTGTGGAGTTGACGTTCAAAATCGGTTATGTAAGCCCGAAAATAAATGACAAAAGAGAGCGAGGGGCAGTTTCTGCGAGTGGCTAGGAGGAATGGGGATGCAGAGAAAACCCTGTCGGCACTTTGGGGACCGACAGGGTTTTTTGCAACAGCAGAAGAGTAAGAGATTTTTCTACCAGCCGAGGGTCAGGTAGTCATGAATGGAGTTTGCCGCCGCTCGCCCGGCACCCATGGCGAGAATAACGGTTGCTGCTCCGGTTACGATATCGCCGCCGGCCCAAACCCTTGGTTTGGTGGTTTTGCCGTTTTTCTCATCGGCGTGGACGTTGCCCCATTTGTTCAGCTTCATGTCCGGGGTTTCGCTGGTAAGGAGCGGATTGGCGCCGGAGCCGACGGCGACGATGCACAGGTCGCAGGTTATCTCAAACTCCGATCCCTTTACAGCTACAGGGCGGCGTCTGCCGGAGGCATCGGGTTCGCCAAGTTCCATGCGTAAACATTCCATGCCGGTCAGCCTACCGTTTGCATTGCCAATATAACGGGTCGGGTTGGTGAGCAGGAAGAGTTCAATGCCTTCTTCTTCGGCATGATGGATTTCTGCGCTACGTGCCGGCATTTCATCGCGGGAACGGCGATAAACGATCTTGACGCTCTCAGCCCCGAGGCGCATTGCCGTGCGGGCCGAGTCCATGGCCACGTTGCCGGCACCGAGGACGACAACATTTTTGCCGAGAGGAATGGGCGTGTCGACTTCCGGGTACTTGTAGGCCTTCATAAGATTGGCACGGGTAAGATACTCGTTGGCGGAGAGGATGCCGACATAGTTTTCTCCGGGAATATTCATGAATTTCGGTAAGCCGGCACCTACCCCGACATAGATTGCGTCATATCCTTCTTCGAAGAGTTCATCGAGGGAAACCGTCCTGCCGACAACGGCATTGCACTGAACGTTAACCCCAAGTCTTTCAAGAAAATTAACTTCTTGGGCGACAATTGCCTTAGGTAGGCGAAATTCGGGAATACCGTATACGAGAACGCCGCCCGGCTTATGGAAGGCCTCAAAGATGGTAACATCGTGGCCCTTGATGATAAGGTCGCCGGCAACGGTGAGGCCGGATGGTCCGGAACCGACGACGGCTACTCTTTTCCCGGTGGCTGATGCCGTTGGCGGCAATTCGCCGGTGCCGTGTTCCCGTTCGTAGTCGGCACAGAAGCGCTCGAGGTTGCCGATGGCTACGGGGTCACCCTTTTTGCCGACAATGCATTTTCCTTCACATTGAACCTCCTGGGGGCAGACCCGGCCGCAAACCGCCGGTAAGGCATTTTTGCCCCAGAGGTTGCGGATGGCACCGGTCATATCGCCCTGGGCGATAAGATCGATGAAACCGGGAATATCAACGCCTACCGGACATCCTTCGACACATCCGGGTTTTTTGCATTGAAGGCATCTCGATGCCTCTTCCTGTGCCATTTTGACCGTGTAGCCGGTCGGTACCTCAAGGAAGTTGCGAGCCCTGATTTTCGCTTCCTGCTCCGGCATGGCAACTCTTCCGATTTGTGCTTTTTTACCTGCTGTTTCTGACATGTTTTCCTCCGAATAAAATCGATTCCACGATAATAAATATCACTCAATGTTAAGAAGGTCGGCGAGATACAAGAGGTTCGACGGTTATTTGGCGTCGCGGATAGTGCAATAGTCTTGATGACATTTTCGTTCCTCTTCCTGATAAGCTCGGAGGCGGAGCATGAGTTCGTCGTAATCGACTTGGTGACCATCAAACTCAGGGCCGTCAACGCAGGCGAATTTGGTTTTCCCGCCAACGGTAACCCGGCAACCGCCGCACATTCCGGTGCCGTCGACCATGATCGGATTGAGGCTGACCATGGTTTCCACGTTGAACTCTTTGGTGATGTTGCTGACCGCCTTCATCATGGGAACCGGGCCGATTGCCACAACCAGTTTGATGTCGCCCCCCTTGAGCACATCTTTCAGGACATCGGTGACGAAGCCATGGTGGCCGTAGGAACCGTCATCGGTACAAATCCGCAGATCATGGGAGGCGGCTTTCATGTGTTCTTCCATGATCAGCAAGCCTTTGTTGCGGGAACCGATGATACAGGTTACGTCGTTGCCGACCTCTTTTAAACCCCGGGTGATAGGGTGGAGGACGGCGACACCGGTGCCACCGCCGACGCAAACGACCTTGCCGACTTTTTCGAGATGGGTGGCTTTTCCCAAGGGTCCGATGACATCCTGGTAGCCCTCACCGACCTTCAAATCCTTAAAAAGAGCCGTAGATTTTCCAACAACCATATAGATTATGGTAATGGTACCCTTGGCAGGATTGGTATCGGCCATGGTGAGAGGGATTCGCTCACCTGTTTCATTGGCCTTAAGTATGACAAATTGTCCGGGCTTGGCTTTTTTGGCAATCAAAGGCGCCTCAATTTCATTGAGGATAACGGTGCCTTGTGACATTTCTTGACGTTTTACGATCTTAAACATTTTTCCCTCCGAGTGTAAAAAACCGTTGAATTTAAAAGGCAAAAATATATTTTGTTGGCAGGTGAATTTTTCCGGTTAAGTAATCATAAAGCAGCCATTAAATCAACCTCAATTGTTATCGGAGCGCAAATGGCAGGTGCGACAAGCGGTCGCTTTTGTGATGATAATCTCGATATGATTGTGCGATTTAGTCGAAACATGCCCACAACATCTTCGTGCATAAATGGAAATAAGACCGGTTGCTGAGAAAAGGCATCGGCTGAAAACCTGCAAAATAGAGTGTATTCAGTGTAATGCCCATTTCCCTAGAAAGGAAACCGGACTCTCTGCAAGTACCGGCAATGAGGATATTGTTGGAAATTGGTGTCTGTCATGGGCGTGAACTATTCGATAATGACCAAATTGCATAATTTCTTTGGCCCTGGTAAAAAAAGCTATTTGCCGGAGATCGGCGACTATTTTTTGCCAGGCTTACAAAACTACCATTGCGAACTACGTAGGAACCAAACCTGCTTGTGGGCGCATTGGTTTGCTTGGCGTACCAGTGGCGATCGGGGTTATGGGGTAGCTCTCCAGATTGTCTGCGGCATCGTGCCAAGGATCTCCAGGATGGACGGTGCTAATAAAAAAGCGGTAGAATACCAAGATTTTCAAAAAGTTTTTTCATCGGGCACTTTTTTATTTGAAATTTTTTTATAAGTACGAGTATATAAGAAGATCGGGTGACTTTTTGTTTGGTCCACAAAAAGTCGAAAATTGATTATGCCAGAAAGGAGTCGTGCCATGGCGGAAGGGACAGTGAAATGGTTTAATAATTCTAAGGGGTTCGGTTTCATTCAGCAGGATGGAGGCAAGGATGTTTTCGTCCATCACTCGGCAATCAAGGGAGAAGGCTTCAGATCCCTTGAGGAAGGACAACGGGTGAAATTCGATATTGTCGAGGGGCAAAAAGGTCCGGCCGCAGAAAATGTTGTGAAACTTTGATTTCCTGACTTTTCACGCCACATCCGTTTCTTTTACAACCTCAGCAGCGTCATGGAAAAGAGCTTTTCCTGACGCTGTTTTTATTTTTAACGGGATTCATCGATGGCGATGCGCTTGAAAGACTCCCTGTCCGGGGTGTTGACCGCGGAAGAACAGCAAGCACTTATAGGGTCATATGACATTGTCGGTGATATTGCCATCATCATTATCCCGGAAACCCTTAAAGCTTGCGAAAGACTGATCGCCAATGCAATCTTGGCAGGCAACCGAAGGATCAAGGTAGTTGCCAAACGAGCCGGCGTTTATGGTGGTGAATTCAGGACCATACCCCTCTCTATTCTTGCCGGAGAAAACAGAAAGGAGACGGAGGTGCGGGAATTTGGAATTCGCCTGCGCCTTAATCCGGAACGTGTTTACTTTTCGGTGAGAAGCGGTAATGAAAGGCGACGGATCGCCTCCCTTGTTACCCCGGGTGAATCGGTTCTCGTTCTTTTTTCCGGGGTTGCTCCCTACCCATTAGCTATCTCGCGGTTCAGCCTCGCCAAGGTAATTGTCGGCATAGAAAAGAATCCGGAAGCCCATGGGTATGCTCTGCAGAATCTGCAACTCAACAAAAAACTTCGTAATATTATCCTGTATCTTGGTGACGCCGGCGCGATCATACCCATCTTGAGCGAGTGCTTTGACCGGGTTGTCATGCCTCTGCCGACGATGGCCGAGACCTTCCTCGCCGACGCCCTCCGGATATTGAAGCCTGGTGGATATCTGCATTTTTACGATCTGCAAAGACCGGATTGCTTTGCTGACTCGTTTGCCAAAATCACCGCCGCTTGCAGCACCAACAATCGGCAAGTTGAAGGTTTCTCTATCATCAAGTGTGGACATTGCGGACCTCGAACCTACAGGATCTGCATTGATGCACGGATTCAGTGATTTCAGCCCGATGGTTGCGGCCTGGGATTGTAGTTGAGTTTTGGCCGGTCGTTTGTTAAGTAGTAGGGCAAATCGGCCTGCCGTCGGATCATGTGGCTGGCACTAGAGGAAGAATTGACCAAGGAAAGGAGCAGGTATGCATGTTTCATTTTTCGGTGCAACGCGAGAGGTTACCGGTTCGTTTCATACCCTGACAACCGATTATGATACTATTTTGCTGGATTGCGGCCTTTTCCAAGGCAAACGAAAGGAGACCGAGGCGAAGAACCGTGTACTCCCCGTTGACGCAAAAATTCTGACCAACATGATTCTCTCCCATGCCCATATTGATCATTCGGGGCGTGTACCGATGGTTACCAGGAATGGCTTCAAAGGCCAGATCTTCTGTTCAAGGGCGACCGCCGCCGCCAGCGAGTATCTGCTTCGCGACTCGGCCAAGATCCAGGAAGGTGACGCATCCTACCTCAACTATAAAACCGCCAAAGCCTTTCTGGCAAAGGTCAAAACCAGAGATGGGAAGATTGCCATTTCCGGCGAAGATCTGCAGGAAATTAAATCCCTGCTGAAATCCGGAGACCATGGTCTACGCACTGAAGTAATCGAAAAACTCCTGAAAGAACACCATCTTGAAGTGGTGACGCCCCTGTATACAATGACCGAGGTGGAGGAGGCTCTGAGCTATTTCCAAGGTATTCCCTATGGCGAAACGGTCACCATCGGCAAGAATTTAACCTGCACTTTGTATGAAGCCGGACATATCCTCGGATCAGCCATGTCGGTCATTTGTTACGAGGTGGAAGGCCGGACAAAAACAGTGCTCTACTCCGGAGATTTGGGGCGGTTCAACAAGCCGATCATCAAAGACCCGACCCTTAATTTTGCAGAAAATCATCGTAATATCGATCTGTTGATTATGGAAAGCACCTACGGCAACCGGCTGCACGAGAGGATGCTGGATATGAAACCCCTTCTGAAGAACGCTCTGATAGAGACCTTTGACCGGGGCGGTTCCGTCATCATCCCGGCCTTCGCCTACGGTCGGACCCAGGAACTCCTCTATTTTCTCCACGAACTCTATCTGGCCAAAGAAGTGCCACCGATGCCGGTTTGGGTCGACAGCCCGCTGGCTACTCAGATCACCCATGTCTTCGGCGAACATCCGGAGACATATGATCAGGAAACCCATGAAGCCTTTCTAAAAAGAGGCTTGAACCCATTTGATTTTTCCCAATTGAAGTTTGTTCAGACTGTGGAAGAGTCGATGGCCTTGAACCGTGACCAGCGATCGCATGTGGTACTTGCCGGGTCAGGCATGTGCGAGGGCGGGCGGGTGTTGCACCACCTTCGACACAAGATCCACGATGAGCGCAACACGGTCCTGATCGTTGGCTATATGGGGCAGAACACCTTTGGCAGGCATCTGCAGGAAGTCGGCGAAAAATATAATGCCGAAGGTCGGCAGGGTCCGGCACCCCTGGTGCGCTTTTATAATAAAGACTATCCTCTGAAGGCGCGGGTAGTTACTCTGGGAGGTTTCAGTGCTCACGGGGATCGCAATGAACTCATGCGGGTATTGAAAGATTCCAACCTGATAGTTAAAAAGATCGCTCTGGTGCATGGGGAAGAGGAACAAACTCTGGCTTTTGCCGAGTATCTGCGTGGCGCGGGGTACAATGTGGTTGTCCCTCGCCATGGCCAAAGCGTTGTTGTTTAGAGAAAAAAGTTTTTTTCTATTGATTATGGGGAAAATACGGATATAAACAAAAATAGCGATGAAGTAACCGGTGCAGCTCCGTGTTGTCTGCGAGCAAGGACTCCGGCTCCTTTCTTCGGGTTTTAACCCTTGGAAACGGTCTTAATTTATTTCGAAATATGGGATATATCTTAAATATATAAGATATGTCAAAGTGTTACTTTAAGGAGGTTGCGGATGGCGTTAAAGGTTACATTGGATGACGAGGAGTGTATCGGTTGCCAGAGCTGTATAGAGCTTTGCCCCGATGTATTCGGTTTTGACGATGAGACGGAAAAAGCCTATGTGTATGAACAGTACTCAGAGGATGAGGAGTGTATTGAAGACGCTGCCGCAGCGTGTCCGGTTGATTGCATTGACGTCGAGGAAGAATAGAATCGTCTGGGACGGCTGTGACGGAGACAGCGGAGAAGTACGGATACCCTTTCCAACTACGACCATTTGCACCCGCCTTGGGTTCTCGGGGTTTGACCCTGGGAGGATCGCTTTATCGACTGCCCGGGGTGCTTTCCATAGAATACCGACTGGAAGGGGATTTACGAAGTGTTGTCTGGCCCACCCCATGTCTGGTTCTTTCTCGGCGCCATGAACTGTGGCGGCAAACGTGTTTTGAGCTTTTTTTGGGTATTGCCGGGGAATCACCCTATTGGGAGGTGAATCTTGGCCCGGACGGCGGTTGGAACCTTTATCATTTCACTGCTTACCGGCAGGGAATGCAGGAGGATTCGGCTGTTGACGAACTTACCAGCCATGTGGTTAGAGACGGTAACGGATTATCTCTGTTCTGTCGGATCGATATGCACAAACTTGTCCCTGATTGTCAGGCGCTTGAAGTGGGAATAGCCGGGGTGCTCCTGGCTGCGACAGGGGCCGCGACGTATTGGGCCATAGATCATTTCGAAACCGTGCCGGATTTTCATTGTCGGCGGAGTTTTCTGATGGCGCTGCCGGGAATGGCAAAAATGTGAAGCGTACCCTCGAATTACTGGCACCGGCCAAAAATCTTTCCTGTGGCCTTGCCGCCATCGACCACGGTGCCGACGCCGTCTACATCGGCGGGCCACAGTTCAGCGCCAGGATTGCTGCCGCCAATAGTCTTACGGATATCGAAAAACTGGTGACTGTTGCCCACCGCTTCCGGGCGAGGGTCTATGTCGCCCTGAACACCATCTTCGATGATCGTGAACTGGCCCTCGCCGCTCGCTTTGCCTGGCAACTCCGGGAAATCGGTGTCGATGCCCTTATTATCCAAGATATGGGGCTGTTGGAGTGCCATTTGCCGCCGATTCCCCTGCACGCCTCTACCCAGACCAATAATCGCACTGTCGAAAAGGTACAATTTCTCGAAAAAGTAGGATTCAGGCAGGTGGTCCTGGCAAGAGAATTAAGCCTTGCGCAAATCCGGGCGATCCGGGCGGCGACCACCACGACCCTCGAATTTTTCGTCCATGGTGCCCTCTGTGTATCCTATAGCGGGCAGTGCTATATGAGTGAGGTTATGGCCGGGCGGAGCGCCAACCGGGGTGAGTGCGCCCAGTTCTGCCGCCATCAATATACACTTCGCGACGGCCGGGGGGCAATCCTCCTTCGCGACCGCCATCTGCTCAGCCTCAAGGATTTGGATCTTTCTGCCCATCTTACCGAACTTGTTGCAGCCGGCATCGATTCCTTCAAGATTGAGGGGCGTTTGAAAGACGAAGCATATGTCAAAAATGTTACCGCTTTTTACCGCCAGGCTCTCGATAAACTCATCGATGCCGATGCCGGGCTTCAGGCCGCATCTTCCGGCCGTTGCAGCTTTTCGTTCACTCCCGACACGGCAAAATCGTTTAACCGGGGGAAGACCGATTATTTCCTTGTAAAAAAAAGAAATACACCCGGTGCACTGGATAGCCCCAAGTCAACCGGACAGGAACTGGGCCGGGTGATTCAAACTGGAAAGGGATTCTTGGTCTTGGCAACGAGCGAGGTGGTCAATAACGGTGACGGGCTGTGTTTTTTGGGTCCAGAGGGAAGACTTGTCGGTATAAAAACAAACAGGGTTGAGAACGGCAGAATTCATCTCAAGGATGCTCTAGTGGTACCGATGGGTACTCTCGTCCACCGCAACGCCGATACGGCCTTCGCCAAGCAGCTTGCCCGGAGTGAGCAGTGTCGGACCTTGGCGGTGTGGATCGAATTGAGCGAAACTGCCGACGGGTTGCTGATGACGGTGCGTGATGAAGATGGCCTTGTCTCAAAAACTCTTCTCAAGGCCGAAAAAGAGATGGCCAGACAGGGTGGAACAGTTGGGGCGATGGCGGAAAAACAGCTGAAAAAAAGTGGAGGGACGCTGTTTTCTGTGGAGGCAGTGGAGGTTCATCTTCTCCCCGGGAGCTTCTATTCGGCGGCAATCTTCAACGAACTGCGGCGACAGGGTCTGGAGGAACATCTGGCCAAGAGACTGGAGGGGTATCGGTGCGAACAGGCAGAACCTGCGATCAACGATTATCCCTGGCCGGCGGATGAGGTGAGCTACCTTGACAACATCGCTAACCGTAAGGCCCTGGATTTTTACCAGCGGCACGGGGTGGAGGGGGGCAATAAATCCGTTCTGAAAGCAAAAGATATCGCTGACTGCATCTTGATGACCTGCAAATACTGCCTACGAGCGCAACTGAGAATGTGTCCGAAGATGACCGGCAATGTTCCGGCAATCGTCGAACCCCTGGTTCTTGTCGACAATACCGGCGAGTATCAGTTGGGATTCGATTGCGACAGCTGTGAAATGACCGTCCGGAAACGACATCGGTAACAACCTTCTCTTCTCAAGAGAACGAAAGTTCCCTTCGTTTCCGACCCTGACAACCGGCGGTCGTTATGGCACTATGGAAATGTTGGGATACATCCCCTCCATGGGGCCAAATTGGAATGGTTGGATGGTATTCAGGGAGAGCCGCTGATTTTTTTGGGCATGGCCGGCATTTTCTCCATCCGCGAAGAAGGCTCCATTGACATCGAGGATGTGCTGGATGCGATCCTTGAATGCCTTGACGAACGATGCGCCGCTGCCCTCAAAATGCATTCTTCCGGAAGAAAATGTTGTGTCGATGGTGGAAAATTTTTCCAGTGAGATAGAGTTGGTAGCCAGTTCTTCCCGGTTTCGCACCAGGCCCCAGACCAGATGATTGGCAGGGATCTCCAGCGCCTCTTCAATGTCGATAATGGTATGTGGCATAACAATACAACCTTCGCCGATCTTCAAACGATTCTGTTTTTTACCACAGAGGAAACTGTTGAAGCCGACAAAGACGCCAAGTCCAAGATATCCCTCAATAATTTTTGCCCCATGGGCGGTGACATTCAAGCCCTCAAGATGGGAATTGATGATGAAACAGTTTTCCTGGGCATTAGCTCCCTTGCCAAGGGTTGAATTCTCGATGTAAGCCCGCTGGGAAACGAGGACGTTGTCGGCGATTTTTATATTCGGCAGGACCACGGCATAGCGATCGAGGGAGGCCGTTTTGGGAATTGACTCTATTTCTTCAAGATTGACGAAATCGAAGACCCGCTGAAATTCGAATTTCCGCTTTTCGATAAAGTCGATAAGAACACCCCAGGGCACCTTTTCCGGTGAAAGAGAGACATAATGTGCAAGAAGCTCCGGTGGGTATTTGTAATAGAAATTGAAGTTGCCGGGGCTATTGACCCAAATTGTTCCGGGATCGACATTGAGGTGGGAAATCTCGCCGGCCTGGATGTAGGAATAGGCACCGATAATGCAATCCCGCATGGTTGTCAGATCAACGGTGGCATAAGGTCCGAGAAAACAGCCGTCCGACGGGGAGCCATGGATATTTGCATAATCCATGGCCAGGGTATCTTTAATAAAAAATTTCTCAGGAGTTTCCGGATCGTGGGAGTAATTGTGCACCAGAGTCTTGACCAGGGCACTGTCTTCAATATCGATGCGCTCGTCTTTTGTCAGGGTTAAGGTGAATTTGCCGAAATTGATCTGGCGATCCTTGCGCTTCAGTTCGTCGCCACGAATGTCACTTTTATACAAAATGGAGTTTCTCACCCGACATTTGCCGAGAAAATAGCTGCCGGCCAGAGCGGAATGTTCAAAGTGGAGGTCAAGGGGATGGTCGGGGGTTATGCCGTAGAAGGCATAAAACTTGCTCATTTGATCGGGAATGATAAGAGTCATGGCAAACGGGGTGACATCAAAGTTCAATTCCCGTAGATTAACATTGACCCTCTGAATAATCCTGTTGAAGAGTATTTCCAGTTCTTTCATAATGTTTCTCAAGAGTTTTTGTTTTCTGCTATGGTCATCATTTCATGAAAAACAGCAGCAAAGACATCCGATATCCGCAAGATCCCGATAATCTGTTCTCCTCTGGTAACAAGCAGGGACAGGTGTGTTCCGGCAATGAGTCGATGAATGGCCGTATCCAGGTTGCAATCTTCGGAAACAAATTCTCCAGGGGTTGGCATTTGCATGAATTCTTCAACTTTTTTGGCAGCTACTTCCCGTAATGTTTCTTCTTTGATGATTTTCTCCCGGGAGCGATATTTATCGCGGAGCTGAGCCACATAATTTTCGCTGAACTTAAATTTACGTATCTCCTCAATCTGGTCGGTGAAATCAAATTCCGTTTCAATCGCTTTAAGGGCTCGCAGTTGGCTGATTTTACCGACCACATGCCCGTCCTGATTGAGGACGATTATGGCTCGGTGTTGGTATTTACTGATGGTGTAGGCTTCCTGGGCTCGTTCGAGAACATGAATGGCTTCAATGAGGGGGGTTCCAAGTACCACTGTGGCATATTCGGAAATCGGAACCATAAGGTCTTTGACGAGATAGTTTTTCACAAGGCCTCCTCAGTGACGAGATCAAAAACTGCTTTCGCGGCAAAATCGATTGGTGCGAATAACGACTTATTAATTAGAACAAAAATGAAGTATTGTCAAACATTCTGACAGGCATTGCAGTGACGGGAAAGGGCAAGTGCGGCAGCACGGTACTAAGGGATTGACAAGTTGATATTCCACAGGTAGTTTTATTTCATATTGTCAGGCGCCGCAGGTGGGGGGCAGGGAACATTTCAAGCGGAGGGAGGATAGACTTTTATGACCAGAAGAGCCTTTCTGAAAATGACGGCCATGGCCATATTGCTGGCTCCAGCCTATCCCATCGGTGCGGAAGAACTATTGTCAGCCGACCCTCCCGAGGAAGACACTCCCTTCGGACGAGATCAGCAGGTGTACTCGGTGGCGGACGATCAACTGAAGGATTATTTCTTCAAAGTCCGTAATCCCGACACACCTCATCCCGACGACATAATTCTTGATAAGGCTGAGCAGCAGCTTTTAGGGGCGGTGGTGGAGAAGCTTGCTCGCCTTTGCTTGAATGTCGGCAACGGAAATTTTTCCACCCTCGGCTTTGATGAGGCATTGATCATTGCCGGGCGGCAACCCTTTATCGGCAGTTTTACCAATGCCGAGCTGGCGTTTTTCGAAATGATTTATAATCGGGATGCACATGATTACGGATTTTTCGGGGCCAAGCAGGTTGTGGCCTTTCTTCATGTGATTGCAGCCAATGAGATTATTAAGATACCGCAAACAGGTAACTACCTGTTTAAAGGTGAATCCTTGGCAAAATATAGCCGAATAAAGAACAATCTTGGTGACGATGTCATACTGACTTCGGGCATTCGCGGGATAGTCAAACAGTTTCACCTCTTTCTCGGCAAGGCCCATCGGCACGGGGGGAATCTCTCTCTGGCCTCCCGTTCTTTGGCACCTCCCGGATACTCTTATCACGCCACCGGAGATTTTGATATCGGTCAAAAGGGTTTGGGTGAGGGGAATTTCTCGGAATTATTTACGACCACTCCGGTCTATAAGCGGTTGACGGAACAAGGGTTTGTCGACTACCGGTACTGGCGGGACAACATGTTTGGGGTTCGCTATGAACCCTGGCATATCAAACTTTAGGGGCCGATATTGCCTTCACAAACCGACGCTGTAACGCTAACGAGAAAGTTCCTGAACAGTTCGTTCTTCGCTGATTTTCCAACTGCCGGTTTCCTTTTCCATGGTCAAGGTCTTGATAACTGTGTCCTGGTAGGCATCCGACTCGAACTTTTGAGTGAAGGTGATGAGTAAGCGGTTGTTCGTCAGGAGTTCGACTACCGGGTCTTTGATTGTCACATGGATGAATTTCGGGCGAATAAGGCTGGCGGTTCTCTTCTTTTTCCAGGTTGCGAGATCCATGCTGTCCGACGGAGTAAACTTATTGCTATAGGCCGCAAGATATTTTGTAACATCTGCAGATTGCCAGGCGCTTTTCCAACTTTCCAGGGCATAATAGGCGGCCAGCTGCGTTGCCAGTTGTTCCTTGCCTTTTCCGACCGGAGCCTGTCGGATTTCCGGTGTGCTTTCGTTTACGGCAACAGGGGGAGGGACAGAGGTGGGCGGTGCAAGATTGGCACTATCGGTCTGAATTTTTTTTTTCGCAACAGCAGCGACAGGGGGAGTCCCCTCGGAATCCTTTGGCGAGGCCGAGGAGGTTGCTCCGATAGTGGTTCGCCATGCAACCGGATCAAAGGGTGCAATTCGTTGCATTATCCGATAATCCGATCCGGTTTTTACGACCACCGGCGGGGAATACGGCTGCCGGCTGCGCATGGATTCGGCGACGGAATCCTGTAATTCATTGATGTTCATCACCCCGAAATCAGCCTCACCGACTTTTTCTTTTTTCAGTTCAAGTTCCATATTTTCAAAGAGTTTCCCCTTCGAAATCTCGTCGAGTATTGTCTTTGCCGCTTCTTCCGAGGAGAGTCTGATAAATCTGACTATCATGTTGTTTTTGGAGATTTTAACGAAGTCCTCTGTCGGTTTCTTTGTGTGCGGAGCCAGTTTAGCCTCCAGTTGTTTTGCCTGGTGGCCGAGCAGGCGGGCTCTCTGGAAACTTAACCAGGCAATATCGTAGTCTTTATTGCGGAAATACAACTCGGCGAGATAGTAATAGCCAAGGGTGAAAGCGGGATCGAGTTTCAAAAGGGCAATGAACTGCTCTTCGGCTTTTAAGTATTGTTTGTCGACATAATAGAATTTCGCCAGGTCGAACTTGTACCACTTCGATGAAGGTGCCAGGGCAACGGCTTTCTCTCCCTCGGCAATCGCCTCCGGGATCAACCCGAGGCCGTAATAAAGGATGCCAAGACGCATGTGCAAGGAAGGGTGCTTAGCTCCGCCCAGCTTGGTTGCCTCTTTCAATTCGTCCCCGGCTTCAAAGTGGCGATAGGCCTTGAAATAATCATTGGCTTTATCCAGATGCTCCTTAAAACCGAGGTCTTCATCCGCCGCTGAGAGTGGCATTGCCAGAGCAAGTGAGAAGGAGAGCAGAAAGGTAAAGACGATAATTCCTTTATTCATAAAAAATCTCTATTTTGGCGGAATCCGTGAAAATTATTCATTTATTTGATTTTCGGCTGAAAACTAAGTACTATCCGCACCATAACTTGTGCTTAAAAAAATTGCAATATTGGCATGTTAGTGTTAGGTAAAAGATTGTCGGAAAAATCCGGAAGAGGGCGTCGTTTTCACCGGTTATATGATATTTCTTTTTCAATGGGTATATATGTATAGAGCATTTTTCAATCTAAAATCGAAACCATTTGAGATAACCACCGATTCAATCTTTCTCTGGCTTGGTGAGAAGCACAAGGAAGCGCTTGCCGCATTACGTTACGGTATCCTTGAAAATAAGGGTTTTTTGTTGATGACGGGTGATTCCGGAACCGGCAAATCGACCCTGATAAATGCTTTGACCAACAGTTTAGACGACACAGTGATATGGGCGGTGATTAACGATCCGACAAGGGAGAGACTCGATTTCTACAATGCAATTGCCAAAGGTTTCGGTATTGCCAAGGAATTTACTTCAAAAGTTCAGTTTCTCATTCAATTCAGCCATTTTTTACATAAAGCCGACGATGAGCAAAAGAAAGTACTGTTACTGATCGATGATTGCCACCGGTTGAGTCAGGACATGCTGGAGGAGTTGCGTCTCCTCTCGAATATTGAAAAGGCCGACGCCAAGCTGATTAACATCTTTTTCATCGGGCAGCGTGAATTCAACGAGACGCTCATTCAGCCGAACAACCGGGCAGTCAGGCAACGTCTTACTATCAAGGTGGATTTGGTCGCCTTGACGGCTGAGGAAACCGATGAATATATCCGCCATCGGTTGAAGGTTGCCGGCACTGAGGAAAAACTCTTTTCTGCCAAGGCCATGCAAATTATTCACCGCTATTCCATGGGTATTCCCAAGCGAATCAACATCATTTGCGATCATGCCATGGTGGCCGGTAGTGTTCAGGGCAAACGCAACCTCGATCACAAAATTGTTGAAGAGTGCATCCAGAAATTGAACCTCCCGCTCAAGCCGACTCAGGAAGATTTTGAGGGTTTGGATGATGAAAAAAGTCATCTCGAACATTTCCGGGGAAGATTTACCGCCGGCTCCGCCGAGTCACCGGCCAGTGTCTCGGGTATCAATCTTGAAAATGGTGGATGCTGGGGCTGGATGAAATATGCTTTGGGGGGCGTGGTCTTGGTTTTGTCCGCTGTCTATTACTGGTACCCGGTGGGCAAGACTCCCGAACTTGCAGGGATTGAGGCCCGGAAGGCGGAACCGCAGATTGTCGTCAAAGAAGCGCCACAGGTACAAGTCAGAGCCTCACCTGCAGTGACCGTTCTCGAGCAGAACCAGGATGAGATAAACGAGAAAAAAGCGGCAGAGCTGAAACATGCCATCCTGGAAAAGGCATATAGCACCGGTGAAACTGGACGGCAGGGAACAACGGAACTCGCAGGGCCCGGAGATGTGGCGCAAACAGTCAGTAGTAAAACTGATCCGGGTTCGGCAAAAGATCAGGGTGGAAAGGCTGTAGTTGTAAAAGAACTCACTCCGATTGCCACCACTGGTGGAACCGTTCAAGCTACCGAGACAGTGGCCAGGGCTCAAGAGAAGACAATTACGACCGCAGGACCAGTGGCAGCGGCTAAAGATAAAGAAAAAATTCCTGTGCTGCCGAACAAGATTGTTCTTCCCTTGGCCCCGAACTCCCTCAAATTCACGAGCGAGGCGAATAAGGAGTATAAAGGGTTTGTCGAAAAACTAAAAGCGTATCCCAAGGCAAAGCTGCTCGTCAAGGGCTTCGTGTCTTCCACCTCGGATTCTCCTGAGAATATCAAGCTGTCCGAAGAACGGGCCATGGCAGTGCAGAAAATGCTCGTCGCCGGCGGTATGGAAACGGAGAGAATACAGATCAAAGGTATGGGCAATCAGGAGCCAATCGCCTCTAATGATACCAATGACGGTCGGACAAAAAACCGGCGGGTGGAAGTTGTTGTCGTCGAAAGCGGGCGATGAGTGTCGTGTCGGGAGGGGGCCAGATGTCGGCCTGCCTCCCCGATACTTCAAGGAATCTGCCAGCTGGTTGTGGGCGGTTGTGACCTAACCCATCCCTTATCGGTCACCGTCAAAGGTGTTGCAATGGCAGGCAGTTGGCTGGCCCAATGACACCGAATTCAGGAATTCCGGAAGGCAGCGTCGGGTATCCTGCCGAGGAAAACCTTGGTGCAGATCAGGACATTTCTCGGAGAATCTCCCGCCTGGATTCGCAGCAAACCTTCCCTGATAATAATTTTTTTCAATAATTCTCGACCATTCGACTGATTGTAAAAGATGTCGGAGTCGAGAATATCTTTGATGTTTTCCGCCTCCACCTTGTCGATGATCAGCTGTATCCCAAGATTCAAAAAAGGATCATTTATCTGAGGAAGTTCGTTTTCCAGGGCGAGCAACCCCTGTTTAGTGATCAACTCGGAGAGTTTTTTGAGCTGTAGGACCATGGGAACGAGGGTCTCCTGGTCTTCAAGACTGCAGGAGGCCTTAGCGGCAAGGGAGAGATCGCGTATCATAGAATTTTTTCTCGGCAATAAAAGTGAAACCTGCCACTTTACTGGGTCGCGTTAAGCGTCCGAGCACGGAACTGGCGGTTCTGGAAGCAAAAAATTGTTACTCTGTCGAAGGTCCCGGCAGCAGGCAATGAGAATGATGAACTTGCAGCATAGCGCAAAATTAAGCTTTTCGTCAACTCCAACTCCTGAAAAAACAATCGGATTTGCATGACCGACAAAGAATCAATTTGCGAATGATTATTATTGCTCTTGACTCCTGCACATCTCATTGGGTATGTTATGCTATAACAAAATTTTCAAAACGAGACTCCTAGGAGTGAGGAAAATGAAGCAGAGTGTAGCTGTCAAATCTGCTGATCTTTGGGTGGAGAAAATTATGACGCCGCCATTTTTCATGAGTTTTTACCGTTTATATCGGGACGGGTTTCAACAAATGACCGTCGGCCGAACCCTGTGGAAAATCATTTTCATCAAGCTCTTTGTCATGTTTGTCGTTTTGAAGCTGTTCTTTTTCCCCAATTTTCTAAAAACGCATTTTTCAACAGAGCAACAAAGGGCCGACCATGTTCTTTTGCAACTGACTGGTTCGGCAGAAAATAAATAATTACGGAGGATGTGCTAATGGGTGAAATGGATCTGGGCATGGTGAACTGGGCGCGGGCGCAGTTTACCCTGACGGCGATGTATCACTGGTTGTTTGTTCCGATAACCTTGGGACTGTCGTTTCTTTGCGCCTTTTATGAGACGATTTATGTCCGTACCGGCAAGGAGGAATGGAAGAGACTGACAAAATTCTGGATGACTCTCTTCGGCATCAATTTTTCTATCGGGATAGCAACCGGTATCATTCTGGAGTTCGAATTCGGTACCAACTGGTCGAACTACTCCTGGATGGTTGGCGACATCTTTGGCGCCCCTCTAGCAATTGAAGGGATTTTTGCCTTTTTCATCGAAGCGACATTTTTCGCAGTCATGTTTTTCGGTTGGGAACGTACTTCCAAAAGTTTTCACCTTTTTTCCACCTGGATGGTGGCCATCGGTTCCAACCTATCCGCCCTGTGGATTCTTATTGCCAACGGTTGGATGCAATATCCGGTCGGAATGGCCTTTAATCCCGACAACGCCCGCTTTGAAATGCAGAATATCTGGGAGGTGGTTTTATCTCCGGTGGCGGTGTCCAAGTTTACCCATACCACGAGTTCCAGTTTTATTGTCGGATCGCTATTTGTTATTGCCATCTCTTCCTATTATCTGCTGAAGGGACATCATGTCGAAATGGCCA
Organism: uncultured delta proteobacterium; assembly: GCA_903875445.1. Lineage (GTDB taxonomy): Bacteria > Desulfobacterota > Desulfobulbia > Desulfobulbales > Desulfocapsaceae > Desulforhopalus_A. Next base: position 16,606 of record CAIQWD010000014.1, on the reverse strand, counting down.
AGAAATCGATCATCGTCGCGACAGTCTTCGGTCTCCTGTCAAGCCTTTTTACCGCTTTCACAGGTGATGAATCGGCATATGTCAATGCGTACTCCCAGCCGATGAAGCTGGCGGCCTATGAGGGCTTGTATAAGGGTTCGAAGGGAGCGGGCATTGTTGCCCTCGGTGTGCTGAACAGCGGCAAAAAGATCGGCGATGGCCAGGATCCCTTTGCCTTCCAGATTTCGATCCCCAAGGGCTTGTCGCTTTTTGCCAAGCGTGAGCTGAATGGTTTTGTCCCCGGAATAGAGGATCTTGTCTACGGCAATAAGGCGGAAGGGATTATGCCGGTTGCTGAAAAAATGGCCAAAGGCAAGGCGGCCATCGCCGATCTTGCCGCCTATAAGGCTGCCGGCAAGGCAGGTGACGAACAGGCTAAGGCCGTGGCACTGCAACGGTTCAAGGCCAACCAAGAGCACCTTGGTTTCGGCTATCTGGGCAAGCCGGAGGAGGTCGTGCCGCCGGTTGCCTCCACCTACTACTCTTTTCATTTCATGGTGTATGTGGGGACCTTTCTCATTCTTATGCTGGCTCTTTTTCTCCGGGCGACATTCACCAACAAACTTGCTGAAAGCCGGTGGCTGCTGCGTTTTGGCGTGGCTTCCTTCTTTCTTGCCTATCTCGCTTCGGAACTTGGCTGGGTGGTGGCCGAAGTCGGCCGCCAGCCATGGGCAATTCAGAATATGCTGCCGGTGAAGATGGCTGCGACCGGTATTGCTGCCGGCCATGTACAGGCAACCTTTCTCATGTTTTTTGTACTGTTTGCCGTGCTGTTGCTGGCGGAAATAAAAATAATGCTCAAGCAGATTAAAATAGGACCGGAGGGCGCGTGATATGATCGGGAAACTGGATATTGTGACACTGCAACAGCTTTGGTGGATCCTGTGCTCGGTAGTAGGAGCTCTCTTCCTTTTTTTGACCTTTGTACAAGGCGGACAGACCCTGCTCTGGCAGGTGGCAAAGAATGACCGGGAAAAATCCCTTATAATCAATTCACTTGGCAGGAAGTGGGAACTGACCTTTACCACCCTGGTGCTTTTTGGTGGGGCCTTGTTTGCCGCCTTCCCCAAATTTTATGCCACCAGTTTCGGCGGGGCGTACTGGGTATGGATGCTCATTCTCTTTACCTTTATCGTCCAGGCGGTAAGTTATGAGTATCGCAAAAAACCGAATAATCTACTGGGAGCAGAGGTCTACGAGCTGTTTCTCTTTATCAACGGCTCCGTCGGCATCCTGCTTATCGGCGCAGCGGTGGGGACCTTTTTCACCGGTTCGAACTTCACCCTGAATGCCTTCAATCAGGTGACTTGGACCAATCCGCTCCGCGGTCTGGAGGCGGCATTTTCCCTCTTTAATCTTTCCTTCGGCCTGTTCCTGGTCTTCAATGCCCGGGTGCTGGGAGCCATGTATCTGGTGAATAATATCGATTTTAACGGGGTGCCGGAATTTGAGGCGCGGGTCAGGAAATCCTGCCTCACCAGTTTTCTTCTTGCCCTGCCGTTTCTCCTGTATGTCGTGGTGAGCCTTTTGCTGATCGATGGTTTTGCTGTCGACAAGACTGGTATGGTCGGCATGGTCGCACATAAATATCTCAACAACCTCCTGGCCATGCCTGTCGTTCTGGGTCTTCTGCTGGTCGGGCTCTTTCTGGTCATTCTCGGGGTGACGCGTACCAGTCTGGCAAAGGCCACCACCGGCATCTGGTTCGGGGGTTTGGGAACTGTACTGGTAGGTTTGGCGGTCTTTTTCACCGCCGGTTTTAACGGCACGCCGTTTTATCCCTCAAAGGTGGATCTGCAGTCGAGCCTGACCATTTATAATGCTTCATCGAGTCATTATACGCTTACGGCAATGACCTATGTGGCTCTCGCCATCCCCGGCGTTCTTGCCTATGTCGCCTATGTATGGCGGCAAATGGATTCACGGAAGATCGATAGTCAGGATCTTGCCGATAAGAAGGCATATTGATGAGAGTGGTCGAAAAATCGAAAGAAAGGAGCACACTATGACAGGAATATTGCTGATCGGCTGGGTCGTTTTAATTGCTGTTTCCTATAAGGCAGCGGTTGCGGCACTGACCAAAACAAGTAGCTTATAGAAGTTGATCCCGATTGAGGACTGGCCGGAGAGGTGTATCGCCTCTTCGGCCATTTTTTTAGATTTTAAAGGAACAAGCCACCGCTCCACCAGAGGAACTGAAGGGCCAGGAAGGCGTACAGGCCGGCGACGACATCATCCATCATGATCCCTATGCCGCCGTGGATTCTTTGATCAAACCAGGAAACCGGGAAGGGTTTGCCGATATCGAAGATGCGAAAGAGCGCAAACCCAAGGGCCCAGGCTAGGGGATGCGGCGGGGCGGCAAAGAGGGTAACGAACATTCCCAGAAATTCATCAATGACAATGCAGCCGGCATCGGGGCTGTCGAGGATTTTTTCAGCCGAGCCTGCGACGAAAAAGCCGAGGACAAAAACCGCAACAAGGACAAGCCCGTACAACGGCAGCGGCAGATCCTTGATCAACAGCCAGGGCAGGAGAGCGGCAAGCGATCCCCAGGTCCCCGGGGCTTTGCCTATCTTGCCCACGTAGAAGCCGGTGGCCAGGGCCATAATCAGTCGGTTCATCGTGCAACTATCCCGGCACAGCGCACTTCGTTATACACGTCCGAAAGCGGCAGCCCGTGGTGAAGCGCAACCTTGCGGCATTCCTCATATTCCGGATGGACGACCCATCCGACCGGAGTCTGCACCTTTTTTGCCTTGACCTCTCCCCATTTGGTTGCGACGGTAACGATTTGCCGCAGCAGGGTTTGCCGTTCCTCGCGCCGGAAACGCAGGCCGATGGCGGTGGTATGGGTAAGAATTATCTCCTTGAGGGGATGGGCCAAAGCCAGCGGGCTTATGACCTGCAGGGTAAAGCCCGGTCGTCCTTTTTTCATGTGCACTGGGGTCAGGGTGACATCGATCGCCCCCCGGGCAAAGAGAAGTTCGGTAAGGTGCGGAAAACCCTCCGGGCTCCAGTCGTCAAGATTAGTCTCGATCACCTCGACAACCTGACTTTCCTCTACCTCCAAACCATTGCCTATGATCAGTCTCAGCAGATTCGGCTGGCTATTGCCGAGAACATGACTGCCTGAACCATAGCCGGTGGCGGTAATGGTCAACGGTGGCAAGGGGCCGAAGCTGTCGGTCAGGGTGGCGATGAGGGCGGCCCCAGTCGGCGTGACCAGCTCCTGGCGGAGGTCAACGCCGTAGGTGGGAATGCCTTGCAGCAGCTCGCAGACGGCCGGAGCCGGCAGCGGCAGCAGACCATGGGCGCATTCGACAAAACCATGACCGGTCGGTAGAGGCGAAGAGACGAGGCGACGGATACCGAGCTGTTGCAAGCCGAAAACGACACCGACCACATCGACCAGGGTGTCGAGGGCACCGACTTCGTGAAAATGGACCTGTTCCACGGCGATGTCGTGGACCTTCGCCTCGGCCATGGCCAGAGCCCGGAAAACGGCGCTTGCCCTTGTGATCACCGGCTCGTCCAGTGCACTGCCCGCAAGCAGGGCCAGAATTGCCGGCAGGGTGCGGAGTTCCTGACGACAATCGCTATTTACCTTGACTTGGACGCAACCTATGGATTGGACGGTCTTGTCGGTGATTTGCATATCCAGGCCGGGAAGATGCAACTTGACCAGTTCTTCGGCCAGCAGTTGTCGGTCAAGACCGGCATGGAGGAGAGCACCGAGCAGCATATCGCCGCTAACTCCGGAAAAACAGTCGGCATAGCCGATTCTGAGAGAAGCGGTAGAAGTCACGGAGATGGTACCACAGCTTGGTCGAAAACGGTGCCGGGGGCGAGGGGATGGCCGCAGCAAAAGGATTCGACGGTCATCCGCTTCTTACCCTCCGGCTGGAGTTCATGGATCTGCAGGGCATTTCGGCCGCAGGCGACGAGCATCCCCCGCCGGTCGGCCTGCAGCACGGTTCCGGGCTGGGCGGTACTGTCCATGTAGACCACCTCCGGGGAAAAGAGCCGCAGGCGGTTTTGGTCAAGAAAACAAAAAGCCGAGGGCCAGGGGTCAAGGCCGCGAATAAGGCATTCAATTTCTTTGGCGCTCCGCTTCCAGTCGATCAGGCCGTCATCTTTTTTCAGCATCGGAGCCATGGTTGCCTGGCTGTGATCCTGGGGCACCGGGGTAATGGTACCCGCCTTCAGACCCTTAATGGCCTGCAGCAGGGTCTGCCCGCCGAGACTAGCGAGTTTTACCATGAGGCTGCCAGCGGTTTCCTTGGGAGCGGCTACGATTTTCGCCTTCAGCAGTATGTCGCCGGTATCCATACCCTGATCCATCTGAATAATGGTGACGCCGACCTCGGTCTCGCCCCTGACAATCGCCCATTGAATCGGTGCAGCGCCCCGGTACCCCGGCAGGAGTGAGCCGTGGACGTTGATGCATCCCATGGGTGCAAGTTCGAGGAGACTTTGCGGCAGGATCCGGCCGTAGGCGGCAACGACGATCAAGTCGGGTTGATAGCTGAGGAGGCCGTTGCGAAACTCCTCGGTTTTAATCTTTTCCGGCTGGAGAACCGAAATGGCGGCTGCCTCGGCGAGTACCTTGGTCGGCGGAGGGCTTACCTTCTTGCCGCGGCCTTTAGCCCGATCCGGTTGAGTGACAACCGCCACCACCTGATCCGGCCCGGTGAGGAGAATCTTCAGATTTTCAGCGGCAAAATCCGGGGTTCCCATGAAAATAATGCGCAGCGGTGCAGTCGTCATGCTGGATACTCTTCCTCGGCCAGCCACTTTTTGACCTTCTTTTTATACAGTGCCCTTTTTAAGGGACTGAGATAGTCAAGAAAGAGAATGCCGTTCAGATGATCTATCTCATGTTGCAGGACTACGGCAAAGCGATCTTCTGCCGACAGTTCCTGCGCTTGTCCCTGTAAATCCTGGTAAGAAACGGTAACTTTCTTATATCTTTTGACGGTCGCAGTGAGGTCAAGAACACTCAGGCAGCCCTCTTCGTCGATCTGTGTCCCCTCATGGGCGACTATCTCCGGATTGATGAGGGGCATGAACCGCGGTTCGCCTTCCTTGTCTTTCGTGGTATCGACGACGATCAGCTTCACCGATTGACCAATCTGCGGTGCGGCAAGGCCTATTCCCGGGGCATCGTACATGGTTTCCGCCATATCCCGCACAAGGCTCAAAAGGGTATCGTCAAAGGTTGAAATACTTTCAGTTTTTTGCCGCAAAACCGGCGCGGGGTATTTGTATATTTTTTGAATACTCATGATAAGGTGGTCTCATATCGGTATAGATTGGGCAGGAGCTTTAAGCCCGCTGAACTTCGGCAATGTACCATAGCGACTTTGTTTTCGCCATGATTTGAAAAAGTAAGCACAGCGGCGTTGGATGGTAGTGATTTTCGGTACCGGGAAGGGATTATTACAAGATGTGGCGCGGTTCCGGCAAAAGCCGGCAATTGCCTCAGAAGCTAGCGGGAACAGGGAATTCGGCAGACATCCTACGACCTGAAAAATCTTGACTTATGTGGCAATTTATTGTGTCATGAGGGGCGTTGCGCACCGCTACTGAACTGTGAGGTGATGGATCGCCGCCACCGCCAGCAACAAGTATGGCGTCAGCAGGGGCAGCGAAGGTTTACTCAAAAAAAATCAGGATCGGAACAATTATGAACATTCTTTTCCCGGTGATCGGGTATCTGGTTGGGGCCATTCCCTTTGGCCTGGTTATCGGCAAGATGGTCGGCATTGATGTGCGCAAGGAAGGCAGTTGCAATATCGGAGCGACCAATGTCAATCGGGTTCTCGGCAAAAAACTCGGGTTGTTAACGCTCGTTTGCGACTGTTCGAAAGGCTTGCTGCCGATGTGGCTGACCTGGTACTTTCTTTCCGACACTGCCAACCGGGAGTTGGTAATTGCCTTGACCGGGGTCATGGCCGTTATTGGCCATATGTTTCCAGTTTATTTACGGTTTTGCGGCGGCAAAGGGGTGGCAACCGGATTGGGGGTTTTTTTGTTTCTCTCGCCGTGGGCGATAGGCATAAGTTTGGCGGTTTTTCTCGCCTCAGTGAAGCTTTCCGGGTTCGTCTCAGTCGGTTCACTTCTCGCCTCGGCCTTGGTTCCCTTGTGGCTTTATCTGCTGGGGGCCTCGAAGGTCGCCATCGTTGCGGCGTCGGTCATTGCCCTTCTTATCTGGGCCAAGCACCATGAAAATATCAAGAGACTCATGCACGGCCAAGAAAAACCCTGGAAAAAGGTCGAACCTTAATCACCTCCAGCGGCAAGGGCGTCGTTGGATGAGCTTGCCGTTTGCCTCCCCGCGAGTTCGGTAAGAAGCAGCTCCGCTTCCTCCATAGTCTTTACGTACATCGCTTGATAGCCGTTTATCTGTTGTGTCAGTTTGCTGATTTGTTGGAAGAAGACCTTAGCCTGGCCAACGATGCGGATTACCGGTCCGACATCTTTTTCGGCGAGATAGCCGGTGATCTTTTTAAAGGTATCGATAGCACTCAGATGACCGATTCTTGCCTCGGTAAGATCGGTGATAACGGCAAAGCTCGGTTTGAGGTCGGAGACGCAGAAGCGAATATCGGTATACAGTCGTTCTGCGTCTTTTTTGGGAACGTCTCCACGCAACTTGATGACCAAGCGGTTGCGTTTGATATCGGCCGAAACCGTAGATGGGTTTTTGTCCTTTGCCATTATCGAGACGAATAGGCGGCTATGGTTGGCGCGGGAAATAGGTGATCGCCGAGAGAACCGCCCCCTGCGGGTCGGAAAAGACACTGAAGCGACCGATGTTGGGGATATCGGTTGGCGGGACAATGACCTTGCCACCCAGTTCCACAACCTTGGCGGCGGTGGCATCGATATCGGCCACCGTGACATAGGCGCCCCAAATCGGTGGATATCCGGAACATTGGGGTGGGGTCTTCATGATTCCGCCAACCGGCTCGTCGTTGACTTTCAACATATGGTACTGAGCGGCTGGGTCGCCTGCATAGGCCTCATATTTCCAGCCGAAAAGGGTACCGTAAAAACCTTTGGCGGCTTCGACATCGGTGGTCATGAGTTCAAACCAGCTGATGGCTCCGTGTTGTAAGAGGTTGTTGTCCATTTTTGTTCCCCCTGAGGTGAAGATCTTTTGATTATAACTCATCTTCGAGGGTTATATCCAGCGCCCCCTCTCTTTTTTATCATAAAATCTTTGACTGCCAATCCCCTAAACGGGATAAGTACCTAAACGGGATATTTTTTTGCCGGAAAAGAGCGCAAAAATATTTCTCAGGTACTCATAGCGATGAGTACTCCACATGGGCATGTTGAGGAAAAATTGTGGTCGGATCGGCCAAAAGAGGGATTAATCGATAACACATTGCGCGGAGTATTTTCCTGCTATCCCGGTATAACAGGCGCGAATGTCGGCGATGTCCTTTTCTACATCTCCGGTAGGGAAGAAGGTTGATAAAAAGCCACCGACTTTGCGTCGATAATCAAGAAAGGCAAGGGCAATGGGGACATTGGCACCGATGGCAATGTAATAGAAACCGGTCTTCCATTTATCAACTTTTGCTCTGGTTCCTTCAGGCGGGACGGCAACAATGAGGCGCTCGCTCGCCTGAAATGCGGCGATGGTTTCGGCGACCACATTGTTACGCGAAGCTCGATTTATCGGAATTCCGCCCAGCCAGCGCATCACCGGGTCGCGCCATCCGGTAAAAAGGGAATCCTTGCCCATCCAGCGCATTTCAAACCGATAAACAAAGGCCATTGCCAAGGCCAGAGGGAAGTCCCAGTTGCTGGTATGGGGGACGGTGATCATGACGTATTTTAATGCTGTCGGGGGGCTACCCTCGAGTTTCCAGCCGCGGATGGCGAGACAAAATTGACAGACGGTTGAGACGATTGGCTGCAACACCGGGGTGTTGTACATTGTTCGCGACACTCAAAGAACCTGGGATGAGGTGATACTTAGTTGTTCAAGAGACCGACGACATTTTCAAGCGCCTTTCTGTTGAGGATCTTTGCGCAGTCCGTGGCCCCTTTACTCGAACCGACACCATCTCGCCACTCCGACAGGATGGCACCTTTCTCGTCGAGCAGTTTATAGTTCAGAGCCAGGGAGGCAGATCCGGCACCAAAACCGACAAAAGCTCTTGCGGCCCGATTGCCGGCGTTAAAACGCTGGACATCGATAACCAGGAGTTTGCCCATCTCAGGTCCATAGGCTTGCATTTCCTTGATGACAATGACGTGAAAGCCAGACTGTTCAAAATTCTTGATGAGGTCGGTATTCATCCATTCAAGGGTAATTTTCAGTTCTCGAATCTGATCGGCTGTCTTCTGTTCATGGAGATTGCCGTCCATGGTCAGCAGGGCAATATCTTGCACCGCTGAAGGGCTGAGGTTTATCTTTTTGTTGCCGCAACCACCGGTAAGTCCAAGCAACAGGAGCATCGAGAGGAGGAGGGTAATTGGTTTCATTTCTGGTCCGCGAGGTCAAAGGTATGAGGATGAGTCTCTCAGAAAAACGCTGCATGTTGTTTGCCAAAACAAAAAATAATTTCTGACAACGGCTTTATTTGCTGTAAAGATCTTTCCACCCCCGCTTTTGGGTGGCGAGGTAGAGGGTTTCGACTTTTTTCCTTGCCCAGGGAGTCTTACGTAAAAATGTCAGACTGGACTTGAGCGACGGGTCGGTGGTAAAGCAGCGGATGGCAATGCGTTTACCAAGCGCATCCCACCCATAATGTGCAAAAAGGCCGCTGACCATTTGCTCCAAAGTCACCCCCTCAAGAGAGGTATTAGTATGTTGTTTGTTCATAGGTAAGGACAATATACCAAGGAAGGACAGGTCACAATAAAAGAATTTACTGCCGAGGAGCAGGCAAGCGGATATGAAGGCCATGGAGAAGCAAATATTATACAAAAATGCTCGATTAAGTCAGTGGGATTTAAGTAACTCATTCTATTTTATTGCAAAATTCCTGGTTTATGAGGAGAATAGGGCGACGCATCCATTTTTTTGGCAAATGAAGGTGGTTTAATGAAATTTCTGAACAGTGATGAACTTCTCGATGTACTTGTCGATCTGCGGGTGTTGAGCCCCAAACAACGGCAGTTTGTGACCCTGGAAAAGGGCAAGCAACGGCAAAAACTCCTGCGGCTGGCAAGTAAGGAGGGGGAGGTCGATAAAGATTATCCTGATATGGTTGATATTATAACGGCGTTCAACCTCAAGCTGCTCGGAGGGGATGGGCGGCTGGTCGATGAGGAGGCCATCATGCAGGCCGTAGCCAGGGAGAAAAAACTGCCCTTCAAAAAGCTCGATCCCCTCGATTTGGACATGGATGTCGCCACCAAGACCATCCCCCGCAACTTTGCTATCAGACAACTGATACTGCCATTCAAGATGGAGGATGGTTTCCTGGAGACGGCGGTCTATCATCCTGACTGTCAAACGGTACTGGCAGATATCGAGCAGGCCAATCAGGTGAAGATTCGTCCGTACCTTGCCACCAAATCGGATATTAAGCGGATAATTGCCGAATTTTTCGGTTTTCAGCGGTCGATCAGTGCCGCCGAGGACCAGTTTGGTGTTGCCTCCGGCGGCACCAGTTCTATCGATATCGGCAACCTCGAAAGATATGTGAAAATCTCTGCCACAAAAGAGATCACTTCCTCAGACCAGCATATCAAATCGGCGGTCAATCACATCTTCCACTATGCCCTTGAACAGCGGGCAAGCGACATTCATATCGAACCGAAACGCAATGTTTCGATGGTGCGCTTTCGTATCGATGGCGCTCTGCACACCATTTATAGTCTGCCGAAGGCCGTTCATTCCGCCATAACCTCGCGGATCAAGTTCCTGGCCCGGATGGATATCGCCGAAAAAAGACGGCCCCAGGACGGCAGGATCAAGGTTGGCGAAAAAAGCGGCAAGGATGTTGAGATTCGGGTTTCGACGGTGCCGGTAGCCTTCGGGGAAAAGGTAGTCATGCGTATCCTCGATTCCGACATGATCTTCCAGCAGGTCGAGAGCCTGGGCTTTTCCAGGCGTGATATCGAGGTGTACAAATCCTTTGTCGCCTCACCGCACGGCATTATCCTGGTGACAGGGCCGACCGGGAGTGGTAAATCGACAACCCTCTATTCGACCCTGAAAGAAATTGCCACCCCGGAAAAGAATATTGTCACGGTCGAGGATCCGGTGGAGATGGTGTATGAGGAGTTTAACCAGATTGCCGTCCAGCCGCTCATTGATATCACCTTCTCGACGATTCTTCGTAATATCCTGCGGCAGGATCCCGACATTATCATGATCGGTGAGATCCGTGACCATGAAACAGCGGCGCACGCGGTACAGGCGGCGATGACCGGCCACCTGGTGTTCTCTACACTGCATACCAACGATGCTGTGTCGTCCATCGCCAGGCTTCGCGACCTTGGCCTGCAATCCTTCATGATCGCCTCTACCCTGCTCGGCTGTATGGCGCAGAGGTTGGTGAAAATGGTCTGTAACGAGTGTGCCGAGACCTTTGAGATGAAGAGCGAAGAGCTGCTAAAGATGGGTTTTCCGGTTGGCGAAGCGGGTACCGTCACTCTTCGTAGGGGCAAGGGCTGCCGGGAATGCCGGGGTACGGGATACAAGGGGCGGTGCGGAATATTTGAAATATTTCCGATGTCTACCCAGATAAAGAAAATGGTCGCGGATGATGCTCACACCCAGGAGATGCGCCAGGTTGCAATCCGCGAGGGAATGACTACATTACGCGAGGACGCGTGGAGTAAGGTGAAGAGCGGCATTACCACCTATGAGGAAGCGCTACGGGCAACCTCCCAGTGATGAAGAAGCAAGTGAGGCAACATGGCCACCGATAAGAAGAACTTGGGCATCAAAATTGTCGCCAAGAATAAAAAGGCGTCGCACGATTATCATATTGACGCAACCTATGAAGCGGGCATGGTGCTTTCCGGGCCGGAGGTTAAATCGCTACGGGCGGGAAAGGCCAATCTGCGGGATGCCTATGTGAAGATTGATGGTCGCGGCGAGGTGATGCTCTACAACGTGCATATCTCGATGTATACCTTTGCCACCCATAACCCCAACGATCCACTCCGAGTGCGCAAACTCCTGCTGCACCAGCGGGAAATAAAGAAACTGATCGGCAAGCTCAATGAAAAAGGCCTTGCCCTCATCCCCCTGAAGATATACTTTAAAGAGAACGGTAGGGCGAAAGTCGAATTGGGCCTTGCCCGCGGCAAGAGAGAGTACGACAAGAGGGCATCTCTCAAGGAACAGCAAAGTAACCGCGAAATCCAGCGGGAGATGCACCATAACAAGCACTAAGATTCAACAAAACAGTCGTTTCAAGATAAGGGGGCGAAACGGATTCGACGGGGATGTGTAAGCTTACTGTTGCATGCCGAGCTTCTATTTGCTCGTAAAACCGATAGAATCTAAATATAATCGCAGACGATTATAACTACGCAGTAGCAGCTTAACCTGTCATACTGCCGTTCCACCAGTTCTCGCCCATAGGACTGGATTTGGGGCGTCGACTCAATGGGCTGGTCGCTTGAAGGCCGTCTGTCTTTCAAGGGATGAGATTTAACAGGCTGGCTGCGGGAAATCCATGTTCCGACGGAGTTCCCAAAGTGAGAACCAAAGCACGGAACTAAGCATGTAGATACGGGAGGGGAGCATTTTCGGACGCGGGTTCGACTCCCGCCGCCTCCACCAAGTTGTTGGTATTATTGCATAAAATACTGTTTTTTGAAACGGGAGCCTATCCTTCACCACCCTGGCCAATCAACGGCGACACAGGAGGTGAAAGATGGGCTTTTCTGTTTCTGCACTGCACAACCTTCTTTTTTGCATCACCACCGAATAAAAACTGACCCATTTAGCGCAACAAGCCGGACCCATGCAAAGTTGTCGCCTTCTGGTCGGCCGAGGAGGGTTTATTGGGCAGCATTGATCCGTCGGGATTCGTGGGGATGACAGGACGGTCCCTGGATATTGATAATAATCGAGTGGTGGATCATCCGGTCGCGAACCGGACAAAGTAATTGAAACTTGATATGGTGTACCTCCAATTTCAGAACTGCATATTTGCTACTAGCATGATACTATTGGTAAATGACAAGTAGATATCTTGCTGAAGCTCAAGGCGAAGTGTGAACGTCCTACTCGTTACAACCGTTCTAGACTCTTTTGGATAACGGAAAGCACTTCATCAAAAGGCGGCTGCCCCTGATAATAGAGCGCGGCGCGGCGTTCATATTCTTTTTTGTATAGAGCTCGCTGGGTGGTATCAGTCATAGCAAGAGCTTCATTTTCACTGAGTGGCTTCTGAGTATCGATTGTGGGAAAACGCTGCCGTTTATGCTCGTTATATTTGTCGGTTCCGATGAATGCCTGCACTTTTTCATTTTGCAACAGGCAAAAAACGTCATAGTAATGGCGCATAAAGTTTGGCGGGAATGTATCGCCTACGGTTTGATATTGCCTGTACTTCGTTACAATAGCCTGTAGCTTCTCCACCAAAGTATAGCCCGGATCATAACAAGAGATTTGTAACGCCTTGTTGTCGATCACGGCAACATTTTTTGCCAAGGCAAAATCTAACGCCCACGAAGTGATATTCAGTGGCTGATTGGGAATGACATTATCAAATCCTGCTTCAAGAAGAATGCCTTCTTTGGCGCTGCCGTCTGCTGGAAACTTGGCGTTGTAATAAAGGCGGATTCCTCCAGTAAAATATTTTGGCAGGGCATCGAATGTTATATCCCGCTCGACACTCACAATTCCCGGAATGTGGGTGTTGCTGGCCAAATGATCGTAATAGTCTTTGCGGCTCTTACGATCTTTCTCTTTATCGTGATTCTTTGATGTTCGAACATTCATGCCCTGCGGCGGGGCGATGTGAATGTCGATGTCCTCAGAGAAACGGTGAATAATGCCGTAGCCCTTGGAGAGTGACGTTCCTCCCTTAAGTTGAAAATCATATCCGGCGAGTTTAAGTCCATAGAGACAGTGCATAATCCAATAGTCTTTTTCTGCCAGATAGGGATCGATCCTACGTTTGCCCGCGACAACACGGATCAGATCGGCAAAATCAGCATGTTGATGCAGATATATTTCAGACGGCATGTCGCGTCTCTTTGGCGCTGAATAGTTTTTCAAAGAAGCTCCGGGTTCTTGCCCCAGCATAATCACGAACGGCTTCCATAAGGCTCTCTTTGTTCATACTGCGCGCTTTTTCGGTAACATTCTTAAGAATGCTTGCCTTGTCCTCCGCGAGCAGATGGAGATTGTTCATAAGGTCCACCAGCAAAAACTCCTGACTGCTTTTTGTGGGAAAGCGCGGCCTTTTCACGAAATAGAAGTAACGGCCGTTTAAGGTGTGCCTTCCGTCGCGTTTGTGATTGTAAACTAGCTTCTCATTGTAAAGCTGTGTTGTGCCAACGCCTAAAGAATTATAGCTGTTCAGAGAAGCCATATGAAAATGATCGTCTTTAAGAAAAGCACGAACCAGTGCTTCGTCTTCGGGGGGGGCATCACCGAAAGCCGTTTTTTTGGGGCAACAGTAAATGCCGCCAGAAAGTTTCTGGACAGTGCCCTCGCGGACAAGCTGCTGCAAGTGGCGATCAACGGCATTCGACCATTTCGCCAAATCCGCACGCCGGTAAACCTGCCCTGGTTGAAGATGTTTTTTCAGCTCGTTTGTTTTAGACATACTGCCTCCCTAAACCTCACTATATAACACTCCTACCATTATGTCATTTATTTAGTCTAAATATCATGCAAATTCGTGTCTTGAGTGTGGTCTGTTCAGGGCGAAACCTGTCCAAGTGGCGGCAATGGCGGTCGAAACGTGTCAATGAAACGAGACACCATTGTTCAGAATATCAATGAGTTCCTCTTTATTCATTGTCGACTTCCTTGTTTTTCCAAGCTTTTCAAAAGTTCACTGGCGATATTTGGGCTTTCGAGACGCATGATGCTCTCTTCCGCGCTGCCGAAACTCAGCAGATTGATACTCCCATACCATACGACCTTTTGATCGATGAGCGCGAATTTCTGGTGTATGTTTGAACGAAACACTACGTTCACACCGGCATGTTGTAGCATATCCAGAGTCCCTTGCAAGGCAGGTGGCCCCTTTTCCCCGAAGTCTCCTGTCGGTCTCGTAACAACCGTTACCTTTACCTTATTCCGCAACGCACTCTCCAACTGCTGCATCATTTGCAAGGTGCGCCTCTTGGTAACGAAGGGGCTTACGATCAGTATCTCTCTTTCCGCTGCCAGAATATCATTGCCGTAAACCGGCAAAAAGTTGCTCTTGTCAAATATAACATTGATTGAGTTCACCTCAACAGCGCAAGCTTTTACCTTATAACCGATCGAGGCGTAGCCATTTTGCCGTTTATGGTACATCTTCTCCAGCATGCTTACATGAATATCGACATAATCGTAGATCTGGACCTCTCTTTTATCTGCAAACAGTCTGTGAAGCCTGCCCGCATATTGCTGCAGAGTCCCCTTCCACGATATCGGCATAGTCAGAAACAGGGTGTCAAGGCGCGGTTCGTCGAATCCCTCCCCGATGTACCTGCCCGTGGCGACCAGCGTCAATTGCTTGTCCGCGGGTGTTTCGGATATGCGCTCGAAGATTTCTGCGATTTCCCTTGTTCCCCTTCCTCCCCTGAGTGTCATGACTTCGGGAATTCTTTTCCGTAGCTTTCCGGCGATTAATTCCAAATGGCTGGTCCTTTCAGTCAAGACAAGGCAGTTCCTGCCACTCTCATGGCTTTTTACCACATCGTCGACAATCAGCTGGTTACGCATCTCGCTTACAACCATGAGCGAATAATGCTCCTGAATGGATACGTCCTTTTCATCCATGTCAAGCGGGACCCGCAGTGCGGTAAATCTCGGTATTACGAAATGATCGAAGGGCCTTTTTTCCGCCTGTTTCTTTGCGTCATCCCTGTATCGTACCGGACCGCATTGCATAAATATTATGGGATGATGACCATCCTTCCTGATAGGGGTTGCGGTTAAGCCATAAACATACTTTGCCTTTGCAGCTTTAAGAATCTCGTCAAAACTCACGGCTGCGACATGATGGCATTCGTCGACGATGATCATGCCATAATCTTTCACGCAGTCCCTCACTTCATTCTTCCTATTCAACGATTGCATCAAAGCAATATCAATGATTCCGCCCAGGCTATTCTTGCCTTGCCCCAGTTGTCCGATTATGCTTCCGGACTTTTTTCGTCCTCTCTTTTTCACGCCTCTGTCCGATACAGGCAGGGGTTCATTTATCGCCAGGAATTCAGTCAGTTTGTTCTTCCATTGCGTTATCAGACTGGCTCTATCAACAATGATGAGGGTGTTGACTTTTCTCTCGGCGATCAGTTTGATTGCCACAACCGTTTTCCCGAAAGCCGTTGTGCCGGAAAGAACACCGATGTCATGCTCAAGCAACCTGTCCACTGCCAGTGGCTGTTCGTCTCTCAGGATGCCATTGAATGTAACGTCGATCCTTTTGTCGTGATTGGTCTTGTCCAGACAGATGACATCCATTTCCTGTTCGTCAAAAACTGACCTCAGATCCTGCTCGCAGCCTCTCGGCAGGCAGAGATAATCAACAGTATCGTCAGCGCAACAGATAATTCTCGGTTTGTTATAGGTCGGCATGCGCATCGCCTGATTCTTGTAGAACTCGGGATTCTTGAAAGCCGCCAGGCGTTTTAACCGGTTCAGAGCCCTTTGCGAGATGCCTGCCTTCGGAACAAACAGCATATTTGATTTTACGATCTCTATTTCTCGCGGAAAATCCGTTTTCAGTAATTTGACCTTGGTTGTCTCCCATGGTTTTTGCGTTTCTTCTTCATCAATTTTCAAGACCCCGAGTTCATTTCCCTGGCCGAGCTTTGAGGTAAGTGTTAGTACGTCATCCTCTGAGAGCCTTCGAATCGTGTCGAGAAACGCCCACTGATCGGGATACGGTTCGAAACTCCGATCAATGAATTCACTGTTTTTCGCCTTTCTTGCCTCCTTTTGCAAAGGCAGCGCTATCAGATTCCCCAAACCGCCCTTGGGCATCGTGTCCTGATTGGGGAAAAATCTGTCGTATGATTTGAAAGTGATCTCATGCCTGTTCTGCATGGTGTAGGTAAGCAGGGATGTGCCAAATCTTCTAGCCAGGGATGCAGCTATCGGCCTTTCAAAAAATAACCACGCATGGCTTCCATTGCCGGAACGTGAGCGCTCAATGGAAACAGGAATAGCAAATTCCGCACACACCTCCAGCAATACCGAGATATCCTTTGGCCACTCCCCATCATCAAAATCGATCGCCAGAAACCAGCAAGTCTCATCAGGAAGCATCGTGTCTTTTCGGCAAGCCTGCCATGACACCATAAAAGTGATCTGCTACAATCGGTACCCTTCTTATAACCAATGGAGGATTACCGATGGATCAATCACCAGCATTCCCCCTCGCTACACTACCAGAAGTTCAATCCA
>CAIQWD010000013.1 GCA_903875445.1 uncultured delta proteobacterium | reverse complement strand
GATTTCAATTTAGCCCCCTTAAAAGATTTTTCTTTTAAGGGGGCCGACAGAATTTTTTTATTTCTTTGTCAAGAAAATAATGATCCAACTGGCTAATATTTATTAATATTTCACATGCAATTTTCTAACCGGATATTACTGATACTGAACCTGCTTGTAATAAACCATCTGCATCGCAGTAAATAAATCCATCAGAATTATTTTCTTGAAAAAGGAGAAGTGGCCAGGTCCAGTAATAAACAACCGGGAACTATCAAACTAGTGTAGGTTTACGGACTCAACTAGTTCGATGCGAACGCGATTTCTGTTTCTAGGGTTAAGCCCAATACTAAAGGAGATATCTGAAATATCCGAAATCCTGCCCTTGACAGACCGGCCATCAGTCAGATTTATCGTAACGAATCGGTGGTCGTACATTGCATTGGCAATGTCCCATATATTTTTCTGGTTGCTCATGGTGCTACCTCATTGTATATATATATCATTTTTTGGCTTTCATCATAAAGATCAGGGTCTTCCCCTCTCTATTTGTCTGCCTTTGTTTATATGTTTCAGGATATCAATGAAAGGTTCATATCCTTTTGAAACAAAATTAAAAAAATGAAAAAGAGGTCAGATTTGTTTTTAGATATGAACGATGATTTTCAACAAATAAGCCTTGTTGGCTTTATGAAACACAATGGCGGTTTAGAATTCAGAATAATTTCTGAATCCGATTTCCAATTCAGGGCCAAAGTACAGGACATTCATTTGAATCCCGGTGGTATTACCCATGGGGGCTTTATCATGAGCCTGTTGGATTCAGGAATGGGGACAGCCGCTCATCGGGCACTCGGCGCAAACGCGAGAGCTGCAACAATTTCCTTCGATGTCAAATTTATCTCTGCCTCTAGAACAGGGGATTTACTGCTGGGTACAGCTAAAGTCCTGAGAAAAACTCGCTCCTTGGTATTCATGCAGGGTGAAATACGATGTGGCGAGCAGCTTCTTGCAACAGCTGAAGGGATTTGGAAGGTGCTCTAACAGGCCTTGTTCAACATTCCTTCATTCTATTCCAGATGAGCTTTCTCTCTTTGCCGGTTTCACTAACATCAATACCCCCAAAAGAGTCATCGAGCCCCCGACGATCATTTTCCATCCCAGGATATCGCCGAAAAATAATACTCCCAAAAATGTGGCAATAATAGGAGTCGGTAAAAGCAGAGGCGTTACGATGGAAACCGGATACCTTCCAAGGAGATAATAAACAATCCCATGACCGACAATAGAGGCGCCGACAGCAGAATAGAGCGGAGTCCAAAAGTCAATAATACCTACCTTAGAAAGAGTTTGGATCTGACCGGATTCAAAAATCGATGATAAAAGCAGCAACGACGGCAAGGCAACCAGAGCGATCCAGGCCTGAAGCCTGAATACCCCGAGATTAGGGCATTGCCGCATCAGGATGGTCGCAACCGCCATTATAAATGCAGCTCCCGCCACCCACAAAATGGCATCAAGGTGATTAAAGACAATCGGATCAAAGCCGATAACCATCACCCCGGCAAAGGCCACAGCTATCGAGAAAAGCGACCTGAGCGATATTTTTTCCCGCAAAAATACTGAAGCAAAAATTGCTGAAAACGGCACATAGAGCTGTGTGGTGATAGCAATGGAGGCAATATTTCCTCCTGCATTAAGGCCGATAAAAATCATCGCGAAATGAAGCACACCCAAAAGAAAAGCCACCCTTAAGAGCGGCTTCATATACCCCGGTGCGGGTTTCAGCCAGGGGAGCATCAAGAGGAGCAGGAAGAGAAAACGAAAGGCTGTAAATAAGAGGGGTTGAAAGACGCCGGCACCAATTTTTCCGGCAATATAATTAAAACCCCATGCGAAATTTGCCAACACAATCAGCAGGAGATGGGGTACACTCATTTTAAGTATTGTATCCAGTTAGGATGTCATTATAATTTAGGAGCCGTTAAGAAATAACTGTTACAATTCAGGTACACGATACCCGTGCTTTTTACCAAGAAAAATTCTTGAGGATTCCTTCTAAAAGCGAATTTTTCGGCAGCCCAATGTCTCCCCCCACCAATGGATTGAGATATGAAGCATAGCATACGCAAGGTGTTGACCAGTAAATTCCTGCTTCTCTCAGTGGCCGCATTGCTGTTCTATACTTTTAGCGGTTTTATCTTGGCGCCATGGATCATCCGCTGGTATGTACCCAAATATGTACAGGAAAACCTACATTGCCTGGCCGTTATTGATAAAGTTCGCATTAACCCCTTTCTTTTGACTGTCGAAGTCGACAGATTCAGCCTGCAGCAAGCAGACGGATCACCGCTGGTTGCCTTCGAAAGGTTCTTCCTTGACCTGGAGACGAGCAGCCTGTTCCAGGGGGCTGTAGTACTGCGACAACTTGATCTTGACAAGCCGGAGATCCACCTGGTGGTTGAGCCCGATGGGTCAAACAACTTCGACAAACTCGCAGCCAGGCCTGCGCAAACCCCAGAGCCGAAAAAATCCGCTGCCAAATTCTTGCCGTTCATTCTCCAGAGTGCGGTCGTCCGGGAAGGGCAGATGGCCCTTGTCGATAAGCGCCAGAACATCCCCGCAGAATTCGCCCTGCATGGGCTCAACCTGAATTTGCAGGATGTGTCCACAGTTAAGGAGCATAAGGGAACCTATCGCCTTGCCACCACGACGGAAGATGGCGGGTCCGTCCAGTGGGAAGGTGAAATCACTCTTTCCCCGTTGCGCACAAAGGGTAAGCTCGCTCTCAACACCATCCGGATAGCCAGCCTGTGGAAATTTTTCAGGGACAATACCAACCTGGAACAACCTGCAGGCACGATCAATGCCTCCAGCGAATATCAGGTAAACGCCGATACCTCTCCTCTCCAGCTGGTACTCGAAGGCTTGCACCTTTCCTTAACCGATCTGTCGCTTAGGCTGCGCGATACCGACAAGGCCTTTCTCCACTTGAAAAACTTGGACCTGGAAGCACCACATTTCGAGCTGGCAACCAAAGAATTGCATGTAAGGCGGCTGCTTTTTGCGGAAGGCGCCGTGGATGCGCAAATCAACGATGCGGGCGAGATCAATCTGCAGAAGATAGTCCGTGAATCCTTGCCGGTAAAGCAGCCAGGGGAAGAAACTCCGCCCTCATCCACGTCCGCTGGAGCAGAGCAGAAGACAGCCGACCCTCCTGCTGCGGCAGATATGCCCTTTAGAGTGCAGGCAGACGCCATTCTGGTCAAGAATATCGCCATTAATCTCGACGAAAAGAGCCGAAAGACCCCGATCAATGCGGCGATTGCCGGCGGAGATCTTAAGCTTCAGGCAAATCTGCAAATAGGTGCGGCTGAAAACAAAATTGTGCTCCAAGAAATATCAAGTGAGTTGAGAGGGATAAGCCTTCACAGTTCCCAGTCGCCAGAGCCGCTGTTTGCCACCGAAAAACTGACGTTTGACGGTGGCGAGTGTGATCTGGGTGCCCATTCGATCATTTTTGGCCGCATTGCTATGAGCACAGGTCGTCTTGACGCCGCTCTTGATGCCGAAGGAAGAATCAACTGGCAGCAACTGTTGCAGGCCAAAGGAGCCGTTGAAAAATCCACCGAGGCTAAACCTGCGCCTAACCTTCCGGAATGGAAATTCCTGGTCAAAGCCTTTGAAGTCGAAGGGTTCAGCTCAAAGTTTTCCGACCTGACGACGCATTCGCCTCAACCTCTGCTCAGCCTGCAGGGTGTCAAGGTCAGGCTGACCGAGATCGACGGCAAATCGCCCATGGGATTTGCTGTTGGTTTTCAGCTGCAGCAGGGGGGCACCGCGACTGTGAGCGGCACAGTGAATCCCGCCACCCTTGCGGTGCAAGCCGATATTAATGCGTCAGGTCTGGTGCTCACCTCTCTGCAGCCCTATCTCGAACCGTATGTCACCCTGAAATTGCAGTCCGCGTCGGCTTCCGCTCGGGGGCACCTGCGCTATGGGATTCCTGGTGCGGCACAAAAAGTCGCCTATGAGGGAGGTTTTAGCCTGAACAATCTCCGCCTGGCCGATCCTCGTGCCCCAAAACCCTACCTGAGGTGGGATGCGGTACAACTTCCCAAATTCAAGCTGACCTTGCAACCGAACGGGCTGGAGGCGCAAGAGATCAAAATAGTGGGGCCGGTCGGGGAGTTTATCATCGGTGAAGACAAGACCTTGAACTTTGCGAAGATCTTCAAAAATAAGCCGGGCGGCGGTAAGGCTTCGCCCTCCAAGCAGGCAGCAAAAAATGCGGCACCAAAGAAAGAGCAGGCCACCTTTCCCTATCATATTGCTAAGGTACGGGTGGAAAATGGCAATGTGCTCTTTGCCGACTTGAGCCTTAGGCCAAGATTCATGACCCGTATCCATGGCCTCAAGGGCACGGTTACCGGCCTCTCGTCGCTAAAGGACTCGCAAACTAAGATTCAGATGGACGGCTACGTCGATCAATACGGGATTGCGAAAATCAATGGCGCGATCCGACCCGGCGATTTTGGGCGTTCCTCCGATATCGAGATGATTTTTCGCAACCTTGAATTAAAAAATCTTTCTCCCTATTCCGGGAAATTTGCCGGCCGACTGATTAAATCAGGCAAGATCTCCGCAGACCTGAAATATACGCTGCAGGACTATAAGATGACAGGCGACAATAAGATTGTGATCGACAACCTGTTCTTGGGAGAGCAGGTTGACAATCCCGATGCCACCAATCTTCCCCTGGATCTGGCGATCGCCCTTTTAAAGGATGCCAACGGCCGAATAGAAATCGGCCTTCCCGTCACCGGAGATTTGAACGACCCCCATTTCAGTATCGGGCCGCTCATTTGGAAAATGTTTACAAATCTGATCACCAAAGCGGTAACATCGCCGTTCCGGGCACTGGGACATCTGCTCGGCGGAGAGTCCGAGAGTTTTCAGGCGGTGGAGTTTGATCCGGCAAGCGCCGTTCTTCTGCCGCCGGAGAAAGAGAAGCTCTTGAAACTCGCCGATGCCTTGAAGAGTCGGCCACAGCTGAAATTGGTCATTCAAGGGCGATATAGCCCTGAGGTGGATGGCAGGGAGTTGCAAGACCGCAGCATGCGGGCAATGGTTACAAGCAGGCTTGGAGCGAAGCTCGGCCCGAATGACATTCCCGACCCGCTCGATTTTGCCGACTCCAAAACCCAAGACACGGTGGAAAAACTGTATACGGAGCGTTTCGGCAAGGCATCTCTCGGTGAACTGGAAAAAGGCCTTGCGGCGGGAACCCTAAAGCCGCGAATACCTGCACTGCCTCAGGAAGAAACTAGTAAGAAAGCCGGGAAGTTTTACCGGGCGGGGGAGCTTTATAGCCGACTGGTTGAGAGCGAAAAGGTTGCAGACACGACATTCCTGCAGCTTGCCGAAAATCGTGCGCAGTCGATCGTCGGCAACCTGGAGGGCGAAGCGGGGATTGCCAAAGACCGGGTGAGCGTCAAACCGCCCGAGCCGTTCTCCGGGAAGGAACATCCCGCCGTTACGCTCTCTTTGGACGGCCCTCTAGTTGATCTTTTCATAAATTAAGAGATGAAATCCTTCACGGATACAAGAGGCCGGGCAGCCAGAGGGTAAGCGGCGGCCAATAGGTGGCAAGCAGCAGTACCACAATCGTCGCCGCCACGAGAGGCAAAGCCGCCCGCGCCACGAGGCCGAGCGGCACGCCGGAAATGCCGCAGCCGACAAAGAGACAGATTCCCACCGGCGGCGTCAACATGCCAATTGCCAGATTGGTGACCACCACCACCCCGAACTGGAGGGGGTCGATGCCCATCTGCGGCGTCAAAACGATGAGGACCGGCACCAGCAAAATGAGGGCCGCCGTTGTCTCCATGACACAGCCGACGATCAAGAGCCCGATCATAATTAGCAGCAGGAGTCCCCATGGCGGCAGGCCGAGACCGGTCATCGCCGCGCCGAGGAGCTGGCTGGTCTGCTGCATCGCCACCAGCCAGGTAAAAACCTTGGCCATGGCGATAATCAGGAGAATGGCGGCGGCGGAGATCTGTGAGCGGATGATCAGGGCGGGCAGGTCGCGCCAGGTGAACTCGCGGTGGATCGCCATGCTGACCGACAGGGCATAGAAGACCGCCAGTGCCGCCGCCTCGGTGACGGTGACCAGGCCCGACAGGATGCCGCCGAGAACGATCACCGGCGCCCACAGCGCCCAAAATGCCTGGCGAAAGGATTGCAGCGTAAGCGTGGCGGAGAATGGCCGGCGGCTGCCGTAGCCGTGATGGCGGGCGATGAGCGCTGTCACCAGCATCAGGGCAAGACCGAAGAGTACGCCGACCAGCAGCCCGCCGGCAAAGAGCTTGGCAATGGAGACATTGGTGAGAAAGCCGAAGATCACCATGGGGATCGAAGGCGGGATGATGATGCCGATCGACCCGCCGGCTGCCACCACCGCGGCGGCAAAGGCCGGCGGATAGCCCTGGCGGATCATCGCCGGGATGGCGACGGCACCGATGGCGGCGGTATCGGCGGCGGCCGAACCGGAGATGCCGGCAAAGAACATCGAGGCGACGATGCTGGCGCAGGCCAGGCCGCCCGGCAGCCAGCCCACCAGGCTGTCGGAAAAGTCGATGATTCGCCGCGAGATGCCGCCTGACTCCATGATCGACCCGGCGAGCATAAAGAGCGGCACCGCCAAGAGATCGAAGGAATCGACCCCGGCAAAGAGCAGTTGGACGATGGTCTGGCCAAGGGCCGCGGTTGACACCGACGACGGGAAGACCCCCGGTGCCAGTAGCAGACCGATGGCCGGGATGCCGATCGACAGCGCTATCGGCATCCCGAGAAGGATGAGCAAAAAGAGCAGGGCAAAGAGCAGGAGGACGGTCATGGCCTGTGCCGCCCCGGGGTCATGGTCTTGCCGATATTCGCCAGGACATGGAGTATAAGGATGAGGGCGGCGACGGGAATCACCGCAAAGGGCACCGCCATGGGCAACTGCAGGGCGGCGGTAGTATGTTGCCACGCCTTGCCGGTGGTATAGAGGGTGCCGAACCAGCAGATGACGGCAAAGCAGCCGAGGGTGAGGAGCTGCGTTGCTACGACAAACAGCCGCTCGATAGTCGGGCCGAACCACCGGCCTATCCCTTGCAAGCCGATGAAAGCCGCTCGTTTATAGGCGGCGGTGCTGCCGAGGAAGGTGATGGCCACCAAGAGGTGCCGGCTCACCTCCTCCGACCAGCCGAGCGAGGCCCCGGCATAGCGGCAGAGCACCTGGGCAAAGAGGATTAAACAGATGGCCGAGCCAATACAGAGCAGCACCCTTTCCACCAGGGTATTGATCCACCCGCTCAGCCTGTCGATGGCCGAGGGCAGGGGAGTGGTCTGCTTTTCGCCTTTGCCGCTCACTGCACTGCCTGGCGGATCTGCTCGACGAGTGCCTTAGCATCGCCGCTCAGGGAGTCGATGACCGGGGCGGTTGCCTTTCTGAAGGCCGGGAGGTCGGGGGCATCCTCGACCTGCATGCCGGCGGCCCGCAACTCCGCCAGTTGTTTATCCTCGTTGTCGCGGATAAAGGCCCGGCCTTTGAGCGATGCGGCGCGGGCGGCGTCGATAAAGACCTTGCGGTCGGCCTCGGGCAGGGTATCGATAAAGGACTTGTTGGCGAGGAAGACCAGGGCCGAATAGACATGACGCGACAGGGTCAGGTATTTCTGACCGGCCTCAAGCAACTTGGCGGCATGGATGATCGCCACCGGGTTTTCCTGCCCGTCGATCACCCCCTGTTGCAGGGCGGTGAAAATCGGCCAGGCCATGGGCGTCGGGTTGGCGCCGATGGCCCGCCAGATGGCCAGGTGGGTCGGGGCCTCCATGGTGCGGATCTTCATGCCGGCAAGGTCCTGCGGCGATTTGACCGGATGCTTGGAATTGGTGACGTTGCGAAAGCCGTTATCGAGAAAATGCAGGCCGAAAAAGCCCTGTTTCGCCAGCCGTGCCGCCAGATCCTGGCCGATCGGGCCATCCAGGACCTTGTCGGCGGCCGCATAGGAGGGAAAGAGAAAGGGCATCTCCAGGGCCTTGATTTCCGGGACAAAGGCCTCGATCGGACCGGTGGTGCACACCGTCATCTGGGTAGTGCCGAGCTGGACCTGCTGCAGTACCTGGGTCTCGCTGCCCAAGGCCCCGGAATGATGGATGACGATCTCGTACTTGCCGGGCAGGGCCTTTTCCACGTCCTCCTTGAACCAGGTGGCCGCCTGGACATGTACGAAGGTCGGATTGGTGACAATGCCGATATTGACGACGGTCGTGGCTGCCGCCACACCAAAGGAAAGGGCCAGGCAAACGGTAAGGGCGAAGATTGAAAGTCGCAAACGCATCCGGTACCTCCTTAGTAAAAGTTGATAACGATCATCCTGGCTGGGAATCCACCCGGAACAGTCCAATAACACTATCTTTTCCTCTTCTATTTGGCAACTTTTATCTGATCACCCGGTTCGGTGCTGACTATCTGTTTTTGTGTGAATTCGCTTTTATGCAATATTCCATTCCGGAGTAACAGGGTTTTTCAGTACCGCCCGTGGGGCTTTTGCGCTCCTTGTCAGAAGTTACTTCTCTTTAGAGCACGAAAAAAAATATCGCTAAGCTCATTAACCGGATAAGACTTGGAACCAGCTATTACACAGGATTTTTCCATAACCACCTGTCAAAGCAAAAATTTATCAGTCGCTCAGACGACGGAGTAGATTCAGAAAAACCTTGACATAACGAAATAAATCAGCAACCACTATTTTCTGAAGAAAATATGGCAGGGTTGGACTTACGGATTACAGCAGCAAAACAAGCGAATCGTGCATTGGGCAGTATGCGAATATGAGCATTCGCAAAAAAATTATTAACTTGATCTATAATTTTGCATAACACTCTAATTGGATGGTTATACAGAATCAGTGAACCCCTTGTGTATTTGTGAAGTATATAGGCTAACCTCATCCAATGAGTAATTAAAATTAGGGTTAACGGAAATAAATCACATGAAAATTATATCTCTATTTAATAATAAGGGCGGCGTTGGTAAATCCACTCTTGGTTTTCATTTAGGACATGCATTAAGTGAACTAGGGCACAATATTTTATTTATTGACCTTGATCCCCAGTGTAATTTAACAATCAGTGGTTTAGAGAAAGAACAATTACATGAAATATGGGCAGAAGAAGATCCATATATTGATGATTACGAGTCTGCGTCTAAAAATATAGAAAAATATAATGAGGCAATTTCTAAACCAAGATCGATTCATTTTCTATTAAAACCGACAGAAGATGGATTAAATGAATTAGAAAAATATCCAAAGCCATTGAGTTTAGCTCCAAATTTAGATTTAATCCCAGGAAGGTTATCTATTCACAAATTTGAAAATAAAATTGCGGAAAGGTGGAGTGGAGCATATCAAGGGGATAATTTAACATTACGAACGATCACCAATGTCAGATCAATATGCGAAAAATATTCTGAAAAATATAAATATGATTTTGTCTTAATCGATACTTCCCCTAGTTTAGGTATTTTGAATAAAACAATTATATCAACGGTAGATGGATTTATTGTTCCAGCTCAGCCAGATATGTTTAGTTTGTATGGAATACGAAATATTGGTAATTCTCTTGAACTTTGGCAAAGAGAGTTTACAACAATTTATAGTTTGATATCAATTGAAAAAAGGAAAAAATTCCCTAATAAATTCGTTCAATTTTTAGGGTATACTATTTACAATGCAAAAAAATACCAAAAGGATCCCCCGAATAATAAATATAATTTAGCTCAAGCCCATTATTATTATGTCGAACAAATACCTGGAGTAATAAAGGAGTTTATAAAAAAAGATAACAGGTCAAATTTAAAGGCTGAAATAATGGAGGCTCCTATAGGTGGTGATGCCGTTATGCACACGCACAATACTTTTCCATCTGTCGCCCAAGCCTTAAAATGTCCAATGTGGAAAGTTCCAGATGTTTATTCTGCTTTATTGAAAAGCAATCCAGGTTATTTGAAAGAAATTGAATTAGAGGTGAACCATGGTAGCTTTGGAAAATATAAAGCAACTAAATTGCAATACGAAATATTTGCGAAAGACTTGTTAAAACGAGTGGGTTCTTTGTAATGGAAAAAGAAAATAACATCCAAGAAATAATTGAATATTATGAAGACAAACGTTTTGAGCTTGAACAGTTTCTCGTTGGTGTTCAGACATTTTTCGAACGACATCCAGTTTTAAACTCAAAATCATGTCCTATCATTCATTCAATCAAATCTAGATTTAAAGATCCTGGTCACTTAAAAGACAAAATCGTAAGAAAATTTGATGGAAGTCATCAAATTGGCAAAGAAAATCTTTTTGAAAAAATCAATGATCTGATAGGAGTAAGAGTTTTACACTTATACCATGATCAATTTCCAACAATTCACGCTGAAATTGTTAAGAAAATAGAAAGTGGAGATTGGAATTTCGTTGAAAACCCTAAAGCTTTTACTTGGGATCCTGAATCCAAAAAGCAATACGATGACCTTGAAATAATAACTGAAATAAGAGACACAATTATACAAGTGTGCATTACGTCATTAAACCGAACAACAACAATCCTGTTTGTTGTGAAATACAGGTAAGAACGTTGTTTGAAGAGATTTGGGGGGAGATTGATCACACCATTAATTATCCTCAACCAACAACTGAAATTGCTTGTAGTGAACAATTAAGAGTATTGTCAAAATTGGTTTCAACTGGAACTCGTTTAGCAGATTCAATCTTTAGAACCCATGCTCATTATCAGAAGAATAAATAGATAATGAGGAATTTGTAATCACAATACGAAAATGTCTGCGGCGCTGGCGCGGCAAGGTATAGGTGCGAAGTAGGTTGTTCTTAAGAATATTTGAAGGTATCTGGTGCAAGCTTGACTTATTGATATTCCGAAAGAGTCAAACTTTTACCAACAAAAAAATGCAACAGATGAACCGGTGATATTCACGTTGGTATAAATTCGGAGGTTGGTTTGGTGAAAAAAAGGACAAGAGCACCAATAAGGAACCTGACTGGCTTGATCCTGCGAATGATCGAAAATCACCATATAACGATGAAGAAATAGAGATCTTTGTCGATGGCTTTATTCGCGGGCTAGATGATCAAAAGTGGGTAACAATGAAAGCAGCGCTAGTGCTTACTTGCATAAATTCGAGATAGTATTTCTTAATTGTAAGTTTTTGACTTCTCATTTGCGCCACACAAATAGTTTGCCTATATCAGGGGACACGATACCCAATTCCAACGATTCAATGCATTGGATAACCCGGTGATATTGGGTGAAACCGGGGCTATGTGACACAACTAAAAACATCCGGTCGGTGGTTGAAGGTTTTGGACCGCCTCTCACTACATATTATTGATAATTCTTCAACTTGCGTTGTAGAGTTAATTACGATATATTTAGACCAATTAGCAAGAAGAACCGGGGTCAGGTCTCAACTCTTTACATAAAGTCATTAGTTGAGACCTGACCCCATATTCCCCAACCTCAGGCTTCACACGGACCACTTTAGATCGCCTGAGCAAATCTCTTCGCGCACTCCCCCATCAATGCAAATCTTTTGCCGCAATTGACTAAGAAACTTGCCAATCACCCGCACCTGATATACATATCAAGACAAATTTAGGCTGTGTTCCAATTTTAGGGGGACCTGCCAGGCGACCTCAAGCTGGGTAACAAGCTCACTCTCTCTTATTTTTGCCGGAGCACCGATGAAATTTCTTTTTGATTTCCTGCCGATTTTGTTCTTCTTTTTGGCCTACAAGTTTTTTGATATCTATGTCGCCACGGCGGTTGCCATCGCCTCCACCGTCGCGCAGGTTGCCGTCATTTGGTTTAATACCCGCAAGGTGGCAACCATGCAACTGGTCACCCTGGCGATTATCATCGTCTTTGGCGGACTTACCCTTTACCTTCAGGATGAAACGTTCATCAAGTGGAAACCGACCGTTGTTAACTGGCTTTTTGCCGGGGCATTTCTCGCTACCCAGTTCTTCGGCCGGCAGACCGCCATCGAGCGGATGATGGGCAGCGCCCTGACTCTGCCCCAGCAGATCTGGCGGCGTCTCAATCTTGGCTGGGTGGTATTTTTCATTTCTTTAGGTTGTGCTAATCTCTACGTAATGCGCCACTTCGACAGCAACACCTGGGTCAATTTCAAGCTCTTCGGCATGCTTGGCCTGACCGTGGTATTTATTATCCTGCAGTCGCTCTTCCTGTCGCGCTATCTGGAAAGGACCGACAGTAAAAATTAGCCGCCTTCTTGTTGGTAGGTTGCAGAGAAACTATGCATAACCCGGCATTCCAGCTTAGCCAGTCTTTTATTCAGGAGCTTTTCGACCGCATCAACGGCTCGAAGGAACTTATTGCCCCCAATTCCGCCCTCAGTGATGTTTTCCTGCGCGGTAATGTACCCTCACCGGAACACCTTGCGGAATTGATCAATGTTGCCCACTGGGCAAGCCTCTCAACGGAGGAGGGGTATTCAGTCAATGCCTCACTCATCCTCCGTCAGTCGGACCATTCCACCGATACCTTCCATTTTGACACCCCTCTCGACCTCACCGCCAGAACTATCGGCAAGCTGGGTCCGGCGCTTGAGAATCCGCAGGCGGATATCGGTGTCTGGCCGGACGAAGCCGGGCAGTTGAAGATCTGGGGCTTTATCACCATCTCCTATGAGACGGTGATCAAATCCGATCTGTGGATTCAGATTCTCGGGCCGGGTCGCATTCTCATCATGTACAGCGGTAGAACCATTGCCGCACTTACCGCCAACCGGGCGGTATTTATCGATTCCCGCAGTTTTCTCCACTCGATCATGCCGAAGATCGCCGCCCAGGCGCAGAAGACCGAGATCACCCTGTTGAATCTCTTTCGCTACAATGCCATTTTGAAAATTGCCCAGCAGATGCGCATGCACGGACGAGGCGGCACCGTCCTCATCGTCCCCGACGATATTAACTGGAAGAAATCGATCACTGCGCCGATAAAGTACACCGGTGGCGCCAATTTCCTCGACGCCGAGACGATGACGTCGCCGCCTTCGCGCACCGAACTAGCGGATACCGAAAATCTTCTGCGCATCATCAGGGATATGAATCTATCCCTAACAAAAGACCGGCTCCGCAACTGGCAGCAGGTGCAGCAGCAGTGCACGAGGATCGCCCGCTTGACGGCGGTGGACGGCGCCCTGGTCATGACCTTTGACCGGTATGTCTATTGCTTCGGCGCCAAGATCGAGGCCATCGACACCCGGAGCATCGCCACCAACCTGAGCGTCATCGAGCCTTTTGAGGGCCACGAACCCTTTGCCCGGCCTTTTACCAGTCTTGGCGGTACCCGGCATATCTCCGCCGCCCAGTTTGCTTTCGACCAGCCGGGGGCGATCTCCATCGTCGCCTCTCAGGACGGTAACGTCACCTTTTTTACCAGGGAAGCAGAGTCCGGCGGCATTCTTGCCGTGCAGCAGGCGGAAATGGCTCTGCTGCATGAAGGTCTCGGCGGTTCCCTCTGGAATCTTTCGCTCTTCTCCGAGATGGGCTGGCTGGAAAAGGATGTGAGCAAGAACGAAAAAGGCTACCTCGCCGGCGTGGTCCGCTGGATTCGCAGTACCTTCCAGATGGAACGGTAGGTTATATGCAAATGCCAAATTGTAATTGCAAATTGCATAAAATAGATCTATTATTCCTTCATGAATCTCATCCCTCGAACTGCAGAGAAGTATCTTCGTAAGGTTGCTGAACAGTATCCGGTAGTGACTGTTACCGGTCCAAGACAAAGCGGCAAGACCACTCTCTGCCGGAGTGTTTTTGTCGAAAAAAAATACCTCAGCCTGGAGAATTTGGATACTCGACAGTTCGCTCGCGAAGATCCCCGTGGTTTTCTGGCGGGTTTAAGTGATGGTGCAATTCTCGACGAAATACAGAACGCACCCGACCTTCTTTCCTATATCCAGGGGATTGTCGACGATGATGATCGTCACGGCCGATTTATCCTCACCGGCAGTCAACAATTTGAAGTAACGAATGCCATCAACCAGTCGCTGGCTGGTCGTACGGCTCTCCTCAAATTGCTTCCCTTGAGCATTGAGGAGTTGCAGAGTAGGCAGCTCGATTTTTCAAATGATCACCTGCTGTTTACCGGGTTTTATCCGAGGCTTTGGAAGGACAGCCTTGATCCGGTTGAGGCTCTGGCCGCCTATCTTGAAACCTATGTGGAAAGAGATATTCGCCAATTGATCAATATCAAGGATCTCAATCTCTTCCAACGCTTTCTTGTCCTCTGTGCCGGCCGGGTCGGACAATTGCTGAATGTCAACAATCTCGCTGCCGATGCAGGTATTTCCCATCAGACCGCACGGAATTGGCTGACCCTCCTGGAGGCAAGTTATATTGTTTTTCGGCTACCGCCATTTTTTACCAATATCGGCAAAAGGCTGGTGAAATCTGCAAAACTGTATTTTTACGATGTTGGTTTAGCAGGGCATCTGCTTGGTTTGGAAAGCGAACTTCACGTGAGTCGCGATCCGCTACGCGGCAACCTCTTTGAAAATATGGTCGTCATAGAGGCATTGAAATATCGCTTGCATCGCGGTAAACGAAGCAACCTGAATTTCTTTCGTGATAGCAACGGCAAGGAGGTGGATCTGCTCCTCAGCTTCGGCCCCGATCTCTATCCGGTTGAAATTAAGGCGGGAATGACTATCAATCAGGACTATTTCAGAGGATTGGATTATGTTTCGAAGCTCTTTTCTCTACCAAGAGGGCGAGCGCTGATCTATGGAGGTGCTGAACGGCAAGAGCGTACCGGCACATCCATATATCCGGCAACGAAGGTCCATGAGCTTCTTGCCCATCTTGATGCTTGATGAAAAAAGCCCACCGATAATTTTCTTGATAATTTCATAATTCCGCAGTAACTGGGGCAATTCAGGAAAACGCTCCGTTGCCCGGGAAAAGCCGGCGGCGGACCACCCGTCAATTTCACCAGATTCGCCAGTTATGGATGATATAAAGGTATTTGCCCATCTTACCAAGGTAATCGAGGAATATTATGCCCGACAGCGGCAGGGACAATTCCTCGACTACCACAGCCCGGACGAGTTGCGTGGCATCCTCGGTCTTGAGCAGCCGGGAAACCCCGGCGACTGGCGGGAGATCTTTGCCTGGGTCGACAAGTACCTTGCCTATTCGGTGAAGACCAACCATCCACTGTTTGTCAACCGCATGTGGGTGGGAGCCAATCTCCCGGCTATCGTCGGAGAGATAATTACGGCGCTAACCAACGCCTCGGCCTGTACCTTCGAATCGGCACCGGTGTCGACGCTCATGGAAAAATATATGATCGGCGAGATGCTGGATCTGGTCGGTTTTAAAAACGGCGATGGCCAGATGACCACCGGGTCGAGCAATGCCAATATGATCGCCATGATGGCTGCCAGGAATGCAACCAACCCATCGATGAAGCAGGCAGGTCTCTTCGGCCAACAGAAGCTCTTTGCCTTTGTCGGGGCGGATGCCCACTACTCCATGGACCGGGCGGCTAATATCCTCGGGATAGGTGTTGATCAGCTGATCAAGGTGCCCCTCGACCCGATGGGAGCGATGCTTCCGGCGGAGCTGGAGCGGTCGATTGCCAGGGTCGTCGAAAGCGGCGGGCTGCCGTTTTTTGTCGCCGCCACCGCAGGCACTACGGTTCGCGGCGGCTATGATCCGATTGACGCCCTTCTGCCCCTGCGCGCCGCCTACGGGTTCTGGCTGCATGTCGATGGCGCCTGGGGCGGCTCTGCCGTGCTCAGCCCGAGACTGCGGCGCCTCTATCTGCAGGGTCTAGAGGCGGCGGATTCCTTTACCTGGGATTTTCATAAGATGCTCGGCTCCACCCTGATGTGCAATATCCTTCTTATTAATAAAGGTAAGCAAGCCCTGGCAACTGCGCTGAGCGCAGGCGACGGCAGCTATCTGTTCCGGAATGAAAATGCCGACGAGATGGAGGATCTGGGGCCCGCCTCTCTGCAGTGCGGTCGTAGGGTCGACAGCCTGAAGTGGTTTCTCGACTGGAAATTTTTCGGTCGTGAGGGTTTGGCGGCAAGGGTGGAAAAATCCCTTGAGCTATGTGCCTATGCAGAAGAAGTCATTAACCGAAGTCCTGAATTGGAATTGGTCGTTCCAAGGACCTCCTTCAATGTCTGTTTTCGCTTCAAGGTCGAAGGGGAAAAAAACAACGACTTTAACCTTGCCCTGCGTACCAGGCTGTACAAAGAGGGGACGACTCTGGTCGGCGTCGCCTATCTCGACGGCAAGCTGGTGCTGCGCCTCCTGGTCATCAATCCGGCGGCGGAGCGTGCCGATATTGACACGTTTTTTCGCCACCTGATCGCCAAGGGCCGGGAGCTGCTACGGGAGTCTTGAGGCACGTTGTCTGTTCTAGACTTACCCCTTCTGCTGCACGAAAAGTTGCAGCAGGCGAATGACCTCATCCATCTCCTCATCGAGACCGACGGTGATACGCAGCCAGTCCTTGATCCGCTCCATGGCAAAGCGACGGACCAGGACCCCGTTGTCGCGCAGATATTGCTGCACCAGGACGCCGGCAACCCCCGGCAGGGTGCAGAAGACAAAGTTTGCAGATGACGGGCAGACGTGCATGCCGAGCGCCTCAAGCGCCGCAACCGTCCTCTCCCGCGTTGCCATAATGGCCTGCCGCGTCTTCTCAAAGTAGGCGACATCTTCATAGGCCGCTTTGGCCGCTCGCTGCGCCACCACATCGAGAGTGTAAGAATTAAAAGAATCGCGGATCGATTCCAGGCCCCGGATGAGTTCCGGGGCGCCGAAGGCCATGCCCACCCGCAGGCCGGCAAGCGACCGAGCCTTCGACATGGTCTGGATGACCAGCAGGTTATCGTAGCGGGGAACAAGTGAAACGACCGATTCGCCGCCGAAATCGATGTAGGCCTCATCGACGATCAGCAGCGTGTTCGGACGCTGCCGCAGCAGCGCCTCGACCGTCTTGGCGGTCACGGCAATACCCGTCGGGGCATTGGGGTTGGCAAGCAAAAAGCCCTTCAAATTTTCCGGATACTCCTTGAAATCAATGATGAAATCCTCGGCCAGAGGGATGACAAGAGAGGGGATTTCGTACAGCGCCGCATATACCGGATAGAAGGAGTAGGTGATGTCCGGAAAAGCGATGGTATCGGTGCGGTTAAAAAAAGCCGGGTAGGCCATGGCCAGCACCTCGTCCGAGCCGTTGCCGACAAAGACCTGATTCATCGCCAGGCCGTAGTGGTCGGCCAGCGTCCGGCGCAGAGCGGCGGCCTCGGGGTCCGGATACAAACGTGCCTCAAGACCGGTGACCGAGCGCATCGCCTCGATTACCGAGGGTGACGCCGGATAGGGGTTCTCGTTGGTGTTCAGTTTGATAAAGCGCCGGTCCTTCGGCTGTTCGCCTGGGACGTAGGGGCTGATGTTTTTCACTGTATCACTGTAAAAACGACTCATAAGTATTTCCTTCTAGGCCTGTATAATCTTGAAAATGTATTGGGTGGCGGGCTTGCCATGTGCGGCAAACCTAGCGCCATCCCCCTTTTTCGGCAAGCATTTTGTCGTCTTGCGACCGCTTGTCCAAAAATAGATGGCGGCAATTATCTTGTGGTTGACAGCAGAACGTTTCTTCGGCTAACAAGGGGTTTTGCAAATTTGCCGAGAGTCAGCTACAATAGCGGCGACATGGTTGGTTGAGGTCAGTAGAAATTAATTGTTACACGGTGTTGCCATATGGGAAAGTCATTTCAGGAACAAATGCTGAAGCTGGGGTTGGTCGCAAAGAAGCAGGTCAAGGAGGCCAAGAAGGAGCAGCATCAGAAGAAAAAGCAGCAAGTCGGCAAGAATGTGGTGGTGGTCGATGAAAATGCCCTGCTTGCCCAGCAGGAGATGGAAAAAAAGAAAGTCCGGGCTCGGGAGCTGAATCTCGAACGGGAGGCCAAGCTGCAGAAAAGGGCGGAGGAGGCGCGAATCCGCCAGCTTATTGAGGAACATAAGCTGCCCAAGGATGAGAAGGGCATCGCCTATCGGTTTAATGTTCGGGGGACAATTCAGCGCATTTTTGTAACCCAGGAGATGGCCGACAAGTTAAGCCATGGCCAGCTGGGCATTGTCGTCCTTGCCGATCGCAGTGAGGTGATTCCCCGGGGTATTGTCGAGAAGATTCAGACGATCAGCGATAAGCTGCTTATCATTCTCAATGCCCCCCAGGCAGGAGCCGACCCCGATCCCGACGATCCCTATGCCGCCTACAAAGTCCCTGACGACCTTATGTGGTGATTTCCGACCGGCTATTTAGCGCTGATCAACGGCACCAGGCTCAGTCGCAGGGCTTCCGGCTGAGCCTTGATGTCGGTGATCCGGGTGTTGATAATGATTGTCTTGGCGCCTGACTTGGCGATGATCGGGTCGAGGTTTTGCAAGGTAATGGGGAATTCCTTGCCGTTCAACAGGGCTACCAGGGCCTGGCCGATGTCGGCGTTGGCATCCTTGCCGCCGGGGCTGAGGTTTTTGACCACCGGCTTGACGAAGAGCGTCTGTTGCGCCGCATCATAGCGGAGTGTTGCATTGGTCTGCACGTCTATTTCCACCGCCCCGACTTTCAATTTTATCTCATGACCGGCAATTTCGGCGAGAAACCCGAGATTGGTCCCCCCAAGACGGAGGCGGCAGGCCAGCTGGTTGTTGTTCAGTTGAAAATCCGTTATGCTCTTGATGATGATATCTCCCTGGACGGATGGCGAATGGGCATCGATGCGCAGGGGCAGAACGGCGGTGACGGACCTGGCGATCACCGATTCCGGCAACATGAGGGTGATGACGTCTTCGGCCGCAGCCTCATGAAGGGTGCCGGCAAAGGTGAAGAGGAAAAAAGCAATGGTAAGGCAGAGTTTTCGTATCATAGTGGTCCTTGGTTATTTTTGTGTGCTTGAAAATGCGGTAGTATTAACACTGCAGCAATAAAGTGCAAGCCATAATCAACAATTTCCTACCGGTAATACATATGCCGCCGATCCTCACCGTAAGCTCCGACTGTCTTCTCGTCGGCATTGATCTGCCGCTCGAACAGGCCTTGAAAGAGCGACTGACCATAGAAAACCCGCAGTACAACGCTGCCAAACGTTATGGCCGCTGGATCGGCAAAAAGCTCAAGCCGCTCTTGAAATATTATGAGCCGGTCCCGGAAGGTCTCCGTTTCCCGCGCGGTTTCGCCAATCAGGCGGTGCTTCTCTGCCGCGAGTTTTGCGGCGCGGGTCCAGAGATCATCGACCGGCGGCGGCTGTTGCCGGAGATCGTTTTTACCTTTAACGGCGAGCTGCGCCCCTACCAGGACGTGGCGGTGGCGGCAGCGGCCGGCAAATCCTTCGGGGTTATCGAGGCCGGCACCGGCAGCGGCAAGACGGTCATGGCCCTGGCCCTCATTGCCGAGCGCCGGCAGCCGACCTTGGTGGTCGTCCATACCAAGGAATTGTTATACCAATGGCAGGAGCGGGTCCGCAGCTTTCTCGGTGTCGAACCGGGGCAGGTGGGCGACGGTAAATTCGTTCTCGCACCCATTACTATCGGTATCGTCAATAGTGTCCGCAATCATTTGCCTGCGCTTCTTCCCCATTTCGGTCACCTGGTCGTCGATGAATGTCACCGGGTGCCGGCCAATCTCTTTACCGAGGTGGTCTCGCATTTCGATTGCCACTATCTGCTCGGGCTGTCGGCCACCGCTTTTCGCAGCGATGAGCAGATGACCAGGCTCATTTACTATTTCATGGGTGATTGCCTGCACCGCGTCGACCGCGAGGAACTGAAGGCAACCGGGGCCATTCTCGCACCTCGGGTGATCCGTGCCGCCACTTCTTTTACCTACCGCTATCGTGGCGACTACCAGGCCCTGATCAAGGCCCTGGTGGCGCATGAAGGGCGGAATATGCAGATCCTCGGCGACATTGTGGGGGCCGCCCGCGAAGACAGCGGTACGGTCCTGGTGGTTTCCGATCGGGTGGAGCATTGTCGCTTCTTTGTCGAAAAGCTGCAGGCAAGAGGAGTGAAGGCCGAGTTGCTGCACGGCAGCGTCGGCCCCGAGGAGAGGAGCGCGATTGTCGCAGCGGTCCAGGGCGGTGAGATTGAGGTACTGGTCGCCACCCTGCAGCTCATTGGCGAGGGGTTTGATTGTCCCGGTCTTTCCAGCCTATTTCTCACCACCCCGATCAGTTTTGAGGGTCGCTTACTGCAGGTGATAGGGCGGATTCTCCGACCGGCCGCCAATAAACAGGCGAGAGTCTTTGATTATATAGACGAAAATGTTCCGGCGCTTATGCGCTCAGCCCGGTCGAGGAGCCTCGTTTTATCGCAACTTTAATGGCTTAAGGCGGAAGGTTGATGCTTGACAGGCAGTAAAACGGTTCTTGTATTAATTGCAGGAATCGGATATGCTATTCTGTTCTAAATAAGAAAGTCATACACACTTAAAGCACTGCTTATTGGGGCAAGTGCTTTTTTTATTTCTAAAATCAAGTTGTTATAGTTTTCGTAGCAACAATGCAAGGTCATAGCTCTCCGAGACCTTGAAGGAAGCAGGATGGAACAGAACAAAATTCGTAACGTGGCGATTATTGCCCATGTTGATCATGGTAAGACAACCCTGGTGGACCAGCTTTTCAAACAATCCGGTATGTTCCGCGATAACCAGGAGGTCACCGAGCGAATGATGGACTCCATGGACCTGGAGCGGGAGCGCGGTATCACCATCACCGCCAAAAACGGTTCCTACCAATATAAAGACTATTGGATCAATATCATCGATACCCCGGGACATGCCGATTTCGGCGGCCAGGTCGAGCGGGTCTTGCGCATGGCCGACGGCGCGCTGCTCCTGGTCGACGCCCAGGAAGGGCCGATGCCGCAGACCTATTTTGTCTTAAAAAAGGCCCTGCAGAACAACCTGCCGGTGATCGTCGTCATCAACAAGATCGACAAGCCGGCCGCCCGTTGCAGCTGGGTGGTAAACGAGGTCTTCGACCTTTTTGCCAAACTGAACGCTCCGGACGATATTCTTGATTTTCCGGTGGTCTATGCCTCGGCGAAAAACGGCTACTCCCTCCTCAATCCGGAAGATCCTATTGATAAAACGGCCGGCATGGCCCATATCAGCCAGATGATTGTCGATCATACCCCCGCCCCCAGCGGTTCGAGCGAGGCCTCTCTGCAGATGCAGGTCGGTACCATCGACTATTCCCCCTATCTGGGGAGACTCGGCATCGGCAAGGTGGTCAACGGCACGATGCGCCTCAATCAGCCTATCGTGGTGGCACGACGCGACGGTTCGATCAGTCCGGTGCGGATCTCGAAGATCTTTCGTTTCGAGTGCGACGCCAAGGTTGCCATCGATTCGGCGGGGGTGGGCGAGATTGTCGCGGTTGCTGGAATGGAGGATGTGACGGTCGGGGTAACCTTCACCGATCCCGAGAATCCGCGGCCTCTGCCGCTGATCACCATCGATCCGCCGACCATTTCCATGAATTTCATTCCCAACGATTCGCCCTTCGCCGGCAAGGAAGGCAAATTCGTCACCTCTCGCCATATCGGGGATCGCCTGCAGCGCGAGGTGCTTGCCGATGTCGCTCTGCACTTCGAGGTACTGACCGATGCGGTGGGTTTCAAGGTTTCCGGCCGCGGCGAGCTGCATCTTTCCATTCTCATCGAAAAAATGCGCCGGGAAGGGTATGAATTTCAGGTGACCAGACCGCGAGTCATAATGAAAGAAGAAGACGGTAAGGTCCTGGAACCTTATGAAAAACTCACCGTCGATGTCGATGAGCAATACCAGGGTGCAGTCATCGAAAAGCTCGGCAAACTGAAAGGTCAGATGGAAGAGATGGACATCTCGCACGGCATGGTGCGCCTGGTCTTCACTATTCCGACCCGGGGATTGCTCGGCTATCGATCCCAGTTCATGACCGACACCAAAGGCATGGGCATGATGTCCTACGTCTTTTCCGAATACGGACCCTATGCCGGGGATATCATCAACCGCGTCAACGGCGTGTTGGTGACCAAGGATCCTTGCACGGCGGTCGCTTTCGCCTTATTTAATCTACAGGAGCGCGGGAGACTCTTCATTCATCCCGGGGTTCCTTTGTATCAGGGACAGATAATCGGCGAAAGCAGCCGCTCCGTCGATATGGTGGTCAATCCGGGTAAAGGTAAAAAGCTCACAAATATGCGGGCCTCGGGTACCGATGAGGCGGTCGTTCTCACCCCGCCGGTGGCCATGACTCTCGAAGATTGTATCGCCTATATCAATGATGACGAACTGGTCGAGGTAACACCGGCCTCGATTCGCCTGAGAAAGAGACCGGAGATAAAAATCAAAGGGTAAAGAGCCATGAAAGAACTGGCGATTGTGGTGGTGGCAGGGCTGATCGGCCTTCTGACAGGCGGTTTTGTCGTAAAGAAATTCGGCGGCAGCTGCCCGCCCTGAGTCATGGCCTATGGATCCATAGGTATGGGTCTTTTGGCCTATTGGCTGCTGCGGAGTGTGTTTTAGATTACTCCCCCTGGCCGCCTGGAATCAAGCCCTCTTGGCGGCATAATAATCGGCCAGAATCCTGGCGTGATCGAATACCAGGGCTGGGAGACTCTCTTCCCCGAAAAGCTCGGCCCGGGCGGCATCGTCGCCCGCCTGCGGGGCACCTTCTGCCTTGCCGATGAATACCGTTGAGGCGGTGTGGTGCCGCAGATCTCTTCCCGGATCGGAATAGGTATGGAACTGCCTGAGGGCCGTTACCTGCAGCCCGGTTTCCTCCTCCGCCTCCCGTAGTGCCGCTGTTTCATACGATTCCCCGTAATCAACAAAACCTCCCGGAAGGGCCCAGCCAAAGGGTGGATTTTTCCGTTCAATGAGGACTATCTGTGTACCTATCTCGATGATGATATCGACGGTAGGCAGAGGATTCCTGCGCACCGCCACTTCACACCCGCAGTTCGGACATTTCATGACTGCATCTTCTCCGGCAGGGCCACAAGGGCACTGATCTCACGCCAATCGGCAACTGTCGGCAGCTCGTGCCGGTTTTTGTTCCAAGGCTGGTTGAAGACATAGGGGCTGATAGCCTCTCTTGCCAGCTGGATGCAGGTCTCCGCCCGGTCGTCGATAAAATATTTGAGGCCGTGCCGGTGGATGTGTCGCACCTTATCATTGTGGTCGCCGGTCGCTACCACCCGGATTTTTTCCCTGGCAGGCGTGCTGAAGTAATGCTCCAGCCAGGCGAATACCGGCTGGATAAGCGGCCGAGCAGTGATAATGGTCAGGCAGCCGGTCTCGGCAAAGCGCTCTAGGCTCTCTACCGCCCCCGGCATGGGCAGGAGTTTTGTGGCAAGGGAGTCGGTAAGGATGTCGGTGAAAATTTTTTCGACCAGGGTTTGGGGGATATCCAGGCAGTTCTCCAGTTCGAAGTTGGTTATATTTTCGTGGGTAAAGGAGCAGTAGCCATGTTCGCTGCAGGCCAGGCGGATAAAGGCCTCGGCGGTGTCGGCAATAACCCCGTCGAAGTCGAAGCCTATTTCACTCACCGGGATAGGTAGGGGGGGAGAGATTCTGGTCATGGTTTCAAGTACCCGGCCTCAATCTCTTGCACCTGTCGGCAGAGGAGGCTGTTTTCCGGTGTCTTGATGCGATAGTTCGATCCCCTGACAACGATCGCGCCGTTGATGGCATCGATTTCCGTTCGCCGCTTGTTTCTAACGTCCTGGAGCATCGACGAGACATTCTCGGCAGTTTTGCTGCAGACAATCCGTGTCGCCCGGTAAGGATCGTCCATCACCTCGATGCCTTCCGCCCTGGCAATCCGCATCGCCTCGTCAACGGCAGCTCGCATCCTTACGTCAATACCTGGCAGGGTCAGCAGCTCGCCGTTTTTACAGGCCAGGGTGGCGGTTAGGGCGTTGATGCCGACGTTGATGAACAGTTTGGCCCAAAGCCTCGCCAGGACGTTGCCGGCGGTATGTACCTGCAAACCGCCGGCGGCGAAGACTGCGCGGGTTTTTTCCAGGAGCTGGGCGCTGTGATCGTCCGGGGCATGGAGGAAACCGAGGGAGGTCAC
This sequence comes from uncultured delta proteobacterium, assembly GCA_903875445.1. Classification (GTDB taxonomy): domain Bacteria; phylum Desulfobacterota; class Desulfobulbia; order Desulfobulbales; family Desulfocapsaceae; genus Desulforhopalus_A. The sequence continues at coordinate 68,917 of CAIQWD010000013.1, read as the reverse complement.
CCCGTTGCCGGCATGGCGGACATGGCCGCGGCCGAGCAGGGTGGCGCCTTCCGTGGTGGTGCCGAAGGCGGCGGTGGCCTCGCCCAGATGACCTTGCATCGACAGATGGCCGATGCCGTTTTGCAGAAAAACCACCAGTGTCGTTGCGGTCAGGAGGGGTCGGCAGAAGGCAAGACTTGCGGCAACATCGTAGGATTTGACACAGAGGAGTACGACATCGACCGGTCCCAGGTGTTGCGGGTCGGAGGTTGCGGTCACCGGGACGGTCTTGCAGCTAGCGCCCTCTTGGTAGACAATACCCCGCTCGGTCAGATATTCGGCCCGTTCGCCATCATGGTCGAGAAGAGTCAGTCGGTCTCCGGTCGCAGCCAGGCCTTTGGTGACAAGGGAACTTAGCAGGCAACCAAGAGCGCCGGGACCGACGAGGAGAAAGTGCATGCAATGCCTTCTGGTGTTATTTGATAAGCGATGCCTGTTCGACGATGGCAGCATATTCGTAGCCCGCCCCGAAGTCCTTATCCGCCGCCAGAATCCCTTCCATGGTGACGATTGCGTCAACAGCCGGGGCCGTGTCGGTGGTAAGAACCAGATCATGGGAGTTTTGCAGCGGATTGCCGCTGCCGTCCTGGAGATGCACCCAGTTTTTTCCCATGATGCTCGGGCTGAATTTAACGACTTTGCCGCGGATCCGCACCTTCTTGCCGGCAAGGGCTTTGGCGCTCGCAAAGATTTCCTCGACGGTGTAGGCGTTTTCCCCCTCCGCCTTGGGAACGGCAATCTCCTGCAGGGGCGCTATGGCGCCGGCGCTGCCCCCGGACCCTTGAGCGGACTGAGGCTCTGCGGCGGCACTCTTTTGTTCGGCTTGCAGCGCCGCTGAAAAGGAGTCGTCCCGGGCCGGCGCCTTGGCCGCCGAGGTATCGGTGGCGGGTCCGACGGTTCCTGTAAGGCCTGCCGAGAAAATGACAGTTGCAAAGGTTTTGTTGAGGGTTTTGCTGGTAAAGTCGTGCATCTCCATCCCTTCGTAGTAGCTGACCTGACTGCCCGCTTTGACCGTGGTTTCGGGGATTGCCACCCAGTTCTGCGTGGCCCCGATGGCAACAAGCATATAGGTGTAGCCGGCGGCATTCATTGTTTCGACTACCGTGCCTGTAGCAATTTTGCCGTCGGCGCCTACGGCTGCTTGCGGCATGGCCATGGTTGGTGACGCCACAAGTGCGGTGCCGAGGGCGAATAGCAAGGCAATACCGTACACTGCGAATCTACGATGCATTCCATTACTCCAAAAAAATAAAAGTGGGCTTACCACTATTAACAGGCGTTTGCGCATTTTTCGTCGGTCGTTCTGAGATTAACTGGGTCAGTCATCATTTTCGACCAGAAAAGCAATATGTTCAAGAAGAGCCCGTTCCCAGATGGCATAAGCGTCAGCGGTGATATGCACGCCATCCGCCTGAAAGAGCTGTTTCGTTGAACCGACAAAGCGCCGGTGGATATCAAGAAAACAGCAGCCGGTGCGCATGGTAATGGCCTCGATATGCGTATTGAGGCTGGAGACCGAGTTATAAGGTAGGTTGGGAAGGTCCATGGGCAGGAGGCCGTTGACCAGGATTTCCGCCGTGGGGTAGTTGTGGCTGAGTTCAATGAGGATATTTTTCAGTTGCACCAGGAACTCGTCATTGTCGTTGAGGAGATCATTGGTGCCTATCATAACGACAATCACCTCGGCACCAATTGCCAGGTTTTTTATCGCCGGCAGGGAAGCGAGAAGATCGGCCGCCGTTGCGCCCGGGACCCCACGATTTTCCACCTTGAAAGAAGGCATACGGGCCTGCCAATCGTGATCAGCTACCAGCGAATCACCAAGAATAAGTATATTTGTCATGATTTTAAATCGTTGGGGAGGGAGGAGCGGGTTTGCCGCTGTTGCCGAGCGGCGCGAATATTCCAAATCTTTGCATACAATAGCACAGGAGGCTGGCCGTGCCAAAGGATTTTCGCCGGCCAGCCGTATCGGTGCAACGTTTTAAGAGCAGATCAGATGGCCGACTGGAGTACTCTACAGGCAAAGGGCGGCAGGGTGTACCTGGCCGCGGCCAGTTGTCGCTTGGTCTCGGCAATCGGCATATAATCCGCGGGGGAAGCGGCGGCGGTGTCGATGATGGAATACCAGGAGCAGCCTTTTTGCCGCGGCGCCGGGGCTTCGAAATGCAGGGTCTCCTTCCGGTCGCCGTTCAACATGACAAAGAAATCCCCGCCCGTATCGCTTTCGTCCGGTGCCCGGAGAAAAAAGGCCAGACCGTGGCTGTCGGATGACCAGTTCTGCTGGTGGGGAGCGAGATATTGCCAACCTATCTCCGGCGACTCACCCTCTTTGCCGGCTTGCTCGATGGGCAGGAAGAAATTGTCGCGGCGAAAGATTTTGTGTTTTTTTCTGAGGGCGATGCATTCTTTGAAAAAGCGAAAAAACCCGGCATTTTTTCTAAGAAGTGACCAGTCCAGCCAGCTGAGCTTGTTGTCCTGGCACCAGGCGTTGTTGTTACCCCCTTGGCTGCGGCCGAATTCATCGCCTGCGGCAAGCATCGGTACGCCCTGGGAGAGGAGCAGGAGGACCACGAAGGTTTTCATGCGTCTTTGGCGCAAACGAACAATTTCTTCTTCCTCGCAGACACCTTCAAAGCCGCTGTTCCAGCTGAGGTTATGTTTTTCCCCATCCTTGTCGGTCTCGCCGTTGGCAAGGTTATTTTTGCGGTCGTAACTCACCAGGTCGGCGAGAGTGAAACCGTCGTGGCTGGTGATAAAATTGATCGAACATAAAGGCCCCCTGCCGCTTGCCTGATACAGGTCGGAGCTGCCGGCGATACGGGTGGCCAGGTGGGTCACGGTGTCGTCATTGCCGATCATGAAGGCCCGGACGTCGTCGCGGAAGCGGCCATTCCATTCGGCCCAGCGAGAATCGGTGGAAAAGGAGCCGACCTGATACAGTCCGGCCGCATCCCAGGCCTCGGCGATCATCTTGGTGTCGCGGAGCACCGGGTCCTCGCCGATTGCCTCGATCATCGGCGGGTTGGCAAGAACATTGCCCTGCCGGTCGCGGCCGAGGATGGAGGCGAGATCAAAGCGAAAACCGTCGATGTGCATCTCGGTCACCCAGTAACGCAGGGCCTTGCGGATCAACTCGCGGACCACCGGGTGATTGCAGTTCATGGTGTTGCCGCAGCCGGAAAAGTTGAGGTATTCCTGGTCGCTGTCGAGGAGGTAATAGATGGGGTTGTCTATTCCCCTAAAACTGCTGGTGGTTCCCTGATAGCCGCCTTCGCCGCTATGGTTGAAGACCATGTCGAGATAGACCTCGATGCCGGCCTGGTGCAGCGCCCGGACCATCTCTTTGAACTCTTCTATGGCTCTGCCAGGCTCCCTGGCGTAACCGGAATGGAGGGCAAAAAAAGATACGGGATTATAGCCCCAGAAATTCTTCAGCTGTTCACCGGTTTCAGGATTTTTAAAGATGACGTCGTTTTCGTCGAATTCGGTTACCGGCATGAGTTCGACGGCGGTCACTCCAAGGTCCCGCAAATAGGGGATTTTCTCGATGATGCCCCGATAGGTTCCGGGGGCTTCGACGCCGGCACTCGCATCCTTGGTAAAGCCCCGGACATGCAGTTCGTAAATAAGGGTTTCGGCCAGAGGCGTTTTCAGCGGGCGGTCATCCTGCCAATCGAAGTCCTGGCCGCTCGGCATACAACAGGGTTCGCTGCCGTAAGTGGGCGCTTCTCCCCAATGGCGGGGGCTCAACATGCTGCAGCAGGGGTCGATGAGGATCTTGGTATAATCATAGACCAAGCCTCGGCCATTGCTGCTCGGGCTACCAAATCGGTAGCCGTAGCGGAAATTCTGCTGATGGGTGAGCAGCAAAATATGCCACATGTCGCCGGTACGGTTTTCCTGGGGGTCGAGGGCGAATTCATGGCGAATTGCCTTGCTCGCACCCTCCGGAAGGTGATCGATGACCAGAGTTGCCCGGGTGGCGTGGCGGGCGAAAACCGAGAAATTTATCCCTTCCTTGAGAATGGTTACGCCAGCCGGCAAGGGGTAGCCTCTTTTCAGGACGCGTGATTTTTTTTGGTCGGCCATATTGATAATAGTTATTATTGTTTTACAATTATGACTTAGATCAAGGCACAGTAAATTTCTTTTCGTATAGTGTATGCTACTCGAACATGCAAATCTAGTAAAATAGCGTTGAGACAAGCAAAGCTTTACCCATAACGTGGAGGTAACCATGGGAATGTATCACAAGGTGAAAGTAGGCGATTTGACCATCAGTCCTATCGATTGGGAGATGACTCCGGATATCTCCTTCGGGACCTTCGAATCCTGGGGCGGACGGGAGCGGGTACGCAACAACAAGGAATGTGTGTACTATTTTTTCATCGATAACTGGGGCGTAGAACCGAAGCTTTGTCTGATGGAACGAGCGGTGAAACACGCGAGGATCATGGCGGAAATTAAGGCGCCACCGGAACTGGTGAAAAAATGCGTGGAGGATCAGGGGCGATCCTCAATTTTTGAGAAGAGTTATGCCATCAACGAGCAGATCAAGGAGTGGCTGATCAAAAACGTCCTGGATGACGAGGGGGATTCCCGCCTAATTGTGCCGAAGCTTGAGGCAGTACGCAAAGAGGACATGGGACCACTCCTGCCGCCGGCCGCGGAGAAGCCGTTTGTCGGGGAAACGGTCAGGTTGCCGCAGCAACCGGCGATCATCAATGATGATCAGATCGGCGGTTTAATAAAACAATGGAACTTTTTCGAAGCGGAGTTGAATCCCGCCGGCCGGTTTGCCAATTCCCTGGTGGCTGTGGCCATTCCGGGAGTTATCGTCGATCAGCGAACGGGCCTGATGTGGCAAAGCGGCGGCATCGATATCGGCTCCATCCGCCATATTCAAAGAGGGATTGAGGAGTTGAACGGCACGGAATTTGCCGGTTATGCCGACTGGCGCCTACCGACCATGGAAGAGGCTTTATCTCTCATGGAGCCGGAGAGAAACACTAAAGGCATTTACCTCCATCCCGGCTTTTCCAAGGAGCAGCCGTTTATCTTCGTTGCGGCGCAACGCAAACCCGGCGGCTACTGGTTTGTCGATTTCAAGCAGGGCCGTGCCTTCTGGTCGTCGGGCACTATCCCCGGCGGCTTTGGTCGGCCAGTGCGGTCGCAGACCTGAGACGGCTATCCCCGGCAACATGGGTTGCCGGTTCTTCCGACCACTTTATTTTTTCCTGGTTGCGGATACACTGCCTGTTTGAGAAATGATTCTTAAAACAGGCAGCACTTTTTTTCAGGGAATATGCTTATAGCGCTTATGCAATGCCCAGAGCAAAAACTGTGCATAAACCCGCCAGACCTCATCGCCATAGCCGCCGGCCATCAGAAAGACGGCCGGTATCTTGCGTTCTTTCAGCCAGGTATAGATCAGCCGGTCGCGCTCGAACATCTGGTCCAGAGAGAGTTTCAAAGGTGCCGTTGAGGGCAATTCATCCTTTTCATAGGGGTCGGCGCCGCAGACGACGATGGCCAGATCGGCCGTGTCTCCCTCCGCAAGTTTCCCAAGACCAGCACCCAGCCTCTCCAAATAATAGGCCTCTTCGCCGCTTTCGATGGGGATATCGATATCGCTTGGAATAAAGGAAGGATTGGGTCTGCCGTCGGCAAGCACAATCGGACAATCGAGCGGCCAGCCGCTTGCCATATGCACGCTGAGCGTCCGGATGGAATCATCGCCGGCAGTGAGAGCGGCGGTGCCATCGCCCTTGTGGGCATCGACATCGATAACCCACACCCTGCGCACCATCTTTTCGAACTGCAGCTTGCGGGCGGCGATGACGACATCGTTGATCAGGCAGAAACCATTGCCGAAATCACGCTGGGCGTGGTGGGCGCCACCGGTGAAGGAAAAGCAGAAACCATGCTGCAGGGCAAGCCTCGCGGCCTGGATAGTGCCGGCGTTTTTAAGCAGGATACGCTCGAAGAGGTCGGTGAGCGGTCGCGTCGCTGACTCCGGGGTATACCGATAGTATTTGCCTTCGGTATCGATCAACTCAAAGGTGGCAATAATCTCCTTTTCAAGAGCCGGCGAATGCAATCGTTCCACATACTCGGCCGAATGGACCCGCAACAGGTCCTCGCGGCTGATCGTTTCGACGATGCGATCCTTATGCCAATGACTTTGCAGGGATTTCAGCTGGGGATCATCGAGGGGTGCCTGCAATGTCCTGGTAGAACGGCTGTCCCGCAGGGGAATCTGAATGCCGAACTCGATAAGGCTCGCCGGGATACGGGGGTCGTAGAGTATCATAGTTGGTATCTTGTTAAATATTATGCAAATATATGTCACGGATGATGATGACGGTTTTTGCCTTGCGCCATCCGTGTTCTTGTTTTCCTCTCCGCCGACTTCCACCGATCAAAGGGGTGGCGATCACGGATAAGATAACAATAATACAGGATTGCGACCAAGGCGATGAATTCTATAAATCCACCTTTTTTCTGGAGGACGGGGCCGAGGAATCTTTCATAGGAACGGAGTTTACTCTGAAAGGGCTGTGAACCTGTTGAGCGGGGATGGTTGGTTGCAACCTACCTCAAATTGCCGCGTTCGTACAACCCGCGGTATTTCCTGAAATGAAGAATGGGGGTCACCCATTAAAAGGCCCTTGTCAATGGAATAATCCTCCCCCTTCAAGTGAAACGAAGTAAATAATCTTTTGTTTCCTTGCAAGGGTGTTGAGATTTCAGGATGTTATATAATGGTGGTTTTTAGCACCTTACCCGATCTCTGAATGTAATCGTTGGTGTTTCTCAGCACTTTGCCGCGCCCGATATTTCACTTTTGTGTGTCGGTGTAAATTCCACCGCACCAGTCACCCATCAGGATCAAGGCGGTGAGATAGCATGAAGCTTTCCATCTCTGCCCCTTCCGCCGGTTGGCGGTCCAGAAAATCAGCGGTTCCATGCCGTGTCCAATGATCAACTGTTGACAAATCAAGTGGTTTTGAACCAACCCTATGATGGTTCACGGCATGGGCGGTAAAGAAGCGAAAATCACCGGACGGGACGGCTGCCAATCAAATCTGGTGGTTTTGCCAACCCCTTTGCTGGTTCACCGTCCCGGCCAACTCTTAGGCAAAAAGCCTGCGATGGTCGAATTCCACGTTGTCCCTCATTATATAATATGCCGCCCGCGCCAACTTGTGCGCGAGTGCGCTGTGAGCTATCATCCTATTTGTTTTACTGGCCTTGCGATTATAATAGGCCCTGACTGTTTCATCGTGCCGACGAGCAAATTCCGCAGCCTCGGAAAAAGCCCAAGCCAGATATTTGTTGCCGTTTTTGCTGTTTCCTTTCCCTTTTTTCACATCGTTGCTTTTCCAGACGGTCGGTACCTTGCGGCAGTATGAGGAGAAATTGCCAACCTTGGCAAATCGTTCTATCCTCTCTGTTTCCAACATGATTGTCATGGAAAGAATTTTCCCGAGACCGGGAATGGTCTGTAATCCGAGAAACGGCTTGCGTAGTTTCACCGCGTCGACAACTGCAGTCTCAATTCTGACAATCTGTTTGGTTAAAAAATCAATGGCATTTTTGCTCACCTCGCCGCTTAGCTCAAGATCCTCTTGGCCGGCAAAAAGTGGGGCAATATGATTCTCCTTTCTTTGTTTGATCTTATTTACGTTTAGTCGGAACCCGCAGTTTCGGCTGATGATTCCCTGCAAACTGTTGATCAGGGAAGTCCTTACCTGGACCAGGTGTCCTCTCTTTCGCAGAAGATCCCGTATCGGTCGATCCGCTTTTGGATAAATGTATCCTTCCGGCAAGATCCCCAGTCTAAAAGAACGGGGGTCAAATCTTCATTGTTGACAAATGTGTAAAATTCAAGCAATACCAATTGCTTTCATAACTGCCAATAGGCTCAAACAAATCGGAAGAAAGCATGCATTTCGTTGCAAGGTCATTTGCGGCGGCTTATCCGTGACGTGACTTCTCTGCATGTGGAGCGGGAACAACTGGGATTCAAGGTCAGCAGTTGCGGCTTGTGCCAGACCAAGGTTCCTTGTGTGGCCCGGAATCCTCTTAGCATGCAAAAGGATCGGCCTCGGCCCCATGCAGGCGGAAGGTGAAGAGCAGGGATTCCCGGCCTTCACCTTAGGGACCGTAGTCGAAGTCACAAACGATTTTGCAGTTGGTTATTTCTTTGTCGCAGGTTTTATCGTAATTGGCATCTTTTTCAAGTTCGCAAGCGACACGTTCAAGCTCGCACTGTTCGAGGCAGTCCCGGCGTTTTTGCAAAGTATCGTTGAGTATCATTTGCTACCTCCTTCGTTATTGAGTGATGCAAGGCGTTCTTTCCTTCCATCTTTCCGAGTCCCCCGACTTGCGGGCATGCTGCCCTGTGCAGCCAGGGGCGGGGCCATGTTTTCATCCGGCCATTATCGAAAGAATAAGACCTTTTCCGGCTGGAACAATGGCTCTGCATAGCCAAAATAACTCTCCTCCCTTTTCTCTGTGCCCTCCTGTTTGGTGACAAAGCGGCTGATCAACCTTATTTTTGAATCTGGGTAAGGTCATTATTGATGACAGTCGATGGGGCAGAGAGCCTTCTCCGAATCAGCCCAAGCGAAATTCGATAACTTATGGATACTACATCCTTGTGGACAGTCCGTTGGCTTGATTCCATTGATCAAGTGGATTGCCGGCAGTGGGATAAGCTGGCCCTGCCGCTGCCGACACCCTTATTGGAATGGCAATGGCTGCATCATCTGGAGGCATCCGGCAGTATTTCGCCCCGTTTCGGGTGGCAACCGCATCACTTAACCCTCTGGCATGGCCAGGAACTGGTTGGCGCGGCACCGCTTTATCTGAAAACGCACAGCGACGGGGAATTTATATTCGACCACTGGTGGGCGCAATTGGCGGCGGAATATGGGGTCGAATATTATCCCAAGCTGGTCGGTATGAGTCCGGCAACGCCGTCTGCGGGATATCGGTTTCTGATGGCTGAGGGCAGCGATCAGCCCAGCTTGATGCGCAGCATGCTTGCGGCCATCGATCGGTTTTGTAGGCAGGAGCGGCTCTCCTGCTGCCATTTCAATTACGTCGACGTGCCTTGGTTTGCCGGGTTGCCGTCGGACGGGTTTATCGGCTGGCAGCATCAATCCTACCTGTGGAAAAATTTGCATTTCGCTTGTTTCGAGGAGTATTTACAGACCTTTAAGTCGGATCAGCGGCGCAATATCCGTCGTGAACGCGAGAGTATGGAGAAGCAGGGCATCGAGATCCGCACCTTCACCGGCGATGCCATACCATCCGCTATAGCTGCTGCCATGTATCGCTACTATCTTAACACCAATGATCGTTACGGACCCTGGGCGGCCCGGTTTCTCAATGGCGAATTTTTTAACGGAATCTTTCAGGACTACCGCCACCGTCTGTTGATCGTTGCCGCTTTCAAGGGCCGGGGCTCGGTTCCCATCGCCTTGTCGATGCTGCTGGTGAAGAATCGCCACCTGATCGGCCGCTATTGGGGCTGTGCGGAGCCTGTCAAAGATCTGCACTTCAATATGTGTTTTTATGCCCCGATCCAATGGGCCATCGACAACGAAATCGAAACATTCGATCCTGGTGCCGGTTCGCCTCACAAAATTTATCGTGGATTCGAGGCGGTATCCAATACCAGCCTGCACCGATTCTATGACCTGCGGCTGAAGATTATTTTCGAGCAGCTCATAGACCGGGTAAACAATATAGCGGAAGGGGATATCGATGCTTTGAACCGGCATTTGCCCTTTGCCAAGAAAGATCGGCATCCGCCCTCCGGCAACGGATTCTAGGAGCCGTTCCAGGCATTCCTCCGGTCAGGTTCTTTCTCTATCTCGTATTTCATGGGGCCGTTCCTGCCGCCGGTCGCAGAGAAATAATTGTCGACGGGGAGTACTTTTTTGGGCGAATGCCGGCTATTTCAATAGTTGGTGAAGAATTCGGCTATTATGTAAATATTCAAATATTATTCAACTCGGCTATGTGGTACATTTCTTGGCTATTGTAACCTCATTTGAACGGATCTAATCCCCGGTGGTATTGCATGGTCAATAAAAAGGATTCTGAATACGGAGTAATCGCCGCACTGCTTCTGCAGGCGGGGATGGTGAGTGAAAACCAGCTGAACCATGCCGATCGAATACGCCAGAAGCTTGCGACCTCTACCCCTCTTCTCAATGTGTTGAAGGAACGGGGCGATGTCACCGATGAAATGGTGCGAAAGGCATTAATGGGCACCGGTTCGAACATCCGTATCGGCGAGTTGTTGGTTGAGCTGGGACACATTTCCGGGGATGATCTGAACGCCGCCTTCAGGATTCAGCAAGAGCAGGAAAAGGAACTCCGTTTGGGAGAGATCCTGATAAAGCATAATTTTATCGATGAAAAGCTCTTCAACAGGATTCTTTCCATTCAACTTGGTTTCCCCCTGGTTGATGTGAATATGTCCCTGGTGGATAAAAATCTGGCTGGCCGGGTGCCCATGAAGATTCTCCTTGAGCATCAGTTCATCCCTCTGAAGACCACGGAAAAGGCGGTCCTCGTAGCCTTTGCCGATCCGCTTGATAAAAAAAGCCTCGAGAGCGCAAAGAAGTTTTTCGGTGGGACCATTGCCCCGGCAATTTCCGAGAAAAAAGCGTTAAACGATACCCTGCACCTTTTGGCCAATCTTCTTGCCGGCAAAACCATCGATGTCGATAGCAAGACCGTGGTAGGGATCGTCAATGCCATGATCCTTGCGGCAATCAAAGAAAACTGTTCGGATATTCATATCGAACCGATGTCCGACCGCCTGCATGTTCGTTTCCGCGAGGATGGCATTCTCCGCCATTACAAGGATTTTCCGAAAGATATCATACCGCCCTTGACGAGCCGAATGAAAATAATGTGTGAGGTCGATATCTCGGAAAAGCGTCGGCATCAAGGCGGCCGAATTCTTTTTGCTTACGAAGAAGGGGCCGTTGATATCCGCGCTTCTTTCTACGTTACCGTGCATGGTGAAAAGATTGTTTTGCGATTGTTGAGTCAGAAACGGGAACTCCTCGATATCCATACCATGGGCATGGCCCCCAAGATGCTAGCCAAGTTTTTGGAGGAGGCGGTGTATCCGCCCAGCGGCGTTCTTCTGGTAACCGGCCCCACCGGTTCGGGAAAAACTTCCACTGTCTACAGTTGCATCAACCATATAAAAAATCCGCAGATAAGTATTATTACAGCGGAAGAACCGGTAGAGTACTTCATCGACGGTATCGCACAGTGTTCAATAGACCCATCGATAAACGTAACTTTTGAAGAAACCCTACGGCATATCGTCCGCCAGGACCCGGACGTTATCGTTATTGGAGAAATCAGAGATCAGGTCTCCGCCGAAATGGCGGTGCAAGCGGCGCTGACCGGGCATAAGGTGTTGAGCACCTTCCATACCGAGGATAGCATCGGCGGCCTGATACGTCTTCTGAATATGGATATTGCACCCTTTCTTATTTCCTCAACGGTTGTCAGCGTCTTGGCCCAGCGACTCCTGCGGCGGGTCTGCCCTGCCTGTGCCGTGGAAACCAGGTTGACGCCGGTCCAACTGCAGCGGCTCGGAGTTTCCGCAAAAGATGTCATGGGGGCACAATTCCGAAAAGGACGGGGATGCACGGCCTGTAAACAGACAGGATATAAAGGCAGGGTTGGGGTGTTCGAGGTCTTGGTACTCAATGAGCTTGTGCGGAATGCCATCCTGGAACAGAAAACCAGTTATGAAATACGGCAGATCAGCATAGAACATGCAGGCCTGGTGACCTTGCTGGAGGATGGGTTGTTGAAGGCGGCGGCGGGAATTACCACTGTTGAAGAAGTCCTACGCTCCTTGCCGAGACTTTCCAACCCCAGACCGCTCTTGGAACTCCGTCGACTCGCGGGAGAATAGCAGAATGCACAACAGTACTTCATTTCTTGATGTCATAAATCAGTATATAGCGTCCGGCAATATCGTTTTGCCGGTATTCAGTTCGGCGGCCCTCAGGATCCAGCAGGAGCTGGTGAAAAAAGAGCCTGATATGAAGGCGGTGGAAGGGATTCTTTCCGGCGATCAATCGCTTTCCAGCCAGGTTTTGCAGATGGCTAATTCGGCATTTTATCACGGGCTTATTGAGATTCTCACCGTTCGAGCAGCTATTGTCCGTCTCGGCATGCAGGAAGTTGGGCGACTCGTTCTTTTGGTTGCTTCGAGAAATCAATTTCGGAGCAAAGACAAAGACTTTAATGTGCTGATGAAGCAGTTGTGGCAACATGCGGTGGGTTGTGCCCTTGGCGTCAAATGGCTGGCGAAGCGCTGCAAATTTGATGAGCTTGAGAAGCATGCCTTTTTTGCCGGACTTTTTCATGACATCGGCAAGCTGTTCGTCCTGATGGTGGTTGATCAGATGAAAGAAAAGGATAAGAATCTGCCGATTACCCAGGCATTGCTCACGGAGTCAATGGCCACGCTTCATGCGGAACAGGGCTATAACCTCATGCGGCAATGGAATATGCCCGAGGAGTATTGCATCATTACCAGGGACCATCACAAAAAAGATTATGACAGTAAAAATTACTTGCTGATCTTGGTCCGCCTTGCCGATATGACGTGCTTGAAACTGGGGATCGGCTTGGCAAAAGATGACTCTCTTGTACTGTCGGCAAGTGAGGAAGCGCATCAACTCAATCTTACCGAGATTGATCTCGCCGAACTGGAAATTGTCTTGGAAGATACTGCTATCCTGGCAGGATAATCTGCACAGTCATTTGGTTTTTGGTACCAGGGTGACTGCGGAGTCGCAGCCAATCATGGTAAAATGACGCGAACGAGGTCCATTGTTCGGGTCGGGAGATGGTTTTGAACGAACAAAAGCAAAGAAGCCGGCCGGTTGCCAGGAGAGCGAGAATAAGTATGTGGAATACACTGAAACTTTGCAAGTATTCATTTTTATTGTTGTTGCTGCTTGTCCCAGACGCCCGAGCGAAAGAGGTGGATCTGCCCCTGACCCTCGACTACAAGCTTCTCACCTCCTTGATTGTTCGCGAGGCCTTTCCCGGTAAAAACAACAGTGCGGCTATCGTTGGTCGTCCCGGCGAATGCACGTATTTAGGGATTTCCGACCCGAGGTTTTCATCGGTGGGGAATAATGTTCGCCTAGAGATGAAGATGGTCATTCGGCTTGGCACAGAGGTCGCCGGACAATGTATGGTTCCGGTTGAATGGCAGGGATATCTTTCCCTTACCCAACAGCCGATTTTTGACAGTCGTACCTTTACTCTTTCCTTTCAGACCATTGATTCAAGCCTTTCAACTCTGTCGCACCAACCTGCGAAAATCGCCAATTTCCTTTGGGAATTTGCTAAACCGCAGGTCACGCAACACCTCAATCGGGTACGGCTGAATCTGGCGCCGCCGGTTCGCGATATGCGCGATTTTCTGGCGCCTCTTTTCCATGAACAAGCGCGTCAGGCTACCCAGGCCATGCTTGACAGTTTGCACGGGGGGCGGCTTACCGTGACCAAGGATAGCGTCGTGGTCGAATTGCAGGCCGAAGTGGAGGAGGTTCAGACGCCTATAGAGGAGTCGGGCAAGACAATAACCCCGGCCGAGCGTAAGAAGTTGGTTCAGCTGTGGGAGACCTGGGATGTCTTTCTTGTGCGTCTCATTTCCCTTCTCGCCTCGGAACCGCTTACCCGTGAAGATCAACTTCTCCTTGCCGATGTCTTGCTCGACACCCGCTATGCCTTCACGGCGGCGCTGGAAGAGCCGGATATGGAAAAGGATTTCGTCAGAATGCAGTTTATAAAAGTCTGGCGTACCCTGGCCCCGCTGTTCAGAAGACAGTTGTATGCCAAATCGTCGCCGAACACCCTCGGCTATCTGGCCTTTTTCACCGCAGCCGATGCCCTGTTGGTTCTTGATCAGATGGGGCCGACTCTCGGTGTCGAGATCAGCCAGCAGGGCTTGTTGCGGCTTGCAAGCATGTTGACCGGCAAAGAGACGTCCTTGCCTTACGGTATGAGTATCGATCCGGGCCTCAGAAAGTTATTGCAGTTGCCGCCGGTCGAGACGCCTACTCCATCCAAAGATGATGATGACATACAGGAAATTGATCTGCCGAGCGGCAAGGAGGAATCCGATCCCTTCTCGCGAGTATTCGATTTTTTCTTCGCTCCGGTCTATGCTGTCGAGGCTCCGCAGATAGCTTCGATTCTCGAATGGAGGGTTCCGGAAGACGATACGGTCGCCTATGTCGAACGGGTCAGGACCGTGCTGGCTGAGGCATCTTCGACCGTCCTGGCCAAACAGGAGTTGCCCGAAAACCTGCACGGGATGTTTCAGACGATGATTGTCGCCATGGCCTGGCAAGAAAGCTGCTTTCGCCAATTTATCGCAAAAGGCAATAAACTCACTTTTCTGCTGTCGTATAATCAAACCTCGGTGGGGATAATGCAGGTCAATGAACGGGTGTGGCGCGGCATCTACGAACCGAAAAAACTTCGCTGGGATATTCGCTACAATGCCCAGGCTGGATGTGAGATTGCTGAACTGTATCTGAGTCGCTATGTTCTCCAGGGTAAGACAACGGTACCGGGAGTCAAAGCTGGCATCCTGCCCGGGATTGTGTATGCCATGTACAACGGCGGTCCGGGCCAATATGAAAAATACCTGGCGAGAGAAAAGAGTAACAAGACCTTTCCGACCGATAAATCGTTTGCCGAGAAGCTGCAATGGGTGGAGAAAAAGGATTGGGAGCAGATCTCGGACTGCCTGGGCGGTGGCTGAAAAGGTCTTCCTGCCTCTTTTGGGGCGATTGTCGGCAGAGAGTTTTAGCCGACAACCGTCACTGAGGCCTGCATCCACGCACCAGTGAAATCTTGTTTGAAAATGTCACAAAGTAGCGTATAAAGACAGGGTGCTGGTTCCTGACAAAGACAAAGTGACAAGATGAAAAAAACAAAACGTATCCTTGTGATAGACGATGAAGTGACAGCCCTTAATCTCCTGCAGAAGATTTTCGAAGGCGAGGGCTACGAGGTTCACATGGCGACCAATGGCCGGGAAGGGGTGGAACTCTTTCGTAGGCAGCCCTGCGACCTGGTTATAACCGACATGGTAATGCCGGTTATGGACGGTCTGCAGACAATCCTTGAACTGCGAGAAATTGCCTCCGATCTTCCGGTTATTGCCATCTCGGGGGGTGGGGCTATTTCTAAGGAGAGGTACCTCACCGTTGCCGGCTATCTGGACAAGGTTATCACCATAGCAAAACCGTTTTCCGTTGAGGCTATTGTCAACGCTGCGGCGGGGCTTCTCCGGGATCAGGCTACAGCCGCCGACGAATAAGGCCGGCAGGTCTTCTTAAAATATTATCTAAACGTTTTTGGTAACGGCTCCTACCCACAGAGGTGCACAATGAATGCGGTGGCAAAAGTCGGAATGACCCTCAATTATGTGATCGATTCCAGCTGTTCCAAATACCGGGATATGGCGGCAATCGGCATGGCGATGGAAACACCGCTCACCTATGGCGATTTCCATGAACGGATCATCGCCCTTGCCGCACGGTTTCTCCGGGAAGGGATAAGAAAAGGCGATCGGATCGCCATTCTTGCAGAAAATTCCCACAACTGGGCGATTTCCTATCTGGCCATTGTTCGCCTGGGTGCCATTGCCGTACCCATCCTGCCCGATCTGCCGGAGAGTGATGTGCACCACATTCTCGGCGAGATGCAGGTGGCGGCCTTGTTCACTACCCAGAAGCAGATCGAAAAGATCTATGAACTGCGCACGGTGATGACCTGTCCGGTCGTCACCCTTGACGACTACGCCGCCGAGATCGGCGTTCTCCCCGTCATCACCATTTCAGGCTATTTGAGTGATGCCTTGACCGCCTTGCGCGACAGTCCCGAGCCCCCGATTTTTGCCGAGGTGGCCGAGGACGATCTGGCATCCATCCTTTACACCTCGGGCACCTCCGGCTATTCCAAGGCGGTTATGCTGAGCCATAAAAACCTGACCGCCAACGCCTATGCGGCCGCAGGCCTGAAGGCGATTGCGCCGGGTTCGGTATGGCTGTCGATTTTGCCGATGTCCCACACCTATGAATTTACCTGTGGCTTTATCCTCCCTTTGTTGTGTGGTGGCCGTATTGCATATGCCGGAAAAACACCGACTCCGGCGATCCTCCAGAAGCTCTGTGCGTATGAAAAACCCTTTGCCATCTTCGCCGTCCCCCTCGTTCTCGAAAAGATCTACAAAAAGAGGGTGTTGCCACAGCTGGCAAAGAGCCCCCTTCTCGGTTTGCTCTGCAAACTCGGGCCGACGCGAAGGTTGATCTATCGCAAGATCGGAGCAAAATTATGTGACTTCTTCGGCGGCAAACTGGAATTGATGGGGGTGGGCGGGGCAGCGCTGAATCCGGAGGTGGAAAAGTTTCTCCAGGAAGCCAGGTTCCCCTATCTGGTCGGCTACGGGATGACCGAGTCGGCGCCGCTCATCGCCGGCGGGCCGGCCGGGGATCCGACGATTACCGTTGGCTCGACCGGCAAGCCTATCCCTGGGGTGCAGGTGAAGATAGCCCGTCCCGACCCGGAAACGGGGGTCGGTGAGATCACCGTCTGCGGCCCGAATGTCATGCGCGGCTACTACAACGATGACGAGGCGACCCAGGCGGTCCTAACCGCCGATGGCTGGCTTTCCACCGGAGATCTCGGGGTTTTTGATAAACAGGGTAATCTGCACGTCCGTGGCCGGTCCAAAAACGTCATTGTCCTTGCAAGCGGCGAAAATGTCTATCCGGAGGCTATTGAACACAAGATCAATACCAACACCTGGGTGGTTGAAAGCCTGGTGCTTGAGAATAACGGGCAGGTCGAGGCGTGGATCTATCCCGATTACGAGTTTATCGACGAGCAGACCGCCGGTGGTTCGCGCATCGATCGTCGGACCTATATCGAAAACCTGCTCGAATCCATGCGGCTCGAACTGAACGAACAGCTGCCCAAAGCCTCGCGGCTGGCCAAGGTCTTTGAACGCCGCGAGCCGTTCATCAAGACCGCCACCCATAAAATCAAGCGCTATCTGTATAACGAAACCGCCATGGTGGGTTAAAACACACCCACCATGCGCACCGAGAAAAAAACCATTTGCCCGCTTGACTGCCCCGATACCTGCGGCATGATTGCCACCGTGCAGGGCGGGCGGGTGACGAGCCTGAACGGCGACAAAGAGCACCCCTATACCAACGGTTTTATCTGCCGCAAGATGCGCCGCTATCCGGAGCGCTTGTACGGAGAACATCGGGTGCTGTACCCGCAGCTGCGTGTCGGCAAAAAGGGCGAGGGCAGATTTTGCCGTATCGGCTGGGATGAAGCGCTGGATATTCTTGCCGACCGTTTGGCCGATATTCGCGGGCGTTTTGGCGGCGAGGCGATTTTGCCCTATTCCTATGCCGGCAACATGGGGGCGGTCAACAGGTTCGCAGGCTACCCTTTTTTCCACCGACTGGGCGCAACCCAGCTCGACCAGACCATCTGCTCGGCAGCGGCCGGGGCCGGATGGTCCTGCCAATGCGGCGATCTTCCCGGATGTCCTCCGGAAAACGCGGCGGAGGCCGAACTGATTGTCGCCTGGGGCATCAATATCAAGGTCACCAATATCCATTTTTGGCCCTATGTGGCCGCCGCCAGGAAAAAAGGCGGCCGCCTGCTGGTGATCGACCCCTATTGCAACGAGACGGCGAAGGCGGCGGATCGGCATCTCGCGGTCTTGCCCGGCGGCGATCTGGCCTTGGCCCTCGGGGTGCTGAAGGCCCTCGTTGATGGCGATCTCCTTGACCGCGCCTTTCTTGCCCGGGAAACCGAAGGCTTTGATCGTTTGGCCGAAAGTCTGCACAGCGAGGATTGGCCGAGCCTAACTCGGGAAAGCGGTGTGTCGCGGCCGGCCATGGAAGAACTGGCGACCCTCCTTGCCGGGTCGGCAAAAACCTTTATCCGTATCGGCATCGGTCTTTCCCGCCACAGCCGGGGAGGCATGGCGGTGCG
Source organism: uncultured delta proteobacterium (assembly GCA_903875445.1). Taxonomy (GTDB): domain Bacteria; phylum Desulfobacterota; class Desulfobulbia; order Desulfobulbales; family Desulfocapsaceae; genus Desulforhopalus_A. The sequence goes on along the minus strand of CAIQWD010000013.1, from coordinate 50,773 downwards.
GGCGATCGCCTCCCTCGCCGGTGCCCTTGGCCTGTTTGCAGGCGGTCAGGGGCGCGGCGTCCTTCTGTCAAGCGGGGCCTTTCGCGGCGATAAAAGGAAACTGACCTGGCCATCTCTTGCCCCTGGGGACACCCGAACCGTCAATATGATCCATCTCGGCCATGCCCTTACCGCCCTGCAGCCGCCGGTTAGGGCACTCTTCGTCTACAACGCCAATCCCGTTAGCGTTAGTCCAGACGGATCCTTGGTCCGCCTAGGCCTTGCCCGTGAGGACCTCTTTACCGTCGTCCACGAACAGGTGCTGACGCCGACGGCGCGCTATGCCGACCTGCTTCTGCCGGCCACGACCTTTCTCGAAAACCACGACATCTATACGGCCTACGGTCATTTTTATCTCGGGGTGGCACAGCAGGTTATCGAACCGGTCGGCGAGGCGAAAAGTAATTTTGATTTATTCCAGAGCCTGGCGCAAAAAATGGGTTTCACCGACCGGGCTTTTTATCAAAGCTGTGAGGAGCGGATTGCCGACTACCTGGATGACATGCCGGGGCTGCCGGAGGGTTGTGCAGCCCGGGTCTTGGCCGGCCATCCGGTACATTCCACCAACAGTTGCAAGGATGGCCGGGTGCTGGTGGGGCGGCGCGGCAAGTTCTCCTTTGTCAGGGAAACGCTCGGGCCCGAGCCGCAGGTGGCCTGCCTCACCCGTGCCGGCGAATTTGCCGACCCGGATCTCCTTGCCAGATTTCCTTTTCGGCTGCTTGTCCCGCCGCATGCCGATCTTCTCAACAGCACTTTCGGGGAAAGATATCCGGGGCGGCGCGGCGAAGTGCTGGTCAATCCGGTCGATGCGGCAAAATGGGGAGTCTTGGATGGGGCAGAGGTTATCCTGGAAAATCACCGGGGCCGGGTTGCGAGAATTGCCCGTCTGACCTCCGATACCCGGCAAGGGGTCCTGGTTGCCGAAGGCATCTTTTGGCCGGTCGATGCGGATGACTGTGCCATCAACGACCTTACCTCGCAAAAGCTCACCGACATGGGCGGCGGTGCGACCTTTCACGAGACGCTGGTGGCGGTTGTCCAGGCGGGCGGTTTTGAACCTAGCAGGTTTAAAGAATCTCTCGCGGCTCAGTGAGCAGTTTTATGCCACATAGAATTTCATCAAATCTTTTTTCTGAAACTTTTCCAATTTTTTCAACCAAATCGGCTTTGTTGACAGTGTAAATTTGCGAAATATTCACAACGCTTTGTTTGGGGAGATTGGCTTCGCCTTTATCGAGTAAGACATTGCCAGGTGCTTGAGATCTTTTGAGATTTGAAGTAAGTGCGCAAACCACTACTGTGTTTATTCTGCTCGCGTTAAATAAATTGTTTTGGATAACGACGTGCGGATGGCGATAGCCTGGCTCAGACCCCGTTGGCCGGCCAAGGTCGACCCAATATATTTCACCTTGTTCGATTACCATGAGTCTTGCTCAATGATTTTGCTGTGTTTAGCTCTCATGGATTGAGCAACTTTTTTTTCCTCATCATCAGGGTAGTCACTATATGCTTCATTTAATTGGGCAAGTAACGATTGGTTTTCTTGCTTTTTCAAATAATCCTTGACTGCAATGGTAAACAGTCGACTACGTGAAACGTGCATGTCGCTTGCTAGTTTGTTGACTTTGTTGAATAATTCTTCATCTAAAGAAATTGCTGTTTTGACTCCACCCATAATTCACCTCACGCAGTGTTGAATACTTTTATTATGCACTCAGTTTATACCATTGTCAATACTTTCGGTGGGCATTCCTGTGAGACTGCTAACAAATATTCAACAAGACCTCAGTACTAATTGAATTCAACCTCACAAACGTCGTGTCCATCAGCGGGTGTCTCTTTGCCGAATAGGGATTCTATCGGCACCCAAACCACTGAGGTGGCGAGTTGAATTACTGTTTCCAGTATGTCTGCCGGGCTTTTTTCAATGTGAAAGGCATTAAAATTGCCGCGTAGCTCAATCGGAAGCGCAAAGCTGAAAAACTGAGGTTTTTTGGCGTGGGGCTGAACATAGAACCGTACTTCTTCTGTCGCGAAATCCACTCCGCCCTTGCCTGTAACTCGCGTACGGCTGGTGTCGATAAGGATGGTTTTTTCGGACAGCTTGCCATCGCTCAATACGAAGCGTCCGACCGCACAATTGACTTTCGATGTATTCGATGAATCGATAGCAGGCAGTAGCGCCATTAGTACATTGACTGCCCAGATGTCAAGAAAACCCGATTTCATGTTTTCCGGCCACGCGACAAAATCGATGTGTCCCTTGCCGTACAGCAAAAGTTCAGATAAAGACTGGGCAGGGGATTTTATATCGACATCCAGACTGAAAACCCCATGCATCTCATTCTTTTTTTCTAGGTAACGGGCAAGGATGCCGTAATCGAAATGCTTGACTGTGGCGCGCAGGTTGGCTCCGACCTCTTTATCACCGGGTTTGTACCCGAGCTGGAACGTTGCAGAACCTCCCTGTGTATTGACTACGACAGGGCCGATCACAAGGTGACCTTTATCTAATAGCGCATCTAGTTTGCCATTGCCGAGGGTATCTTTTCCGGAAACGACCTGATCCACGTTTACCGTCAAATGCGCATTCTGCCGTCCAAGAACTTCTGGGCTAAAAATGTGCTGCACATGATCGCTGGCTTTGCCTACCCTTTCGCTTAACTCTCCTTTAGGTTTTGGCTTCACTTTAGTATCTGGATTGTTTTTTTCGGGAGACCAGTCTCCAAATTTGAAATCGTCGAGCCGGATCGTCGGTGCAGTCAACGATACATCGATGCGTGGAGGCACAACCAATGTGTCAATTTTGCCATGTCCGCTAAGCTGGCTGCCACCCACCTGTAACAGCAGGGATGAAACCTCATAGCCCCCGGATGACATGTGGAATTCCCCCGAAGCCGACCAAGGCCCCCACGGAGGAAGTGAAGCATGCGCTATCGAATTGAGCTTATCCAGTCGGCTACCGTTTATATCGAGGGCAAGTTCAATATCCTTTTTTGAAAACGGACGGTCGATGTCACCCGTCAATATGATAGAGGTGCCGGATGTATTTGCATTTAATTTGAGCGGCAGCGGAATATTCGGATTAATCAGGTCAACAGCCTTAGCCGTTTGTATGCCGATTGTGATGGGAATATCGTCGAGGGAGCCGATCAGGTTAAGGTACACCGGCGTTCTCGCAGAAGATTTGAGTTCACCCTTGTCGAGCGCAATGTGCAATTTTCCTCTGGAGTTGGCATCCTTTAAAGAGAGATGCCCTCCCTCGAAACCGGCAACCAGTTCCGATTGTTCAAGCAACTGGCCCAGGCGGCTGGAATACAAATCCAGTTGCAGATGCAGGTGATCAAAGCCTGCGTCAATATTGTGTGCGATGCCAAACTTATTCAAGATTTTTCCGACATCCAGAGTATCCGCAGATAACTGCAAAACAGAATGTGCTTGCTGTGTTCGCAAGTCGAGCAGAATGGTGCCGCTGAAATTACTGTCAGCCACATTGGCCGCAAACGGCGAAGCGCTCATCATTCCGTCGCGTATGCGCCCGTCAAATCGGAGTTCATTCACGGCAAGCGATGAAGCGCTGGCAATGCGTTTGATGCGTACTGCAATATCCGCATCCGCCAGACTGATTTCCGAAGGCAGGATGGGAATGTCGATCATGTTTGCGGCTACCGGCGTTGCTGCGCCTGTAGTTTTATTTTTCGGGGGCAGCAGCGACTGAAGTTCATCTGCATCAATCAGATCGCCCGACAATTGCAATTTTATAAGCGACTTGCCTTTATCCGAGGTGCGCAGCACATCCGCAAACAAATCGCTATGCCCTAATTTCAGTACAAAATCGGACAGATGCCAGCTATCGTTGGCAGTGAGGAAATCACCATGCAAGCTGATCGGCGCATCGACACCAGGTTTAAGGCCAAGCCAATTGGCGATCTCGCCGGAATGGGGAGCCGTGAGTTCAAATGCGGCCACTGATTCGGTATTTTCCGAAGAGGGCTGCAATACGGCGTGAATCTGGACACGAGCACTACCCGCTTGCAATTCAAAATCAATAGGGAAATGCTCTTCTTTCATGATATTGGTCAGCGAGCCACCGCGCAACATCCCCCTGAAAGTCTTGTCCAGAAGAGAACCGTGCGCCTCACCATGCAATGCTTTCCCGGCAGGAAGAGCGACATCGAGCGCATCCAGAGAAAATTGCACGGAGCGTCCGTCCGATCCGTTGCCATACGCCAACTTCCCGCGCCCCACATTCAGTCGCACATCCAGGCTATCCATCAATTCCGCCCCACTGTCACCCTGTGCGGCGATACGCAAATCGAAACGGCCCAACTGACCTCTGACATTAGACATCCCGAACATCAAACCAGCCAAATCGCCCAGATTAGAATCGTGCGTACCCAATGCAAGTTTAAATTTTGCCGGAGCAACACTTGCATCAATATTGGCGCTACCCGACAAAGGCACGCCTGCGACGGTGCCTTGTACCGGCATACTTAAATGCCCTTGTTCGAGGCTTACTTTCAACATTGCGTCATGTACTTCACCGGGAAGGCTGAGCCACTGTCCAACATGCAATGTCAAATCCGCATCAGTACTATTTAAATCGTTCAGGCTGAATGTCGCTTTGGCAAGTTCCCGGTACACATCGGCCAGGCTTCGCGGTGATTTTTTTTGATTTGCGGGCTGACCTGTTATGAAAGGCCTCAAATCGAGTACCGGGAGCGTTAGTTCACCCTGAATTTTGGGGCGATTGCCGTTATCGTTGAAATTGAGAAATCCATACAGAGTGGTATTCCCCATGACCCCCGCTAAGTTGCCCATCGCAAATTCGCCCGGTGAATACTTGATAGCCCCCGAGATACGCGCAACACCGACAGCGGGCAGCTTGGTCTGAAACAGGCGTTCGAATTCACTCAAATTTTCAGTGCCCAGACTAAAGTCAAGAGCGCCCGTGCTACCGGTCATGTTGCCGTTAAGCGATAATCGAGAACTCATAAAACCGAGCTTCAGATCGACGGGCCAGGGTTTGTCTACGTGCGTCAAATCGGCGATGGTGCCGCCGTTGAAATCAAGATGATAAGGATATTTTTTTTCAACGGCTCCGTGTAATGACAGCGTAACGGGTTGCCCTGCGGGAAATTGTGCAACCAGTGATTGCAGCTCGAAAAAGTGACTTTTGGAATTGGCACCGATATATTCCACGTCAAGATTTTCCAGCGACACGCGCTTGATATCAAGCCGCGTAAGCAGCTTTTTCAATTCTGTGTTGACAGCTTTCTTTGCTGAGGGGGAGGGCGCTATATCCTTGTGACCACCGGCAGGGGCAAATGACCAGTTGCCGTCACCCTCCGAATTTTGCTGCAAGCGAATAAGCACATTGCTGCCGGAGAGCTCTTCAATTTGCAGGCGCAAAAAACGCAACAATGGCCAAAGATCTAACACCAATCGCACCTCACCCAAGCTGGCAAAATCGTTGCCCACAAAACCTGCCGCATTGGCGATGTGCAAGCCAGCCACAATCAGCTTGGGATGCGCCGATACTTCAATCTGTAAAGAGCCATCGAAACGCACGTCTCGACCGAGATTTTCTGTAAGTTTCGCTGCAGTCTCGTCTCGCAGCCCCGAAGCATCGAAAAAAATGCCCACAAAAGCGACATACAAAACCCCCGCCAATACCAAGGCGATGGGTACGGCTATAGGTCGAATGGCTTTGGAAAAAAACGGATGTTGCTTTAATGAGTGAATGAAGTTTAACATCGCGGGAATACCTGGTTGTGAAATTCCACAAATGTCACCACAGCATATTACTGTGTCTGTACAGGCTCAGCATTACCCGATGGTTTAACTCATTACAATAGCGACTGCGTCCTTTATGGGGCAAACCTCTCATTGGCAATTAACGCCAAAAAAATTACCTGATGATGGCATTTGTAAGAAAAATGTAAGAATCGGAATGTATAAATTTAGTATGTACACCTAGCGTATTCTCGCTGGGAATTAATCCAATACCTGCAAAGGAGATTCTTATGAGGTACTTTAGCAAAACCTGGCAACTGGTGATACTTTTATTTTGTTCTTTTGCATATTCAGGATGTGCAGTTGCACCTGACCAGCCGCAATCGTCAAGTGATCAGCCGCAGACATCAGCAAAAATGGAAACTACTAAGACCGGAAAAATGGTAATTCCCTTTACTTCTCTGGATAAAAGTCAAACGTATCAACTCCACGGGACCCTTTATCTACCAGAGAATAAACAGACCCCGAGCCCGGCAGTTGTTGTTGTTCATGGCACCACTGGAATTGATGAGCGAGGGACTTTTTACAGAAAAGCTATTTTAGATCAGGGAATTGCTTTTTTTGAAGTAGATTTTAAAACTGGAATCTTTACTGGGGCTCTAAACCGTCCCAAGAATACTTCCTTCGTTCCTATGGCTTTTGCTGCCTTAAAAGAACTTCGAAAATTGCCCGCGATAGATCCCACTCGCATTGGGATAATGGGTTTTTCACTGGGAGGCGGTGTCACTGTAAGAACAGCTTTTGAGTCCTATCACAAAAAATGGATGGGAGACGAAAAGGGTTTTATCGCCCACGCAGCTACCTATCCTGTATGTAAACCTTTTCTAGAGCATTCAGAAATCGGCAGCGATGGCCTGACAGGTGCACCCATGATAATTTTTTACGGAACCGAAGACAGTTATGGTGAAGGGAAGGCAGTGCCTCAGTTCAAAAAATTGCTAGAGGAAAAATATAATTTTAAAGTTGAAACTGTGGAATACGCCGGAGCGGCCCACGGATTTAACAGAAACGCGCCGTCTTTCAGTTACAAAGACCCGGCCGCTATAAATGAACAAGGATATGTAGCATGGAATGAGAATGCTGCAAATGATTCACGCATAAAGCTCGTTGATTTTTTGAAGAAAAACCTTATTAGCCAATAACTAACCTTTTAGGGATTTCATGACCACACAAGAAATTCAGCGCAAACTTGCTACCATTCTCAGTGGAGATGTGAAGGGATACAGCCGCCTCCTCTTCAAAGATGGAGCGGGAACAGCCCGCACCCTTGCCGCGTATAAGGAAATGATGGTGAGCCTTATTCAAAGTCATGGGGGAAAAGCCATTGATACGCCGGGAGATCATGTTCTTGCCGAATTTCCCGATGTGATGGAAGCAGTGCAGTGCGCCGTCGAGATGCAAAAGGAGCTCAAGAGTAGAAATGATGAATTACCTGAACCTCGACGAATGGAATTTCGCTTCGGCCTCGATCTGGGCGAGGTATTACAAAAAGAGGAAACTATTTTCGGGGATGGGGTCAACATCGCGGTGCGGATCCAGAGCTTTGCCGATGCGGGCGGTATTTGTTTGTCCGGGAAAGTGTATGAACAGATTAAAAGCAAGTTAGAGTTCAGATATGATTATTTGGGCAAGCCGACGGTGCAAAACATAGCGGAACCCGTTCGGATCTATCGGGTGTTGCTCGAGGGCGAGACTGTTTCATTTGTAGAGAAGTGCACAAGGATTGGGTTATTTTATTGGAAACGATTCCGTATTGTCGTTACAGTCATAGTGGCTTTGGTCGGAGCTGCCAATGGCATCTGGCAGCTCTACCCGAGAATTTTCCCGCCTGCCGGCAATGCCGCGAAAACCGCGTATCCGCTCCCTGACAAGCCCTCCCTCGCGGTCATGCCTTTTGTCAACATGATGAGCGACAATCACAAGCTGGACCTTTTCTGCGATGGCATGACCGTTGAGATCATCAATGCGCTCTCCAAAATTCCCGAAGTCTTTGTCATTGCCTCCGACTCCATGGCTGTTTACAAGGGCAAGTCCACCAATGCGCATCAGGTGGGAAAAGACCTGGGCGTGCGGTATGTGCTGGAGGGCAGCGTTCGCGAGTCTGGAGGCGCGGTGCGCGTGACGACCCAGTTGATTGATGCGATACAAAACCGGAACCTTTGGTCGGAGCGGTATGACCGGAGCATTGAGGACACCTTTGCCCTGCAGGACGAGATTTCCATGAAAGTGCTCACGGAAATTCGGGTAAAGCTCACCGACGGTGAAGTGGCCCGGTTGTATGAGAAAGGGACCAAGAACCTTCAGGCGTATTTAAAAGTACTGGAGGGGAACGGATATTTGCAGCAGGCCAATAAGGAGTCGAATGCCGTTGCTTTGCGGTTGTACCGGGAAGCCATAGCGCTAGACCCCAACTACGCGATGGCGTATATACGTCAGACGTATGGGCTTACCTACAGTTTGTATTATGGCGGCAGCGAGTCATCAAAAGAGGTTGTCCTCTCTAATGCCATGACATCTGTTGAGAAAGCCATAGCACTGGATGATTCCTCAGCCGGAGCCGCTGCCCTCTCTCAGGTCTACCGGATGATGCTTCAGACTGAGAAGGCAATCGAGGCAGGGCAACGGGCGATAAAGCTGGACCCGAACAGTCCTTCGGCAGCTTACAGTCTTGCCAATGCTCTGCTCCTGTCTGGGAAGGCCGAGGATGCCATTCCCTTGTACCAACAAGCCATTCGGCTCAATCCTCTGGTTTCAGGTTACCACATGCAGTATGGCGCCGCTTGTCGCGTGATCGGCAAGTATGATGAAAGTATAAGTGCATTCAAAGAATCCATTAAACTTACACCCGATAGCCTTTTGTCGAACATAAACCTCGTGTATACCTATATGCTGGCTAAGCGAGAAAAAGATGCACGCGCAACTGTTGCGGAAGTCTATCGCATAGACCCCAACTTTTCCCTCGACAACTGGTCAAAAATGCTCCCCATGAAGGAAGGGCCGGGAAAGGACCGCTATATAGACAACCTGCGAAAAGCAGGCTTGAAGTGAGCGGAATAGACGTGTATCAAAGACTCTCAAGAGTATCCTGGGGTATCCATTTTTCACCGGATAAACCGGTGATTACCAAGTTGGCCATCAAATAAAAAAAGAGGAGCATATGAAAAGGAAAGCGTTATTCATAGTACTTGCATCGGTTCTCTTTGGAGTCGTTTTGGTTTCTGACCCGCGTTTGGTGACGGCTGAGACTCCAGGGACTCAGGTTGCCCAAAGCTGGGAACGGGCAGTAGTCTATCTACCTCATACATCCCAGCCCATTTCGATAGACCAGATCAAAACAGACAAAGCGTATCCGGTTGCGATCTTTATGCATGGGTGTGATGGTATTGCACCCAATCCCGACAATCATTCCTGGGCAAAGCTCTTGGCTTCTGAAGGGCTTCTAGTTGTCATGCCTGATAGTCTGGCAAGAACTGATCGTAAACCGAGTTGCGATCCCAAGAATAAGAAATCTGGGCTGTTTCCGGCCGTGCATGGAATGAGATTGGAGGAAATTAAATACGCATCCGAGCAGATTAGATCCATGCCGTGGTTTGATGGGAAAAACCTCTTTCTCATGGGTTTCAGCGAAGGTGCGATGGCTGTTGTCCGTACAAAGCTGAGTGGTTTCCAGGGAGTAATTTCCTCCTCTTGGACCTGTACAAACACGAAGACGCCATCCTTCGACGGGATATATCTTCCGCCTGAGACCCCTCTGCTCACCTTGTCTTATGAGGAAGATCCGCACTATATGGAAGAACATACCAAAGGCACCTGCGCACAGAAGATGGCTGGTCGAGCAGATAGTCATCATGTTACTGTTCCTGGGACAGGACATGGAACCTACGACAGCAAGGTGGCGAGGGAAGCAGTTGTTGAGTTTATCAAACGTCTTTTACCATCTTCATGAATTTTTAAACCCAGCGGCCAACGAATAAGGCTTCAGTCGGAATGCGGGAACAACCCCGCAACCAGAGTAGTTGATATAACGTTGTTACTTACATTGCGTTACGATCTCTGGGACTATCATATGAAGCTGTTGATTGCGTGTTTTTCGCATCTTTTTGTGACTCCAGTAAGTGGTTAATTGCGTAATTTTGAGAGGTTACACAATCTACTTACCATAAATCACCCCCAATGACACCCCTAAGAGGCAATTATTCTTAATTAATCCTTGATGTTATCTCAGAGTGGACAGACAGTACCTAACTGGTTTGCTCGTATTGCCCAGCGGTACAGCACATAGAACAGATTAAAGGCAGTGGCATTCATTTGACCCTGCCATTTTGCAAAATGGTCTCACACCTTGTGACGGGCAACAATTATTGGGAAAGGATCTGCCGGCAATCTTCCACTACGATAGCAGGAGATGATTAACGGTTTTGATAATCGGCAAAATCACCTTGGAGAGCAGGCCGCTGAAGGACAGGATGAGGATGATGAGAAAGCCATACCGTTCTATTTGACTGTAGGCATAGGCCAGCCGGTCGGGCAAAAGACCGGCAAGAATCCGACCGCCGTCGAGGGGTGGGATGGGCAAAAAATTAAAGATGGCAAGTACCAGATTGATCCACACGCTCGCTACCAGCATGCCGCTGAGCGGCAGAAGAAGAGCCTCCAGCATCCACGAATACGGCAGTAAACCGGCGAGAAACCAGACGGCCTTGGCGAGGATGGCACTGATCACCGCCAGCCCCAGGTTGGTGATCGGACCGGCCAGAGCCACCCAGAGCATGTCCCGTTTCGGGTTGCGAAAATAGCCGGCGTTGACCGGCACCGGTTTGGCCCAGCCGAACTTGATAAAGAAAAAGGCGATTGTCCCCAGCGGATCCAGGTGTTTGAGCGGGTTGAGGGTCAACCGTCCGGCCATTTTGGCGGTCGGATCCCCCAGTCGGTAGGCGATAAAGCCGTGGGCAAACTCATGCACGGTGAGGGCGAAAAGCAGCGGCGGGGCGAGGATGATGAATTCGTTTAAAAAATCGAGCATGGGAATCGTGGCCAGAGAAATGAGAGTGGGGGATTGTATCCGGTAGCTGCAAGAAGGTAAGCATCCCGTCGGAGCGATCAAGTCGCCGCGGGAGGGAAATTCCTGCGCAGGAGCGCCACTTCTTCCTTTTTGTCGCACACCAGATTGTCGAGACGGGCGTTTTTTAAAAAGGTGAGGATTTTTTTGAACTGCGGTCCGGGTTGATAGCCCATTTTGATCAGGTCGTCGCCGGAAAGCGCCGGTTCAACCTGCTGCAGCGTCGTCACATACAGGGAAACGGCTTTTTTAACATGATTCTTCCTGGCGATGGCCATGATATACAGCAGGCCTTCGATTCTGATTTCCGCAAGCAGCGTCACAATCCTGCTGTTTTTCAGGTGCGACTCGCGGGCCAGCTGATGGGCAGCCTGGTCGGCACGATCTTTCTGGTCGAGGAGGAGTTCGCTGATCTTGGCCGTCTCCGCAAACCTGCGGCAGAAGGCGGCCAGTTCGCCGGCACTTGATCTCGACATGATCGCCAGCAGATACACCATCCAGTTCTGACAGGACTCCTCAAGATACAGCAGCCGGAACCAGGAGATGGCCAGCTGGGTCTGAACGAGAACGTGCATGAAGCGCCTGTCAATCTTATAGTGCGGCTTGAGGTCCGGCCAGAGAAACTGGAACAGATCGAATTCGGCAAGGCGCTCTATGGCCGGCAGGGGGTTTTCCTCCGACAGGATGATCTTCAGTTCGGTGAGAAAACGGGAGTCGTTGGCCTTGCCGAAGAGTTTCATGTTGACGGCGTTGACGATCATCCGCCTGGTATGTGGAGCAATCTCGAACTCCATGCGTTTTTCAAAGCGCACCGCCCGGAAGATGCGACTGGGATCCTCGACAAAACTGAGGTTATGCATGACCTTGATGGTCTTTTGCCGGAGATCGTTCTGGCAGTTGAAGAAGTCGATCAAAGTGCCGAAATGTTCCGGGTTGAGATGGATAGCCATGGCGTTGATGGTGAAATCGCGGCGCGACAGATCGAGTTTGATCGACGACAGCTCGACCGTCGGCATGGCCGCCGGATATTCATAATATTCGAGACGCGCCGTGGCGATATCGATCTTGAAACCGCTGGGCATAAGCACCATGGCGGTCTTGAAGCGCTCATGGGTGCGGTATCTGCCCCCCAGATGCAGGGCCAGGGTCTTGGCAAAATCGATGCCGTCACCCTCGACGACAATATCCAGATCGAGGTTGGTCTTTTTTAAGAGCAGATCGCGGACGAACCCGCCGACGGCAAAGGCGTTGTAACCGAGTTTTTTGGCCACCTCGCCGATCGCCTGGAGGAGTTGAAGGACATCCCGGCTGAGGCACTCGACTAAGAGGGTGTTGAGATTGCGCATTCTGGCAAGCGACGGGTGTTCCGCCTCGTGCAGCAGGTCCTTGGGCAGATGGGCCGGATCGTTGACCAGCCGGTTGAGCAGGTCGGTCCGGGTTATCACTCCCATGAGCGCCCGGTTCTGGACTATGGGGATGAGCCGCTGGCGGTTCTCGATGATCAATTCCTGGATGTCGGCAAGGGTCGCGTTCAGCGGCAGGGTTTTCACCTCGGTGCTCATATATTCGCTGACCGGGCGACCGCTGAGATTATGGTGCGCCGCCTTTTCCAGAATCTGCCGGGTGATTATCCCGAGGATTGCATGGCCGTTGTCGCGGGCGGTGCGAATGTCCTCGCGAACCGGGGCTGCGGTAATGTTGTAGCGGGTGAGCAGGGCTTTGGCCTCGGCAATGGTGGCGTCGGGTAGGAGGGTAATGGCCGGTTTCGACATCATCTCGCTGGCGATCGGTTGCGGTCGGATGTGGCGGTGCAGGGTGAGGATGAGTTTTTCCTCCGCCTCGATGAGCGTGACGTCCTTGAGCGTTGCCGAGGCGGCGGTGGCATGGCCGCCGCCGTCGAGGTCGCGGGCGATGGTACCGACGTTGACATCGGCAATGCGGCTGCGGGCGATCAGATAAATGCGCCCGGCCATGGAGATGAGGGCAAACAGCACGTTGAGGTTTTCCATGGCCATGAAACGTCGGACGATGAGGGCGAACTCATCGACATAGTGCGGCAGGGAATGGGTGACCACGACAACGGGGATATCCTGGATGCTGTACTGCTTGGCGCTTTTCATCAGCTCATGGAGGAGACCGATCTGGGCCGAGGTCAGTTCATGGGTGAGGAACTGGGCCACCTGGTCGAGTTTGGCGCCCTTCTGCAGGAGCCATGCCGCCGCCATGAGATCTTCCGGGGTGGTGGTCAGATGGGTGAGCGAGCCGGTGTCTTCATAAATCCCCAGGGCGAAGATGGTGGCCTCGTTTGCGCTGATGTCGATCTCTCTTTCCATGAGGATATTCATGAGGATGGTGGTGGTCGAACCAAAATCCTTCACTACCTCGACCTGGCCCTTGAGATCGCCCGGATTGTATAGGTGATGATCGTAGAGATGCAGGGCAATGCCCGGATTCTTCAGGCACTCGGCAAAAGGGCCGATTCTCTCCGAGGAGCGGGTATCGACCAAGATGAGGGTGTCGACGGCATGGAGATCGATGTCCTTGATCTTGCGAAAATCATAGTTGTAGAGGAGGCTCTGCGAGGTGAACTCGCGGACATTGCGCTCCTGCGAGCCGGAAAAGGCCATGACCGCATCGGGATAGATCTTTTGGGCGGCGATCATCGCCGCCAAGCCGTCGAAGTCGGCGTTCTGGTGGGTGGTAATTACACGCATCGGTGTCGGGTTTCCCTTGGCTCAGGTGGTCGTAAGAGAGCCCATTGTAGGCGATCTTGAAGGATTTTTCCACAACTGGTAAATACTTTCGCACCGTTGGTCCCGACACTAGCCAGGAAATGGCGCGATAAAAGCTTGTCAGCCGCGGGGGTGGAACTTCTTGTGGATGCTCTTCAGCCGTTCCTGGTCGATATGGGTGTAGATCTGGGTTGTGGCGATATCGGCATGGCCGAGCATCATCTGCACCGCCCGTAGATCGGCACCGTGGCTGAGGAGGTGGGTGGCAAAGGAATGGCGGATCATGTGCGGCGAGATTTCCTTCTCTATGCCGACGGCCAGGGCGGTTTTGCGGAGTATCTGCCAAAATCGCAGACGGGTCATGCAGGTGCCGCGCCGAGTGACGAAGAGAAAGTTGCTCCGTTTGTTTTTGAGAATAAGCGGCCGGGCCGTTTTCAGGTAGTCGTCGATTTTTTCCCGGGCCTGGTCGCCAAAGGGAATCAAGCGCTCTTTATTGCCCTTGCCGAGAACCCGGACAAAGCCGGCGCTCAGATTGCATGCCGAAAGCGGCAGGCCGACCAGTTCCGAGACCCTGAGGCCGGTCGAATAGAGGACAAACAGCATGGCATTGTCCCTTTTGCCGATGGGTGTCTGGATGTTCGGCGGGGCGAGCAGGCTCATGACCTCTTGTTGTGACAAGGCCTTGGGCAGGGTCTGGCTGCTGCGCGGCAGGTCGATGGCGAGAAAGGGGTTATGTTCGGCCAGATTTTCGCGCACGAGAAAGTTGAAAAACGATTTCAGCGCCGAAATGCGCCTGGAATTGCTGCGCTTGGAGATTTTTTGAGCGCCCTGCGCCTCAAGAAACTCCTGAATATGAAGGATATCGACACCGTGCAGTTGGCGGACTTTACAGCTTACGAGAAAATTCAGAAAAAGAGCGATGTCGGCGGCGTACGCCTCGATACTATTCTCGGCCAATCGCCTTTCGGAGATGAGATAATGCAGATACAGCTCGTAAGCTGCAGAGAAGTGTTGGGGAAAATTTGTGGGTTCGATGGCGCCTCAGTTGTTAACTAATGGCTGCTTTTCGGAAAGGAGTGACGGCAATGGGTTTTAAAAGTCCGACCGGAATCGGACTTTTAAAACGGCAGCCTTTACATCGTTTTTTTCATGCGGTTGAACTTGCGGAGCTTGCGGCGGGCTTCAGCCTGCTTGCGGCGTTTTTTCACGCTCGGTTTCTCGTAGTACTCACGACGCTTTAATTCTCTTTTAATGCCGTCTATCTGCAGCTTTTTTTTCAGCTGGCGGATTGCGTACTCAAGATCTCCTCGAACTTCAACATCAATCATGTGCGACTCCGTTAAACGAATTTATCGATTTTTTGTAAAAAGATCGGACTGTTGGCGGTCTTTTTAGGAAATGGCTGTGGTTTCGTGACAACAATCTCGCTTATATACTAAAGACGTGGAACATTTGTCAATGGATTTTTCCTTGAGGTTGTTATCGCCTTTCCCCACCTTTTCGTGCAGGCCACGTCCGCCTGTGGTACACTGACCACACTCTGCAACCCCGAGTATTTTGTGAAAAAGGGACGACCGAGCTTTGTCGGTTCGGATGGGGGTAATCGTTTTTGAAACTTTGAGGATGAAGACCATGCATACACACAAATTACATATAGCCTTATTGGCCGGAGGGATATCGGGGGAGCGGGAAGTTTCCCTGAACGGCGCCGCCGGCGTTGAAAAGGCCCTCGATCCGGAAAAATTCATCGTCCGCCGCTATGATCCGGCGACTGATCTGGCGCGTCTTGCAACCGATGCCCCGGAAATCGATTTCGCCTTCATCCTCCTGCATGGCCGGTTCGGCGAGGATGGGACGATGCAGGGTTTTCTTGACTTGTTAGGGATTCCCTATCAGGGATCGGGGGTGTTGGGCAGCGCCATCGCCATGGATAAACATCTGGCCAAGGAACTGTACCGTTTGAATGGCTTGCCGGTTGCCGACTGGCGAATAATCGGCCATGAGGATCGGATAAGCGGGGCGGAGTTGCTCGACAGTTTCGGCCTGCCCGTGGTCATCAAACCGGTGCATGAGGGGTCGAGCCTTGGTTTAACCCTCGCCAGATCGGAGGAGCAGCTGCTTCGCGGTATCGAACGCGCCCTGCGCCACGATAGTCAGGTGATGATTGAAAAATATATTAAAGGCCGTGAGCTGACCGTCGGCGTCTTCGGCAATAGCTGGCTTACGGCATTGCCGGTAATCGAGATTGTGCCGGGACCCGGATTCGATTTTTTTGACTATGACGCCAAATACAAGACGGGTGCCACCGAGGAGATCTGTCCGGCGAGGATCAACGAGGAGATCACCGCCCAAGCACAGCAGTACGGTTTAGCCGCCCACCTGGCCCTGCGCCTGCGCGGCTATTCCCGCACCGACATGATCCTCGAACCAAGCGGCGCGCTGTATCTTCTTGAGACCAACACCATTCCGGGGATGACCGCCACCAGCCTCATGCCCCGGGCGGCGGCGACACATGGCCTCGCTTTCCCGCAGTTTCTCGAACGGCTCATCGAACTCGGCATGGAAGGGCGGTCGAAAAAGTAATCCGCGATTGGAGGGAGTTCCTCAATAGACGAAACGCTCCGGGGCATTAAAGACATTCAAACGATAATCCAGCCGACGAT
Organism: uncultured delta proteobacterium; assembly: GCA_903875445.1. Lineage (GTDB taxonomy): Bacteria > Desulfobacterota > Desulfobulbia > Desulfobulbales > Desulfocapsaceae > Desulforhopalus_A. Next base: position 34,484 of record CAIQWD010000013.1, on the reverse strand, counting down.
TTTTTCATATCCTGCAATGTGGCCATATTGGGATGCCGGGAGTTATGATTCTTAGAAGATCTCTGGTCCTTTTCATTTTCCTCGCTTCCTGGCTGCAAGGGGCAGCGGTTACGGCTGTCGAGAGTTTAAAGCCGCTGGTTCTCGGCCAATCGGCGGTTCTCAGCGGTCCGGCGCAAAACCTCGGCCTTGAGATGCGGGCCGGGCTCTTGGCGGCATTTTCCCTGATCAACGATAATGGCGGCATCAAAGACCGGGAGGTGGTCCTGCTCAGTCGAGATGACGGCTACGAACCGGATAAAGCGGTGAGAAACACCAAGGAGTTGATCTACGACGACCATGTCTTTGCCCTGATCGGGGCGGTCGGTACGCCTACCGCCAAGGCGGTGGTGCCCATCGTCAATGAAGCGCGGATCCCCTTCTTCGGGCCCTTTACCGGCGCGGAAATCCTTCGCTCGCCCTTTCAACCCTACATTATCAATGTTCGAGCCAGTTACTATGAGGAGTTGGAAAAGCTCGCCTCCTACCTGATCGACGGCAAAAAGTTTCGGCGTATCGCCTGTTTCTATCAGAACGACAGTTACGGCTACGATGGCCTGCGCGGCATTGAAATCGCCCTGGCCAAAAGAGGCATGCAGCTGGTGTCGCAAGGCGGCTACGAAAGAAATACGGTCGCCGTCATGGGCGCCCTGCAGGATATCTACGAGGCCAAACCGGAAGTCGTTGTCCTCGTTGGTGCCTATGCCGCCTGTGCCGAATTTATCAAGCTCAGTAAAATCAAGGTCGGCGGGGATATCACCTTCTGCAATATCTCCTTTGTCGGCACCGAAAGTTTGCGAGGGGCGCTGGGTGGCTATGGCCGGGACGTTGTCGTTTCCCAGGTAGTACCTTCTCCCGATGACAACGATATCGAGCTGATCAGGGAATACAAACGGGCGATGGCCAAGTATCAACATGATTCGCCGATAAGTTTTACTTCCCTGGAAGGGTATATTGGCGGCAAGTTGTTCGGTGAGATTGCCCGGGCGGTCGAAGGCGAACTCACCAGAGAGAAATTTATAACCACCATGGAGGAAGTGAGCAGATTCGACCTCGGCGGCCTGGTTCTCCGCTTTAGTCCCAAGGACCACCAGGGCATGGATAACATCTATTTGACCAGGATCTATCCCGCCGTGCGTAAACTCGAGGCCGGGGAATGAACTCCAGACCTGTCGCCAAGGCATTCTGAACGCGAATGTTTAATAAGATCACCCTTTCTGCGGCACCCTTCTACGCCTCGCTCGTGGTAATCACCTCGCTCGCCACGTTTATCGGCAGCTTCTGGGCGGTCAACGAGTATCAGGCCTACCAGGAAAGTGTTGAAATCATCAAATATAACTATAAGCACCAGTATGAGAGTCGCCTGAAAGAAGAGCTGGACAAAGTTGTTGAATTGATCGACCATCTCCAGTTGCAGAACGATCAGCGGGTGGAACATGATATCCGGGAACGGGTGCAGGCGGCATACACCATCGCCTCCCACAACTATCAGCTCTATAAGGATGAAAAGAGTCCGAATGAATTGCGCTCCATGGTCGTCGAGCTGCTTCGGCCGATGCGCTGGAACAACGGACGAGGCTACTATTTCCTTGGGAGGGTAGACGACGGCATTATCGATCTTTTTGCCGACGAGCCCTTTTTTGAAGGCAAGTCGGCAGCCGAATTTCACAGGCTGATCGGTGAAGATGTCGTCGGCAATATTGTCTCGATAGTCCGGGATAAAGAAGCCGGACTGCTTCGCTACAATCTGACAAAACCGATGTTCGCTGGGGAGATACTTTCAAAGATAGCATTTGTGAAATATTTTCAACCTCTTGACTGGTTTATCGGGGCTGGTATCTACAGCAACGACCTCGAAGAAATTCTCCAGAGTGAGGTGTTGGCAAGGATCCAAAACATCCGTTTCGGTGCCGACGGCGAGGTTTTTTGCCTGCGTGCCGACGGCACCATCATCAGCAATCAGGATGAACGGCTCATCGGTCGTTCGGTGAGCGACCTTATCGATCGTCACGGTCAGGAATACGGCAAGGCCTTTCTTCTGGCAGGAGTGGCGAAAGAGCGGACAGGTTACGTCCATTATTCGCCGACCGATAGTGCCGACGGCATCGTCCATCAAAAACTCGCTTACGTCAGCAGCTATGAGAAATGGGGCTGGGTCGTCGGCACCTCGATGTTCATGGACGGTATGGAGCAGGCGATAGCCATCGAAACCGAGACCTATCAGCGTATCGCCTTTAAAAATGTCTTAACCTTTATCGTCCTTTTTGCCATTGCTGTAATTTTTCTTCTCGCAAGCACCTACTACTATTCCTTGAAGATCAGGCAGGGCATCAATCTCTTCACCAATTTTTTCCAGAAGGCCGCCGATGCAAATGTAAAAATAGACAACAAAAATCTTACCTTTCGTGAGTTCGAAGATCTCGGGCACCTTGCCAACAAGATGGTCGAATACCGCATCAATAATGAACTGCTCCTGCATCGCGACGAGTTGCGTCTTAACTCTCTGCTGCAGTTGGGGATGATTGAAAAACAATCGCTGCCGGACAAATATCGTTTTATCCTGCAGCGGATCGTGCAGATCACCAGGAGCGAGGCGGGGTATCTGGCCATCGTCGATCCGGACCAGGCGCATCTCTTTTTTTGCTCCCGTATCGATAGCAGCGATCGTCAGCCGTCGCACGAAGAAGCCCTGGACATGCCCATTTCCGTCGAGGAGGCCGGTTTGCCCGGCAAGGTGGTGATAGGCAGGAAGGCGATCCTCGCCAATGACTTCATACCCGCCGATGACCACAACAACTATCCTTACGGGAACGCCGTGACCCGGCATCTCGATGTCCCGGTTTTCAACGATGGCAAGATTGTTATGGTCGCCGGGGTTTGTAATAACCGAGAAAATTATGACAACTCCGATATCCGCCAGGTGACCAGATTATTGGAGGGCTTGTGGCTGCATGTCTTGAAAAAATCGGCTGAGGAGGAACTTGCCCGGTTGGAGCGGCAGATTATTGCCGTCAGCGAGGAAGAACGAAGCAAGATCGGTCGGGACCTCCATGACGACCTCGGTTCCCATCTCACCGGAGTGGAACTGCTCAGTAAGGCCCTGCAGCAGCAACTCCGGGAGGAAGCCCCGGAAAGGGCGGAGCAGCTGGGAACGATCCGCAACCTGATTCGCGATGCCATAGAAAAGACCCGTCGTCTGTCGCAGGGCTTGTATCCGGTGCACGTTGTCGAGTACGGTTTGGAAGCGGCAATGGAAGAACTGATTGCTGAGGCGAAAAAAATGTTTAAGGTGAACTTCGATCTGTCCTGGCAAGACGGGGGACATAGTCTCGGTAAGAACACCGCCACCCATTTGCATTATATAATACGGGAAGCGGTTTTTAATGCGGCACGACACGGCAAACCCAACAATATCGGGGTCTATATGGTGCAGGATGACAATGGTTTCTTGGTGAAGATCGTCGACGACGGTAAAGGCTTTGCCGGGACGCCGGCGGCGACGGGTATGGGATTTCACACCATGAAATACCGGGCCAAAGCCATTGGGGCGACGCTCACCATCAATTCCGGGGAAAAGAGCGGGACTATCATTTCGGTCTCCGGCGAGGGACTGGAATGAAAGCACGGGTAATAATTGTCGATGATCATCCCATTTTCCGCATGGGTATGGCCGAACTGCTCAATCAAGAGGACGATTTTATCGTTTGCGGCCTGGCCGAAGATATCGCCGGAGCGAGGAAGGTCATCCAGCAGTACAGTCCGGATCTCGCCATCATTGATATTACCCTGGCCGGAGAAAATGGACTCGATCTGGTAAAAGAGCTTTCCGGCGATAAAAACCCCCTGCCGATTCTCGTTCTTTCCATGCATGATGAGCAGGTCTGGGCCGAAAGGGCCATCCGTGCCGGGGCACGGGGGTACATCATGAAAAAAGAGGCGAGCGAGAAGGTGATCTTAGCCCTGCGCAATATTCTCGGCGGAAAAATCCATGTCAGCACCAGCATCATGGAGCGTCTGCTTGATCGCTTCCAGTTGAAACCGGATGCCTCCGCCGCCCCGACGGTCGATCTGCTCACCGATCGGGAACTTGAGGTGTTCAGGTTGATCGGAGCCGGGCTGTCTACCAGGGAAATAGCCCTGCGGATGAATCTCGGCGTCAAGACCATCGGCACCTATCGCGACCGGGTGAAACAGAAACTCGGCATCAAGACTGCGGCGGAACTCATCCGCCGCGCCGTTCTCTGGACCGAGCAGGAATTTTTCGATTCCGACGGAGGTAAAGACGGCCGGAAAAATGAAGCAGAAAGGACCAGATGAAAACTACCGCCCTGCAACTCATCTTGACCCTGTGTTTGTTCTGGTCTTCCTCGATTATTTCTGCCGGTGAACTGGCGACCGACAAGGAATTTTTGCCGGATCTCCTGCTGCCGATCCCGCAAGACGAAGAGTATCGAAACTACCTTGGCCTTACCGGGGCAGGCGGCAGCAGTTTTTCTCTTGCCGATATCAAGGCGGATGTCCTGCTGATTGAACTCTTTAGCATGTACTGTCCCTATTGTCAGAAAGAGGCTGCCAACGTTAACGAACTGTACCAAAGGATGGAAGAAGTATCGACACAGGGGATGGTGGTGAAGATCATCGGCCTGGGAGTCGCTAATTCGCAGTTCGAGGTGGAACATTTTCGTGATACCTACAGAGTCCCGTTTCCTCTTTTTCCCGACTTGGATAAGTCGATGTTCAAAGCCCTGTCCGGCGCAGGAACTCCAAGTTTCGTCGGTTGTCGCTTAAATGGGCAAAAAGAAAAACCGGTTGTTGTTGTCCGCAAAGCCGGCGGATTTTATAACGCCGAACACTTTCTCAAAGAACTGCTGGAAAAGAGCGGGTATCAACGTCAATAAGGGGGAGAGATGCGGAGAGTCGGTTCTGTCGCTGCAATTATTCTGTTACTCGCGTACGCTGTCCCAGGTTTTGCAGAAACCTCCGGGTTTCAGGAGGCGATTTTCAATCCGGGTCTTCTGAAGCCCGTGGACAGTACGGTGAAGGTCGTGATAGGCCAGGTTGCCCCCGATTTTTCTCTAAGGTCGATCAATGGCGGGATGGTAAGCCTCAGTCAATATCGCGGCAAAAACAAAGTCGTGCTTTCCTTTGTCCCGGCCGCCTGGACGCCCGTATGTTCCGATCAGTGGCCCGGATATAACATCAGCAGGAAGATTTTTGCCGATCACAACGCTGTCCTTCTCGGGATCACCGTGGATAATGTGCCGACTCTGCATGCCTGGGTGCAACAGATGGGCGGCCTGTGGTTCGAGGTGCTTTCGGATTTTTGGCCGCATGGGCGGACCGCTGATGTCTACGGAGTGCTGAGGACCGACGGTATGGCCGAGCGAGCCTTGTTTTTTATTGATACTAAAGGGATTATCAGAGGGATGAGCGTGACGGATATCAATACCCGACCGCTCCTTGAAGACCTTGTGCGGGAATTGGCGGCGATGCCTTGAAAATTTAAAATTTCCAGAGGAGTATATGGCAGCAATTATTACTTTTATCGGTTGGCATGACAGCGGTAAAACCACCCTGGTAACGCAGGTTGTCACCGAACTTATCACTCTTGGCTATCGGGTTGCCGTTATCAAATCGACAAGCGACGAGGGCATTCAGTTCGATACTCCCGGAACCGACACCTACAAGCACAAGGCTGCCGGAGCAGACAGCGTCATGCTCGTGGCCCCCGATCAAATGGTGCTGCAGACCAAAAACTGTAACCTTTCCCTTAGAACCTTGGCTCATCGATATTTTCCCGATGTTGACCTGGTCATCGGCGAAGGCTTTAAGACGGCAAAAAGAATACCGAAGATAGAGGTGTTCAGAAACCTTGATCAGTCTTTGCGCAAGGAGGTGCACGGAGTCGTCGCGGTGGCAACCGATCTTGCGGGCGTGACCGGGGAGTATGTTTTTCGCCTCGATGCAGCCAGGGATATTGCCCTGTTTATTGAAAAACGTTATCTCCGCAGCAAGGGGATAACGGAGATTGCCACCCTCTTGGTCAACGGCGAAAAGATACCGCTGAAGGATTTCGTTCAGGAGGCCCTTGCCGGGACCGTCCACGGTTTCATAAACACCCTGAAGCTCGATAAAGATATGAAAGAAATCGAGCTGAGAATTACTTTTTCGAACGGCGTAATGCGATGACCATGCTCATCCTCAGGCGTTCGAGCGAACCCTGCATGTCCCCGAATTCATCCTCATTGGTGACCTTGATTTCTTCGTCGAGGTTCTTGCCGTTGGCGACATTATCGGCAATGTTTGTCAGGGTTTTGATGGGTGCCAGGAAATGGTTGACGATTATAAAGATCAACGCCAGAGAGAGAATCAGGATCGTTGCCATGATACCGAACAGAGTAACTTTCAGTTCGCTTTTGGCCGCATCGATTGCTACCAGTGACAAGCCGATCCTGAAACCACCCCATTGTTTGCCTTTCACGTAGATGGGTGACGATACATCCCACATGGTTTCTCCGGTATCTCTTTTATACACCTGCAGAAGGCCTTTTACGGTGTTCTTCGAGGCTTGAAGTCCCACCGGGTCATTAAAAATCCGTTTTGTTCTGTTGCCGACCTTATCTTTTACCGGATCACCGGTGAGTGGCAGCTGATACCGTGTGTTATGCGTCGGCAAATAACCATTCACGTCGGTAGCTACTGCAAAAACAATGCTTTGATCGAGTAAAAATTCATCCTCAAGGCTGAGGATGGCCTTGTCCAGATAAGAATCGTACTTCGTGTGATATTTGGGTGGATCAAAGGCGCCGATCTGCTCGTAATTTTTATCAAAGGCATCGGCAACCGAAAAGACGCCGTTGTCGATGGCTTCTTCAATAATTTGTCCGATCATCTTGGCGCCGACGATGGCCTGGATTTGTCCTCTGCTCAACAGTTCCGCTTCAAGTTTTGCACTTTGTTTGGCCATCAGTACATAGGTTCCGACGGAAATGATAAGAAAAATAAAAACGTTAACGATAACCGAAACTTTTACGCCAATACTCTTGGTAATGAAGTTAGCCATAGGGTTTCTCCTGAATGGTTTTGGTGACTGTCTGTCGGCGGGCTTAGGGTATCTTTTTCGTGGCTATTTTGTATAACCAATACGGATAGCTCCCCAATGTTTGTCATCGATAACTATCGGAACAGATACATCAAATAATTCCTCGCCGGTGTCTCTGCTGTACTTTTGCAGAAGAAATGGCTGGGTATTTTTTGCCGCAGCCAATCCGGTCCTGTCATTAAATAACCTTTTCTCGCGACTGTATTTGGTATTGTAGTCGGGATCGCTGGTCTGTGGCAGGGAGTACTTTGAGTTATGGGTAGGCAGATAGCCGTTTTTATCGACGGCAACGACAAACAGCAGCCTATTGTCTTTGACCAGGTACTTATCAAGAATGGGTTTGAGTACCGGGTCGATTATTTTATCATACTGGGTTGTGAATTTTTGGGGAATGGTGTTGGCAATCGGGATATAAAAGGTGTCAAAAAGTTGGGCAACAGTCAGCCTCTTGGCGGCGAGAAGAGTTTGCAACTCTTTGATAACCTCTTCTCGACAGGCAAGCGCCATCTCTCTGACTTTAAGGTCAAAATCGGCAGACCCTTCTTTTTCTGCGGATAGGGCAATACTGCTCTGCAGCAGGAGAGACGCAAGACTCACAAACAGCAGGAATTTTATATTGTTCTTGATCACTTACGGTCACCACAGGTTAAATTTTCGAAACCTTAGCAGCCCTGACCTTTTAGTACCTTAGGAGTTTCTTTCTTGTGTTTTAAGAAAGAATTCCGTGAAGGTACTTATCCCCCTTTGTGGGGGGCTGGAACAAAAAAAACTGGAGGAAAGACTTCCCCCGACGAACGGGACGAGGCGCAGTCACCCGGAAGGGGCTTTTCCCTCACTGACGAGTCATCGCGCACAACAGGTAGATTTTTTGGGGAGCGGTCCTTGGCTCAGATGGAAACGATCCCTCTGATGAAAAATTTACAACCAAGTATAAAAACGCACTGCGATTTCTTTTTCCGTAGCATAAATACGGTTATCTTGCAAGATTTTAGATTCCTGCAACAAAGTTACTTGAGCGGTTTGAGTAAAACGATTTTTTCAGCGACAGAGCAATGGAGACATTCGGCAGGGAGGCTTGTTTGCCCTGCCGAATGTGCTGAATGGCTGTTAAAAACGGTTTTCGAAATAGGGCTGAAGCACCTCCGGCAGGCGGATGGTGCCGTCTTCCTGCTGGTAGTTCTCAAGAATTGCCAGCAACGTTCGGCCGACCGCCAGGCCTGAGCCATTCAAGGTGTGCACCAGTTTACTCTTTTTCTGGCCTTCCGGACGATATCTGATGCCGCCGCGCCGGGCTTGGAAATCGAGGAAGTTGGAGCAGGAGGATATCTCCCGGTAGGTATTCTGGCCCGGCAGCCAGACCTCGATGTCATAGGTCTTAGTGGCGGAAAAACCGAGATCGCCGGTGCACAGCGCGACTACCCGGTAGTGCAGTCCGAGAAGCCTGAGAACTGCTTCGGCATCGGCCAGCAAGGCCTCCAGTTCCTGCTCCGAGGTCTCCGGGGTGGTGAATTTTACCAGCTCGACCTTGTCGAATTGGTGCTGCCTGATCAGTCCCCGGGTGTCTCGGCCATGGCTGCCCGCTTCCGACCGGAAACAGGGGGTGTAGGCGGTGTATTTGATCGGCAGGTCCGATTCGCTCAGGGTCTCGTCGCGGTGGATATTGGTTACCGGCACTTCGGCGGTGGGGATGAGGAAGAGATCCCAGCCCTCTATTTTGAAAAGATCATCGGCAAACTTGGGTAGTTGTCCGGTTGCCGTCATGGTCGGGGTGTTGACGAGAAACGGCGGCAGGATTTCGGTGTAGCCGTGTCGCTGGGTGTGCAGGTCGAGCATGAAATTGATGAGCGCCCTTTCAAGCCTGGAGGCAAAGCCTTTCAGCAGGGCAAAACGAGCACCCGAGAGCTTGGCCGCCCTCTCGAAATCAATGATATTCAGCCCTTCGCCGAGTTCCCAGTGGGTTTTTGCCTGAAAGGCAAAAGTCGGTTTTTCACCCCATTTCCTGACCTCCAAGTTGTCCGTGTCGTTCTGCCCCACCGGGACACTGTCATGGCAGAGGTTGGGGATATTCATGACGATTTTTTGTAAGCCATCCTCGACCTTGGTCAATTCGCCGTCGAGTTCCTTGATGCGCTGGTTGGTGTCGCGCATCTCCAGGATCAGCGGCTCGACCTTTTGCTGGTCGCCCACGGACCCTTTTTTCAGCTGGGCAATGTCCTCGGAGACGGTGTTGCGTTTGTTTTTCAGTCCTTCCACTTCGGCGAGGATGACCAGCCTTTCTTTATCGATGGCGGCAAATTGGTCGAGCAGGGTGGTCGCCATGCCGCGGCGGATCGATTTCTCTTTCACCAGATCGAGGTTTTCGCGTATGAATCGGAGTTCCAGCATAATATTTTATCTGTTTGATTTGAGAGGTTAAAAACGTCTGTATATTGTTTAGCATGACCGATTGGGGAAAGCAACTTCTATCAAATTGCTTTTTTATCATCCTTCTGCTACCCTGTCGGGCAGATTTGATATTGAGAAGCATGGTCGCTGCACAGCGACGTAACCTTGTACCCTGACATCCCCCTATGGCCAACCATCAAAAAATCATCTCCTTTATCTCCGAGTTACGAAAATCCATACGCAACCTGGGATTGTCTCTTGGTCTGGCAACGCTTGCGATTTTTTTCCTGGCGCCTCAGCTCCTGCAGTTTGTGCAGCACCATCTCGACACCAAACTCTATTTTTTTACCGTGTCCGCCCCGTTTCTCGCCCATGTGACCCTGGCTTTTTTTGCCGCCCTCTACGTTCTGATGCCTTGGTTTACCATTGTCCTGTGGCGAGCCTTGGGCAAACCTTTTCACCTTTCCCGAGGGCAATTATTTTTCTTTATCTTTTTCACCTGCCTGCTTTTTTTATCCGGAACGGCTTTTTGCTATTTTATCACCTTGCCGTTTGGTATCCAATTTCTTCTCGGTTACGGTTCCGAGGAGCTGAAACCGGTTATTTCCGTCACTCAGTTTGTCAGTTTTATTACCATCTTCATCTTTGGCTTTGGAATTATCTTCGAGTTACCTATTTTTATGGTATTTCTGGCCAGGGTAGGGGTGTTTAAAAGGCGATTTTATGAAAAAAACCGCCGCTATGCCATCCTGATAATCGCCATCATTGCCGCGGTACTGACGCCGACCCCGGATGTCGTCAATATGGCACTTATGGGCGTGCCCTTATATCTCCTGTACGAATCGGGGATTATCATCCTGCGGGTGCTGGGGATAGGCAAAGAATAACAAAAGCATTTTAGAATTCGGCGAGTTGAAAGCCGGCTGCCCGAAGTATTGCCGCGGTAACGCCGATCTTGCCGTTGACGGCACAGGACGGGCTTCGCGCCTTGAGGTAGACGGCTTGGACATTCTGCGAGCGGGCCAGGTGCAGTACCTGCTCGGCGCCTCGGATGAAGTGGCTGGTGAGATCGGCGCCCGATTTTGTCAGCACCTTCGCCGTTCCGGCCAGGACATCGGCTCCGTCACCTCCGGCGATGTCGGCCGCCTCCCGTGGAGTTGGCAGGCCACCCAGTTGCTCCGGGCAGACCGGGATCCAAATGGCCTTTTCAAGTTTGCCGATACAATCGGGATTTTTGCGGGTTTTGCCGTCGTAGCGAGTACAAAGGCCGACCAGACAGGCGCTGACTAGATAGATGGGAAGTGCGTTCGGCATCGTTAATAAAGGATAGATATGTCGTTTACAAGGAAGAAGCCAAGGCCAAAGCAGAAACTTTCCCCCATCCAGAAAAGCCGCTATTATAAAATCGGTATTTCTCTTGTGGTGCTGGCCTTGTTATGGGTTATTCTTTCTCCCGGATCGGGTCTCTTGGCCATTTGGCGAAAACGTTCGGAACTCAAAAATCTGCAGCAACAAAATGTTGAGCTTGAAGCGGAAAATAGCCGTCTGCAAAAAGAAATCGATAGATTGCAGAATGATCCTGCCCATCTTGAGGAGATCGCCAGGCGGGACTACAGCCTCCTTAAGAAAAACGAACGTGTATTTGAATTTGCACCAAAAAAATCGGCCAAGGAAAAGTAGATCTCTGCTGCGGGCTCCGACCGAGCCTCGTGCTCAGGCAGCTCAGGAAAAACCGGATTTTTTGCCGCAGCCTGCCGGTGCGGCGACCGGCAGTGTTTTGCCGGAACCTCGTCTCAGGCTGCCGACCGAGAGGATTTTGTTGACTTTGGCGCTTTGGCAGTTGCGGCACTGCAAGACCTCCTCTTTATTGCTGGATGAGGTTGTCAGGATCTCAAAAATGTGGCCGCATGCAGAGCATTTATATTCGTAAATCGGCATCGGAAATTCTCCTTGGAAGAGCCCTTGGTTTTTGACCCGCGGGGAAGGAAGCAGGTATTGCACATTGGTTGCAAAAATACCAGATCTTGCGAAAAACGGCTGTGATTTTCCTCCGACATCGTCGGAAAACCTTGTTACATTTTGCCACTCATGATTATTATAACAGGGCAGCAGGCGACTGTTTCTATTTTGTTGATAAATAAGCAAAGATCATTTGACCAAGAGGTTTATTACTATGTCACAACAGACCGCAGTAAGAATATGTACCATGATGATGTGTCTGGGACTTTTGTTGTCATCCGGGTGCGCCAATTTTCTTAAGCCGGAGATAGGCGCTGTCGCCCGGAAAGAGGCCCGCATCAACCTGGCCGATATACCCGCCGGGACTTTTGAAACCGGGGATCTGCGCATCGTCTATTCTCTTACCCAAAAAGACGATATCTGCACTCTGAGCGGTAAAATCGTCTTTGACCGGAGTCTTAGCGATTCCTTCCCGAAAATTGCCAAGTTCTTTTTGTACTTGAGCTATCTTGACGATGCCGGAAAGGTTATCGAAACGGTCGATATTACCCCGGTGATAAATACCTTTGGTGCTGCACCGGACAGTCTGCCGCTCAAAATGTCCCGAGTCCGACCTCCCGGCAGCAAGGCCTTTGCCTTCCATTATTATGGCGAGTTCCAAACCAATCCACTGAGCGATGGTGGGCAGTGGGAAATTCACCACTTCCCCTTCAATTAAATGCTGGTAAAAGAAGTCCGCAGCAGTAATCATGGATAAATACGGTTTTCTTGCCGGGGTCAGATCCTTGCTCCGCTACCATCAGGCAACCGGGATCGACAGTTATCCGAAGGGTATTGAGAGTGAGACCTTTCTCCGCTTGCAGCCGTTTCCTACGACAGTGCAAGGGACGGTGATCCAGAAAGAGACGCCGAGTCATGGGCAGGCTTCTTACGGGCGAGGGGCCAAGCCGGCTGAAAAATCACCGCTGCGCCTTGCCGATATTGCCGAGGAGGTGGCTGTCTGTCACGCCTGCGAACTCCATAAGCAGCGTCTTTATCCTGTAGCCGGCCGAGGTTCCGAGAAGGTTCGCCTGTTGCTTGTCGGAGACTGGCTGGCGGCCGACGAACACGGGCAGCTGCCACCAGGTCAGCTTTTTGGCGTCGAGCAGGATCTGATGCTTGCCAGGATGCTTACTGCCATTCAACTACCGCTCAACTCGGTGTTCATCACCAATGTCATTAAATGTGCCGTTCCTGCCACTTGCCAACCCCAGGCAACCCATGTGCAGAGCTGCGTCTCGTTTTTACGCCGCCAGATAATGGTAGTAATGCCGGAAATCATTTGCACCATGGGCATGGTTGCCGCCCGTGCAATCCTGGAAAAGTCCATGCCGTTATCGCGTCTGCGGGGGCGACTCCATGAATACGAGGTGAGCAAGGATCTGAAAATCCCGGTTATCGCCACCTATCACCCCACTTACTTATTGCAGAATTCAGAAATGAAAACGGCAACATGGGCAGATTTGCAGCTGCTCGTCAGAGAGCTGCAACAAAAGAGTGACTGAGAGCAAGGTGTGAAGGAGTAACGAAGGAAAAATCTTAAATTAGAAACTCATGGTCAACTGGTTGCTGATCATGATAATACTTTCGACATTAGTGTAGCTGCTCCGGTCATGAAAGAGAGTGCCGGTATCCATGTAGCCGAAATGTAACTCGTATGAAAGATTATTGAGCAATTTATAGATCACTCCGAGGTTGGCTTCCCAGCTTGATTCGTTCACATATTTACGCAAATCGGAGGTCGACAGATTGCGAGTAACGCCGAAGGCCCCCTGAAGGGAGATTTTCTGAGAAGCATCGAATGTGGCAGAAAGGGCAACGCCGCTGGCATTCGAAGTGGGTGTTATCGCTTCGCCCAGAGAAACCTTGCCGATATGCTCACTATTAAGAATGTCGGAGGCGGTGCTGGTGATCATGAGCGGCTTAAAATCCGTTAAATAACGGGAAGTGTCGCCACCTTGGTTATCCAAAATGGCACCAAGATTATAGGAGGTTACTTGATAGGCGCTGAGGATGGTTTGCCCGTCGGCGTAGGCGGGGGAATTTTGGCAGAATAACAGTGAAATTGCCAGGATGGAAAGCGCAAACGTCTTCATTTTTAATCAGCTTGAAGGTATGTATCAAGAACCTTGCCTGCGTTTCCGGATCCTTTGGAGGGCAAAGTTCAAAAAACTGTACTAATATATATAATTCATCTCAGGTGGCGTAAAGTCAAGAAAAAAGTGCTTGTTGGGAAATATTCTTGCTCAAGATTTTGCTTGCCGAGGATGGCGGATGAACCCGAGATGGCAAAAAAAGTGGCGAGCAAGGAGGGGAGCTACGCGACATCACAGGTCTGAGACATGGCTTGCTTGTGCCAAAGATTTGCGATATAAACAGCTTTTTAACCTTAGGAGCAAGTTAATTGTGCGGCTAGACTGACTACCCTAAGATGATTGTAAGCGAATATTACTGGGAGATGTTATGAGAAATAAAGGGATGGTGCTGGTTTTTCTTTGCTTTTTTATGCTCTGTTCGGCAGCGGTATATGGCAAGGGCGGTAATGACAAGTATCGACTTGTATTTTCCACATTTGATATAAGCTCGGCCGGCAACTACGCCTACCTGCGCGACGGTATACAGAGTATGCTTGTCAGTCGCCTGTCGGTGGGGGATCGGGTGGCAGTGTTGGATCGGAACTTCAGTGAAAAAGAGCTGAATTCTTTGAAAAACAAACAAACGACTGGTCCCGGAGGATCGGAAACGGCGGTGGCCGATTATCTTGTTACCGGGTCTTTGTATAAGCTCAAGACCGGCCTGAATATCCAGATCGTTCTTTATCCTTTTGCAAAAGACAAGGAACCCTTGCGTTTCGAGGCGGTTGTCAAGAATCCTGACAACATGCTAGCCGATGTCGAGCAGCTATCGAGGGAAATTACCCAGTCTGCCTTCGGCCACGAAGCCGTCGATCCTGGGGTGGTGAAGACCGAAGGTGAGAGAAGTGGTACTTCCGGTTTTGTCACTGCTCATCCAGAGGCCGCCTACAAAAAAAGGGTAAATACCGGCGCTGTAACGGGTGCGGTCGGGAGCACTGTGCAGGTAACAGCCAAAGAAGGGAAAAAGAGCCTTACACTTTCACGGGAAATACGAGCTCTTGCGGTGGGTGATGTCGATGGCGATGGGGGCGACGAGATGGTTGTATTAATCGGCAACACCCTTGAGCTATATAAGGTCGAGGGGAAGAAGATCAACAAGATTGCAACGGCAAGCCTGCCGGCGGCTCTCGAATGCCATGCGGTTAATATGGCGGATCTCGACAACAAGGGACGCATGGAGATATTTATCAGCGCAACCGAGGGTCTGAATATCTCATCCCTTATCGTCGGGTGGGATAAGGAGAAAGGTTTTCGCATTATAACTGAAAATATTCCCTGGTATATTCGACCTGTCCAAATTCCCGGTAAGGGGTGGCGTCTTGCCGGGCAACAGAGGGGAACGGAAAAGACCCAGCTGGTAAAAGCCGGTGTCTATCTGCTTGATTTGCACGTCGGGGCACTCCCCACTCAAGGCGAACGACTCGCCCTGCCGGACGGGGTCAATCTCTTTGACTTTGTGTTCGCCGATCTTGATGGCGATGGAGCACCGGAGATAGTGGCAATTGACAAGAAAGAGCGGATAAAAGTCTTTAACCGGGCCAACGAATTGTTGTGGGTGAGCAAAAGGACTTTCGGTGGAAGCCAGATCTACCTCGGCCCGAGCAGAGGAGAGGCGGTAAATAGACAAGATCGGAGAAATTTCACGGTAGATGAGGATTTTGAGCGTGAACTCATATTTGTGCCGGGCAGGCTTGTTGTCGCAGATATAGGTAAAGACGGCCGCCAGGAGATTATTGTTAATGAAAACACCCTGTCCTCTTTGAGCTTTTCTCAAAAAATGCGGATATATAACGACGGGGTGATTGTCGGGCTGGCCTGGGATGGCTCCGCCTTGAACGAGGCATGGCGAACCGGAACCTTCAAGGGATACATTGCCGGTTTTGGTTTTTCGGTACGCAATAAACTCGGTGAAACCGAACAGATCGCCAAAACAGATGACAAGAAAACGACCGTCGGCCTGTATGTCGGCCATCTTCCCCGAAGCGGCACCTTCGTCGGCCTTCTGCCGGGGACGGGAGAAACCCAACTTACAGTCTATGATTTGGAGTTTTCTTCCGGGAAAATGAAGTAAAAAAAGCACATTATCGGGGTATAAAAAATTATACCCATAGGTAAAAAAATCTTGACAAAGAATTTTCCCAAGTATAAGTTAGAGGCATAGCATAGTGTCTTTGCCGGTTTTCTTCCCGCGAAATGGAAGGTAACAGCTGGTGGTCAGCTTGTTGAGCCGGGTGAAGGGAAAGTGGCTCCTCGTAAGGGGGGTGAAAACCTAATCAGGAGAAAGAGAAAAATGAAGAAGATAATTGCTTCAGCTGTAGGTCTCATGCTCGCTGGCGGAATTGCAACGACCGCTTCAGCAGCAGTAGAGAATGAGTTTGGTGGTTACTGGCGTACCCGTTTTACTTATCAGGACAATATCTTAACCGGCACGAATACCCCGAGCGTATTTTATGTTGATACGCGTACTCGCCTGTTCTATACCGCCAAATTCAGCGATGATTTCAAATTCGTCAATAAATTTGAGTTTAACACCGGTTGGGGCGATGCAAATGGTGGTTCAGGGACCGGAGCCGGTGGCGATATCGGTGCCGATGGCAAGGGCAACTGGAGGATTAAAAACTCCTATGCCGATTTCAACATAGGTCCAGTCGTTAACGCCAAGGTCGGTATCCAGGGCTTCACTCTTGCCCGTGGCTTCCTCTTCGATGACGATGCCTCCGGCGTAATGGTTACCGGTAAATTCGGCAATGTTACCGTGCCGTTGGTGTGGATCAATGCCGCCAATAAGGATGTCGTTACTACTGACGGTATGCTTCCTAATGCCAATAATGTAAATGTTTTTGCGGCCTTGGCTGCTATTAAGATCAACGACGCTATAACTGTTACTCCCTATTTTGTTGACCAAGTCATGGACTTTGCAGCTACTGGAAAAGATGGTAATTACTGGTGGCTTGGTGCCGATGCCGATATGAAATTCGGGAGCGTCACTACCTGGGCTACTGCTATTTACAACGGCGGAACAGTCAACAATGTTGACACTAGCGCATACCTCGGTGCCGTAGGTGCCGATGCCGGTCTTGTCCATGGTCAGGCCTTCTACTCCAGCGGTCAAAAATTCGGCGATGATCCAACCAAGAACAACCAATTTGTAGGTATTCCGGGTCTTCAACCTAAATACGCCTCCGCTAATACCGGAAGTTCCTACTATTGGGCTGAGATCATGGGTTATGGTATCTTTGATAACCCCGTTGCCCATGGAACCCTTGCCGACGATATCACCAATATCTGGGCTGCTAACGTTGGTGTGACCTTCAAGCCGATGGATAAACTGAAACTCACTGGAGATGTTTGGTACGCATCCCTTGCTCAGTCCTGGGATAAGACCGGTGACAAGGAACTCGGTTGGGAGCTTGATGGCGTAGCCTCCTATAGCATTTATGACAATCTGACTGCTGATCTGGTAATTGCTTATCTGTTCTCCGGCGATGCAGTCGGTCCTGAAAACATCACGGAAGGCGGTGTTCGTTTGTCCCTGAAGTTCTAATTACCGACAACGAGTAAAGTAGTTACGTTAAATTAGCCCGGTGGAGATTCTCTCCGCCGGGCTTTTTGTTTTGCCCCTTTCTAGAAATATCTAACCCTCCGGGATAGCATGCAAAAAAAGCATGAGTGTTGGCTTATTCTGGCGATGGTGATGACAGGAGTTTTCCTTTCCACCATGGACAGCGGCATGATAAATGTTGCCTTGCCGACAATCATGCGTTCTCTCGGTCTCAGCCTTGAATACGCTGAATTTATAGTAACTTTTTATCTCCTGACGATAACGGTCACCCTGGTTTTCTGGGGGCGCTTAGCCGATAGATGGGGGCGTGGCAATATTTATCTGACGGGCATGCTGCTGTTTTCCGTTGGTGCTCTTGCCTGCTATTATTCACCGAGTTATCTCATCTTGCTGACAAGCCGGTTTCTCCAAGCCTTGGGTGCATCGATGATGATGTCATCCGGTCCGGCCCTTATCAAAATGGTTTTTCCGGCCGACCACCTCGGGCGCAGTCTTGGTCTTGTCGGTATTGCCACCGCCTGTGGTCTCCTCAGCGGGCCTTTTATCAGCGGGCTGTTACTCGCTATGTTTTCCTGGCGGGCTATTTTTCTGGTCAGTTTGCCGGTCAGTGTCACGGTCGTCTTTCTTGGCCGGTTCTTCATCCTGCAGCGGTTGCCGCAAACAGACGCCGAGCGGCCTTTTGCCTTTGATTGGCAGGGCAGCTGCTGCTGGGTGGCAATGGTTGTGCTGGGTTTGTCGATTTTCCACCGCCTCGACCGCTTTCTCTCTCTTGCAAATATTCTTTCTTTTGCCCTTTTTGTGACCCTTGTTGCTGTCTTTATCCGGGTTGAGAAGAATGCCGTATTTCCGATTTTGCCAATCCGTCTGTTAGAAAAAAGGTTCTATTGGGTGGCGGTGCTTACCGCTACAATTTCCTTTGCCACCATGTTTACCGTTTTGGTGCTGTTGCCTTTCTACCTTGAATTGGTAATTCGCTTGCCGATTGAGAAGATCGGTCGGGTAATGATGGCGGTGCCGGCAACTCTTATTGTTCTTTCACCATTTTCAGGGTGGCTGTACGACAAGATCGGCGCGAGGTTTTTAACAACGGCGGGGCTTGGGCTTTGTTGTCTGGCTCTGCTCGGTTTGGCCTCTCTTTCGGCCGATAGTTCGATTCTCGAGGTGACGGTCAAACTCGCACTGCTTGGTGCCGGGCAATCGGTATTTCTTTCGCCGAACAGCGCTTCGGTCCTTTCCCAAGTAAGTGAGGAATATGCCGGAATTACCGCGGGAATCCTGGCAACAGCAAGAAATTTTGGGATGGTTGCCGGGGCAACGCTTGCAGCCGCCCTGTTTTCTTGGTGGTTTACCTTCTATAGCGGTGGGGGGCAGCTGACGGATTATACGCTTGTTGACCGGAATGCGTTCATCCTCGCCTTAAGAACTACCTTTCTCATGTCCGCTTGTTTAGCCTTATTGGGAGGAGTTTTTTCAGCTCGCAGGGGATGAGGTTACTTTTGGCAGAGAAACCGTAGCCACAGTGCCACCGGCTGCACCGTCTTGGATGGTGAAGCGCCCGCCATGTCTCTCTACAATCTGCTCGACCAAGGCAAGACCCAGACCGTTGCCGTAGGTCTTGGTGGTGAAGAAGGGATCCTTGACATGGGGAAGGGCTTCTGCCGGTATGCCGGGGCCGGAATCGATCACCAGGATCGTTACAAAAGTCCCATCTTCTTTAGCCCTTATCTGCAAAGAACCGCCTTTTGGCATTGCTTCAATGCTGTTTTTCACCAGGTGGAGAAACACCTGACGGATTTTGTTCTCATCTACGGCAAGAGACGGACCAACACCTTCCAAATCCAAGGTGTATTCGATCTTGTTTTGTTTCATCGCCATATAATAGATCATTATACTTTTACGAATGATCGAGAAGATCGGCCGATTCTCCAAGGTCAATTCCTTTTCTTCGACGAAGCTGAAAAGGTCTTCCAGGATGTTTTCAATTTTATTGGTTTCTTGGGTGATAATGTTCAAAAAATTAGTGACATATTGATCGGTTACTCTTTTGGCAAGAAGCCTGGAGGTGCCACCGATCGAGGTCAGAGGGTTCCTGATGGCGTGCAACAGTTGTGCCGACATATGGCCAATTGCCGCTGTGCGTTCCGCTTCGATCAGCAGATCCTTGCTTTTTTCAAGCTCCTGGGTAACGACCTCCAGGGCCTCAATTTTTTCCGCCATTGTTTCATAGAGTCGGCTATGCTCTATGGCAAGGCTAGCCTGACTGGCAAATATTTGCAGGCCGTTGACATCCTCATCGGTTATCGGAGCTCCCGTCACAAAGTTATCGACAATCATCACTCCAAGGGCTTTTCCCGGCGCATACAACGGCACAACCACAAAAGAAGACTCCCCTAAAATCCCGAGCAGTTCCTCGGGGACCCGGCAGTTGTCGGCCTTGCCATTTTGCACGCGGATCGATTCGTTGGTGCGGCTGGCATGGATCAACACATGGTCATGGTCTTCCGGGGAAACTCTGAGGGTTTTAATGATCAGATTGACCGCGACATCCTCCCCGATCGATTTTTCCTGAATGTCCTCCAGGATATCGTCGAGTTGTAAGCCTTTTTCCTTTATGGAATTCCATACGTAACCGGCCTCCTCCCGTGAAGAGGGGCCAATCGCTAATTTTCCTTCAAGAAAACCGTTGGTTGTATTAAAGAGGGCGAGGAAGGCCCGATTGAATCGCAAACCATCCTCAGAGGTAATGCCGACTAAAATCGCCTGAAGAATGCCCCGAAGTTCGACGGTGTTCAGGTAGGCTGTGTTCATCTTTAGGTTAAGATGGTGGAGAAAACGCATCCGGGTATTGGTTTTTTGCAGCTCTTGTTGAAAAATAAGGCTGTTGATGGCCAGTCGCCTTTTCTCCAGGGTGCTCTGGACGGTGTGGACAAACTGCTTTATGTTGACAGGTTTGATGAGGTAATCATCGGCGCCATGGCGTAAACAGTTGAGGGCGACCTGGATGTCGGTCGTCCCGGTGACCATAATTATTCCAAGGTCGGGATGCGTCGGGGCAATATCTTTCAGGATTTCATTGCCATTCTGATCGGGCAATTCGATGTCGAGGAGGACCAGGGCGATCTTTCGAGTGTGCAGGAGTTGATAGAATTCACGGGCATTGCCGGCGCAGACCACGGGGAATCCTTGGCTGCCAAGGTAGTGGGACAGGAGGAGGACTATCTCCGGCGAGTCATCAACAACGGCGACAACCTCATCAGGTCCAAGAAGCTCAGGGGTTGGTAATGATGGCACCTTGTGTTGCGAGAGAAGGATTTCGACCATAGGATTCCCGGAAAGCACCGAAGAGTTCTTGTCTACAAAAATAATCGCCTGATTTGTTTTAGCAAAATTTGCCGTCTTCTGCAAAAGTAATATATAAGAATCACATTACCCTGTTCGGGATTCTGTTGTATAGTGCGCCTCTGAAATCGCAAAGCGAGGGAAGGCTGATAATAATGGATCTCGATGACATTTTTAAGGCGGGTGGGACTCTGTCCGAGGCCTTGGCGGGGTTTGAGCCCCGGGAGGGGCAGAGGGCCATGGCTGAAGCTGTTACCTCCGCTTTAACCCCGTCTGTGGCAGAGGAATACAGCGAACCGTCGGCGCAAATAATAGTCGTTGAGGCCGAGACCGGTATCGGCAAGACCCTGGCATATCTTATCCCAGCGGTCTTGTCAGGAAAGAGAGTGGTGGTGTCGACCGCTACCCTCAATCTCCAGGATCAGATTATCGACAAGGATATCCCCCTGGTAGCTCGTATTCTCGGGCAGGATATCCCGGCTCTTTGCCTCAAAGGTCGGCAAAATTATCTGTGCCTTTATCGCTGGTATCAGTATCGGAGCAATCCGCAACTGTCGCTTTTTGCCGAGCCGTGGGTGGAGAAAATCGACACCTGGTTGCAGAGTACCAAAACAGGCGACCGAGCTGAACTCGATTGGTTAGGAGAAAGGTCGGGGTTCTGGCCAAAGGTATCAAGTCACAGCAACCACTGTCTCGGCGGCGATTGTCCTGAGGCGGCGGGATGTTTTATCAATCAATTGCGAAAACTGGCGGGATCTTGCCGGGTAATTGTCGTCAATCACCACCTGTTCTTTTCCGATTTGGCACTGAGGAAAGCTGGTTTTGGCGAGGTGTTGCCGCGCTATGAAGCGGTGATTTTTGATGAGGCACACCACCTTGAAAATGTCGCCTCGGCGTTTTTCGGCAAGAATTTTAGTCACTATCAGTTGATCGATCTGCTGGGCGATATCGAACTTGAGGCGAGGGCCCATCGTCCGGAGGTGGTCGATCGGTTGTTGACTTTGCAGACCGGCCTGAAGCAGCGAGCGGATGCTTTTACGCAAATCTTTCCCCCGCATCCGGGAAGATTTCCTCTTGAGTCGCTGACCCAGCAAATGCCTCAGGGTACCTGGTATGCGGAGGTTGAGCTGCTGTCAACTGGAATTATAGGACTTTTTGATTGCCTCAAGGCAATGGAGGGACAGGGGGAGGTTTGGTCCCATCTTGCCGACAGAGCGCAGGAACTGAACGGTCTTTTGCGCGAGATTGCTCTTTTTATCGGCAACAAAAATCAAGAATATGTGTATTGGTATGAAAAGAGAGAGCGCTCCGTTGCCCTCTCGGCAACCCCTATCAAGGTTGCCGAAGAACTGAGGGCGCTCTATGCCTCGGTGAATGCCTGTGTCTTGACCTCGGCCACCCTCTCTTCCGGCGGCTCGTTTGCCTACATCAAAGAGCGACTAGGTTTGGACGATGTGGTAGAGTGCCGACAATTAAAGTCTCCCTTTGACTACGAGAGGCGGACGCTCCTGTATCTTCCCGAGGTTGGGTTTCCCGAGCCTTCGGCGGACGAATTCATAAAAAGTGTTTGTGTTCGCATTCTTGACCTTTTAAAATTAAGCGAGGGTCGGGCTCTCATTCTTTGCACGAGCTATAAAGGGATGGACGCCTTGGCGACCTTCCTGGAAATGCGCCTGGATTACCCCATACTTGTCCAGGGGACTGCATCACGAAATTCGTTACTCAGGAGTTTTCGGGAAGAAACTCACTCGGTTCTGCTGGCGACTGCAAGTTTTTGGGAAGGTGTCGATGTTGTAGGTGAGGCGCTCAGTTGTGTCATAATTGATAAACTCCCCTTTGAGGTGCCCAGCGATCCGGTGATTCAGGCGCGGATTGCCCGTATCAAGGCTGAAGACGGCAACCCCTTTTTCGATTTCCAGGTGCCGCGAGCGATACTCGCCTTACGCCAGGGCGTTGGGCGGTTGATGCGCTCGTCTACCGACCGAGGGGTGATTGCCATCATGGATGTTCGCCTTTACACTAAAGGGTATGGGCGCACATTTCTAAAAAGCCTCCCGCCATCGCCGGTAACAAGAGATATACGAGATATTGCAGCATTTTTTCAAACAGCCGAGAGGGTTGACCGGAGTTCATAAGAGAAGAGAAAGATATGGTTCAGGTGAAAAGCGTTATTGCCGCTGTCAAGGCAGAGGCCGCTAAAGTCGATGAATATATGCGGGCCGACCTCGCCCGTCTGCAGCCGGAAACCGACGAACTGCTGCTCGAGGTTCTCGACTACGGTCTGTTAAACGGCGGTAAGCGTGTTCGTCCGCTGCTTGCGGTTTTTGCCTCAAGACTCTGCGGCAATAAGGATGAAAATGTCTACCGCCTGGGCTGTGCCTTTGAATATCTCCATGCGGCAACCCTGTTCCATGACGACATCATCGACAACTCGGAAACACGCCGCGGCAAGAGGTCGGTATACAAACAATTCGGGACCATCGCCGCCATTCTCGCCGGAGATTATCTCCACGCCCTGGCCATGTCGACTGTCGGCAGGCTGGCGGGAGCAAAAGGGCTGGAAATCTTTTGCAATGCCACAACCGGCATGGTCGATGGCGAATTCATGCAGCTTCGCAATGCTACGAAACATAATCTCACCGAACTGGAATATTATGATGCAATCATGATGAAAACCGGTTTGCTCATTGCCGCAGCCTGCGAGGTCGGGGCAATCTATGGCGGCGGAACACCCGAGCAGGTCAAGGCGTTGCGTGACTACGGCGCTAATCTTGGCTGCGCCTTCCAGATCATCGACGATCTTCTCGATTATCTTGGCGATCCGGCGAAAACCGGCAAGGTCGTAGGTAATGATCTGGTTGAAGGCAAGGTTACCCTGCCGCTCATTCTGGCCTTCAATTGCGCTGGAGAAAGGGACAAAAAAAGATTGGCTGCACTTCTTGGAACCAAGGATAAAAGATCAAGCAATGTTCAGGAAGTATCGGGTATTATTGAGAGCGTTGGCGGCTTTGCAGCGGCAAGGAAAGAAGCGGTTGCCGCAGTGGAAAATGCAATAGCTGCATTGCGGATATTTCCAACGCATAACAACTATTATGAACGAAATGTCTTGGAAGGGCTCGCCCACTATGTTCTGACGAGAGATAAGTAACAGACACCTTTTTTTAGCAAAACAAACTTCATCTTCGATGAGCCCTCTCGGCAGAGTGACAGTCCGGTAAATGAATCCTTCCAAGAAAAAACGACCTCAGAAGAAAGCAAGGAACCGAAGAAAAGCCGGTTCCTTCAACCTCAAAAGATTCTTCTCCTATCTCCTTTTGCTGTTGGTATTGGCCTTTTCCGTCTGTACCGTCGGCTATGTGATTTTTTTCCGGACGGTTGTAGCCCAGGAAATACTCCCGGCACTTCGCAGCTCCATAGTATTTGAGGAACCGGACCCGCCTGTGCAGGCTGAGGAACCGGTTGTCAAGTCGATTGGAGAGCCGGTTGTCGAGGAAATCGCAGAAAAAATTGTCAAGAAAAAGACGATATTGCCGAAGGTGGCCATCATTATCGATGATATGGGCTATGATGAGGCTATTGGGGAACAATTGTTGACCTTCCCCATCGAACTCACCTACTCCTTTTTACCCTTTGCGCCGTATACCAAGAAACTTGAGAGGCTTGCCCACCGGGCAGGCAAAACCGTGTTTCTTCACCTGCCTCTCGAACCCAAGAACAGTGCGTTCAATCCTGGACCGGGGGCCCTTTATCTCCAAGATTCTCCGGAAACGCAAAGAGAGAAATTTGCAAAATCTTTGCAAGAGGTCCCGCACGCAATAGGTGTAAACAACCACATGGGGTCGGCTTTCACCGAGGATAAGCCGGCAATGATCAATATCATTCAAGAGATCAAGGACCGATCCCTGATGTTTGTCGACAGTTTCACGGCCTCCAGGAGTGTTGGTTTGCAGGTAGCCCGTCAAGCGGCGGTTAAAAGTATTGGAAGAAATGTTTTTCTCGATAATGTCTTGGATGAGGAAAAGATTTGCGACCAGTTAGAACAACTGGTTATAATATCGGAAAAAAATGGGAGAGCGATAGGAATTGGGCATCCCCATCGGGTAACTGTGAACGCGGTTGCGAAATGCGGTGAGAAATACCTGACTCGGGTGCAGTATGTCGGGGTGCGGGAGGTACTGCTGTAGACTGACAACGCGAGGATTCAGCAAAAATGAAGATTTTCGTTGAGGGTTTTTGCGTAGAGGCCGATTCGGGGAAAACTTACACGCTATTACAATCAAAATGACAAATAACGAAATTTTTAATTTGAACAATCAACAACTGTTTGAGTTAATTCTCTATCGAGCCAAGGACAGCATATCCACCGAATTGGATGGCGAAACGGTAATTTTGGATATTGCCTCCGGAATTTACAGCGGTCTGGATACTATTGGTACTTTTATCTGGAACCAATTGGAGCAACCTGCAACTATTGCCGCCCTTCGCGATGCTATTCTTGAAAGGTATGATGTGGCAAGAGAGCAATGTGTTGCTGATCTCCTTGCATTTCTCAAAGATCTGGCTGATAATGGATTGATACTTATTAAAAATGAGTAATTTACTGAAGTTCATCAATCTACCTCCTAGAGAAAAGACCCTGTTCTTTCAAGCAGTATATTACCTCCTTGTTTTTCGCATCAGATTAGCACTTACACCACCGAAAATTCTATTTGCAGAAGTTGCAAAAACATCTGGTGCTGTTGTAGCGCATCAACCATGCTGTGTACCTCCCGTTAGAATTGCGAGAATCATAAATCAGGTGAGCCGCTTTGTGCCATATTCAACGTGTTTATCGAAAGCCTTGGCTGGTTCTGTGCTCTTTGCCAGGAATGATTGCGCAGCTGATCTGCATATCGGCGTGTTAATTAATGATAATCGACAATTGGAGGCGCATGCCTGGTTAAGTTATGATGGAAAAATTGTTATCGGCAATATGCCGGATTTGGGATTATACCAGGAACTTCCATTGAAATCTAAAGAAGATACCCTATGAGTGGGATTGCCGGTATTTTCTATCGCAACAATAAACCTGTACAATTGGAACAGCTCCAGGCAATGGGTACCGCCCTTGCCCATCGTGGGCCCGATGGAATTAATTATTATTGCAAAGATTCTGTCGGGTTTGTCCATTGCATGTTGCATGATACGCCTGAATCGCTCTTTGAAACGCTCCCCAATAAAACAGAAGATGAGAAATTTGTATTAACCTTCCATGGAAGGATTGATAATCGGCAGGAGCTTTATGATAAAATAGGGTGGGTCAAACCACTTTCGGCTGTAACAGACAGTGATTTGGTTCTGGCTTCATATCGGAAATGGCGAAAAGAATGTGATGATTATTTATTGGGTGATTTCGCCTTTGCTGTTTGGGATCAGGCCAATAAGAAGTTGTTCTGCAGCCGAGACCATATGGGGGTAAAGTCTTTCTATTATTATTTGTCGGAGACTCTTTTTGTTTTTGCTTCGGAGATCAAAGGAATTTTCGTTTTGTCAGAGGTTATTCGAGTTTTAAACGATGAAAGGATTGCAGATTATTTAACAAGCATAATCCTTGACAACGAATCAACATTCTATAAAAACATATTTCGCCTTCCACCTGGACATTACCTGGAAATCAGTTCCGGAAAAACTATAAAAAGACGATACCATCAGTTTTGTCCTGCTACACTTAACTGTAAAAATGAAGGCGAATATGAGGAGCAGTTTCGGGAAATATTTATTGATGCAGTTCGGGTTCGTCTTCGATCAGATTTTCCTGTTGGGTCGCTTCTTAGCGGTGGATTGGATTCGACGTCAATCGTTTGTACTGCAGCTGGACTGCTGGGGAAAGAAATCTGCGGGAAGCTGCATACCTTTTCGGGGATATTTAATAAGATTTCCAGTTGTGATGAAAGGGAATATTTTTCCTCTGTTATAGAACGTTATGGGGTGACATCTCATGTTATCCCTGTTGATGAAATCCATCCGGCAGTTGCATATGAAAAACTTATATATGATGAAGACGAGCCTTTTATGGCACCCCATATATTCATGAATATGGGCTTGTTGCCATTAGTACGAAAGGCCGGAGTCAGAGTTCTTCTAGATGGCCATGATGGGGATGCGGCAGTTTCCTATGGCTACAGCCTATTGGCGGAGCTGGCTTTTTCCGGAAAAATATTTCGACTCGCCCAACATTATAAAAAGATAGGGGGAAAGTCATATAAATCGTTAGGAAGAAGAATTATGTTGCTGTATTGGTATATTTTTTGCAATACAGTTCCTGTGTTTTTGCCATTTTCACCTCGCAGGAAAGAGATAGAGAATTCCGTCCGAAAATTGAACCCGGAGTTTTTGAATAGGACAAGAGCAAGGGAGCGTTTACTTGCTGCAACGAAAACATTACCGAAATTTGGCCAACGGGAAGACATATATCATTTAAAAAATATTACCCAACCGCTTCATCCGCTGACGTTGGAGCTTTTTGATCGTATTATGACCAGGGAGGGTATTGTTCCGCGATATCCATACTTTGATAAACGGGTAATTGATTTTTGTTTAGGACTACCTGCAAGTGAAAAACTGAGAGATGGATTAAACAGGAGCATTGTACGCAGGGCCTTAGGTGATCTTCTGCCGGAAAGCATAAGCGAGAGGAGAAATAAGACTGATTTTACTCCGAGCATGTTGCATGCGTTCCGAGAGATGGACGGGGGATGGCTGCCGGAGAATATTGACATCATCGTCAAAGCAAGTTATGGTATTATCGATGAAAAATTATTATTGCAGTTCTTATCGGCCTTCAAGTTTGGTGGCCAACAAGAGGGGCAACCGGAGTTAATCAACCTGATTGTAGCCACTGTATTTTCTCGATGGTGGGCAAAGCAGATCATTAGAAACTAAGAGTATAATGGGTGAATTATGCAAAAGAGACGCACTGGTATATCGGGGACGAAAGAAATAGAGAAGGCAAGTAAGTTGCTGTATCAGGCCCCTCTATTAACAGTTTTTGGGAAAGCTGAGACAATTACGAAAGCAACAAGTCTTGGGCCCAAAATGGATGGGGTTGAATGTAATGAAGGGCACAGCAACTGCTTAATGGCTTCATAATGCAGCATATTTAAAGAAATATCCTTTTCTCCATTGTATTATTATTCTGCGTATTGCCTAGGAGTGGTATCCTCAATACCCCTCCCGGGATATTTGGAGACTGACGAATGCAGGGCTGATATTAAGATAACAAGAATATTTTCTGCAAATCCGTCAGGTGGTCCGCTGAGCAAGGTTGTTGCCGAAAAGACCGCGACAGGCGGGTTTCTCTTCAAATGCCCTTACGGTGGCCTCGAATATGAGGTTCTGGGCGGTCGGGAAATAACAATAATTTTTAGAGAGAATAGCTCCGTTGAACTTGAGCGTCTTGCTCTCCATGGATTCGCGTTAGCTGCTATTTTACATCAGCGAGGATTCTTAATCCTTCATGCGAGTTCTGTCGAGATTTCCGGGAGAGCAGTTGTCTTCCTTGGGGAGAAGACCCATGGAAAATCAACTCTTGTTGCCCATCTGGTTGCCGAGGGGCATCGATTGCTCTCCGACGATGTTACAGCTCTTTTAGTCGGTTCCGACAGAATATCGGTCCTGCCAGGGATGCCTTGCATAAAGCTTTGGCCTGACTCAATGTTGTCGATAGGCTTAAACCCAGAGGATTACCCTAGGGTTTATTCTGCTGCTTCAAAGAGGAATTATTTTGTGCCTGGACGTTTTTGTAACGAAGAAAGAGAGTTGGATACGGTTTTCATGCTCAATAGTCATCAAGATCGGATTGATTTGTTCGATCTGAATGGTATTGATAAGATGCTTTGGTTGACAGGTGGCTGCTATCTCTCTCGATTTCAGGATGTGTTATCTCCGGTCGAAAGGGAGAAAATGTTTAAGGACTGTTCCTTGCTGACAAAAAAAACGAGAATAATCCGACTGGATCGACCAAGAGAATTGAAATTTCTTGGGAAAACGGGTCAGTTGGTTGAAGAATATCTCCTTAGGAGATAGGAGTATTACTTGGGTAGTTAATAAGAGAGACGTTCAAGGACGAGACTCTATAAAGAAGAACATACAAAAAACAAGGGGTGACAAATTTTTGTCACCCCTTGTTTGAATTTTCAATTCAGGAAATTCAACTGCATCTATTACTTTCGTTTTCTCGTTCTCAACCCAGCAAGTCCAGCCAACCCTGCTCCAAAAAGAAGCATAGTTGCAGGTTCAGGTACGGCATCATGTGAGTTGACGTTATCGGTGTCGGTACTAAAAGAAAATATTTCATTGCCAAACCCAAGCGATCCAGTGGAATGAGAGAATGTTAGAGTAAGAGTATGGTAAAGATCGCCCCATGGTTGAGACACCCCGTTAATTACGTTAGATCCTTCAAGAGCAACCAGGTTGCTATAATTCGCGGAAACATTAAGGGCCGAATTATTATCTTGCGATGTGACGGTTCTTCCATACAATGAGCCAGGGGTTTGAATTGTAATATCATTGATATCGAATACCGTACCGTAGCCGTTTGGATCGGTCATACCTTCAAGCACGACCGAAGTAATGTTTTTTCCTGTCAAATTGACAAGATCCCAGTGTGTAGAATAATCATAGGTATTGCCCGCCATGGGATTCGTTTTTAAAGACCAAGCGCCTTGATCTATAAAAGGATTTCCCGTAACCCCGGTACCATTACCCCAAATCAAGGTCTGAACGGTATTGTCTGAAAACTTTGCTGTTACGGACATCCCGCCCATTGTATTACCGGACGTTTGCCAGGTTGCAAGATCGTCCACCGTCCAGGTAGTCCCTGCAGTTAAAGTCGGGGCTGCGATGGTCGAGGCAGAGGAAACAACAACTGACATTATAAGAGACGCTGCTGTAACTGCAATTATCGGTAATATTTTCACAATGTACCTCCTTGAGGGCTATGCATGTTTACCAGTTGTTAGAATTTTTCTTTCAAAATACTCGATATTGAATAAACAACCAAGTCTAAAGAAAAAACTATTTTCCGTTTTTGCAATATTATGCAAATTGCGTGCCAAGAATCACAGTGTGTGGATTTTGAAAGGTCAAAAAATATCTGTCAGTCCGATGAGAGCTAAATGAAATAAAAATGAAGCATGTTTAGTGAACAACCAGGTAAAAACAACAGAAATAGTTATTTATAAACAGCTAATACCTCCCTTCTTGTCATCTTAGATTTGTTAGCACTGAGAGGAGAATATTGAGTGCATAACGGAAAAAGAAATACTGGGTCATGAAATCCGGAAAAATGAAAAATAAAATCCGTAATAGAGGAAAAAGGAGGATTAATGTTTGAAAGACCGCTGCCCGGTAAACATCATGGCCACTTGCGGTTGTTTCTCATTACAAGCCTCAACAGTTTCAAAGTCACGCATCGAACCTCCCGCCTGGAGTATTGCTGAGACACCTTGAGCAATACCCACATCAGCACCATCCCTAAAAGGGAAAAAAGCATCGGAGATCATTACCGAGCGAAGTAATCCGGCATGATCATGTTGAACTTTTTGGTCGATTGAATCTTTCTCGGCCATTTTCCTTTTGCCTTGGGCAATGGCTAGTTTAAGGTCAGCGTAGCCAATGCCATGTGCATCAAAGCATAGAATATCAGCATATTTGATGTAGGCTTTATGTACTGCTATTTCTGCAACACCGACCCGATCCTGTTCGCCAGTTCCGATACCTACTGTGCAGCCATCTTTTACATAGAGTACGGAGTTAGACGTGACGCCATGTTCAACTGCCCAGCCAAAAATCATATCATCGAGTTCACGAGCTGTCGGTTGCCGTTCGCATCGATATTCTTTGCCCTGCCATGTAGCGATAGCAGGCTTCAGGTCGGCGATACTGCAGATCGAGTTGACCGCCGACTGTTGAACAATGATACCCCCATCAATAAGACTTTTGAAATCAACAAAGCGGAATTTTTCAAAATCGCTGAGTCGGTCTATTCCGCCAATCCGGATAATGCGCAGGTTCTTAGATTTCTTTAGAATATCCAGGCTGCCGTTCTCAAATTCCGGGGCGCAGACTACCTCGAGATAATTCCTGGCAAGCAATTCCGCAGTGTCTTTATCGCAAGCTCGGTTAAGCACAACAGCCCCGCCAAAGGCGGCAATACGGTCACAACGCAGGGCGCGGTTGAAGGCGATTGCCGGCGTGTCACCGTAGGCAGCGCCGCACGGGTTATTATGTTTGAGGATAACCGCCGCCGGTTTGTTCATCAGGTATTTAATGATATTCAGCCCGTTATCGATATCGGTGAGATTGATTTTCCCAGGATGTTTGCCGACCTGGAGCATATCCTCGACGGCGATAGCGGAAACCAGGCCGTTGCCGGGCTCAATAAACCGGCAGTCGCCCAGGGTCAGATTGCCGTTGATCAGTTCATAGAGCGCTGCCTCCTGATCGGGGTTTTCGCCATAGCGTACGCCTCGTTCGTCGATGGTTCCGTCCGGGCTTTTAATTTTCCAGGTTTTCTTACGATAAACGAGTTTCTGATCTCCGAAGGAAATGGTCATATCCATCGGAAAGCTATCTCCGAGAATGGTTGAATACATCTTTTTTATATCACTCATGCTCGCACCTTTTTGTTGGCTATGGTTTGTTGGTGTATTGAGGTTGGGGGCGATTACTCCGCGACAAGGCTAACCCTTTCCTCAATCGCTGCTGAAGGGCGGTAATGTTCTGTCGGCGGCAACGTTTATTTCGGTTAGGCAACTGTAGGGGCCGATCACCGCCCGATCTCCTACCGTGCAGCTTTGTAAAATTGCCCCCTGGCCGATCCTGCTCCCCTGGCCGATTTTGCACTCTCCGGTTATCCGGACTCCGGCTTCAAGCACCGTGTCGGTGCCGATACTGGCATTCGGAGAAACAGCAACCGTTTCCGGGTTATATATCGTCACCCCTTGCAACATCAGTTCGCGGTTTCTCCGCAATTGCAATTCCCGCTGGGCCTCAGCCAATTCAATCCGTGAGTTGACTCCAAGCACCTCGGTGGGGGAGGGGACGGTGAATTTTTCGACCTTCATACCACCATCCACTGCCTGTTTGACGATATCGGTCAGATAGACCTCCTTCTGGCTGTTATTGGTGTCCACTTTCTGTAATGCCGAAAAGAGAAATTTTTTTTCGACACAATAGATACCAGCGTTTACTTCTCTTAAGAGAAGTTGTTCAGGGGATGCGTCCTTTTGCTCGACAATGCCAAGCACTTTGCCGTCAGTATCCGTAATAATCCGGCCATAGTTGGTCGGATTATCAAGAAGAGTCGTCATCAGCGTCAGCGTTGCCCGGCTTTTTATATGGGCGGAGTACATCTCGGCAAGGGTCTCCGTTCGGATAAGCGGGGTGTCGCCGCAGAGTATCATTACCATGCAGGTGTCTTCTTTTATCGCTTGTCCGGCGGCCAGGACGGCGTGACCGGTACCAAGCTGTTGATCCTGGATGACAAATTCGCAAGGAAAAGCCCGCAGAGCCTGTTCAACGGCGTGACCCTGGTGGCCGACCACGATCACAGTCCGAGTGGGATTGAGGGGGAGAACGGCGCCGACGACATGTTGCACCATGGGGGCAAAGAAAACTTCATGCAGTACCTTGGCTTTGTCCGATTTCATTCGGGTGCCTTTGCCTGCAGCGAGAATGACGATGGAAAGGGCGGGAGATGTCATTATAAGAATCTGTCTTTTCCTAAATATAAATGTGAGACGGGAGTGTCTAAAGCAGTCGTTTACCTCAGAGGTATGGCAAGAGGCCAGTTCAGCCAATGCCTACAGTATGAGTATATAAAAAAATGTTATCGGCTTTGCAAGCGACTTCAGGGAAGAAGGTGCAATGCACCGTCTTTCAGTTCATAAATTCGATCGGCAAGGGCAAGAGTTGCCGGTCGATGGGTAATGATGATAACGGTTCGGTCGCGGAGTGTCGGTAGATTGTCGCGAATAAAATTGGTTTCACCTTCCGGATCGAACATCGCCGTGGCCTCATCGAGTATCAGTATCGGCGGGTTTTTCAGAAGTGCCCGAGCAAGGGACAACCGTTGTTTCTGGCCCCCGGAAAGTTTGACACCCTGATCGCCGATAAGGGTGTCAAAGCCGGCGGGAAGGGCGGTAATAAATTCATATGCATGGGCGGCCTTTGCCGCTCTTTCAAGGTCGGCGGTTTCGGCACCGACCTTGCCAAAAAGAAGATTGTCCCGGACGGTACTATTACGCAACAGTACATTCTGCTGCACCAGACCAATCTGCGAACGGAGGCTTTCCAGGGTAACGTCACGGATATCATTCTCATCAATGCGAATGGTACCGGACAAGGGGTTGTACAAGCGAATCAACAGGTGGACAATCGTGCTTTTGCCGGCGCCGTTTTTTCCGGTTATGGCAATTGTTTCACCTGGTTGAACTACCAGGTTCAAGGAAGAGAAAAGAATGTCTCGGTCCGGATAGCCAAAAGCGACATCGGCAAAGGTGATTTTTCCCTTAATGGCTGGCAAAATCGTGCCGGACAAGAAATTTTCCTTTTGCTGCGAAAAGACTTCGCCAAGTCGGCGAGCAGCGGCGAGGGCGCGCTGAGTTTGTCCGTACGCCTCAGCCATTCCGCTTATCGGGCGCGTCAGAAGCAAACCGTAAAGCATCAGACTGACAAAGTTGCCGGTACTCATATTGCCGGCCATGAATCGATCTCCGGCAAGGAGCAGGAAGATGATGATAATGGCACTGGCAAGAAAACGGGTGATCGGGGCCAGTTGCGCTTGAGCCTTGATATATCTTTTGGTAGTTGTGAGGAGATCCTCGTTGCTGGATGCAAAACGCTGATACTCAAGGGATTCACGACTAAACGATTTGATAAGCGGTAAGGTACTGAGATTTTCTTCGGCGATCGAAAAAGTCGCACCATACTGCTGCATGAGATCTTGGCTGAGAGGACGGATCTTGCGGCCAAGTAACTTAGTGATGAGCACAAAAAGGGGAATAAGCAGTGTGCTGAGACAGGCAACCAGAGGGTTGATCAGGTACATGCAAATTATTGCCCCGATGGCGGTGACAAAAAGAGGAATGAAGCCAATCAACGTGTTGCTTACGAAGGTGCCGATTACCGTGGTATCATAGGAAAGCAGGGAAAGGATCTGGCCATGTTTACGTTCATGGAAAAACAGTAACGGTAAGGTTTGCAGGTGGGAGTACAGTTTGTTGCGAAGTTTGATGACCATCCTTTCGCCGGCAACTCCGGAAATGATACGGCTGTAATAGCTGAGAATAGCTTGAACCAGGATGAGACATAACCACGCCAGCAAGATTTGTCGGTAGTTGAGGGAAATTTTGGCAGAACCGTGGAGGAGAACTTCCGAGAATTGTCCGGCAAGCCAAGGAGAAAAGAGTGAGAAAAGATTTTCAAAAAGCATAAGGCCGATAAGGGCGGCCAAGGTTTTGGCGGAAGGAGTCGTTTCTTGGAGAAGAGGAGTAAAGGGTGAAGAGAGGCGGAAGATCTTCATTGTGAATTTCATTCCAGGAGTAGGGTGCATTTCATGTATCAGTTGTTCTGAAAATGGTGCGTAAACGCAACCTACGAAAAAAGAGTGTTATCTTGAAGGTAAACACGAATGAGAAGGGATTCATTTAAGAAAAAGATGCTCCTTACGTTACCATACTCCTAATTGAAATGCAGTAACATGTTGGATTTCTTCAGTGGTGCTCAATTTGCGTTGATTGTGATCGTTAAACGCAAGAAACCCCCGAAGAGCAACGCTCAACGGGGGTTTTTGTTTGAAGAAGGAAATCGGCGGCGACCTACTCTCCCACACAGTTACCCATGCAGTACCATCGGCGCAGAAGAGCTTAACTTCCGTGTTCGGAAT
>CAIQWD010000012.1 GCA_903875445.1 uncultured delta proteobacterium | reverse complement strand
AATAAAAATGGTGAAGTCCTTATGACTGTTGACTATATAATTCCGAAATCAAAAGGTGGAAAAACTCCCTATCCATCAGATACATGTGCTGGAATACTATTTCGTAAACTAGAAACTTAAAAATTTCGCCAAGAGATGGGGCATCCGTATGTAAAGTCTTGGCAAACTCCAATCCCTTTTCATACAGCCTGGCATGTTCTTCGCTATGTAATTTCAGGCCGGAAAAGTTTACACTTTTAAGGATTACCTCCTCATCGTTAAAATGTTTTGCGATGTCATCCAGCAGGCGTGCAACTATTTCGACAATAACACTGATTGGACGTAAAGATTCAATTGCATCCAAGAGTTCGTTTGAAATTCGAAACAGTCCGCGATGTTGGGCGTCAATCAGACGATTCCCGGAACAGAAGATGTCTTTCCATACCAATTGAAGGAAATTTTTTCCCTTACCTGATTGCTGTTTGCTGCCGGATGCATCTGCTTCAAGCCGGTTGCGTCCGCCTGCCTTGGCCTTGTAAAGCATTGTATCGGCCAAAACAATAATCTCCGACGCGGTTATCTCGGCATCACAGGTGACAGTGACGACACCGAGACTGGCCGTGACGTAATCGGCTGTCTTTGAAGAATCATGGAGAATGGCAAGGGCGTTAATACCCTTCCGAATTTTTTCGGCAATGGCAACCGCACCATTCAGACATGTTTCCGGCAGGATACAGGAAAATTCCTCCCCACCATAACGGGCAGCAATATCGGCAGCACGAACAACGCTTTCGGCTATCACCCGGGCTATCCGTTGAAGACAGGCGTCACCGCTCACATGCCCGTAAGTGTCGTTAAATGCCTTGAAGTGATCAATATCCAGCATAATCATTGACAATTCGGCCCCTGAACGGGCATGTCTTGCATATTCCTTGGCTAACGCCTCGTCGAAACGCCGCCGGTTGGCAAGCCCGGTCAGGGGATCGGTAACACTCAAAGTTGCCAGCAGACGGTTGGATTCCTCCATCTGGGCCTTGGCCCTGCGCAACTCCTTCTCGGCTTGCTTCCGTTCATGGATCTCCACATTCAGCTCGGTATTTTTCTTTCTCAGTTCGAGAGTCCGTTCCTGAACACGCAATTCGAGTTCCTGATTGAGCTTGCGGAGTTCCTCTTCTGCACGATTGCGCTCCGCCAGGGTGTTTTCCAGCTCCACTACCTTTTCCTCGAGCTTGGTTGCTACAACCTCACTGTATCGTCTCAGGTATTCCGCATCTTCCTTGATGAGTTCCGTTGGGGCGTGATCGTTTTGTTTTGCCTTTTTGAGGATACTTTTGATTTCTTGCCATAATTCGACGGGATCGATGGGTTTTAAGAAATAGGCGTTAGCGCCGAGCGACATCGCCAATCGAACATCCTGATCATCCTTGTAGGAAGAGGAATAGAATACAAAGGGTATTGAACGAAGCTCCGGTTCTTGTCTGACAGCCCGGAGAAACTTGAAACCGTCCATTACGGGCATGAGGGCATCCGAGATAATGAAGTCCGGTGGGGAGTTTTTCGCAATCCTGAGGCCGTCCGACCCGTT
>CAIQWD010000011.1 GCA_903875445.1 uncultured delta proteobacterium | reverse complement strand
GTCAGCTTTTTTATTCTGCGCTTTGAGTTGAACTGATTATACTTTCTTAACATTTTTTTCCTGAACAATCGCTTGCAGCAAATTATGCTCCATCAACATTAAAAAAACATTTTCATTCTGTATGAATTTAGCACTGTTAAGTCAACAATAAAATCTTCTTACGGAAGACATGCATTGGGGCATCATTAGGACCAGGGAGCGCTTTGTACCCGGAGATCGGAAACGAAGCCGGTTTCAGGTTAGCCTCCAGCGTATATCCCCGTCCCCGACACTTGACCGCAGAAGTCTCGAAGACGCAAGTTGGAACTGGAGCCCCGGAAAGGGTTTGTTCTTGGATCAAAACGACATAATCGTCCGAGATGCGCCAAGTGCCGGGTTAATTGTCCCGCTGGGTTTGTCGTGACACTCAAGATGAAGAAAGAGAAGCCCGCCCTGTCTCTCTGCCCCTGTCAGCAGTCCGTGGCGAGCCGATCGACACCTGGCCCTTATCCATATGTATGCCTCAAAAAAAAGTACCCAGCAGTCGGATATTGGAGGAAGGCTTTCCCCAGTTTCCAAATTGTTGGTAGGATCAAGAATGACGTTAATGACTATGCCCCCCCTCTTTATCTTGCTCATCTCTGCCACTCCCTACAGCGTTGTTTCAGTTCTTTTTGTGTTTCATCATCCTTGGAGAACAGCCTCGCTCTTGGGGTTATATCATTGTCACAATCTTTCTCGAATTGATTGCACCCAAGTCTGAACAATGACATAATGCGAATAATTCATCTATTCTTGAAAATCGATACGGAAGGAGCCAGAGAGTATGTACGTTGTCAGGATGATCCGGAGGGGGTGGCTTCCGTCCACGGCATGTGGATGGATTCTCTTTATTGCAATAGCCTGTTTGAGCACCGGCTCAAAGGCAAACGCCTATGATGGACTGGTGGAGAAGAAAGTTTTCGAGATTCCGTCTTACACTACAGCGGGCGCCCATGTCATCAAGACCGTGAGGATGGGCTACGAGACTTATGGAAAACTCAACCAGGACGGCAACAACGCCATCCTGATACCCCCTTTCTTTGGCGGGACCTCTCATGCAGCCGGGAAATATACTCCGGCAGATAGCCTCCCCGGCTATTGGGATGGTATTATAGGACCTGGCAGGCCGCTTGACACCGAGAGGTTTTTTGTCATTAGTACTGACGGACTTGTAAATCCCAATACCAAGGACGGCATAACAGTAAGCAGCGGCCCAGCCTCCACGAATCATGATACCGGAAAGCCCTATTGCATGACATTCCCGACGATCTCCATTCGCGATTTTGTAGACGTCCAAAAGGCGCTCATCGACCACCTGGGCGTGAAGAGAATCTATGCAGTGATAGGATTATCCATGGGAGGGATGCAGGCCTTCGAATGGGCAGCGGCCTATCCCGAAATGGTTGATCGCATAATACCCGTCGTCGCGATCGCACAATGCAATGCTTTCGAAATCGGGATAATAGACTCCTGGGTTGCTTCCATCATGCTGGACCCACACTGGAACGGTGGGAACTACTATGCCAGGGAAGCGCCAATAGAGGGGGTCAAGATGTCAATGAAAGTTGTGATCCTTCAGACCCGCCATTCCGATTGGGCGAATAAGGTTTTCGAACGAAAATGGGCTTCATCTGACAAAGATCCCGCAAAGAGCATGGAAAATCGCTATTCCGTGCAGAAGTTCCTTGACGAAACATCATCCAAGTTGGCCACGCAGTATGACGCCAACCACGTTATCTATCAACTCCGCGCCATTCAGCTCTTTAGTGTAGGGGGCAAGGATTCACTTGCAGAAGGTCTCAAGAAAATCAAAGCGAAGGTGCTCATGCTACCCGCCAGGAATGATCTGCTTTTCCCCCTGGCCGATTCCAGCGAAATACGCAATCTTCTCATGAAGCAGGGCAACCAGGTTAACTTATTCGAGTTGGAAGGTCCTCTCGGGCATATGACCGGGATAACGGGAATCTCCCAGGCTTCAGACGTAATTGCCCGGTTTCTCTCAAATTGACGGCTACACAGTCAATAAAGCCACGCCTTCCAAGGTAATTAATTTCTTTATCTGTTATTTCTGAGATTGAATTATGCAAG
>CAIQWD010000010.1 GCA_903875445.1 uncultured delta proteobacterium | reverse complement strand
GCCCATTCTCAGAACCGGTCCTTGACGGGGCTAATCTCAGTGCAGATGCTTGACATCAGAAGGGCTTGTGACTAAAAACACCTAAAGGTAATACTCTAATATTAAAGAAAAAATAGGATCTATTACGTATATAGACTGTTCGCTTAAAGCTGGATCCACCCAGGTTTCAGGCTTAGGCTGTTTGCCCTGATTGGTCACAATATTGTCAGGCATGATGCTTGACCCTACGACACAATCAACATCCCGCTCAGTATTATCATTTGTGAGTATCTGTACGATGTAATCAAAACCTGTTAGTAAAAACTGTAAGATCGTGTCTCGATTTCTACATGCATGGGAACATCCGGAAATCATCGGCGGCAAAAGGCTGCATTGCCTGGCAACATATATTGGCAACAAGCTGCTGCCGAGAGGAAGACGAAGGAGACTTGGGAGTAGTGTCTTTTCAAAGTGAAGCCGACGATCCGACAATTGTCAGCTGGAGTTCCTTCAGTATCTGATTTCTCGTATTTTCCTGCTGATTGAGGAGAATAGCAAAGGGAATAAGTGCCTCGCCCTTCGGGAAATATCCGGCAAAACAGTAGACACCGGTAAGGGTACCGCTTTTTAATGGGATGGTCTCCCGTTGTTTGAGGAGAGCGGCGAACGGCTTGAAGCGATTCAGTATCCGGATAAAAGCGGCGGGACTGATCCGGTTTTGCCTTGATAGCCCGGCTCCTTCCATCATAATCGGGAGGCCCTTGGGAAAACCAAGGGTCGTTGTCGTATAGTTGCTAAAGGTTTTTCGGGATTTTTCCCAAGTTGCGGGCAGACCGTAGGTGTGTATGCCGCACGCCAGAAAGAGTTGGTTGGCGATGAAATTATTGGAAAATTTCAGACAATCCTTGATAATTTCCTCAAGGTCCGACCGGCTGCGGTGGATAAGAATGGGTTTCAGATTCCTGGGCGTTGCCTGAATCTTCCAAGGATGCCGAATGCCGATACCGGCCTGCTGCAATTGCACCGTAAAAAGTTCTCCTACGTAGCGCAACGTAGAAGATTTTCCAGGCTTTGAAGGGAGCGTATTGATATTGAGGCGATGCGAACCGGGAGGAAGACCGGTGCCGATTTCCCGCATTAAAGGGAGGAGCGGAGTCTGGGTTTCCCCCGAAGTGATCCTGCCCTTGCGACTGACCAGCAAGGAAACGGCATTAAAATTGACGGCCAATGCACCATTGGGGGCATCGTAGCTTCTCGCCGAATTTTCCTCGCTCGCCGTTTCACCTCGCAGGTCAAAAGCGCTGTCATCAAGGCAGATCGACTGCACCTGACGAATGCCCATGTCCGAGAGTTGTTTGCTGATCTCCAGGAGGGTTTCCGAAGTAAGAAGAGGATCACCATAGCCCTTGATATAGAGATTCCCCTGCCCATCGAGGAAGAGGTGTGTTTCGAAACGGTACTCGGGACCGAGGAATTCCAGGGCGACCAGGCTGGTGAGGAGCTTCAGGGTGGAGGCGGGGACAAAAGGTTCATTCTCCCGGTACTTATATCGGCCGCTGCCGTCTTCGACAATATATCCCCCGTTGTCGATCAGACGAAGTACATCATCCTGGGCCCAGCACGGCTGTGCGATAACGACTCCGAGAATGCAAAGAATGAGAAGGAGTCTGAAAAAGGTCGGTCTGCCGGTCAAGGTTGTTGTCCGAATCCGATAACCTGAAAAAAAATCCATAAGCTTTGCCGGAGATGTCACAGTGCGTCGTTATCCATAGCCCGCCAGGCGGTTTTCAGGATCCTGGTTTTCAGGGTTTCGTCCTTGGAAAGGCCGAGGATCTGCGCCAAGGCCTCGATCGGTTTGATCCCCGGTTGGGCGCTGACTCCCACCATCTCAAGGTCGACGCCGGCAAGACCCGAGATGCTCATGCGGGTGATGAGCGGACGGATATCGATTTCACTGGTTTTTCCTTTTCTGGTTTTGGCAACGGGATAGCTTTCACTGCGGAGGAAGTGCTCGACCCTCTCTTTCTCCTGGTCGGTGATTTCTCGGGCAAGAGTGAGGGTGTACGAAGTGCGGAGGTGCTGAGGCACTTTGCCGGAATGGGCCTCAATTTTGCTGATCGTCAGACCCGGCACCAGTTTTGCGTTGAGTTTGCCGGTCGTGGCAGCATAGTTTTTCAGAGGTTCCGGCAGATCCATGATAAAAAATTCGGCGAGGCTTTCGGTTCCCGCAGCCAGGGCGGGGCCGAAGGAGACCTTGGGTGAAGGATTGAAACCCTGACTGAAGTTGGTCTTTATCTCTGCCCGGCTGAGGGTGCGGAAAATGCCCTGCAGCATCTCCAGGTGGCCGAGATAGCAGATGTTTCCCAGGCGGGTGTAGTGGACGATATACTTGTAATGGCCGGCAGTTCGGCCTTTATCCTGGCCATCATCAATTTTCGCTAAAGCGACCGGCGTTGATTCCGGCAGAGGGACTCGGGCGCGGTTGCAGACCACGGGCATAATGGTCTTGAAATCACAGAGGCCGCATTTCTGGCAGGCGTGGTAACGACAGTCGGGGGTGTATTCCTCGGACTGCGCTTTCGCCAGTTCGGTAACGAGAAACTCCTGGGCTACGCCGGAGGAGAGGTGTTGCCATGGCAGGACCTCATCGGCACTCCGTGCTTGCAGAGAGGCTTCCAAGGGTAGCCCGCAGCTGTCCGCTGCTTTTTGCCAGCGGCCAAGATCAAAATGCTCATCCCAGCCGTCAAGGCGCGCCCCTTCATTCCATGCTTTGTCGATGAGTTCGGCAAGACGCCGGTCGCCCCGAGAGAAGACACCTTCGAGAAAGCTTTGGCGCGGGCTATGATAGCGGAGATTGCAGCCTTTGCCGGGGAGAGATCTTTTGATCTGCTGAATTCGCTCCATGCTCTCTTCCATACTGAGCTGCCTTGCCCATTGGAAGGGGGTGTGCGGTTTGGGTATAAAGGTGCCGACACTGATGGTGATCTGCCTTTTCCCCCGTCCCCCGCCTTTGCCGTGACCTGTGAGGATTTTTTTGGCCAGGTCGGCAATGGCGAGGATATCTTCCTCCGTCTCGGTCGGCAGGCCGATCATGAAATAGAGCTTAATGCTCTGCCAGCCGGCGCTAAAGGCATCATTGCAGGTAGCAAGAAGATCCTCTTCGGAAATACCCTTGTTGATGACCCGTCGCAACCTTTCACTGCCGGCTTCGGGCGCAAGGGTGAAACCGGTTTTACGAACCCTTTTGACCTGCTCTATAACGGTGGGGGTGAGGGTTCCGACCCGCATTGAAGGCATGGCGATGGAAATGAACCTTGAAGAAAATTTGTCCATGAGGGCCGGAAGAGTTTGTTCCAAACAGCTATAATCACCGGTGGAAAGTGACAACAGGGCCAGTTCTTCAAAACCGGAGTTGTCGATGCCGTTTTGGGCAAGTTCCATTATCTGCTCCGGGCTCCGTTCGCGGACCGGGCGGTAAGTGATTCCGGCCTGACAAAACCTGCAGCCCCTGGTGCAGCCGCGGGCTATCTCGATACCCAGGCGGTCATGGACAATTTTGGCATTGGGGACGATCGGTCGTTGCAGATGGTCAATGACGCTCAGATCTCTGACGATTCTGCGACGAACCAGATCCTTTTTCCCCGCCGTACGGTGCAGTGCGCGGAGGCTGCCGGAGCTGTCATACTCCGGCTGGAAATGGGCTGGAATATATACTCCGTCAATTTCTCCGAGGCGATCAAGGAGATCGGTTTTGCTTCCGCCAAGGGCTTTATGTCGAGCGAGAAGTTGTCCTATTTCGATAATTGCTTCCTCGCCGTCGCCGAGGAGAATGGCATCAAAGAAATCGGCAACCGGTTCCGGGTTAAAGGCCCCGGCCCCACCGCCGAGAAGGAGAGGAAAGGAGCTGTCCCGATCTCGTGCATAAAAGGGAATGGCCGACAGGCTGAGAATCGTCAGGATGTTGGTGTAGCAAAGTTCATAGGGCAGGGTGATGCCGATCACGTCAAAAGCACGTAGCGACTGCGACGATTCCAGGCTGGTGAGTAATTGTTTTTTCCGGCACATGAGCTGTTCGAGGTCGATGGCCGGGCAAAAGCATCGTTCCGCCAGGAATTCTTCCTGACGGTTTAGCAGATGATAGAGGATTTGCAGGCCGTGATGCGACATGCCGATCTCATACAGGTCGGGAAAAACCAGAGCAAAACGGATTCTCGTGGAATTCCAGTTCTTTTGTGTCGAATTATACTCATGACCGAGGTAGCGGCCTGGTTTAGCAATGGAGGTAAGATATGTCGGGTCGGTCATTGGCTTCCTATGAAAGATTGTCGGCGGAAAAGGACTGGCAGAGATCATTTTTCTTTTGCCATTCTATTTCATCAGTTCCACCATTTACTGAAATTTCATTGACTTTTCAAGTCAGGATGATGTATTCAATTAAGTTGTACTCTCTTGCTCTCTGGTAAACATTCGTTATAATATGTAAAAAGGACGTGTCTGATGAAATGGTTAGCATTTCTTCTTGTTGCTGTAACCGGAATAATGGTTCTGTCCCCGCCGGCAACCCTTGCGGCAGCGTCGACTGGAGTGGTAATCGAATCGATCTCGCACAAAGTGGGCTCCGAGACGGAAGAGAAGTTGACCTTCAAGCTGAGTGCCCAGGTCGGGCCGAAAATTTTTGTCATGAAAGGTGATAATCCCCGCCTGGTCATTGATTTTCCCAATAGTTCCTATGCGGGCAAAGGTGTCATACCACTCGCCGACGGCAAGTTGGCCACGACCATTCGCACGGGTATACATCAGGCCCCTGATCCGAAGGCCAGGGTAGTCGTCGATCTCGCCAAGCAGATCCCCGTCCGCTACACCAGCGCCTATTCCGAGGCGGAGAATGTCCTCACCATCGAACTTTTGTCTGACTCCCAAGGACAACCACAGAAGGAAACCCCGCCGGTTCAGGCGTCAATCGTTAAGGGAGAGGTTGCACCGCCCCAGGCACAGCCCATAGAAGTGGTGGTAGCCAAACCTGTGGAGGAAAAAAAGCCTGTACCTCCGGTATTTCCACCGCAGGAGCCGACGAAGAA
This sequence comes from uncultured delta proteobacterium, assembly GCA_903875445.1. Classification (GTDB taxonomy): domain Bacteria; phylum Desulfobacterota; class Desulfobulbia; order Desulfobulbales; family Desulfocapsaceae; genus Desulforhopalus_A. The sequence continues at coordinate 11,399 of CAIQWD010000010.1, read as the reverse complement.
AGCTGCCGCTGCTCCCACTCCTGCTACTTCTGCTACTCCTGCAACTGCCCCAGCCAAAGCCCAAACCCCGCAACTTCTTGATATCTCCTTTGACGATTCTTCCAACAGAGGCGAGATGGTGCTGTTTCATTTAACGGCTTTTCACCCGCCAACGGTTTCCGCCGTGGAAAAAGACAACCCGAGGGTTCTTTGTGATTTTTCGGGAATGGAATTAGGCAAAGGAGTAGAGGAAAATATTGCCGCTAAAGGTAAATATGTTGAACGAATTAGTACCTCGAAACAGAGTCAGCCCGATAAGATTCGTGTAGTGCTCAACCTCTCTCCCAACCGAGATTACGATTTACAGCAGGTCTTTTTCAAAAACGACAATCTTTTCGTCTTGATAGTCAACGAGCTGCCACCGGAGAAAACAGCCGCCCACAATAAAAGCGACGACTAGGGGAGCAGCTGTTGCATATAGCCTTGCGGAACAGGCAGGCTGTATTGTTTGGCTTTGTCGGTCAGCCGGACATTGGAGAGCTTGAGACGGATATCGATGCCATAGTCGAGCCCGGTTATATTTATCTCCTGGGGCTGTCGGCATTTCTCCTGAGTTATCCAGTCGCCATAGGTTACTTCGGCGACGATCTTTCCCTCGCCGTTTTCCAGGATATATGAAAGAGGTAATTTGCTGTCAGGTTCGAGCAGCAGGTGACTCATCCCGGCTGGTTCGGTCTTGCCGTGACGAAAGGAAACCCATAAACCCCGGGCGTTCTTGTCCTCGCGGATAGTGCTTATGCTCTCGCCGGGACGTTGGTTCCTCGCCGTCAGCCACTCGCCCCAGGGCCCGTTAAGGACCTCCCTCGGGAGATCATGGCGCAGGCCAAAGGAACGGATGCTGCCGGCTAAATATTTTTGTTCGGGAACTATGACCGCCTGATAGGAAGTTTGATCCCCGGCAATAGCCAGGACGGTTTGGCCGAAAGGATTGGCAACCACGAACTTGTAGGATCCCGGCATGGAAAATTGCAGGTAGCCGCTCAAGGCCTTTTTACCCAAAGGATCCGCATAAAAAAAGGCGAGATCGCCGTCGAAACTTTGGCCGCATGATTGATTCTCCACGACAAGGGAATCAACAAGTTGGCGGGTTTCGTTTAATCGGTCACCTTCAAGAGGGGTGGTCCACGGCCTTCCGGCGCAGCCGGAGAAAGTCAGGGTAGCCAGAAGAAGCAGGCTGGGTGCCAAGAACCCTGTGTTTTTATTGTTTTTCCAGCACATCGACTTTCTCTTGTACCGCGGTTTTTTCCTTTTCATCTTCAAGCATCTGTAAAGCCTTTTTATACTGCTCAAGTGCCTCGGTCCGTTTACCGAGGGAACGATATACATCGCCCAGGTGATCATGAATATGGGGATCTTCCGCTTCCAGTTCCAGCGAGCGGTTGAGTTCCTTGGCGGCTCGCTGGTAGTCACCGAGGCGAAAGTATACCCAGCCAAGGCTGTCAACGATATACCCGTTATCCGGTTTCAAGGCAATCGCCTTCTCGATATATTCGAGGGCCTCCTGCAAACGGATGCCTTTGTCGGCCCAGGTGTAGCCGACAAAATTCAGGGCCTCGGCGTGGTCCGGCTGCAATTCCAAGACCTTCATCATCTTGTTGAGTGCCTGTTCTTCCATGCCGTTTTTATCAAGCATCAGGCCATAATCGAAGAACAGTTGCGGATTATCGGGATAAATGGAAACTGCGGCCTCCAGCAGGGAAATGGCTGCAAGATTTTCTTTTTTCTCGTGATAGAGGGCGGCAAGCAGTGCGTAAAAGAGGGGTCTTCGGCTCGATTCCTTGGCGATATGTTTTCTTAAGAGGGCAATGCCTTTATCTTTTTCTCCGGATTCCGTGAAGATACGAATTTGTAGATACACTGAATCATCGAAGTCGGCACTGCCAGGCGTAATAAGTCCGAGGTGGGTAAGCGCAGTGGGGTAATCCTTGTCCTTGTAGGCGAGGAGAGCGAGCATGTAGCGAGGTTCGGAGTTGGTCGTTTCCCGGGCCAGCCGTTCCAGGATATCTTTGGCTTTTTGCACTTCATTCTTACGCAACAGAACTTTACTGCTGATAAGCTCGATATTTGCCGGATTTTTACTGAAGGTACCGATATTTTTCAATTCTTCCAGGGCTTCATCGTTTTTATCCATATCGAGAAGGGCCTGCACTCGACTGAGTCCGGCCCGTTCATCAAAAGGATCAGTTTCGGCAATGGAGGTGTAGAGGCGCAGGGCATCGGCATGTCTTTTCTGGCGGGCAAAGAAATTGCCTATTTCGTAGGCCAGTTCCTTCGACCAGTTGAGCGCCAGGGCCTTTTCATATTCTTTTACAGCTTCATCGGGTTTATCCGTTTGCTTTAAAAGACGCGCCAGGGACAGCCTGGCAAAATAGGAGTCACCGTTTTTCTTCAGCAGTTGGCGAAAAATATTTTCCGCTTTGTCGTATTTTTCCTGATGACTGTAGAGCAGGCCGAGGCGAAGGTGGACGCTCTCGTTGTCGGGATCTCTTTTCAGTGCATCGTCATACAGCTTGATCGCCTCATCGAGTTTATCTTGTTGAATATACAGGCTGGCAAGGAAAAGTCGGTTGTTGTTTTCTTCTGGGCGGTCGATCAGGGCTTGACGCAGCCAGGTGGCGGCCTTTTCATATTCGCCCATTTTCAACAGGAGTATCGGGATCTTTTCCCGCAAATAACTGACTTTCGGGTCGCAGATCAGGGCTTTTTCATAGGCCTCAAAGGCCTCGGCGTAGCGTCCCGTGAATTCAGCATGGGAGCCCCAGAGGAAATAGAAATAGGAACAGGAGAGATCAGTCTCCGGTTCTTCTTTGGCCGGCTCGGTGACCACTGTGACCACCTTCTGGTACACGGTGCACGAGGCGAGCAAAAGACAACAGCAGAGGAGAAAAAAGGTTTTTTTGCCGTTCATATATCAATCCGGTGATGCGGTACGTAGGGGTTGCAGCAGGTCCGACACACATCCGACGACTTGGCGATGGATGTCTTCCATTGTCCCCGATGCATCGATGTTACGAATAAACGGCCGCTTGATGGCGGAAAAGATGGTGGCGACTTTTTCCAGAAATTCGCGTTGTTCAAAATTATTCAGAGTTTCTCCTCGACCGGCGGTGATCCGTTTGAGCCCGATGTCAAGACTGGCCTGAAAGAGCAGGACAAGGTGCGGTTCGGGGGCAAAATCATTCTGAGCAAGGATGATTTCCGGATCGAGCCCCAGGGCACCCTGATAGGCGGCTGTGGAAAAATAATAGCGGTCGCAGAGGATGATCTTGCCCTCCATAAGACTCGGCAGGAGAAGGTTCTTTACATGCTGCCTGCGGTCGGCAAGGAAGAGTTCAAGTTCTTCTTCGCGGCTGAACCTGCTTCTGTGCCGGTACAGCTCGCGAATTTTCATGCCATACGGCCCATCGGTCGGCTCCTTGGTGATGATTACCGGATATCCTTTGGCCAGCAGATAACGGCCAAGGAGATCTCTCTGGGTGGTTTTTCCGGTTCCGTCCGTACCTTCGAAGACGATCAGTTTTCCTGGCATTTGGGGGGTGTTCATATCTGTTGTTTCCCCCCGTCGTCAAAGGTTGCCCGGTTGGTGCTGATTGTTGCGGCGAGGTGAACGGCTTCTGCCAGGCTGGTATATTGAGCCAGGCCTTTGCCGGCAATATCATAGGCGGTTCCATGATCGACGGAGGTACGGACGATGGGCAGGCCGAGGGTGACATTCACCCCGTCTGCAAAGTGGAGCAGCTTGAAGGGGATGAGTCCTTGATCGTGGTACATGGCCACCACCGCATCGAATTCTCCCGAGGCAGCTTTGAGATATACGGTATCCGGAGGAAAAGGTCCACTGACGTTGAGGCCTTGCTGCTTCCCGAGATAAATGGCCGGGGCAATAAGCCTTTCCTCTTCATCGCCGAAAAGTCCTTTTTCACCGGCGTGCGGATTGAGACCTGCAACAGCCAGGCGTGGATGGGGAATGCCGAAATCGACTTTCAGAGCCCTGTGAGTGATGCGAATCAGCCGATAGATCTCCTCGCTTGAAAGAGCTGTGGCCACTTCTCTGAGCGGGCGGTGAATGGTAACCAGGGTCACTTTCAGTTTGTTGCCGGCCATCATCATGGCGTAATCGTCTGTTTTTGTCAGGCTGGCAAGCATCTCGGTATGGCCTGGAAAGGAGTAGCCGGCACTATTTAAGGAAAGTTTGGAAATGGGGCAGGTTGTCAGACCCTGGAGAATTCCTTGGCGGGTAAGCTCCACTCCGGTTTCGATATACCTTGCCATGGCAAGACCGGTGGCAGCATCGGGGCAGCCCCAGACAAGGTTGTCCGCGGCAAGGGATGAGGCCTGTATCACCGGGATCCTGCCGTCCGCCGACAGAGGAGTATCCGCTTGCCAGGTGACGAAGGGAGCAGGTATCTTCAGCTCTCTGGCCATTCGTGCCAGGACATTCATGTCGCCGACAATGACCGGTCGAATCCCTGCCGGTATGGTGGCTTCAGCACAATAGCGGAGTATGATTTCCGGGCCGATCCCGACGGGACAACCCATGGTAATGCCAATAGTAACCATAAGAAACAGTGTACTGCGAAAAACGTATTATGCAAGTCATCACGACATAAACTTGATTGGCAAATGCCGAAAAACAGGGTGTCCGGCAGGAGAAGAGTATTCCCTAAGCCTCCAGGAAATACTATAAGCCGTCGAATTACCCTTCGCAAAGATCAAAAGCGTCGGCAATGATTTCTATGCGAGTCAGTTGGTCGGGGCCGATAACAAGAGATACCACATCAAACCTGGCCGGGGCATCAAAGAGATTGTGCTCCGCAAGATAGTACTGGGCGGTTTTGCTGATCTGCCGTTGTTTTTTAGAGGTTACCGCCGCAGCAGGGGAGCCGTAGGCCTCGCCCTTTCTGGTTTTCACTTCAATAAAAACGAGGGTGCCACCTTCTTTGGCGATGATATCGATCTCTCCAAGGCGACAGCGATAGTTACGTGTCAGTACCCTGTAGCCGTTTTTGCTGAGGAACTCGGCAGCGATATCTTCTCCACTTTGCCCAAGGTTCTGTCGACTATTTAACATACTCCTTGACCCCCCTGAAGGTCGTGCGATGCACCGGACAAGGGCCGTGGGTTGCTATCGCCAAGCGGTGCTCCCGAGTGGGATAACCCTTGTTTTTTTTGAAATTATAAACGGGGTACCGGCTGTGCAGGCTGTCCATAATCCTATCCCTGGCAACCTTGGCGACAATACTGGCGGCGGCGATGGAGGCACTTTTCGATTCGCCTTTTATCAGGGCTTCCTGGGAAATGGCTAAGGGAATGGTAAATTTGCCGTCGACAAGGATGAAATCAGGAGGGGGTGCAGGCATGTTTTTCACTGCCAACTTCATGGCCAAAAGGGAAGCCTGGAAGATATTGATACAATCGATCTGTTGCTCGGAAACAATGCCGACACCTATCACGGCATCGATCTCAAAAAGCAGTTTTTCAAGAGCCACTCTTTTTGCATGGCTCAGGACTTTTGAGTCGAGAAACACGGAGTGCCGGCAATCTGTCGGTAAGATGACCGAGGCGGCGACAACCGGACCGGCTAGCGGACCTCGACCTGCCTCGTCGCAACCGGCGATACGAACCATGCCCCGAGCATAAAGGACCCGTTCAAGGCTGAAGTTGTCAGTGCCTCGGCTACAGTCGGCAAAAATTCCTTGCATTGTCCGATGAGAAAAATGCAGACGACACCGGGCCATCACTGACAACCGAAGACCGGAGGGTGTCAGCGATGGGATTGGTAATCGTAAAAAGAACTATCGTGGCAGACCACGCTCACGAATACGCGCCGCTTTTCCGGTAAGATTGCGGAGATAGTAGAGACGAGCTCGACGGACCCGGCCTTTCGTCAGCAGTTCGATCTTTTCGATGCGAGGATTATGCAGGGAGAACGTTTTCTCGACGCCGACACCATGCGAAATCTTCCGCACGGTATAGGTTGCATTCATGGTGCCATGCTTACGCCTGGTAACCACACCTTGATACATCTGAACACGCTCCTTGCTGCCCTCAATGATCCGGATATGTACTTTCACGGTATCGCCGGGGCGGAAGTCGGGGTGGTCCTGTCGCATCTGTTCTAAATTGATTCTTTCAATTATTGTGCTCATAACGTCTTCTTGTAGTTGGAGTATCTTTTTTAGGATTAAATCCAGTGGTTGAAATGTTTTTAGCCGATTCCTCAAGATCCGAGCAGCCTGTCAAGAATGATTGACGCGGCCGAGCGAACCGAAAGATGATTATAACCTGTGCCACCCTTTATTGGCGGCAATGTTGCATCCGCCATACGCAAAACTTCCGGGGCAAGACCATGGGCGGTGCCGAAAATAAGGAGGACCGGCTCCCTGTTTTTGATCTTTGCCGATAATTCTTTATAGCCTATGGTCGTTTCCCGAAGGAGCGCACTGGTAGTAACCAGCATCGGTCGTTTGCCGTATTTCTCCGTCAATTCGGCAATTGCCGCCGGTAAGGAGGCGACAAGACGGACTAAACTGAGTGCCTCTTTCCTGGCCGGGTTATAGGTGGAACCATGGCCGGTTTCCCAGTGGGTCAGCAATTCTCTTACCAGGTTTTGCTGATCTTCATAGGGAGTTGCGATAAAATACCCGGCAACTCCGTAGGTTCTGGCGGTTCGGGCAATGTCGTGAATATCGAGATTCGTTACCGCCGAACCGATTATCTCCGCTCTCTTGTTCACCACAGGATGATGGACGAGGGCAAGATTCAGTGTGGTTTCACCCTGACGCATCATTTTTCCGGAGCCATTTCCTGGATCATTCGCACCTTGTCATACAGGTCATGCCGGCGAAGCAGCTTGATTTCCTTGGTGCTGAAGTTTTCCAGTTTTAACAATTCCGGTCGTCTTGCAAGTGTTCGCCGTACGGAAGCGATAAACCGATACGCCTCGATCCTTTCATGGTTGCCGGACAGCAACTCTTCCGGTACAGCCTGTTCGTTAAACACCCTGGGCCTGGTATATTGCGGGTGTTTCAGCAGTTTTCTGCTGAAAGTATCCTTATCCGCCGAATCGCTGCATCCCAAAACTCCGGGCAAGAGCCTGGTGACCGAATCAATAATCACCATCGCCGCCAGTTCGCCGCCGGTAAGGATGAAATCGCCGATGGATATCTCATCGTCAATATAGCCGGCACGGAATCTTTCGTCCACCCCTTCATAACGACCGCAGACCAGAAGGAGATGTGCCTCTCTCGCCAACTCCGAGGCAACCGTCTGGTCGTACTGCCGGCCTTGCGGGGTAAGCAGTATTACCCGTGGCGCAGGGAGATCCGCCGTGCACCTGCTCTTTACCGCTCGCGCCAGGGGCTCGGGTTTCATCACCATACCCTCGCCGCCCCCGAAGGGTCGGTCGTCGGTCATTGTCTGGGGATCGTCGGCAAAATCCCTGATATTGACAATGTTGGTGTGTATTTGTCCTTTTAGCCGTGCTCTTCTGAGAATTCCCTCGTTGAGGGGAGAATCGAAGAGATCCGGGAAAATGGTTAATATGTCAAAAATCATCCGGCAGTGCTGGCCTTCAAGTACCTGAGTTGGTATTGAGTTCTATTAAGCCCGGAGGAGGGTTGACGATCAATTTTTCGGCGGTTTCACCAACGAGTATACTCTTTGTCACCGGAATCAGGATTTCCTCCTTCCCGGCCTTAATAACCAGAACATCCTGGGCACCGGTGGTGAAAAGACGTTCTACCCGGCCAAGGGTGTTGCCCTCAAGGTCGACAACCAATTTATCCTGATACTGGTACCAGTAATACTCGTCCCGATTAATCGCCGGCAAATGTATTCTTGCCAGGAGTACTCCGTGATCTTCAACCTTCTCTGCCTGGGTGCGGTCGTTGATCGATGCCAGCCGGACGATCACCGCCTTGCCTTGAATCCGGCTTTTCAAGACGGCAAGGGGAGAAGAAATGACACCGGCTTTATTGACGAGAAGCAGTTCCTTGTATTCGCCAACATTTTTCGGTTGCCCCGAATACAAATACAGCTTCAGTTCCCCTTGCAGGCCCTGGGCCTTGGCAACCTTGCCAAGAAGCAGATACTTGTCGGCGGGGAACACATAATCCGGGGTCATGCTTGCGACCCTTTATTCAATGATTTCCAGTCGACATCGCAGGTCATCCTTTGCCGCCGCGGCGGAAAGGAGAGAGCGCAAGGCCCTGGCGGTGCGACCTTGTTTACCGATAACTTTGCCAAGATCTTCCGGGGCAACGCCCAGTTCAATGGTCACAGTATCTTCGTCAACTTTGCTCGCAACTTTTACCGCATCCGGTTGATCAACCAGAGACCTTGCGATAACAGCAATTAGTTCTTCCATCACTACGCTGCAGGTGTCGCAGCTTTCTTGATCAGGCTCTGCACGGTTGTCGTCGGGAGTGCCCCTTTGCCCAGCCAGTCTTGCAGTTTGGCATTGTCAAGAGTGATCGCCGCCGGTTCCTTGCAGGGATCGTAGGTTCCGACCACGTCAAGAAATTTGCCGTCACGCTTGTTTTCGCTGTTGGCGACGATGATACGATAAAATGGTTTTTTCTTTCTGCCGAGTCGGGTCAATCGAATACGTACTGCCATTCCGGTAAGTCCTCCGGTTAAAATTGGTATAGGTTTATGCTGATTGTGCTCTCTGTCTTTTTCGGACCGAGGCCTTATCTTTTTTTCATGCCTTTCGGCAGTTTCCTTCTTTTAATCCCGGAGATAGCCCCGGGCTTGCCACTGATTTTCTTCATCATTTTCAACATTTCCGAATAGCTTTTCAGCACTCTGTTGACATCACCGATGGCCGTTCCGGAGCCCGCCGCAATGCGCATTCTCCTGCTGGTATTGATAATCTGATGATTTTTCCTTTCCTCTTTGGTCATCGAACGGATGATGGCTTCCGTTTTGATCAGTTCCTTTTCGTCCGGTTTGGGGACATCTTTCAGCTGTCGCAGCTTATTGATGCCGGGGAGCATATCAAGAATCTTGTCCAGGGAGCCCATTTTCTTGATCTGCTGGATCTGGTCAAGAAAGTCTTCCAGGGTAAATTGGTTTTTTCGTAGCTTGTTCGCTATCTTATCTGCTTCTTCTTTATCAACGACCGCCTCGGCTTTCTCGATGAGGGTGAGGATGTCGCCCATGCCGAGGATCCGGGAGGCAACGCGCTCGGGATGAAAGATTTCAAGGTCGTCGAGCCCTTCGCCGATACCGACGAATTTAATCGGTTTACCGGTAACGGTCTTGATGGACAGGGCGGCGCCACCTCGGGCATCACCCTCCATTTTTGTTAAGATAACCCCGGTAAACTCTAGATCGGCGTTGAATTTGTCGGCAACGGTCACCGCATCCTGGCCGGTCATGGCGTCGGCCACGAAGAGGATCTCGGAGACCTGCACTGCCGCCCGAATTTCCTTCAACTCGTTCATCAAGGCCTCATCGACGTGCAGGCGACCGGCGGTGTCGATGATGAGCGTATCGTAATTATGGAGGCTTGCCTCGTGCAGCGCTTGCCGGCAGATATCAACGGGTTTTGTCTCGGGGGTCGAGGGATGGACCGGGACATCAAGACGCGAACCGAGGACCTGCAGCTGCTCAATGGCCGCTGGGCGGTAGATGTCGGCCGGCACCAGATAAGGCCTGCGCCCTTTGCCCTGAAGAAGCTTTGCCAGTTTGCCGGCCGTGGTCGTTTTTCCCGAGCCTTGCAGGCCGGCCATCATTATGACTACCGGTTGCCTGCCGTCGAGCTTGATTTGTTGCGCTGTGCCGCCGAGGAGGTCAACCAGTTCCTCGTGCACGATCTTGATAATCTGCTGACCGGGAGAGAGACTTTTCGAGACTTCCCGACCTACGGCCTTCGCCGTAACGTTGGCGACAAAATCCTTAGCCACTTTGAAGTTAACATCGGCCTCAAGAAGCGCGCCGCGCACCTCGCGCAAGGCTTCGTCGATATTTTCTTCAGTCAGTTTGCCATGGCCGCGGAGTTTCTTGAAAACTCCCTCCAGCCTGTCGGATAAATTCTCGAACATAGTGTTTTAGCGTAATTCAGTGTCATCCGAGGCGAAATAGCCCAGGAGGTGTCGGCTTTCCATGTAAAACAAAAAACAGATCATCGGTACCAAGAGAGGCAATAGGTCCAATGAAAAGAAATTCAAAAGAGAAGAAAAATACTGTGTATTGATGTGGATGTCAAGCAGGGAAAGAATTGACCTGGCAAAATTAGCTCATTTCCTGCCGGTTTCCTCGCAAAGGGCTGGTTGTTCTTGTCATGATCGAGGCTTGAATCCGTGGCGGACGAGATAATAAATGATCGATGGCCAGATGATAAGGACCATGCCAAGCCAGAGAAACTTTGCACTTTGGTCACTGAAATGGCGGAGAAAAATGTCTCTCAGGACAATGAACATAAGGCCGATATTCAACGCAAAGCCTATCAAGCTGGCCGGGAGGAGGCGGTGTAATTGGCGAAGTTCGGGGAAGAGGATAATGCCGGCAACGAGGGCCAGGGCATAGGCTACGGCCAGAAGAGAATAGGTTTTTTCGAAAATATTCATTGGCTTTTTCCGGGTGAGACGACTCTTGGTGAAGTTTTAGGCGAGCAGCTAAAATACGCGATTTACTCTTGCTGGTCAACCTCGACGGGGGAGTGCTGTTTAACCTTTTCTCATCACCGTGCTTGTTGCCGGTTGAGAGTTGCTATATGTTCTGCTAAGAAAGATTTGCAATGGGAGACATTTGCTGGGAGGGGGAATATGGGGTCTATAACAATAAAGTGTCCGGCCTGTGAAACAAAAAACAAGATAAGTGACATAAAACAGCATCTGCATCTGCGTTGCGGAAAATGCCGGCAATCGCTTGATATGCGGAGTCATGTCGTTCCTGTTGATCTCGGAGATGCCAGCATGGATGCGTTTCTCCAAGTGGCAAACCTACCAGTTTTAGTCGACTTTTATTCTCCAACCTGCGGTCCCTGCGCCCGCCTTTCCCCACTTCTTGATAGTTTTGCCAGGCAATTTCTTGGCAGAATTATTGTGGCCAAGGTGGACACAAGCAAGAATCCTGGATGCAGTGCCCATTTTCAAATCCGTGGCGTACCTACTCTGATATTTTTTAAAAACGGCCGGGCTGTAGAGCAGATACTTGGCCTACCAGACGCCAACCAACTGAAGGTGAAAATGGAGTACTTTGCCGGATGAGGTGGTGTCAGCAATGGTGATGCGCACAAATTATGTGCAGTTCTCTAATCAATCCGTCGGCCGTATAAGCTTATTCTTAGTTTCTTGATGCTGTTAGCATGGTATATAGTTTGAGAAATATTCTTTTTGCTGGCTGATGTGATC
>CAIQWD010000009.1 GCA_903875445.1 uncultured delta proteobacterium | reverse complement strand
CCCCCCCCCCCCCCCCCCCCCCGCAGCTGCTATGAACGACAAGGAACAAATGGAACAGGCCCTGCGTAAAAAGGCGGAGGCGCTTTCCCGGACAGCAACGGGCCAGCCGTCGGCAAGCCCGGGCGAGATGTCCGCCGAAGAGACCCGGAGACTTGTCCACGAGCTGCGGGTGCACCAGATCGAGCTTGAGATGCAGAACGTCGAACTGCGTCGGACCCAGGTCGAACTGGAGAGCGAACGAAAGCGTTATTTTAACCTCTACGACCAGGCACCGGTGGGTTATTGCACGGTAAGCGAAGGGGGGCTCCTTCTGGAAGTTAACCTTAAGGCCGCTATTCTTCTGGGAATTCCCCGGGGTGATGCCGTAGGACAGCCGATTTTTACCCGATTTATTGCCGAAGAGGCTCAGGATATCTACTACTTGCAGCGCAGGCGGCTTTTTGCCACCCTGGAACCCCAGAGCTGTGAATTACCGATGGTGACCAGCCACGGCCGGATATTTTGGGCTGATATGCAGACCACCGCGGCAAAAGATGAGAATGGCATCCTCGTGTGCCGAATCGTCCTGAACGACATCTCTGAACGTAAAGAGGCGGAGAAGAGGCTGCAGGAGAGTGAGGCGCGGTTTCGAAAACTGTTTGAATGCCATTCAGCCGTCAAATTGGTCCTTGAGACGGAAACCGGCAATATTCTTGATGCCAATGATGCCGCAGTGCGATTTTATGGGTGGTCGGTTGTAGAACTGAAGCACATGCACCTGCAACAGATTATTTCGCAACCGACGGAGGAAGTGCAAGCTTACAAAAGTAAATCGATAGCAGCGGAACATACGGTTGGTGAATTTCGCCACCGGAGAGCCGACGGTTCCATCCGGAATGTGGAGGTATTCAGCAACAGGATCGAAATTGAGGGGAAATCTCTTCTCTATTCCATTGTCCATGATATTACCGATCGCAAGCTGGCTGAAAAAAACAGCCTGGAAATGGAACGCAAACTGCTGCAGACCGAGAAGCTTGAAAGCCTCGGTATACTGGCCGGTGGCATCGCCCATGATTTCAACAACATTCTGTCGATCATTCTGGGGCATTGCAACCTCATGGATGAAGATATCGATGCGAGATTGGATGTAAAAGCTCATGTCAATCTGATCGAAAAGGCGGCAAATAGAGCAGCCGACCTTTGCTGGCAGATGTTGACCTACTCCGGCAACACTGTAATGATTCAGACCCTGGTGAATCTACGGTCTTTGGTTGTGGCGACAGTGAAGCTGCTCCAGCCGAGCATAAAAGAGAGTGTCGCTATTGAGCTTGATTTCGTCAATGCTCTTTCGGAAATAATCGGCGACAGCGCCCAGATTGAGCAGGTACTCATGAACCTTGTCATCAACGCCGCCGAGGCGATCGGTGACCGAAACGGCGTCATTACCATAGCCCTCAGCGAGCGGACCATTGAGGTAGAAAAGGTCACGGATTTTCTCGGTAATACCATACCGTCCGGAAATTATGCTTGTCTGACGGTCTCCGATACCGGCAGCGGCATGGACGGCACCACACAAAAACGGCTCTTTGAACCGTTTTACACGACGAAATTTAATGGTCGCGGCCTGGGCATGTCACCGGTACTCGGCATTATCAAATCGCATGGAGGTGCATTGCAGCTTTCGACCCAGCCGGGTGTTGGTACAACCTTCATAGTCTATTTCCCCATTTTTACCGTGTCGGCAAGGGTTGAAACCGTGCCGCCCAGCAAAACCTTCCCGGCAGTCGGTCTTTTACATTCGCTGAAAGGCAGCGGCACCATTTTGCTGGTGGATAACGAGGACTCGCTGCGTACCATCGGTTCCGCCCTCTTGAAAGCAATGGGGTTTTCAACCATGACTGCAACGAACGGCGATGAAGCTTTGAAAATCTGCAGGGAGTACGGCGACGACATCGATCTCATCCTGCTCGGCCTGACCACCCCGGAGACCGCCGGTATGGATACTTACCGTCTTTTACGGAAGATATCCCCGGCGATACCCATTGTCATCGGCAGTGGTTGCAGTGCTGAAAATTTTACCCAAGGGTTTACCCTGGATCCTTTCTCCGCCATAGTACGGAAGCCGTACAAACCCGATGAATTACGGGACACCTTTAGAAAACTTCTTGACAAAAAGGAAGATGGTTTCCATGGAAAAGCCGGAAAATAACCGCATATTGCTTGTCGATGACGAGGAGGGGATTCGTTTCACTCTGGCCGGTCTGTTGCAAAATGCCGGTTACCAGGTGGATGCCGTCGCCGGTCATGTTGATGCCATTGTCTGCCTGCAGGCCGTACATTACGATCTGGCTTTCGTCGATATTATGCTGGCCGGTGACAACGGTATTGACGTTCTGCGTGATATCAAAGCTATCTCCCCGGCAACACAGGTGGTTATGTTCACCGGTCGGCCTGAGGTCAAGACGGCCGCGGAAGCGGTCCGACTCGGGGCCTTCGATTACATTACCAAGCCGGTCCAGTCTAAAATGCTCTTGTCGATCTGCCGCTTGGCTCTGACCGCCAAAAGGATGCATGATGCCCAGGAACTGTATCGCGCCAATCTCGATGCTATTTTCCGCAGTGTCTCCGATTCGATCATTATGATCGACAAGGAAGGGCGTCTGGCGCACTTCAATGCAACTGCTGAAGAGGTCTGCGGTTACAGCCAGGAACTGAGCGGCAGGGAGGTTGCGGCCATTGACCTGGGTTGCCGGGGCTTGTGCCATACCGCACTGCTGGAGACACTGCACACCAACTCCCCCCGGGATCTTCGCCGTTTTGAATGCCTAAGCCCGGCAGGCAGGAATCGCATCGTCAGCCTGATGGCAAATCCGGTGACCGATGCCGATGGCACAGTCAGTGGCGCCGTGGCGGTCATTCGCGATGAAACGCATCTGGTATCGCTGGAGCAGTCTTGCCAGAAACGCGAAATGTTTCAGGGGATTGTCGGCGCCTCAACGCCGATGCAGCGGGTCTACTTTCTGATTGAAGCCCTGGCCGATGTGCCGACCACGGTGTTGATTTTCGGCGAAAGCGGGACCGGGAAAGAGTTGGTGGCTACGGCGCTGCATTACTCCGGGGCCCGGGCGGCAAGGCCGTTTGTCAAGGTCAACTGCTCGGCGCTGTCTGAGTCTCTTTTGGAAAGTGAACTCTTCGTCCATGTGCGCGGCGCCTTTACCGGAGCGATCGCCGATAAGACCGGGCGCTTTCAGCTGGCAGATCGCGGCACCTTGTTCCTCGATGAAATTGCCGACGTCTCGCCTGCCGTCCAGATGCGTTTGTTGCGGGTCTTACAGGAGGGTGAATTTGAGCGGGTGGGAGAATCAAGCCCGACCAAGGTTGATGTGCGAATTATTGCCGCCACCAACCAAGATCTAGCGAAGCTGGTTAAGCAAGGGACTTTCCGGGAGGATCTGTTTTACCGTCTTGATGTAGTTCGTCTGATAGTGCCGGCGCTGCGCGAGCGGGCACATGACCTTGACCTGTTGGTGGCCCACTTCATCACCAAATTCAATAAAAAGTTGGGGCGGGATATTCAAGGCATCTCAGGCAATGTGCGAGATGTCTTGTATCGCCACACCTGGCCAGGTAACGTGCGCGAATTGGAGCACGCCATGGAACACGCCGGCATTCTCTGTAAATCGGACATCATTGCCGTGCATGATCTGCCCCAGGGTTTGCTTGATTCCGAGCAGAACGGCAGCCGAGTAATTGCCAAGGACCCACAGCCCCCGTCCTTGAAAGCAAAACTTACCCTGCAGGAAGCTCTGCAGATGAGCGGCGGCAATAAAACCCGGGCCGCCAAACTGCTCGGTGTCAGCCGACTTACCGTATACCGGCAACTGGGGAGGTGTCCGGCAGACTAAGCACGGAGAAACTCGTACCTCCTTTGCGCCTATGGCAAGCGCACCATCCGGCCACCCCGCCATTTCCTTCCCTCTGCATACTGTATCATGAAACACCCCCACCGTTACAATGTTACAGTCACAACTGTAACAGGTATCAATCCATCATCTGCCCCTGCGCCTCTCCAGTAATCCCGCACACCCCGTTGTCATAGCCGCTTCACCTTATAATATAACGACGCTCCGGCGCATGGCACGCTTGTTGTAATTGTTTGCCCTGTGCTCTGTGCCGTCAGAATCAAGCTGTAAAGCAAGCAGAGCATGGTCGAAGGGTTGGAAGCGGACCGGTATCCGACCTTGTGGAGCTGTTGTGAAGTTTTGTTAACCGCTGCATACAGGGCAGCAAAATCCTAAGGAGAAAGTCCATGGCTCTTGTGAAGAAACCGAGCATTTCGTCCCATATCCCTTCCACCTCTGAAGGAAAAAACTCTGCTGTTGTCGCCCGCGATGCTGAAGCCCAGCGCAAGAAGGCCCGCACTCTGGCAAAACAGCAGCAGGCTGCCGAACGGATAGCCGCCGCCACCGGTCAATTATCATCGGGAATCAATGAAGCCTCCGCCGCCGCCGAGGAACTGAAACGGGCCTCCGATCAGATCGCCACCGGTGCCGAGGAGGCATCCGGTGCTGCCCAGGAATGCCTGGCGGCCTTTCAGCTGGTAGGCACAGCCATTACCCGCCAGCTGCAAAACGCCGACATTAGCCAAACCAAGGCTGAGGGGACGCAGGTTCTGGTGGCCAAGACCAGCGTCGATATCGCCATGATGGTAACCAATGTCGGCGTAGCCGCCCAGCGCCAGGCCGCTTCGGTAGAGTTGGTGGCGGAACTGGAAAGACAGGCGGCCAACATCGGCGATATCATTAAGGCGGTGGTGCGGATTGCAGATCAGACCAACCTTCTGGCCTTAAACGCCGCCATTGAAGCGGCTCGGGCCGGGCAACACGGCAAGGGCTTTGCCGTAGTGGCAGATGAAGTAAGGACGCTGGCCGAGACCTCCGAGAAGAGCGCCAAGCAGATTTCCGATCTAGTAGGTCAGATCCAGCAGGAGGTAAAAGTCATCACTGAAGGGATCAGCGATTCTGCCAAGGTGATGGATGGCGAAGTCGAAAACGGCAAGGTCATCACGGCCCAGCTTGAGCAGGTAAGGCTTGATGTTATAGAGATTGTTAAAGGAGTGGCGGAGATTGCCACCGGCGCGTCCCAATCCAATGTCGCGGCGCAGCAGGCGCTAAAAGGTTCCGAGACCATTGCCGCGGCGGCGGAGGAGCAGTCAGCCGCCGCCGAAGAGTCCGGTAAAACCGTGGCTGAGCAGGCCCAGGCCCTTGCCGGTTGTGAACAGACCACCAGACTCCTTTCAGAGTTGACTGAAGACCTGAAAAACTCAACAGATGTTGCCAAAAGCGCCGAGGAGGTGGCTTCTGCCGCTGAAACGCTGTCGTCCGCCGTGCAGGAAATAAACCGTTCAGGCACCCAGATCATGGCGGCTATTGAACAGATCCGCAAAGGGGCGGAAGTACAATCTTCCGCTGCCGAGGAGTCAGCCGCCGCCATTGTCCAGATCGAAAAAGGGGCGGATGTCGCCCAGACCCGGGCAACCGCCGGCACAGAAAAACTGACGGCCATCAAGAGCCTTTTGGCTACCAATAAAACCTCGATTGATGCCATGATAACCGGGGTTTCCACCTCCGCCGTCGCCTCACAGACCAGCATTAAACA
Source organism: uncultured delta proteobacterium (assembly GCA_903875445.1). Taxonomy (GTDB): domain Bacteria; phylum Desulfobacterota; class Desulfobulbia; order Desulfobulbales; family Desulfocapsaceae; genus Desulforhopalus_A. Next base: position 17,414 of record CAIQWD010000009.1, on the reverse strand, counting down.
GATAAAGGACCTGGAGTTGGTAGCACGGCGCATCGATAAGATAGTCGATGCCATCACCACCGTTTCCATCCAGACCAACATGCTGGCGGTGAACGGCTCGATTGAGGCGGCCCGGGCCGGTGAGTTCGGCAAAGGCTTTGTTGTGGTGGCCACTGATATCCGTAATCTGGCCCATGACTCCGCCGAGAATGCCGACCGGATCAAGGATCTGGTAAAGGCGGTCCAGGATCAGATCGGCATGGTCGGGCGCGACCTGGACGAGATCGTTGCCACTGCCCTCGGCGAAGTGGAAAAGGCCAAGGCCTCCACAGCTAACCTCATAACCATCGAAACCGATATCGCTATTGTTGAGACGGGGACAAAGGAAATTCTCGCAGCCTCAAACGAGATCATTACCTCCATCAGTCAAGTGAAAAAGGGTATTGAGCAGATCTCCTCGGCCGCCCAGGAGGCCGATAAAGCGGCAACTGAGTCGGCTGCCGCCGCCAAGCAGCAGTCCCAGGGCGCAGAAGAGCTTGCCGCTGCCATCGAGGAGATTGCTTCTCTTGCCGACGAACTTCAAAGCGCCTGATAGGAGTGTGCTCACATGACAAAAAAAAACCTGGAAGAGCCGCAGGCTCTGCAGCTTATTGAGAATGAAAACCTTGGCAGGGCAGAGTCGGATACCCGCCAATTTGTCACCTTTATTGCCGGCGATGAAGTCTTTGCCGTAGATATGGCCCCGGTGCAGGAGATCATTCGGGTGCCGGACGTCGTTCGAGTGCCGTTGGCCCCGCCTACCTTGGAAGGCTTAGCCAACCTGCGGGGGAAGGTGCTGCCGATTATTTCCCTGCGGCGCATCTTCGGCTTCGAGGAGATTGAATATAACGATGCAACACGGGCCATTGTCATTGATATCGGGCAACCCCTGGGGTTCGTCGTTGATCGGGTTGCCAGTGTCGTAGGGGTGGAATCGAGCAAGATTGAAGGAGTGGAGTCGATTCGCAGCACGGTGAACACCGAACTGCTCTCCGGACTGATTAAAGATGTTGGGGGCCATGCCATGATCATGGTCCTCGATTTTGCCAAGTTGATCGCGCAGGAATTTGCCGAGATAGCCGCCATCGACAAAAATATCGATACGACTTCCGGGCGGGATATCGGCGCCAAACAAGAAGAGGATGGCGCCAGCGATGAACTGCAACTGGTGAGTTTTGAGGTGGCCGATCAGGAATACGCCATGGTTATTGAAGAAGTGCAAGAGATCGTGCAGATACCGGAGGAGATCATCCACGTACCTCATTCGGAAGCCCATGTTGTGGGCATCATGACCTTGCGCAATCGTTTGTTGCCGTTGGTTAACCTGCGCCGCATGTTTGACCTGCCCAGCCGCGATAACGATGACCATAGTCGGATCGTCGTCGTCTCGCTCGGCGCGACATCGGTTGGCGTCGTCATGGATAGTGTCAATGAAGTATTGCGCGTTGCCAAGGTTGACGTAGACGCGGTGCCCGGCCTGCTGACCCGGGATGGGGCGCTTGCCGACATTACCGATATCTGCCGTTTGGACAACGGCAAGCGGCTGGTATCGATTATCTCAGCCGACAATCTGTTCCGCCATTCCGCGGTTAAGGAGGCCATAATGACTGTGGAAACCTTGCAAGACGACACCAAACTCGGCATTGCCGATGCATCTGTTGATGCAACCGCCGACGATGACGAACAGGTGGTAGTGTTCCGGCTCGACAAAGAAGAGTTCGGGGTGCCCATCGACAGCGTTCAGGAAATTGTACGGGTACCTGAAGAACTGACCCATATTCCCAAGGCACCGGTTTTTGTCGAGGGGGTCATAAACTTGCGTGGTTCCGTGTTGCCGGTCATTGATCTGCGGCGGCGCTTGGGTATGCCGGCGGTGGAACGTTCCGACCGGCAGCGGGTGATGGTGTTCCTGATTGCCGGCATGCGGACCGGTTTTATTGTTGATTCGGTGGCTGAAGTGCTGAAAATTCACAAGAGTTCCATCGAACCTGCCCCGCGGCTTTCCAATGAACAGTCAAAACTGCTGGCGCGTATGGCCAATCTTGAAAAACAGCAGCGAATGGTACAACTGATTGAACCGGCCCATCTCATCAATGACAGCGACATGGCCAAGCTGTCGGAATTAAGCGCATAAACAGGAATGTCCGTGCCTCTCTCCACAAAGAGGAGGGGGGTGCTTCCTGGTCCACGGGGAGATGAACCACAGATGATCAAGCTGCTTATTGTTGATGACTCGGCGTTGATGCGCCGTCTACTGACTACGGTGTTTCAGGCCGAGGGCGATTTTGACATCCGTCAGGCGCATAACGGCAAAGAGGCGGTGCAGCTCAACAATGAGTTCCGGCCCGATGTCCTGACCCTCGATATTAATATGCCGGAGATGGACGGTATCACTGCTCTTTCGCTGATCATGGCGGAACGGCCGGTACCGGTGGTGATGGTCTCGTCCCTCACCGAAAAGGGCGCCCTGGCAACCTTTGAGGCCCTGCATCTCGGCGCTGTAGATTACATTACCAAGCCGGATGGGACAATTTCTTTGTCGATTACCGAGATCAGCGAAAAACTTGTCGCGAAAGTGCGCGCCGCGGCCAAAGCCAAGGTCAAAGGGACGTCCGTCCGAGGGCTGGCCCAGCGGTTACGGGACGAGCGGGAGAAGCCGCCCGTCCCGGCGGTTTTTGTACGACGCAATCTCGGCAAGGAGGGGTTGGTGCTCATCGGCGTTTCCACCGGGGGGCCACGTACCCTGGAAGATATCTTGCCCTTATTGCCGGCAGACTTCCCCTGGCCGGTGTTGATTGCCCAGCATATGCCGCCTTCGTTTACCCGTACTTTTGCAGAGCGCATGAATGCCATGTGTCCGCTTGCGGTAATCGAGGCCAGCCAACCGATGTCGGTTGACGCCGGGACCATCTATATCGGCAAAGGCGGGGCGGATATGCTATTGAGCCGCCGCAGCGGCAAATTGACTGTTCTTGCCAAGCCGGAAAGCCGGGAGCATATGTGGCATCCGTCGGTCGAGCTGTTGGGGCATTCTGCTCTCGAATGCTGCGACCCGACCCAGGTGGTGGCAGTCATGCTGACCGGCATGGGCTATGACGGTGCCGATGCCTTTACTGCCATAAAAAAACTGGGGGGCCGGACGATCGCCGAATCGGAGGAATCCGCGGTGGTATTCGGTATGCCGGCGGAATTGATCAAACGTAGCGGCGCCAGTGTGGTACTGCCCGCCGAGAAAATCGCCAAACAGCTTACCACCTGGGCCGGTCGATAGGGGGATATCATGCCGTTGATAAAACAACACATCAGTAAAAGCATAGAACAGGACCAGCGAAAACGGGAGCGGGACTGCACCAGCCTGGAGCTCCAGCTGTCTGATCCCAGCTCGGCTGCAAGGCGGTGGGCGGCACGGGATCTGATCTCCTGCCCCGAGGCAACCGGCGCCCTCGTTTTGCAGTTGCAGCAGGAGGACGACAGCTCGGTAAGGGAGATCATCCTCACCACCCTTACGCAGCTCGGTGACGAATTGGCGGTTGCCAGTCTCGTTGGTTATCTGCGGAGTGAGGATGTGGCCCTGCGCAACGAGGCCATTGAGGCGATGAAGCTGTTGCCCGACGAAGTGGCACCCATTATGGGTAAGCTCCTCATAGATCCGGATCCTGATGTGCGCATTTCAGCGGTAAACATCCTGGAATCATTGCGGCACCGGCAGGTTGAGGAGTGGCTGACAAAGGTTATTGAAGAGGACCCCCATGTCAATGTCTGCGCTACTGCGGTTGATTTGCTGGGTGAGGTCGGGACGACCTCGGCACAAGAGGCCCTGGAAAAGCTCAAAACCCGTTTTCCGGATGAACCCTACATCAGCTTTGCCGCCGATCTGGCCTTAAAGCGTATTCGTTCAACGTGAAGGGTTTATGGCCGATACAACGATCAGTCAAGAAGACTTCCTGAAATTCAGGGAGTTCTTTTACCGAAAGACGGGCATTCATTTTGACGATTCGAAGCGCTATTTTGTCGACAAACGTTTGATTGAGCGTATCGTTGCGACGGAATCAGTAACTTTTCGAAGCTATTTCGTTATGTTGCGCTTTGAAACGTCGGGTGAAGAACTCCAGGCCTTGACCAACCTGATGACCGTCAATGAGACCTATTTTTTCCGGGAGGAATACCAGTTCAAATGTTTGGTGAACACCTTGTTGCCGGAGATAATAACCTCTAAAAAGGAGGGGCAGCTGCTCCGCATCTGGTCGGTACCGTCCTCGTCGGGCGAGGAGGCCTATTCGATTGCCATCTATCTGCTGGAATACTGGCCGGGCATCAACCACTGGGATGTTGAGATTATCTCCTCCGATATTGATACCAAGATCCTTGCCCAGGCGCGAAACGGCGATTATTCAGCTCGTTCGGTGGAGAAACTGCCGGCGTATTTCCTTGAAAAATATTTCCGCCGTAAAGGTGACGCTTACCAGATCTCCGACGACCTGAAACAGGCGGTTGAATTCACAAAAGTAAATTTGATGAAGCCGGAAGATGTTCGTCCGTACCGGGGTTTTGATATTATTTTTTGCCGTAACCTTTTGATTTATTTCGACGATTTATCACGCCGTACCGCCGCCGACACCTTTTTTGACGCACTGAATCCCGGAGGATTTCTCTGTCTAGGACACTCGGAATCCATGAGTCGCATATCGTCGTTATACCAGACCCGTAAATTCGCGGATTCGGTGGTGTACCAAAAATCCAAGGAGGCTCAATGAAACGGATCCTGATTGTTGATGACGCAGCTACGGTGCGTATGTATCACCGCATTATCCTTGAAGGGGCCGGCTATCAGGTCTTGGAAGCGATAAACGGCATTGAGGCAATGGAAAAAGCCTTACAGGAACCCTTTGACTTATACGTCGTTGATATAAACATGCCGAAACAGGATGGCTACGGCTTTCTCAGTGACTTGCGCAGCAGAGACCTGCCACAAACTCCGGCACTTATGATTTCGACCGAGGCTGCCGCCGCTGACCGGACGCGCGCCTATGCAGCCGGAGCGAATCTTTATCTGGTCAAACCGGTCAAGCCGGATGAGCTGCTGGTACATTGTCGCCTGCTGCTCGGGGAGGTGCACCCGTGAACCCTTTGCTTGAACAATTTCTTTCTGAATCGCGGGACGCGCTGCAAGGTATAAGTGAAAAACTGTTGCTCTTGGAGAAAAACCCGGCCGGCAACGACCTTATGGTCGAGCTCTTCCGCTTGGTGCATACCCTGAAGGGTAACAGTGGTCTATTCGGTTTCCCTGAATTAACACGAGTTCTGCATGCCGGCGAAGACTTGATGGACGCCGTACGCCAAGGCACGGTCGCATATTCGCAGGTTCTCGCCGACCGGTTGCTCGATGCTATGGATTTTGTCGGCATACTCTGTGATGAGATAGAATCGCAAGGAACCGTAGACGCCAAACATACTAAGGACTCAGTCCGTTTGGCGGATGGTCTGCGGGCCCTGATCGATACGGAAAAAGCCGGCCCCGAGACGGCCGATTATCCAGAACAGAAGGGGGTGCCGCCGGTACCGGTCGATGAAAAAACCGATCTGTCGCTTCCGCTGTCTCTCCTCCCGGAACAAACCAGAGTCGAGGCATACCGTGCGGTGGTGGCGGGCAAGGCCCTGCACTGGCTTATTTACAGCCCGGCTGAAGATTGTTTTTTTCAAGGTGACGACCCCTTCTATCAGGCCCGACACACCCCGGAAATCCTCTGGGGCGGCATATCGGCCCGCAAACCCTGGCCCAAATTGGCCGAGCTGGATCCCTACACCTGCCTTGTCGATTTTACTACTTTCAGCACCGCACCTTTGGCGGAACTTGAAGAATACTTCAGATACGTGGCGCAGCAGGTGAAGATCATTCCGGTCGCATGGCAGGATATTGAGGCATCCGCCGATGATACCGCAGGATCGGCACCTGCGCCGCACCTGCCTGAGGTCACTGCGACTCTTGCGGCGCAACGGGCGATACTATCCTTGTCCGACGATGTCCTCTGGTTATCGGGACGGATCAAGGCGGTGGCAGCTTCTTTGTCCGGCTGCTTGCGGGCAATTGGCGGCGCGGCCGCCATACCGGGCATGGAGGCCGCCCGCGACGCGGCGCTGAGCCAGGCAACAGCCATACCTCTCTTGCTGTGGTTCGATAGTCAATTTAGCCGACCTGCCGAGGCACCCTTGCCGCAACACCACCTGGCTTCAGGCGGGCCGTCGCCGGCACATCCAGTCCTGCTTCAGTCGAACCAGGGAGATCAAGCGGCAGTGATTGTCGCCCCGCCTGGGCCGGAGGTCGATGTCAAATTCGGCCGTCGTGCCGAAGATGCTCCGAATGCAACGAAAAGCATCAAGGTTGATCAAGCGAAGATAGACCGTTTGATGAACCTGATCGGCGAAATAGTAGTGGCAAAAAATGCTCTGCCCTATCTGGCCGGACGTGCTGAGACGGTGTTTGGGGTAAGGGAGCTATCCCGGGAAATCAAGGTGCAATATGCCGTCATTAATCGCATCGCCGAGGAGATGCAGGACTCCATCATGCAGGTACGGATGATGCCGGTATCCTTTGTGTTTCAGCGTTTTCCCCGGCTGGTTCGAGATACCTCCAACAGGCTGGGAAAAGAAGTCACGCTGGTTCTTGAGGGTGAGGAAACCGAAGCCGACAAGAATGTTATCGAATCGCTCGGTGATCCTCTGGTGCACATCGTCAGGAATAGCCTCGACCACGGCATTGAAACGCCGGAAGTTCGTCGCGCCCTCGGCAAACCGGCGGCAGGCACAATTGTTATCAGCGCAACCCAGGAATCGGACCGGGTCATCATTGAAATCCGCGATGATGGTAAAGGTATCGATCCGGACCTGATCAAGCGGAAGGCCTATGATAAAGGCATCATCGATAATGAGCGGATGCAGCGAATTACCGACCAGGAAGCGGTAAATCTGGTCTTTGCCGCCGGTTTCTCCACGGCGGATGTGGTTTCCGATCTCTCCGGCCGCGGCGTCGGCATGGATGTTGTCCGAACCGCGGTTGAGAAGGTTAACGGCACTATTACACTTGAAAGCGAGAAAGGCCAGGGCACGCGAATCTGCCTATCGCTGCCGCTTTCCATGGCGATAACCAATGTTATGATCGTCGAATCGAACACGCAGCTTTTCGGCGTCCCGATGGAAAGTGTTTTGGAAACAGTGCGGATAGCCAGAGCTGATATTCGTACCATAAAGAAAAGCCAGGCTACCGTCCTGCGCGGCCGGATAGTGCCCTTGAAATCGTTGAACTCATTGCTCGGTATGAACATCCTGCCCAAGGCTAACCAGGAGGATGAAATTGCCGTACTGATTGTCAGTCTGGGTGGCGAAGCAGTGGGGATCATGGTCGATGACTTCCGTGAAACGGCGGCCATCATCCTCAAACCTATGACCGGAGTATTGACGGGCCTTTCAGAATATGCAGGTTCCGCCCTTCTCGGCGACGGCTCGGTGTTGATGGTCCTCAATATCAAGGAGATGTTCTGATGGCGATAACATTTAAGAGAGATCGGGTTGTTTTTTCCGGGATGGCAGACGGAGAAGACGCAGAGAAACTGCTGCAATGGCTGCAAAAACACCCGAAGGGGAAGATCGACCTCGCCGCCTGTACGCACCTGCACCCGGCTAATCTCCAGATATTGATGGCTGCTAACTGTACACTCTTTGCCAAACCGAAGGATACATTGTTCGCCGCCTGGCTGGATTCCGCATTGAAAACAGTTTAACCCCGAAGTTACTTGTTTACATGCTTGTGTCCAAAGGGGAACTGAACAACAATAACCCCACTAGGGGTATTATAAAAAATCCCGATTATCGGGCTTAGAGGGACAATATGGCAAAGACCATCATGGTGGTAGATGACTCGGCAACAATGAGATTGAGCCTCAAGTCGGCACTGGAGTTAAACGGTTTCAAGGTCCAATGTGCGGGTGATGGCCTTCAGGCTCTGACTCTGTTGACGGTCGGCAGCAAACCCGATCTCATCATTACCGATATTAACATGCCGAATATGGGCGGAATTGAATTCATTAAAAACCTTCGAGGTCTTGCCGGGTTCCGTTTTATTCCGGTACTGGCGCTTACCACCGAGAGTAAGCAGGAGAAGAGGGACGAGGCGAAAAAATATGGTGCGACCGGTTGGCTGGTAAAACCGGTTGCCGGGCCTGATTTGGTCAAGGTCATTAAACAGGTGCTGCCAGGGGCATAACACCTCTTTCGGAGAACCGATATGAAAATTGATTTAAATTTTCCCGGCAAGATTCTTGAAGCTCCTTCAAATCTTTCGCAATTGTTGAAAAACCTCATGTGGGTTATGGCCATTACCACGGTAATAGCCTATTTTCTGCATTTCTGGGTCCACAACTTGATCAGTCTGCCCAATGAACTTGAAGTTGCCATTACTGGAGCCGTTGCTTCATTTTCCACTTTCACCCTCGTTGTTTCCATCTACAAAAAACACGTCGGCGGAATTTGTGATGCTACCTTGCAAACCCACAACCCATGTGCGGCGCAGCATATTTTTATCAGAGAGAACTATCGCCAGACGGTGGCGGATCTTTCCCAGTATAATGCCGTGCTTGGCGTTCAATTGCGGGAGGCGGTGGCACAGACTGAGACAACGGTGCTGGGGGTAGTTGGGCGCATGATGAAGATTCATGAACAATCGTGCCTCCAGGTTGACAGGATTGGTTCATCTTCCGAGATAGTTACGGTTACCCAAGAACAGGTCCTGAAAAATCAAAATGTTATAGAGGCATTGAATGGTTTTGCCGACAGCCAGAGCGCACAGTTGCATGATAACCTCCTGCGGATTCAAAGGCTCTCGGAAGAGATCGAGCAGATGCGGCCCTTGGTCAAGGATATTGCCGATATTGCCGATAGAACCAAATTATTGGCGCTGAACGCGACCATTGAAGCGGCTCGGGCAGGGGACGCCGGCAGAGGCTTTGCAGTTGTCGCCAATGAAGTAAAATGGCTGTCCGACCAGACCAACAAATCGGCACAGGAAATCTCCGACAGAATTACCCAAGTGGCCGGGCAGGCACGCATTGAGACTGAAAACGCCCGGCAGACCATTGCCGACAATGTACGTTCAAACAAGGTGATAAGCCTTGCAGACAATTTGTCGAGTATTGAAAAGCGCTTTGAAACCGCTTCCGTTCACCTGGAAGAGATTATTTGCGGTATTGATACGGCCAACAAAATTATTGTCGAGGAAGTCTCCGTTGTCCTGGGAGAATTACAGTTTCAAGATGTGTTGCGGCAGCGCATCGATCATGTCAACAATGGTCTTGATTTTTTAGGGGGCTTTTCCGAGAAAACACAACTCTGGCTGGAAGGCACTGCAGAGGCGCAAAACCTCCGATTGACGGAGCATCTGAATGACTTGAGGGAACAGTATGTTATGCAGGCACAAAGAGTTACACATAATGCTGTGCTGGGAATAAAGCCACCTGCTGCCGGTGAGTCGCACCTGAAGATCGAACTTTTTTAATGAACGGTCTTGCCGTAAGATTTGAAGAGATAGAGGGGACCTGACAATGACCAGCAGAGATATCCAACCGGAACGTGCCGTCCTTTTGCCAACCTCCGGGCATGCTCTCCGCCACCGAGCGGAAGAGATCGTTCGCGGCATAGCTGCCCAGTCCCCGGACGCAGGCGAGAGGATGTCCGCCCAGGAAGCCCGGCAGACTCTCCAAGAACTGCGGGTGCACCAGGTCGAATTGGAGATGCAGAAAGTTGAATTGCGCCGGACCCAGGCCGAACTGATCGCCGAGCGCCGGCGCTATTTCGATCTTTATGATCTGGCACCGGTAGGCTATTGCACCGTCAGTGAGGGAGGCTTGATCTTAGAGGTCAATTTTACGGCTGCCACCCTTTTGGCCGTGGCCTGGGGCGCCCTGGCCAAACAGCCGATTTCGCTCTTTATACAGAAAGAAGATCAGGATATCTATTGCCTGGTCCGTAAAAAGGTATTTGATACCCGTGCGGTACAGCGATGCGAACTGCGGATGGTCAAAGGGGATGGGACACCATTCTGGGCGTATCTCGAAACCTCCATTTCGCAGGATGAAAGTGGTTTGTCTGTAAGCCGAGTTATACTGAGTGATGCCCCCGAGCGCCGGTGGTCTGAGAAAAAACTCCGAGATAGCGAGGGTTACCTGCAGGCCTTGATGCAGGCCATTCCGGACATGGTCTGGTTGAAGGACCTCAATGGCGTGCATCTCGATTGCAATGCCAAGTTCGCATGTTTTTGCGGCAAAGCGAAAAAAGATATTGCCGGCAAGACCGATTACGACTTCCTCGAAAAAGGAGTTGCCGACTGCTTTCGCGAGCATGACCGTAAGGTTATCGAATCTGTTCAGCCCAGCACCCAGGAGGGGTGGCTGACCTTTGCCGACACGGGTTACCATGGCCTATTTGCCACAAATAAATCGCCTCTGTTGGATGCCGCCGGTAAAGTCATTGGCGTACTGGCTATTGCCCGCGACATCACGGAACGCAAGCAGGCCAAGGAAGTGGCGGATGACAACGAAGATTGATGTATTGACGCCCTGAGACAATCTGCAAGAATGCCTTGGCCGCCGGATTTTTTCCTCTCCCCCTTTTCTGGCATTTGACATTCGACCGACGGTGTGTGACAATTGTCGAAACCAATACAAAGGGACCGACAATGAGTCAACCGGATAGCCCCCCGCAGCCGCAGCAGCTATGAGCCACAAGGAACAAGCAAAACAGGGACTGCGTGAAAAGGCGGAGGAGATTTCTCGGACGACAGCGGAGAAGGCGCCGTCAACGCCTGACGAAATGTCCGCCGAGGAAGTCCGGCGCCTTCTCCACGAGCTGCGGGTGCATCAGATCGAACTGGAGATGCAGAACGTCGAACTGCGCCGGGCGCAGGTTGAGCTGGATGGCGAGCGGCGGCGCTACTTCGATCTCTACGACCTGGCACCGGTGGGCTATTGCACGGTCAGCGAGGAGGGACTGCTGCTGGAGGCAAATCTCGCCGCCATTAACCTCCTAGGTCTGACCAGGGCTACTCTCATCGGCCAGAGAATATCCCGGTTCATCCTCGAAGAGGACCAGGACAGTTACTACCTGATTCGCAAAAACCTTTTTGCCAGCGGTCAGCCGCAGAGTTGTGAGCTGCGCATGGTGAAAAAGGACGGAACGGTGTTCTCGGCGCATCTGGCGGCGGTCCTGGCCGGGGACGCGGGCGGTGCGCCGGTCTGCCGGATAGTGCTGAGTGATATCAGCGAGCGCAAGCAGAATGAAGCGGCACTGCGAGAGAGCGAGGAACGCCACCGCGAGTATATCATGAATACGCCGTACGGTGTATTTGCGACAGATGAGCGGGGGAGGTATCTGCAGGTCAACCCTTCCGCCTGCCGCATTACCGGGTATGAGGAGCGGGAGCTCCTGGCGATGAACATGAGCGATCTGCTGTTCGAGGACTCTCGCCCCCAAGGATTGCTGCATTTTCAAAAGCTTGTTGATGAAGGGAAAAGCCAGGGCGAAATGCCCTTTCGCCCCAAAAGCGGTGAAAAACGCTGGTGGTCGGTAACCGCTGTGCGGCTTTCCGGCGCCCGGTTTCTAGGCTTCTGTAATGATATCACCGACCGTAAACAGGCGGAAGAACAACGGTCGCATCTCCAGGCCCACCTTCAGCAGGCCCAAAAAATGGAGGCCATTGGCACCCTGGCAGGCGGTATCGCCCATGATTTCAACAATATCCTCGGGGCCATTCTCGGCTATGCGGAGATGGCGCGTGAAGACAGCCCGGCAGGATCAATTCTCAGACAAGATATTGACCAGGTCGTCAAGGCAAGCCACAGGGCTAAAGAGCTGGTCAAGCAGATCCTCGCCTTCAGTCACCAGACCGAGACCGTGCTCATTCCCATACAACCGGCAATAATCGTCGGGGAAGCCGCGAAAATGCTGCGTTCCTCACTGCCTTCGTCCATTGATATCCGGCAGAATATTGATGTCAACACCGGGCCTATTCTCGCCCATCCGATCCAGATTCACCAGATTGTCATGAACCTCGGCACCAACGCCTTTCATGCCATGGAAGAGAGCGGCGGCACCTTGTCCATTTCTCTCGAAAAGAAAACCCTCACCGAGAAGGATATTGTCGGCAAACCGGGTGTGGAGCCGGGAGATTTCGTGCAGCTGTCAATCGGCGACACTGGAATAGGGATAGCACCGGAGCTTTTAGGCAAGATCTTTGACCCCTATTTTACCACCAAAGAAATCGGAAAAGGGACCGGCATGGGTCTTTCGATCATCCACGGCATTGTCAAGAGTTATGGCGGCTGTGTATCTGTTCACAGTCAGTTCGGCGAAGGTACTGTTTTTCAGGTGCTGCTGCCGGTCATGGCGGCCGAGACCGTGGTCGAAGTGAAACCTGCGGAGATCGTTGAACTTGGCAATGAACGTATTCTCTTTATTGATGATGAAGAGATTCTCGCGGAAATGGGCAAAAGTATGCTGGAGCGGCTCGGCTATCAGGTAACTGTCCGTTCCAGCAGCCTCGAAGCCCTGACGACCTTTCAGGACCAGCCTGATATGTTCGACCTGGTTATCACCGACCAGACCATGCCGGGCATGACCGGTAGCGACCTGGCGCGGCGCATCCTACAGATACGCCCCTTCATGCCGATCATTCTTTGCACCGGGTACAGCAGCCTCATCTCCGAAGAAAAGGTCAGATCGCTGGGAATCAAAGGATTTGCCATGAAACCACTGGCCAGAAAGGACATTGCCGCCATCATCAGGAAGGTCCTTGACAAACGGGTGGGAGGTCAGGGTGAGTGATAATGATATGGGGCAACGGGCCACCGAACTGCGTTTGCGGGCCGAAGAAGATCTGCGGCAATCGCCGCAACCCCTTCTTGCCCTGTCCCCCGAAGAAACTCGGCGGACCCTGCACGAGCTGCGGGTACACCAGATCGAGCTTGAGATGCAGAACACCGAACTGCGTCGGACCCAGATGGAACTGGAGAGCGAAAGAAAGCGCTACTTCGACCTCTATGAAATGGCCCCGGTGGGCTATTGCACGGTCAGCGAGGAGGGGTTGATCACCCGGGTCAACCTCAGCGCCGCGGATCTCCTCGGTATAACCCGGGACGTAAGGGCCAGGCGGCCGATTTTTTCCTCCTTTATCCTCGAAGAAGATCAAGATATTTACTACCGGCAGCGCAAAAATGTCCTGGCAACTGTGGCGACCGAGTGGTGTGAACTGCGGATGGTCAAAAAAGATGGGAGCGGATTTTGGGCACATCTCGAAATTTCCCTCGGCCGGGATGCAGGCGACAGCACCGTGTATCGCATTGTTCTAAGCGATATCAGTGCTCGCAAACAGGCGGAGGAAGTGGCGCTGTTGCGGCAGAGTGAGGAAAAATACCGCACCCTGGTCCAGTATTCGAGTGACCCGATTTTCAGTTTCAATGTTGATCTTACCTACCGGTTTGTCAACGAAGCCTTCGCTCGGCCTTTCGGCAAAACACCTGCCGACATCATCGACCAATCGCCGTACGCCATTTTCACGAAGGATGAGGCGGAGAAAGGCCTTGCTCTGATTCGCCAGGTGTTTCGCACCGGTCAAAAAAAAGATGTCGAAGTCAAAGTCGTGACGCAATCGGGTGAGGTTCGCGACTACTGGACATTGGCCGATCCGATCAAGAACGCCCAGGGAGAAGTGCTTTTCGTCACATGCATTGCTAAAGACATCACCGAGCGCAAGCGGACGGAAGAGGAGAATGCCAGGCTCGAATTGCTGAACCGACAGCTGCAGAAAAACGAGAGCCTGGGGCGCATGGCCGGGGCCATCGCCCACCACTTCAACAACAAGCTACAGGCGGTGATGGGCTGTCTGGAGTTGGTCATTTTTGAGATGCCGCAGGGTGGCAGGGCCATCGACAAGTTGAACGCCGCCATGCAGGCCGCCGACCAAGCCGCCGAGGTGAGTCGCAAGATGCTCACCTATCTCGGCCAGGTAACCGGCAAACAAGAACCGCTGGATCTTTCTGAGTTCTGCAAAATATGGTTGCCGATGCTTCACAACGCCATGCCGAAAAACATTGACCTGGCAACCGACTTTCCAAGGCCAGGTCCGACCATCAAGGCCAACGCCGAGCAGATTCTACAAATCGTCACCAATCTGGTTACCAATGGCTGGGAGGCCCTTGCTGGTCGGCAGGGGACTCTCGCGCTGATTGTCTCAACGGTGTCACATGCGGATACAAGCAAAGCCCACAGATTCCCGGTTAACTGGCAGGCAGGTGACGGAGCGTATGCCTGCCTGGAAGTGCGGGACAGCGGCTGCGGCATCGCCGCCGAGGACCTTGAGGAAGTTTTTGCGCCGTTTTTTTCGACGAAATTCACCGGCCGGGGTCTCGGTTTGCCGGTAGTTGCCGGGCTTGTCCAGGCGCATAACGGGGTCGTCACGGTGGAGAGTTCAGGCGGCCGGGGCAGTGTCTTCCGCGTTTTTTTGCCGATCTTCATCGAAGAGCTCCGCCGCCTGCCGGACAGGATAGCGAAAACTTGGGAAAGGAAAAAGGGTGGCACCGTACTGCTGGTTGATGACGACAAGATAGTTCTCAGTATAACCGGGATGCTGCTGGCGGGGTTGGGCTTTACAGTCCTTTTTGCCGGGAATGGACTTGAGGCCCTGGAGATATTTGAGCAACATAAGTATGAAATCCGTTTCGTCCTGAGCGATGTCAGCATGCCGCGCATGAACGGTTGGGAACTATTGACCGCTCTGCGCCACATCAGCCCCGATCTGCCTGTGATCCTGACCAGTGGTTACACTGAGGAGGAGGTCATGGAAGAGGTCCATCTTGAACTTCCCCAGGCCTTCCTGGCCAAGCCCTATGAGCTTGAGGAACTGGAAATTGCTATTTGCAGGGCTCTTGGCCCGACATGATAAATGCAGAGCGTATTGGAGCATCACCGAAGGTGATAGATTGGTAGCCAAATCACCTGAAGAAACATAATGACCAGAACAAATATTCGATCGAAATATACCGTTACCCTAAACCAAATTCCTCAGGGTTGACCTACTGCCTTCTATATAGCTAGCCAGTAACCATCCAAATCTCCAGGCGAATCTTCGCAAGAAAGCATTCCTGAGTTACTGCGCAGTTTCGTCACCTTGGAGGGAGAATACCGATTGTTCATTGAACAATAAATATCTCTTGTGGATTTTGCCTGATTTTGCATTTCAGCAGTTATAGATTTGCCATGGCAAGCCTCGGCATCGGAGCACACTTCACAGATTAACCTTATTCCTGAGATGGTAAGATCGGCTAATAGCTGAAAATTGTTCAGAAATTGAGCAACTGCAAAGAAGAGCTTACCAAAGAACACCTCTCAAGGAATCGCGTCCAATTTTCTAATTTTTTTGTTCCTACACAGGACCCCATTCTACACCAACGGGAACTCCGCCGTTAAACATATCAAGATCCACAACCAGACACCGAAAACCGACCATAGCAATTAACCACCGAAAAACATAACGCGATTGATGCTCTCCCTTCGCAACCATTTTGTCTTGTCACCGTATCCTCAAATAACTGGCCCGCTGCAACACACTATCCACGATATCAAACCATCCACAAACTCCATTTATTGAAAATCGTTTTATCTATAAAAAAACCTTTATTCAATAACATAGGACTTTTTCCTAAACTAATTGAAGTATTTTTTCAGCTTGTTACTGGGTTTGTAAGAAAATTCTCAGATTCTATTGATAGAGTGGGGCTATTAAAGATGTAGGGCCGATTTGTGATTTTCTATCGATTTGACTCGGTACTGCCTGGGCAGGGTTTGAATGAAAAGAGGATTAGAAATTAACGGCAAAATGAGGAGTTATGGATGAATTTGCTTCATCTTTGATCAACGAAACTTGATAAGGAGGATGTTATGACTGACTATTCAATTCTTGTTCTGTTTTTCCTGCTACTTCCGATTCTCGTGCAAATTATCTTCCCTCTCCTGATGCTCCTCATTTATGGCTTTGTTCAAGCGGTGAAAATGATGTTCTTTCCACAGGAAGTAATCAATAGCCATGAAAAAGTTGGACAAGAATTGCAGTTCAGCAGAAGTTGATTTCCCCATGGCGAACTTATGTGAAGATGACTCTTGAGAAAAATCATAATGACCGAAAAACAAAAAGACTACGTCATCCGCCGGTGTAATCTCCGTGAAAACAATAATAGGATGTGGCAATTCTTAGAGAAAAGACTGTTGACGTAACCAGAGGAAAATACTCGCCATGACCCAGAATCAACAAAAGGATCTTTTTATTGAGTGGGATCTCTACCAACCCAGCCAACAAGAAACCATGATCGCCGAATTCAGGAGACAATATCGCGGTAACTACACCAAAGCCGACCTCCTTGAGTTCCTTAAAAAGAAGCTTGAAATTGAAGGATACTGGGAAAAAGTCGGGCTGGTTTGAGATGGGGGGCTATTGACCTCCGATGCGCTCCATCTCAGGCCAGTTTGTTAACATGCAATTTTCAGTAACGGAATATTAAGCACTCTTAATTCAAGCAGGTAGGCAAAGTGGAGAAGAGAAGAAATCAACGAACGGCAATGCCCAATCTCTCTTTCGATGCCTTCGATGGTGTTAGATTTTTCCATGGTGAAATTTCTGATACCTCAAGAGTCGGTATCTGCATGGTCAATCTTCCAAGGAATATGAATTGCAATGTGTGAAAGCTAATTCTACATTCTTTCTATAATTTTCAATTTCAAAACCTTTCCAGTTCCTTATTCACCCTTTGCCGTGACGGTCGAGACTGTCCCGGTTTGCTTACAGATTGCGAGATAACTTTGGACCGCCGCCTACATGCAGAGGCCTCTCTCTATAGATGTGAGGGACCTCAATGTACCAGTAGTCTCCCTTATTCCCCGGCAAACTCCAGTAGGTATTTCCTTGATCAGGTAGCACATCTAAGAGATTAACACTGTCCTTTGTCGCGAAGAGACGTCACGTCATCTCCTACAATTATGTGATCCAGCACGAGAACATCTACAACCAATAATATGTTTTTTAACATGCGAGTGATCTCAATATCTTCTAGTGTTGGACTACTACTCCCTGAAGGATGGTTGTGGGCCAAAATAACAGAGGCGGCATTTAGACGTAGGGCTTCTTTAACCACTTCGCGAGGGTGAACAACTGTAGAATCGATAGTACCAAAAAACATTTCTCTCCATTTATTAATCCTGTGATTACAGTCTAAAAACAGACAACCGAAGACCTCATACTGTTTTTTTATGAGAAGGGTGGAGATCGCCTCCTTTGCATCTTCTGTCGATCCAATATAATCAGT
>CAIQWD010000008.1 GCA_903875445.1 uncultured delta proteobacterium | reverse complement strand
AACGGGTCGGACGGCCTCAGGATTGCGAAAAACTCCCCACCGGACTTCATTATCTCGGATGCCCTCATGCCCGTAATGGACGGTTTCAAGTTTCTCCGGGCTGTCAGACAAGAACCGGAGCTTCGTTCAATACCCTTTGTAATTTATTCCTCTTCCTACAAGGATGATCAGGATGTTCGGTTGGCGATGTCGCTCGGCGCCAATGCCTATTTCTTAAAACCCATCGATCCCGTCGAATTATGGGAAAAAATCAAAAGTATCCTCAAAAAGGCGACACAAAACGATCACGCCCCAACCGAACTCATTAAAGAAGATGCGGAATACCTGAGACGATACAGTGAGGTCGTGGCAACCAAGCTTGAGGAAAAGGTACTGGAATTGGAAAAAGCCCTGGCTGAGCGCAAGTTGGCTGAAGTGACACTGCAGGAGAGTGTTGCCCGCATGCGCGCTATTACCGACTCCGCCCAAGACGCCATCCTTATGATGAACCAAAACGGCTACGTCTCGTATTGGAATCCTGCCGCCGAGCGGATTTTCGGATTTACAAGCAAGGAAACGATCGGTCGCGACCTGCATCAGCTCATCGTGCCGGAGTATTACCAAAAAGCGTGGCTTGCGGCCTTTGCCAAATTCCAGCTGACAGGGCAAGGCAATGCCATCGACACAACGCTCGAACTGAAAGCCTGCCATAAAAACGGCCATGAAATCTCCGTCGAACTGTCCCTTTCAGCGCTCCATTATCAGGATGGTTGGCATTCGGTAGGAATCGTACGCGACATCACCGAGCGCACATGGACCGAGGAACTTCTCAAACAGCAGGAAAAAGAGCTGACAGCGATCTTTGAGAACGCTCCGTTCATCATCTTTCTCCTTGATGGCGAGAGACGTATCCGGAGGATGAACGCTCTTGCCTGTTCGTTCACCGGTTCATCAATTACCGACATGGTGGGCATTCGCGTCGGGGAAGCGCTGCATTGTCTGCATGCCTTCGATAACCCCGAGGGCTACGGCTTTTGGCAGTGTTGCCAACAATGCACTTTGCGTCAAACAATCAGGGACACGCATGAGACCGGGCGAAGCCATCTTCAGGTTGAGACAAGCCTGTCCTGTCTCAACAAGGACAAGGAACAAAGCATAACGTTCCTTATTTCCACCACAAGAATCATTGTCTATAAGTCCCCTTTGGTCCTGCTCAGTCTTCAGGACATTACCGAACACAAGAAGCTGGAAGAACAGTTTCGCCAAGCCCAGAAGATGGAAGCCATTGGAACACTTGCCGGTGGTGTGGCTCATGATTTCAACAATATGCTGGGGGTAATTCTTGGCCACGCAGAGCTGGCTATGGAGCTGCTTGATCCGGCTCTGCCGATTTTTGACAATCTCCAGGCAATTATTAAAACCGCCATGCGTTCCGCCGACCTGACCCGACAACTACTGGCTTTTGCCCGCCAGCAACCCATCGCTCCCAGGGTTCTCAATTTGAACGAGACCGTCGAAGGGATGATCAAAATGCTGTGGCGTTTGATCGGCGAGGATATCGAACTTGTTTGGCTACCGGAAGCGGGAGTATGCCCGGTGAAGATGGATCCTTCCCAGATCGACCAGATCCTGGCCAATCTGTGCGTCAATGCCCGCGATGCCATCGCGGGCGTAGGCAAGATCACCATTGAAACGCACTCTGTGAACTTCGACAAGGCCTTTTGTGCAGACCATCCCGGGTTCGTCCCCGGCGAATACGTGTTGCTGGCTGTGAGTGACAATGGTTGCGGCATGGACAAAGAGACCCTGGAAAAACTCTTCGAGCCGTTTTTCACCACCAAGGAGATAGGTAAAGGCACCGGCCTCGGGCTTGCCACGGTCTACGGTATCGTCAAGCAGAATAATGCCATCATCAACGTCTACAGCGAGCCTGAGCAAGGCACAACTTTCAAGATCTACCTGCCCCGGCATATGGCTAAGAACGAGGAGATGTGGAAGGAAAGCCCTGTGACTCAAGTTACCGGAGGTGACGAAACCATCCTGCTGGTGGAAGATGACCCCACGGTCTTGGAAATGGCGCGGCTGATGCTGAAGAGATTAGGATATCAGGTGCTTTCTGCTTCAAATCCTAGCGAGGCTATCCATTTAACCAGAAAGCATGCAGCAGAAATCCACCTGCTGATTACCGATGTGATCTTGCCCGAGATGAACGGCCCGGAATTAGGGAAAACCCTCATTTCTTTCAGCCCAAGTCTCAAAGTCTTATTCATGTCCGGCTATACCGGCGATGTCATCGCTCGCCAAGGTGTGTTGGTTGATGGTATCAATTTCATTCAAAAGCCGTTTTCAAAAGAGATCCTGGCCGCCAAGGTGCGCGACGTACTGGATGGCAACTAAGCCGTTAAGCAAAAATAACTCAGACATATCCTCAACAAAAGCGGCATAAGGAGCCGTAACGAAATGGAGAAAATGTTCAAGTTATTTCGTCACGGCTCCTGAAGAAATTCTAGAATACTATCGATTAGAGATCCTCCTTTCGGAATTGAAATGGTCTATGCCTTGTTCAACAACTCCCCCATACCGCGTTGCAGGGTTGCCACCATCTCGGCAAACGGCAGGTCGCGGTTGTCCCTGACGCCGCTGTGGATCTCCTGGGCTTTTTCCGCCCACCCGGTAAGACCGCATTGCATGAATGTTCCTTTGAGGATATGGGCCGCCCGGCCGAGCGTCTGGTAGTCCTCTCGCTCCAAGGCCTCGCCGGCCAGAGCGAGGTTGTTGACGATGCTCCGCATGGCGGCGGCCAAGATGGTGTCGATCTGCTCGGGGTTGAGCGGGGTCGCGGTTTGCAAATAGACGCGCACCTGCTCCCAGTTCGGCTCGAGCGGCAGGATTTGCGCTGCGGCAGCCGGCTGCACCGCCACCGGTTCCACTGCGCGCACCCCGACAGCAGGTACATCCCTCAAAACAGTCTGGAGCACTTCTTGTAATTGTCCCGGTTGGAAGGGCTTGGTGATATAGGCGTTCATACCGGCGGTCAGGCACATCTCCCGGTCGCCTCCCAGAGCGTGGGCGGTCATGGCGACGATCGGCAGATGTTTGCCCCGGAATTTTTCGATCAACACCAAGGCGATTGTGCCCGGCAGGTCAACTGCGAGGGGCAAGCCCTGTTCCGCGGCCCGGATGACCCTGGTGGCGGTGAGGCCATCCATCACCGGCATCTGCACATCCATCAGCACCACATCGAATTCGCCCGAGGCCAGGCTCATCAGGGCCTCGATGCCGTTGCCGGACGTGGTGACCGCATGATCCCGCGCCAGCGTCATGCCGGCCACGTCGCGATTGACCTCGTTATCGTCGACCACGAGGATGTGCAGCCCTTTGAGTTCCATGCGTTTTCCGGATTTGACGGCTTCTTCTTTGGCGAGATCTTCTTCCCGGCAGGGTTGCAGGGGGATAATCACATGAAAAGTGCTACCGAGGTGTTTCCGGCTCTCCACCCAAATCCTGCCGCCCATAAGCGCCACCAGTTGCCGGCAAATGGCAAGCCCGAGACCGACACCGCCGTGCTGCCGGGCATAGGAATTGTCGGCCTGTTCGAATCGATTGAAGATCAGTGACCGTTTTTCCTCGGCAATACCGAGACCGGTATCGGTAACCATACAGTGGACACCGACTTTTCCGCTCTCGATCTCCTCACCCTCCACGATAACCCGGAGGGTGATCGCCCCAGCCTCCGTGAATTTGATGCCGTTATTGACCAGATTCAGCAGGATTTGCCGCAGCCGCAGCTCATCGCCGAGAAAGCAGAGAGACTCTTCAGGGAGCACGGACTCGAGCCGCAGCCCTTTTTCCGTTGCCGGCACGTTCATGATCGAGAGGACGTGGGCAATCAAGCGGTGCAGGTCGAAAGGCGCCTCGCTCAACTGCAACTGGCCGGCCTCCATCTTGGAAAAGTCGAGGATATCGTCGAGCAGGCGGAGCAGGCTTTCAGCGGAGTGTTCCACCGTCTGCAACAGGTTGCGCTGTTTGTCGCCGGCCGGAGCGTCGAGAGCCAGATGGGTCATGCCGAGGATGGCGTTCATCGGCGTCCTGATCTCATGCGACATGTTGGCGAGAAAGAGACTTTTGGCCCGGTCCGATTCCTCGGCCCGGTCCTTGGCCTCGTGGATTCCAGTCATCGATTGCTGGAGGCGGTCGGCCATCTCGTTGAAGGCCCCGGCCAGCTCCCCCAGTTCGTCACGTCTCGAAACCTTAAGGCGCGACGCCAACTGCCCCGATTGAAACCTCTTGATTCCTTGAATGATGGCGGTGATCTTGCCGGTCAGGGTTGCCGCCATCCAGACGGCGATGAGGATGACCAGCACCACCATGATGCCGGTGGAAATGCTCAGATTGGCGAGGGTGTCGTGCAGTCGCCGTTCAATGAGTGCCAGGGTGTCGAGGCGCTTTGTGTCCAAGCTGGTCTCGTATTCCTTGGTGATGGCGGTGATGCGGGCCGCGGTTTCAGTGGCCGGACTGTGAAACTCGTCGACATTGGCGCCGATGGTGACAAAACCAAAACCCCTGGGGCTGTTGTACATGCCGGTGCGGTAGGGAATGGCGGCAGCCGTAGTCAGCTTCCACAGGCCGCTCCAGAGGATGAGAAAGGATCCGGAACCGCCATGCTCGGTCAGGTTGTACCAACCGACACACTGGGGCGCGAAGTTGAGATAGCGGCAATCCAGGCCGAGCATGCCCTGTTTGGTAAGTGAGGCCACCGGCTTTTTGGTAATGGTCTGCTCCTCGAACCGGGGGGCGGTTTGTTCGAACTTGGCAAAGGAACCGCCCGCCGCCTGCCACAGGCCGAACAGTTCGTCGCTCAGCCAGGGCACGGCCGGTTCCCCGGTTTGCGGATCGAAACCGACGATGAAGTAGTTCCGGGGGTGGGCAATGCTCCGGCCCTGGTTATCCCACATGAAGGCATAGTTACCCGAACCGGCGTCGGAAATGTCGGAATACCGTTCGGTGGTCGGCACCACATGATCGGTGAACTCCATGAGGTGGGTGTGGTCAAGGGCCAGGGTGACATAACCGATTTTTTCCACTCCCTTGAACACCGGGGTGGCCCACCGGACGATCCCCTGAAACCGCTTGCCCACCGGGTTCTCCTTGCCCGCATACCCGGCCTTTTGCGGAGCAAAGGGAATGCCCGCCTTTTCCGCCCGATCAGGCGTATACACGCCGATGATCGGCGAGGGAACATACTCCCCGATCACCCTGGACACGTAAATCTCCCCGGCCCGCAACCCGGCCAGTTCGCTAAAATAGGTCTCCGCCCTGCACCAGGTGTTCTCCTTGCGGGCGATATTGCGCAGACCTGGTTGGAGAAGACCGGTGGTCGAAATTTTCAGCTGCTCCTGTCCTTCGAGATCGACAAAGGTCATCTCGTGGTAGAGCGGTTGCGTTTTGCTCTTGCTGTTGCGCTGGGGTGGCCGGTAATGGAACTCCTTCCGATTGTCGGTGGACCCGGGATCAACCCCGTCCGCCGGCCCGGAGGTTTCACTTGGCGGCTGCCACAGGTTGCCGTCTTCGCTGAGCACCCAGTCCGGATGGAAAACCACCTCCCTGGTATGGATTGCCAGGAACCTCCGGTACAGGCTTTCGCTGACCGGCAGATCGGCTGCCTGGAGGATGTCCTCATCCCTGGCATAAAGGAAATCGGCTACTGCGGCGGCGATGTCCTCGGTGAGCCGCTCGATACTCTCCCGTGATTTCAGATCGAGCGCGGCGATGGAGCTTTCGGTTGCCAGGGCACCGGTTTCACTGACCAGGCTCTTGGTATTCGCCACCATCTCGTTCGACTTATCTTTGAAGGTATCGCCCAACAGACCGATTTGCCTGGCGGCGAATACCGCCAGGGCAATCAACGGCAGCACCTTAATCACCACAAAGATCGCGATCAGCTTCTCCCGGATGCCGTCGCCGAACCGCTTCCTGGCGACCTGCGCGGGCGAAGATTGTGTACCTTGTTCGTCATGCCGATTGGTTTCTGCCATCATGGCCTCTGGTTGCAGTGCTGCCGTCGGCGGTTCAGGATACCCTCACGTTTGCCTATCCCCTTGCCAGCGAGAGACGATGTGCTCTCTTTCTAATCATACACAAATCACCTTGAGGTCCTAAGAAAAAATGGCAACCTGAGATATAAGTGGAAAGAATTTTGTAAAGGTATTTGCCCCCGTTCAACTTGGTTAGTATGCGCTTGATATTACATAACTATATTTCAAACGAACGAAGATGCCTTTGAATAAAAAATTTGCATTGCATAAAAAAAAATCGGATACTGGATGAACAGAAAAAAATGCTGGAAAACAACCACATGAACCATCCTCACGTCTCTGCACTCGGCAAAACGGGTTAATTCCGCAACCTCGGGAAGAGAAAATGAAGATCAAGCCGATATATATCTTTCTCGCCGGAATCCCTATGATCTTGCTTGCCGTAACCTCCGTATGGTCGGTTGAAACAGTCCTGTTCGGTATCAATGTGCCCCTGACCGGAACCTATTCGAGACAAGGCGAGGATGAACTGAGGGCATATAAACTGGCTATCAATATTCTCAATGAACGGGGTGGGATTCTCGGTAAGAAAATTGTCTATTCGGTGCGGGACACGCGAACCGATGCTGAAATAGCCAGAAAAAATGCTCAGGACCTCATTAAAAACGGGGCAATTCTCATTACCGGTGGTTCAAGCTCTGCAGAGGCCATTGCCCAGAGTGAAGAATGCCAGAAAGCCGGAGTTATCTTCATGGCCACTCTCACCCATTCAAATGAGACTACCGGAAAAGACGGCCATAGGCACACCTTTCGCTGGTATATAGACGCCCATATGAGTGCGGAGGCACTCTCCCATCAACTCATTAGCCAATTTGGCGCGAATGCCAGATATGTCTTCTTGTACGCCGACTATACATGGGGAAGCAGCGTGTTTGAATCCATGCGGGGTTTCTTGGAGCAAGCCGGGGGGAAAACAATTCTCAAAATCCCAACCAAGCTTGGAGCCGACAGCTATATTTCGCCGCTCTTGCAGGCAAAGATAGCCGGACCGGATGTCCTGGTTCTCGTTCAGTTCGGGCAGGATATGATAAGCTGCCTGCAACAGGCTACGACGCTCGAACTGAGAAAAAAAATGGCCATTGTGGTGCCGTTGATGGATATCCATATGGCTGAACCGATTGGACCCGAAGTAATGCAGGGAGTAATTACCACCATGAGTTGGTATCATGGTCTGGCTGAGATGTATGAGGGTTCAAAAAAATTTGTTGACCTTTTCGAAAAGGAATACAGGCAGAAACCGGGGACCGGGGCAGCAGCGGCCTGGGTTGATATGTTTCAGTATGCGGATGCGGTAGAAAGGGCGAAGAGCTTCGATCATTTTGAAGTTATCAAGGCATTGGAAGGCCACCACTTCCAGCTTCTCCTAGATGATGAGTACTGGCGGGACTGGGATCACCAGGGTATCCACGCAACCTATGTAGCCGTGGGCAAAAATCCTGCGGAAGTGACTGACAAATGGGATCTTTTAAAAATCATTGGTGTCTATCAAGGAGAAGATCTCGCCCAGACACATGCGGAAAATCCAGTTCAACTCGAACCGATTCCCTGAAATACTTGGAGGGTCTCTGCGGTTCCGGTTTGGAAATAGAGATGAGGCCAGGATGCCATGGGAGAATATCCGGTTGGCAAAAATGCAAAAAGGAGCTGAGATGAAAAGGCCTTTTTCTTTTGGGATCATCATGATCACGCTTCTTGTCTGCCCTGTTTTTTTTCGTCCTGTTGTCCATGCCGAACAATCTGTAATTACATTAAATATCGGCTACATCCCTCTGGTCGCCCAGTTGCCGCTGGTTGTCTCCTATGACAACGACAGGCTGAATTTTTCCAACGTAAACCTCAGTCTTGTCAAATACCGATCCTTCACATCGCTGGAAGCGGCGTTGCGGGTGGGGGCCATAGATATTGCAGATTTGCCCTTGCCGGTAGCCTTCGATATGGCCGGCGATGGTATTGATATCAAAATAATCGGAGGGTGCCATTCAGGCGGATCTGTTCTAGAGAGAGTGGAATACAGCGAATTATCGAATTTCCGGGGTAAGATAATTGGTGTACCTGGCTTGAGATCCAATGAAAATCTCGATCTTATTCAGCTCCTGTCAGGAGAAAAACTGCGCTATGGTCTCGATTATAAAACCATAAAGGTCCCTTTCAATACCGTGTTACAAAATCTCGAAGCCGGGAGAATCAATGCCATGTATTTTCCTGAACCATATGGATCTCTAGCCGAAAAAAACCGTTTTATCATGCAAATGGAGAAACCGGAGAAGGAACTCTCCGGAAGGCTTACCACCGTACTTGTTGCCAGATCGAATATTCTTCGGAATAACTCGAAAAAGGCACTAGAGGAATGGGTGCAAAGTCTGGCCCGGGCATGTGTCTTCATTGAAAATGATATTAATGTCCTGGCGGCGAAGCAGACCGCTATTCTTCAGGAATCGTATTTCGGCTTTGAGCAGGCCTTGGTCAGTGCTTCTTTGGTCAAGCGCCGAGGGGGAATTCATTTTTCTTTGGTAATGCCGGAAAAAAAAATGCTGCAACTGCATCTAGAAAAGGCCTTGGATCTTAAAATTTTGCTCAAACCAGTTGATATCGATACCCTGGTTTCCGATTATGCACTGAGCGGGGAAAAGGGAGAGCCTCCTATCCAATGAAGACAGCGAATCTGAATATCAAACAAAAGATGCTGTTGCTCATTATCTTTCTGATCAGCCTGGTCAGTTCCCTGATCATCATTGCCAATAATAAACTGACCGATAAGAGCAGAGGGGTGATTCAAGCGGAAATATCCGGAAATATAGCTGAAATACAGCGGCTTAGCGAACATGAATTTACTGCATTCAAAGGTATTGCAAACGATGGGATTGTTGCAGCAAGCGGGATGGCAGCGATTGAAAACATTGTATCCATTGCCCTGGGGCACCAGAAGGAATTTTACAATGTTATCCAGGAGGAATTAGGGAAAGTAGGCGGGGAGGTTGATGCTACGCTGAATGACCAGCATAAAATGGTGGGCATGAGTTTGAAACGACTTTTGAACGATTCCACTGTCTTGATCGATGAAATAATCGATTTTGATAACAGGTCGCTTTCCGTCCTGTCGAATGTCGCGATTTTCAATGTGGATTCGCTAAAAGAGGCAAGTCATGAAAGCCAGGAAATATTCTCTCGAAACATTGATCAGATAGATCATATTCTTGAGCAGATGCAGGGGAAGAATAAGCATGAAATAGATGACTTGCTTGCCGAAACGATAGTCAAGATAGACACGCTTCATGGACCACCGCTCATGGAGTACCTTGTCCAGCGTTTTGGGGAGCTCAAGGACTCTTCGAGTAAGAGAAAAGATCTTATCCGGCAACACATTCGCCAGGAATTTGACCTGCAATCCAGGGTCATTGCCGAGGAAATGAAGATAGTTACCGATAAGGTGAATCTTGCTATCGATAATGAACGTAATAACAGTAGGATCATCCAGCAGCAAAAAAGGGAAGAGATTCTTGCGAGACACCTGGATGATGAATTGAATATCCAGGAAGACATTAAAAAGTCCATAGAGCGTGTGAACAAGAGCCTTGGTCAATTACGAACGGAGCTGCCATTACATTTGCAGGAAAAAGGAGAGATTACCAACAGGGTTTTCGAAGAACAGCTCGAAGATACGAAAACAACCGCAGCAGCTGCAAAAGAAAAGGTTGGTCGGATGGTCGACACCAGCAACGAGAAGGCACTGGAACGAATCATCGGTGCCATTGGCGAATCGGAAAAAATTATCCAAAAAACATTCAGCAATGCATCGAAAACGACCTTGCTGCTCAGTATCATTATAACCGGTGCCTGCGTGCTTTTTGCCGTCGTATTGGCGGTTTTTTTAATCAGAGGAATTACCGGACCAATCTCTGAGGTATTGCAGTTTGCGGGCAGGATTTCCCAGAGAAAATCGGCTAAAAGACTCCCCGAAGGGCCTGATGAAATCGGCATAATGGGGGCAGCATTGAACAAGATGGCCGACGACTTGAAAAAACTGGAAGAGGCCACCCTGAACAGTTTCAATCAGACCCTGGATCAGGTTATCGACTGTGTTTTTATGTTTGATCCCGAAACCCTTGTCTATCTCTATGTCAACAAAGGAGCAGTGGATCAGACCGGATATTCCAGGGAGGAACTCCTGAGATTGACTGCACCCGAGATCAAATCGGAATACTCACCGGAATCTTTCCGAGAAATGATAGCCCCGGTAAAACAGGGGCTCAAGGAATCACTGCTCTTTTCGACGGTCCATAAAAGTAAGGATGGCAGATATATACCAGTGGAAATCCTTTTGAAATATGTTGTCCCGCTGATTGGGCAGGGGCGGTTTATCGAGATAGTCCGTGATATTACCGAATTGCAAAAGACAGAAAAAGAAAAAGAACGACTGCAGTCGCGTTTGCTGCATGCCCAGAAATTGGAATCAGTCGGCCAGCTTGCCGCGGGAATCGCCCATGAAATCAATACACCGATGCAGTATATCGGCACCAACATCGATTTTCTTGAAGGTGCAAGCAAGGGAATGTCCATTATAGAACAATCCATTCAGAAACTCATTACCACGGCTCCTCCGGAGATAGCACAAGAACTGCGGTCGATACTGGTTGAGGCAGACTGGGAATACCTGATGGAGGAGGTCCCGGCGGCGATTCAGCAATCAAAAACAGGCATAGCCAGGGTCACGTCGATCGTCAAGGCCATGAAAGAATTCTCTCATCCCTCCTCCCGGGAAAAGGAGAGCGTCGTGGTCAATGCAATTATCGAAACTACGGTTCTTATTGCCCGCAATGAATGGAAATATGTGGCCGATGTCATAACGGACCTGGCTGTTGATCTGCCGCCCATTCCCTGCCATATCGACGAGTTGGGGCAGGTTATTCTGAACCTGCTCATCAATGCCGCCCATGCCATTGGCGAAAAGCTTGGCCGGAATCCCGAGGGGGAAAAAGGAGAAATTCATATCTCTACAAAGGTAGTGGATTCCGCGGTGGAGATTCGGATTCGCGACACCGGTTCCGGCATACCGGTTGCGATCCAGAAACGGATCTTCGATCCATTTTTTACAACCAAGGAGGTGGGCCGGGGTACGGGCCAAGGTTTAACCATCTCCCACGACGTGATAACCGAGAAACATGGGGGCACACTGACCTTCGAGACGGAGGAAGGGCTGGGAACCACCTTTATTATTCGTTTGCCCTTGGCAAGATAAAAAGTCTATGCCATCGGTGTAATGGGTACAAAGCCTACCGGCCTGACCGCCCAAGCAGCTGCAAAATACCCTCAAGAAGCTGCAGCGGGTTCGGAGGGCAGCCGCGAATTACCACATCGACCGGAACGACATTGGCAACAGCACCGCAACTGGCGTAGGAAACACCGAATTCCCCGCCATCGGCGGCGCAGTCGCCCATGGCGATAACCAGTTTGGGATCGGGTGTGGCATCGTAGGTGCCTTTCAGCGCAGCCTGCATATGCCGGGCGACCGGGCCTGTAACCAGGAGAAGATCGGCATGGCGCGGCGAGGCCACAAAATGAATGCCGAATCGTTCGATATCGTAAAAGCTGTTATTCAACGCATGCATTTCCAGTTCGCAGCCGTTGCAGGAGCCGGCATCAACCATTCTGATCGCCAGGCTTCCGCCAAAAATCCGGCTGATTTCCTTTCGACAGACCGAGCCGAGTTGTTCAACTACCTGGTCGTGCGCCGGTAATTTCTCCGTCAAACAGCCTGTTTTAAAAATCCTGCCAAGAACACTGAACATATTATTTTCCTAGAAGAACCATATCTCTCTTATTCCTATCAGGTTACAGATCATGCCCGGAATAGGAGCCATTTACCGATTTGTTGCATAATGGAAAATCAGGGACGATAACCCCCTCGATCATTACCTCAAGGGCGGGCCAATTGAGCCAGCTGGGATCGCGGGGAAAATACCGGAGAACCCTGCCGCCCTCGCCCAGGTGCACATAGGCGAGAATCTCTCCGCGCCAGCCCTCAATGCAACCGAAACCGCTGCAATCTCCCTGGACAGCGGGAAACTCCATCGCCACCTCCCCGGCCGGCAATTTTTTCAGCATTTCTTCAAGCAGATCGAGAGAAACGAGGATTTCATCGCCCCGTATCCGTAGCCGACCGGAGGCATCGCCTTCCAAACTGTGGGGAACGGTGATAACCATGTTGCCATAGGGGACATAGGGTGCATCTCGCCGTAAATCCCAGCATTCGCCGCTGGCCCTGGCAAGAAAACCAAGAACGCCGAGGCTTCGTGCCTTTTTAAGCGATAGCACGCCGGTAGTGCGCAAACGATCCTGCAGTGATGGATATTCATAGAGCAGGGGCAGGAATTCCCGTAATTCGGAGCGTAACTGCTCTATAGCTGCATGCAGGAAGTCAAGCTGCACCGCGTCAAGGTCACCCTTCACTCCGCCGGGAACAACTATGTCCATCAATAACCGATGGCCGAAGACGGCGGCGTTCTGTCGTTGCCATAGCTCGCGCAAGCGGCTGCACTGCACCTGGGCGAAGGTAAAGCCGACGTCGTTGCAACAGGCGCCGATATCGCCGAGATGATTGGCGATCCTTTCCCTTTCGGCAAGTATTCCCCGAATCATCAGCGCCCGCCGCGGCAGGGTGATGCCGACGGCCGCTTCGCAGGCCTGACAAGCCGCCCAGGCATGGGCCACGGTGCTGTCCCCCGACACCCGTCCGGCAAGCCGAACAAGCCCCCGGACATCGCGCCCTTCCGCCGATTTTTCAATGCCTTTGTGGACGTAGCCGAGGTGTTCCTCCAGGCTGAGAATATCTTCGCCCATGGCCTGAAAACGGAAATGGCCGGGTTCGATAATTCCGGCGTGCACCGGCCCGACCGGGATCTCATAGACACCTTCGCCTTCGACCGCAAGAAAGGGGTAGTGACAATCGGGAGGAGTCATTTCCGCCGGAGTTCCGGCCAACGGGAAAGTTTTCAGCAGCGGATATTGCCCCTCCTGCCATGCCTGGTGGCGCATCCAGCGGCGCTGATCCGGATGATCGAAAAAATGAACCCCGAACATATCCCGGAGATACCTTTCCGGTCGATTGGCCGCCGGGAAAAAGGGCGTCTGCGAGGGCAACTCTCCTTGCTGGTCAGGGACAAGCGTATGCAACAGCAGATGTCCGTTTCTGCCGGCCATCGCCGCAAAAATGTCGATCTCCGGCGGCCGGTGTTCAGCCCAAACGGCACACCAGCGCACCCGGTTGTCCGCAGCCACGGCGGCCGCCTTGCCCCAGAAAACGCTTTCGATCATCACAACCTTGACCGGACCTTGAATCTTGCTTTGCTCTTTTGTCGGTATCCCGGCATCTTTAAGCAAGAGCACAAGAGATTCGACGTCCGGGGAAAGGCTTTGCCAGCCGAGGTGCGCTTGAGTGATCATAGAACCCCCTTGCCGACCAGCATGATGGTTGCCTGATTGAGCCACTGCGCCAATACGGTCGGAATGGCGATACCGAGCCAGAGTACCAACGTGAGATGGACGAAAACCGGCCACATATTGGCGACAACGGCTTCCTGTCCGACCGGCGGTTCACCAAAAACCATGGGCTGAAGATTGCGAAAGAGTCCGGCAAAGGCAACCGCCAGGCCCAAAACCAGGGGTGGAGCCAGCCACGGATAACTTTTAATGGTGGCGGTAAAAAGGAGAAATTCGCTGGTAAATACCCCAAAAGGCGGGAAGCCGGCGATGGCACAGGTGCCGATAAGAAGCCCCCAGCCGACAAAGGGCTGGGTGCGGATCAGACCGCGTATGTTGCTCATCTTCTGCGTGCCGGCAACATGGGTGGCATGGCCGACCGTGATAAAAATCGCCGATTTGGTCAGGGAATGGACAATCATGTGCAACAGGGCGCCGAAGGTGGCCAACGGCCCCCCGATGCCGAAGGCAAAGGTCATAAGGCCCATATGCTCAATGGAAGAATAGCTGAACATCCGTTTGACATCATATTGTCGATGCAGCAAAAGTCCGGCCACGGAAAAAGAAAGCATGCCGAAGCCCATCATCATGTTGCCGGCCAAATGGCTGCCGAGGGCCGGATCGACCAGCATTTTAAAGCGAACCACGGCATACAGGGCAATATTCAGCAGCAGCCCCGAGAGGATGGCCGACATCGGCGTCGGTCCCTCGGAGTGGGCATCAGGCAACCAGTTATGCAAAGGCACAAGACCAACCTTGGTGCCATAGCCGACCAGGAGAAAAACAAATGCCAGAGACAGAACCCCGGCATCCATCTGCCCGGCATGTTGCTGCAGGACCGTCCAGAGCAAGCCCTCTTCAGAAATGGGGATGATCCGCACCGCCGCAAAATACACGAGAATGGTGCCAAACAGCGCCTGCGAAATACCCACCCCACAGATAATGAAATACTTCCAACCGGCCTCAATGGATTCATGGGTGCGATAGAGGCTGACCAAGAGCACCGTGGCGAGCGTCGCCCCTTCGATCGACACCCAGAGTATCCCGAGATTATTAGTCGATAAGGCCATCAGCATGGTAAAGAGAAAACCCTGATACATCGAGTAGTAGAGTCGCATTCGCCGATCATCGACCCGGCCGATGGCAATTTCATGATCCATATAGGGCCCGGAAAAAATAGCGGTGGTCATGCCGACGAAGGCATTCAGCAAGATGAGGTAGACATTAAAGCCGTCGATATAAAAAAGCTTGTTTACGGAAAGAATCGGCCCCTGCTGAAATACCTCTATGGCCAGCAGCAGGGCTGTGACAAAAGTAGCCGTACAGATCAGCAGATTGACGGTTTTTGCCCATCGCCGGTGACCGATAAAGGCGAGGAGGAATATGCCCGCAAGAGGGGAGAACAGGGTGGCGCCAAGGGCATTCATTTTTCGACCTCGGTGAGATGGTTGAGACGATCGGTATCGAGACTGCCGATCTCCGCACGAATATGAAAGAAGAACACCCCGAACAGAATGACGGCGACAAGCACATCGAAGGCAATTCCCAGCTCGACCACCATCGGCATACCGTAGGTGGACACCACGGCCGCGAAAAACAGACCGTTTTCCATGGACATGAAGCCGACGACCTGGGCAACCGCCTTGCGGCGAGAGATGACAATCAGCATGCCGATCAACACCACCGCCAGGGAGATGGCAATGGTGTTCCGCGTCGACAGCAGGGACAGTTCACGGATCGGCAGAGCCACATAGTAGCTGAAGAGCACCAGAGCCGCGGCAAAAAGCATGATCAACGAAGGGTTGCCGATGACTTCCACCTCGCGCCGGATATTCAGACGAATGATCAGGAGGCGTAATTGACCGGGAATAAAAAACACCTTGAGAAAAAGAGTCAAGGCTGCGGAGATGAGCAGGTGATATTTGCCGGCGATAAAGGCCATGAGCACGGTGGCAAAAAATATCAAGAGCCCCTGGAGGGCAAAGGTATTGATCAAACTGTCCAGACGGACCTGGGCGAGAAGGAGGAAGGACGACAACAAAATCAAGGCCGCGAGCGTCAGGACCACCTGTTCCGGCAGCGACAGAGAAGCTATCAACATTTCACTATACCTCAAGAATAATATGGCTCATCATGCCAAGGAGGCTGAGGATAAAGGCCAGCCCCAGATATTGCGGCGCACGGAACAGCCGCATCTTCGCTTGGATGGTCTCGGAAACGGCAAGGATCATTCCCCAAACGAGCAGTTTGCCGGTGACAATCAGGGCAGCCAGGGCAAGATCCCCAGGCACCAGGGTCAGAGCCACCCCCCAGGGAACAATCACATTAACGATGAGCAGGGAAAAGAGGGTCAGTTTCAGCATAGCGGCCCACTCCATCAAGGCTAAATGGCGACCGCTGTATTCGAGAATTATCGCCTCGTGGATCATGGTCAGTTCGAGATGCGTTGCCGGATTGTCGATGGGGATGCGCCCCGTTTCGGCAATGGCAACGAGAATCAGGCCCATGGAGGAAAAGATGAGCGACGGATACAAAGTTATATCCCGCTGAGCAAGCTGGCAGATAACCGTCGACAGGTTAGTGCTTGAGACATTCATGGCGAGGGTAAAAAAGGCCATGAGCAGGGCCGGCTCGGCAAGCGAAGCTATCGTCACTTCCCGGGAAGATCCCATGCCGCCGAAGGCCGTGCCGACATCCATCCCGGCGAGGGAAAGAAAAAAACGGCCGAGGGCGAGAAAGCCGACCAGGGCAATAACATCGGCCAGGGCGGCAACGGGCAACTGTACGGTTATCACCGGGACGGTCGAAACCGCCAGGATGGTGACACTGAAAACAATGTACGGGGCCATGCGAAAGATCGGCGAGGCCGTGTCCGCCAGGACCACATGTTTGCGGGAAAGCCGCAGCAGATCCCGGTATGGCTGCCAGGGCGGCGGACCCTTTCTGTTCTGCAGGCGGCATTTCAGCCACTTCACCCACCCCGCCATAAGCGGTGCAGCCAGAACAACACAGAAGGTTTGCGCTATTGCCCAGAGGAATCCGGTCATACGATCACCCACAGGAGAAACAACAAGGTGAAAAACGAATAGCAGAGATAGACACGAAGGTTCCCGCCCTGGATATATGAGGTCCTCTCGGCGATTTTCAACATCAATTTGCCGATGGGCACATAGAGCATGAGCCATAGCCGATCGTCTATTCGCAGGATGTAATGTGCTCTTCCGCCGGGGCCTGCCGGCTCGACCTTTTCGAAAATCAGCCAGACAAAGGAAAAGATGCGGCGAATCGGCATGGCAAAGGCCGATGCAGTGTATTGCATGCGCGAGTTCAGCGGCCCGAAACCGCAATCCCAGGCCGGGGCGATACGGATGCGATTATCACTGCGGAGCGGATGAAGAAACACATAGACAAGCAGCCAACACACGAGAATCCCGAAAAAGACCGCGGGTGCACCGTAGGAGGCGGTTTGCGGGTTTACCGGAGTCAGCCACAACCAGCCGTTATCGGTAGCACTCGACAAACCGGTGCCCAAAAGGCCTTCGGGAATACCATTAATGGCCCGGACGGTCCAGGTAGGAAAGATGCCAAAACCAAGACAACAGACGGCCAGGAGTATCTGGCTGAGTTGCATGCCGAAGGAAGGGTCTTGCGCCTCAAGGATTTCCGGGCTCCGGGCTTGTCCGAGAAAGACGATACCATAGACTTTGACGAAACAGGCGGCCGCCAGCGCTCCCGTCAGGGCAAGCATGGCCGCGGCAACAGGAATCATGGCCCCGAGAATTCCGCTCTTGAGCAGCGGCCCCTGCAGTGCCGCCTGAAAGGTCAGCCACTCAGAGACAAAGCCGTTAAATGGCGGCAGGGCGGAAATACTGATACAGCCGACCAAAAAGCAGTAGGCGGTGACCGGCATTTTCTTGATCAGCCCACCCATTTTTTCCATATCGTGCTGTCGGCTCTGCTGGAGGATGGCACCGGCCCCGAAAAAGAGCAGGCTCTTGAACAGGGCATGGTTCAGGCAATGATACAGGGCGGCAATTAATGCCAAGGCGGCAATTTCCAGGTGATGGGTGGCATAAAAGATCATCGACAGCCCAAGACCTATGTAAATAATCCCGATATTCTCGACACTGTGATAGGCAAGGAGACGTTTGAGATCATGCTGCATAAGGGCGTACAATACCCCCAAAACGGCCGAAGCCGAGCCGACCAAGAGGACTACGACGCCCCACTGCCAGGTGACATTCCCCAACAGGTCATAGACAAAACGAATGAAACCGTAGACGGCAACCTTGAGCATGACTCCGGACATCATCGCTGAAATATGGGAAGGGGCTACCGGGTGGGCCAGCGGCAGCCAGACATGCAAAGGGACGATACCGGCCTTTAAGCCAAAGCCGATAAAGGCGAAGGTAAAGGCAATGGTCGCCCAGGTCGGGCTCAGGTGGGCGGCCTTCATGGCGACAAAGCTGAAACCGTCGGAGAAACCGGCAAGAACACCGTAGGCAAGAAACAAAAAGGCACCGCCGACCACCGCCATCAGCAGGTAGATAAAGGCCGCATGGCGATTTTCCGGCTTTTCATGCTGAAACACCACCAGAAAATAGCTGGCGACGGACATCAACTCCCAGGCGAGCATAAAGGAGAAGGCATCGGCAGCGAGGAGTACCAAAAACATGCCGCCGACAAAGAGTCCCGTGAACAAGGTCAGTGGGCCGATACTCAGTTTCCCGCCGATATATTCACGGATATAGGCGGGCCCATAACAAGCAGCGATAAAGGTTATCAGTCCTACTATAAAGAGGAAAAAACCGGAAAGCGGATCAAGGCGTAAAAAGACATGCAACCAAGGCAGACCTATGGGGAGGACCATTTGCTCGCTCGTCCGTAACATCAAAGCCATTCCTCCGCCCGAGCAAGCCGTGAGACCGGAAATTCCCAGGAGAAGAAAAGACAGCCGACCCTGGAGATAGGGACGGCGCAGAAAAAACAGCGGCACGACTGATGAGAGCAAGGTGAGCAACACTGCCGATTCTGCAATAATAAGAGCCATCGTGAAATCCATCCTAAGATTTTCCCTGCCTGTCCGCTGCGGGCGAAAGAGTTTGAGCGGAATTATAATTACCGAGGATCTTGTTTGCCAAGTCCGGATATTGGGTGCGGATGCAGGACGGGCAGATACCATGGGAAAAGCGGACATCTGCATGGGCCGAGATATACGCTTCCACCTGGTTCCAATAGCCTTGATCGTCGCGAATTTTTTTGCATCCGGAGCAAATGGGCAATAATCCAGAGAGTTTTTTCACCTGCCCCAAGGCCGTCCGCAGTTCCCCTATGAGAAATTCATTGCGCTTCTTGGCCCGATACAGGGTGATGTGGGTCCGCACCCTGGCCGACAGCTCAGCAGCATTAAAGGGTTTGGTGATATAATCCACCGCTCCCAGCTCAAAACCCTTGGTCAGATCGTCCGGGCTGGTTTTGGCGGTAACGAAAATTATCGGGATATCTTTTTTGTCCTCCATCGTCTTGATACGCCGACACAAGGTATAGCCGTCAACGGTCGGCATCATGATGTCGAGAAGAATCAAGTCCGGGGAAATCCGCTGCAGAATATTCCAGGCCTTTTGCCCGTCGCCGGCAACCGATATCTGATAGTTCTCAAGGCAGAGGATATTGCCGATGACCTCAAGATTTTTGGGAATGTCGTCGACCACGAGAATAAGCGGTGTTTTCTCCGGGAGATTGGGATCTATGATGTCCATATCAGGCTCCTGTCGCTCTGGGGATGAAAAGAATCAATCCGGTTTTTTATTTGGCGAAAAAGACGTCGTTATAAGCCTGCCACCTCATCCTGTTGGCCGGCATGGGTAACCATGGCGACCAGTTGGGGAAAGAGATCGAAGGTATGGGGTAATCGTTCCATATCAAAAGTCTTGATCTGACTGAGCAGCTCGGTCGCCCACAAACCGAGAAACTCCAGCCCAAACTCCATGGCAAGCCTTTGTATTTCCTGGGCAAATACTTTTATTTCATTAATAATGAAGGTTTCTCGATTCTCTTTATACTGCTCCAGCATATTGTCGACGAGAATGCGCATGAGAGAAGGTAGCCGCGCCTCAAGTTTACGAGTCGCCTGCAGCACCTCCTTCGCCTCGGGCAGGACATAGCCGTAGCGCAGATCGGCAAACGAACCGCTTTCTTCCTGTCGAAAAAGGGTGGAATGCGGCAAAAAAGACGCCAGCGTTTCCATCACATCACCCAACAACAAAGGTTTTTTCAGCCAGCCGTCGAAATGAAAATCGGTTTGGAACTCCTCGCTGCCGACCGACAAGGATGACGTCACCGCCACCACGGGAATGTTCAACTCCTCTTTCACCCGATTAAACCGCGCAATAAGATCGGCATCACCAAGGGAGGACATTTTATAATCAAGAAGAATCAGATCCGGCTTGATGGCCATGCACCAGTCAATGCCGTCGGCGACACTGATCGTCTCAACAATGGAAAGCTTCGTTGTTCGGAGAAATTCGCGGATCAGCATACGGTTGCTGTCGATCGCATCAATGACCAGAATAACCGCCTCCTGATCAAAACGGATGGCCGCACCGTCGTTTTCGCTGCCCGGAACCGCCCGTAGCACTCCCGAGGCCACTGGTATCCTGCGGAGTACGGTCGTAAAGATGCTGCCCTTTCCTTCCTCGCTGTACAAAGATATCTCGCCGCCGATGATCTCGACCAGCCGTTTGGTAATGCTTAATCCCAAACCGGTACCGGCGTATTTCGATTGATCCTGTCTTTTCCGTTGGGTAAATGCCTCAAAAATCATCCCCTGTTCTTCTATCGGAATGCCGATCCCCGTGTCGGCCACCACAATTTCCAGATCAAAGACACCGGCACCAGGCGGCGTCAGTGGCCGCATGGTCAGGGAGACAAGTCCCTTATCGGTGAACTTCACGGCATTTTTCAAGAGGTTGTAGAGAATCTGCCGAAGCCGCACCTCATCGACATAGAGCGCTTCAGGCAAGGAAGGATGGAGGTCAACAATAAACTCCAGATGCTTTTCCTCAACTATCTGCATGAAAATCGTCTGAATCTCCAGGGCGATGCTTTTCAGGGCAACGGCAGTGGGTTGCAGTTCAAACTTGCCCGCTTCGATTTTCGCCAGGTCGAGGAGATCGTTAATCAACCGCAACAGGGTATTGCCGCTGGTGGAAATGGCATTGATATACTGCTGATGCCGTGCATCGTGCAGCTGGGCTTTGAGAATCTGGGAAAAACCCAGGATGGCATTCATCGGGGTACGAATTTCATGGCTGACGTTTGCCAGGAAATCGCTCTTTAATCTACTTGCCTGCCTGGCGGCATCCCGTTCAAAGCGAATCTTGCTTGCTACTATCGAACTGATCAACATGCCCACCAAGGCAAGGATTGACGCAGGATACCAAATTGACGGCCATATTTCCCCTGATTGCCGTGAGGTTTCTGGAAGCTGTGGACCCGGAATATGTTGTTGCAAGACATGTTCGTCTTTCGCGACCTGCGGCCCCTCGTTTTCCACAGGGGTGTTTTCCTGACAGAAGGGGGCGGCGGTCGTATCTTGCCAGATCAACGCCTGCCGCTCGGCAAGCGAGATAATATCCTCCTTCCGGTTCTTCCCTGACGCATGCCCGCATAAGCAGGCTGCCAGTACCAGAACAATCAAGCCCAGAGAAAGAGCCGGCAAACGAATTGTGCTCATATCATGTTCGCGACCTCGATATCACCGCATGAGGAGCCATCCGCAACAAATGGCCGGATCTGCCAGGACCCCGGCCTGTTGCATGGAGTAACAAAACAACGATCTGTTATCCTACTCACTTTTTCCGACTCGGGCAAGGGGTCTTGACTGAGCCGGCAAAACTCGGTAGGATAGTCCCTATCATCAAGAGCATGCGTGGCAATGATGAGGTTGTACAACAATTCGACTCTTTCAGCCGGCTATGACAATAATCCCAGGTACTGTACAGCTCAGGGGCATTACCAAAGCCTCGGCAACAGAAATTCGCAGGCAGTGATCAATCCCTCGGAAGACCTCAATATCCCCATAGGGGGCCGGCCACGTCACCCTATCTTTCCGCCCTCCGCCGCCGGCGGGCGCAGGCCCGGCAGAATTCCACCGCGACAGCCGGACGAGATCAGCATCGAACGCCCCGACCCGGCGTCCCCGAGGCGGACCGATGACGCACCGCCCCGTCCTCCTTCGCGCCGCCGTGCAGCTGTCGGAAAACCTCGGAGATGGTGGCCGTATCTGCTGTTGCTGTTCGTTCTCATCCTGGCTGCCTGCTGTGCGGCCGGCTATTATGAAGCGCAAACCTCCACCCTGCAATCCCGGTATTTGAGTGCCTTTGCCGCAAAACTTGACTTCCATGTTGAAAAAGGTGCCAGCGATTCCATCGTCTTCCCGAAAAAAGGGCCCTACGACCTGCGTCTCGGCTATGTCCAGTTACCGGCAATGCTCAAGAAACTCCGGCAAAAAGGCATGGAAATATCGAGCCAGGTGCGTTTCAACGGAGAGCTGCATCGCTATGCCGATTATGGCTTTAATATCCCCTATAACGAGAAA
This sequence comes from uncultured delta proteobacterium, assembly GCA_903875445.1. Lineage (GTDB taxonomy): Bacteria > Desulfobacterota > Desulfobulbia > Desulfobulbales > Desulfocapsaceae > Desulforhopalus_A. The sequence goes on along the minus strand of CAIQWD010000008.1, from coordinate 16,050 downwards.
AGCCAGGCCGGTTTGCATATCCTCGATGCAACGCAGCAGACGATGTACCGAATGACCAATCCGAAACGGGTTTACCCCGATTTTACCGCTATTCCGTCGCCGGTGGTCCAGGCGCTGCTCTTCATTGAAAACCGCGACCTCCTGTCCGGTGACTTCCCGAAAGTCAACCCGGCCGTCGATTGGGGCCGGTTCTCCAAAGCGCTGATGGTGAAGACGGGGGAGCTGGTCAAAATCAATCTGCCGGCCATGGGTGGCAGTACCCTTGCCACCCAGACGGAAAAATTTCGTCATTCGGATAACGGCATAACTTCGTCGATCACCGAAAAATTCTACCAGATGGCCTCGGCCAGCGTCCGGGCCTACCGGGGCGGCGAGGACACCTCGGCCTTCCGCAAACAACTGGTCCTCGACTATGTCAATTCCGTACCCCTTTCCGCCGCCCCCGGTGCCGGCGAGGTCAACGGTTTGGGTGACGGCCTGTTTGTCTGGTACGGCACCGACTTTGAAGAACTCAACCGCTTGCTGCACAAAAAGGAAACAACGGGCCAGGAACTGGAGCAGCAGGCTAAAGCCCTGAAGCAGGTTATCAGCCTGATGATCGCCCATCGCCGGCCTTCCTATTATCTCGTCAAGGGCCGTAGCGAGTTAGCAGTGCTCAGTAACAGTTACGCGAGACTCCTGGCGCAGGGAGGCTTTATTGCTCCGGCTCTCGGTGAAGCTGCCCAGACCCAGCCGCTGTTTTTCCGCAATTTCTCGGAAAACTCGGCGGCCCCGCAGATTGCCACCAACAAAGGCATAAATGTCGTCCGCAATCGCCTCGGCAGCCTCTTCGACGTCTCCCTGTATGACCTCGACCGCCTGGATATGACGGTTACCGCCACCTTGAACTCCAAATTGCAGGAGGAAGCCAGCTGGTATTTGAATACCTTGCAGACCAAGACCGGCGCCGAAGCCATGGGGCTTGTCGGCAAATATCTGCTGGCCCCCGATCAGGCCGAAGCCCTCAGCTACAGTTTCACCCTGTTCGAGCGCACCCCGATCGGCAACGTGGTGCGAGTGCAGACCGATACCACGGAAACACCCTTTGATATCAACGAAGGGAGCAAGCTGGAACTGGGATCGACGGCCAAACTGCGCACCCTGACCACCTATCTGGAAATTATTGCCGAACTGCATGCGGAGATTGTAAAACTCCGACCGACCGAGATCGAGGAATTCAACAGGCAACGCCCGGACGCCCTCACCTCCTGGGTGTGCGGCCAGATCCTGCAGACGCCGCAACTGCCGCTGAAAACGCTGCTGGAAGCGGCCATGGAGCGCCCGTACTCGGCAAACCCGGAGGAACGTTTCTTTACCGGCGGCGGCCTGCAGGTCTTCAGCAATTTCCGCAAAGAAGATAACAACCGCATTGTCACGGTGACTGAAGCCCTGCAGAATTCCATCAACCTGCCTTTTGTCAGAATTATGCAGGATATTGTCAACACGACCCGGGCGAGCCAATGGGAAAACAACAAACAGGTGCTGGCGGACGACAAGGACCCCCGGCGCAAGGATGTTCTCGATAAATTTATTGATCGTGAAAGCCGGGTGTTCCTAGCGCGGTTCTGGAACAAATACCAAAACCAGAAAGCAGAGGAGCGACTGGAGACCCTCTTGGCGGGGATGAACCCCAACCCTCTGCGACTGACCATCATCCATCGCTATCTCTACCCGAAAGCCGATGAGGCGACCTTTATCCGCTTTATCCACGAGGAACTGCCGGCAAACGATATAACCAATGCCCGCCTGTCGATGATGTACGATAAATACAAACCGGGCTCCTTCAACCTGCAGGATCTCGGCTACCTGGCCGCCATGCATCCTCTGGAACTGTGGCTCCTCGATTACCTGCAGCAACCGGGGCAAAAATCACAAAAAGACGCCATGGAAAAAAGTGCGGAGGTCCGCCGTGATGTATATGGTTGGCTGATGCGCACCAAGGCGAAAAACGCCAGGGATTCGCGGGTCAGAACGGTGCTGGAGATCGATGCCTTCTCCGATATCCACAGGCGCTGGGTCAACCTGGGCTATCCCTTTGAGCATCTTGTCCCTTCCCTGGGCACAGCCCTGGGAAGCTCCGGCGACCGCCCGGCGGCCTTGGCCGAGTTGGTCGGCATTCTCCTCAACGATGGCAAGCGCTTCCCTACGCACCGTTTCACCAAGGTGGAGTTCGCCAAAGACACCCCCTACGAATCGATCGTTGAACCGCCACCCCCGAACCCGGTCCAGGTCCTGCACCCGGAAGTCGCGCGGGTGGTCCGGGAGACTATGGGCAAGGTCGTCAGTGAAGGCACCGCCAAACGGCTGCTGCACAGCTTCCAGCAGCCGGACGGCAGCCCACTGCCGATCGGCGGTAAAACCGGCACCGGCGATAACCGCATTTTCGTCTCCACCGCAGCCGGGATAAAGGGCTCCTCAACGGCCCTGAACCGCACCGCCACCTTTGTTTTTTACCTCGGCGACAAACATTTCGGCGTCCTCACCGCCTTTGTCAGCGGCAAATCGGCCAATGCCTTCAGTTTTACCTCGGCCCTACCCCTCCAGGTTTTAAAAGGCATGGTCCCGGTTTTGCTCCCCTATCTAAACGAAGGCACGCGGCAATCTCGGTGAGAATTATTTCTCCGTCGGCGCTGCTCTGCACCTTTTCTGTTGAATAACATTTCTATTTTTCAGACAATTTCATTTGCAAAAAAATCCTGCCCCTGCCCTTGACATTTTATCCCACCCTGTGACACAATTGAGAGTAATTATTAAAAGTCCACATTTATTTGCATTCGCTGCAAACACGGAGGTACCCTCACTTACAACCGCAGGCAGCCTGGCTCTCTCGTAGCCCATCATCCCAATCCTCAATAAGGAGAACACCATGTTGAAAAAATGTGCTCAAGTACTGGCAGTGGCAGGTTTGATCATTGTCGGCAGCAGTTTTTGTGTCAGCGCGGCAGGAGAAGATGTGCAGCCGCAGATCGATGCCATCAAGGGCGCTTTGCCGAAATTTGCCATACCGATGCGCGAGGTAGGCGACAGATTCCAGAACATCGCCTTTGCCGCCGAAGGTGGCAACTGGGGACTTGCCGCCTATATGGGAAAGTATATGAACGTTGCCTTGAATCCCGCCCAAGTCACTAAACCGAAAGAATATGCGGACTGGAAAAATTTTTATGAGGGGGGGTTCGCCAAGGTAACCAAGGCTATCGCCTCCGAAAATATAGAGAACTTCAGGAAGGAATACAATGCGGTAATCCCCTCATGTAATGAGTGTCATGTGGGCATGGGGTATGGCTTTATCAAAGTTGTGAAACTTGCCGCTCCTGCCGACCAGGGCATCGAATACAAGCTGGCCTCCAAGGCCGCCGACGTCCCGAAATAACCGCCCGTCCCCCGCGCAACCTAGCCGCACTGTCCGAATTGCAGGAAAGTGCGGCCTTGCTGTTCCACAGCCCCTTCCGTTCATAGAAAGAAATTGCCCCCTTTTTTGGTAAAACATCGATATGCTCACAAGCTTGCATGAGCGGTCTTGCTTTTCTCCTGCCAAAGGCGTTAAGATTCACATATGGCACCGTTGCGGCTTATAACGAAAAGCCCAGTGCCGCATTGCACAACGGTCTTTATCCCCTTGCGGGACCTGAAAGAAATCCCGTTGAACGGGCTCTGGCGGATGGAATAAATGAAAAACCCTCCCACATCAAGCCGCCCACCTGATACCGATGCCCTCGAAGCCGGACTCAAGGCACAAGCGGCACGTATTGAACACCTGGAAAAAGAACTTGCTCTGGCCAAAGCCCAATTAACCAAGACCGCGCCGATAAAAACGAGCAACCAAAGCGAAAAAAAAGACACCGAGGAAGCCCTGCGACGCTCCCAGGAAATGCTGCAATCGGTCATCGACAACATCCCCCAGCTCATTTTCTGGAAAGATCGTAACTCGGTATATCTCGGTTGCAACAAGCTTTTTGCCACTGCGGCGGGCCTTGCCCATCCGGAGGAAATCGTCGGCAAAATGGATCGGGAACTGCCATGGGCGCCGGAAGAGACCGAATGGTATCTCCTCTGCGACCGCCGGGTCATGCAGAGCGACACGCCGGAATTACATATCGCCGAGACCCAGGTCCGCGCCGACGGCAAAAAAACCTGGCTCGACACCTGCAAAATCCCCCTGCATGATGAAGACGGCCAGGTCAGCGGCATCATCGGCACGGTGGAGGATATCACCACTCGCAAACAGGCCGAAGAAGAACTCATTCAACACCGCAACCATCTGAAAGATCTTGTCGAGGAACGTACGGTCGAACTGATAAAGGCTAAGGAAAAGGCGGAAAAGGCGGAAAAGGCCTCTATGCAGCAGCGTGATTTTCTTCATACCCTGATGGAAACCCTCCCGACTCCCCTGTTTTACAAGGATACCGAAGGACGCTACACCGGGTGCAACGCCGCTTTTGCAAGCTATCTGGGAAAACCGAAGAGCGCCATTATCGGTAAAACGGTTTTTGAAATGGCCCCGCAGCACATTGCCGCCGGCTACCACCAAAAGGACCTTGATCTTTTCCAGAATCCGGGAACGCAGCACTACACCTGGAAAGTGCAGCAGGCAGGCGGCGACATCCGCGAGGTCATCTTCGACAAAGCAACCATTCATGCCCGTGATCGCGGCGTTATCGGGCTCATCGGCATCATCACCGATATTACCGAACTGGTACGGGCCAAGAAGGCGGCAGAGGTAGCGAGTCAGGCAAAAAGCGATTTCCTCGCCAATATGAGCCACGAACTCCGCACCCCGCTCACCGGAGTAGTCGGTATGTCCAATCTCCTGCTCTCTACTCCTCTCGACAAACAACAACGCCAATACGCCGAAACGGTCGTAACCTGTGCCGACACCTTGCTCACGGTCATCAGCGACATTCTTGATTTTTCGAAAATCGAGGCCGGCAAACTGGACTTTGCGGTAATCGATTTCGATCTCAACCGGCTCATGGAGGATTTGCGGAAAATCGTCGGGTTTCATGCCGAACGCAAGGATCTCCTGCTGCTGCAAAGCATCGAGCCGGCGGTCCCCACCCTGCTTCGTGGCGACCCGTCCCGTTTGCACCAGGTTCTTCTCAACCTGGCCACCAATGCGGTGAAATTTACCGCATCCGGACAAGTGGCTATCAAGGTTGCCATGAAGGCCGAAACAGCAGCCCAGGTGACACTGCATTTTCAAGTAAGCGATACCGGCATAGGCATTCCCCCGGATCAATTTCATCGTCTGTTTCAATCGTTTTCCCAGCTGGACAGCTCTGCCTCACGAAAATTCGGCGGCACCGGCCTGGGCCTGGCTATTTGTAAAAGGCTGGTGGCCATGATGGGTGGGAAAATCGGTGTCGAGGCGAACCCGGACGGTGGCGCCACCTTCTGGTTTAGCGCCGTTTTTGAAAAACAGGAGATCGCCAAAACGATACCTCCTCCACCTAACTCTTTGAAGTTGCGGCAAGCAGCCCCTGGAACCGACGGACAAGTGCGAATTTTGCTGGCCGAAGACAACTCCATCAATCAAACCCTGGCGCTGCATGTCCTGAAAAATTTGGGTTACAGCGTCGTGGCCGTCGAGAACGGTCGCCAGGCTGTTGAAACCTGGGAAACACAGGCTTTCGATTTGATTCTCATGGATATTCAAATGCCGGAGACGGACGGCTTTGAAGCGGCGCAAATCATTCGGCAAAAGGAGATGCTGCCGCTCAATATGCCGGAAGATGCCGGAAACCCGGTCCCGGCGGAGCATCTCCCCGAAAGACACATCCCGATTATCGCCTTGACCGCCCACGCCATGGTCGGGGATGAGGAGAAATGCCTTGCCGCCGGCATGGATGACTACCTTACCAAACCGATCATCCCCGATATTTTGTCCGCCAAAATCCGCCGATGGCTGAACGACAAAGCATAAATACCCCTTGCATCAACGCCCCGCATCATGGTAACTTCCGGCCATTTTTTATCTACCAAGAGCGATGATCCATCTTACCAATATAGAGAAACAACACGGCAGCCGGATTCTCCTGCAGAATGCCGGCATGCAGATCCTCCCCGGCACCCACACCGGCCTGGTCGGCCCGAACGGCGCCGGCAAGACCACCATTTTCCGCCTCATAACCGGTGAAGAAGAGCCGGATAAGGGCGAAATCTCCTGTTCCAAGAAAAACGTGATCGGCTATTTTTCCCAGGATGTCGGCGAGATGGCCGGACGCACCGTGCTCGTCGAGGTGATGTCGGCGGCCGGCGATATCGTCGCCCTCGGGGTAAAAATGCGGGAGATGGAAGCGGCCATGTCCGAACCGATGGCCGATGAGGCGATGGCCGAGCTCCTTGAACGTTACGGCGAAGCGGTGGAGATCTTTGAGCAGCGCGGCGGCTACGACCTCGAACCGCGCGCCCAGGCGGTGCTCACCGGCCTTGGTATCTCTCCCGACGATTTCCAGGCGCCTGTGGAAAAATTCAGCGGCGGCTGGAAGATGCGTATTGCCCTCGCCAAGATCCTGACCATCAATCCGGACGTCCTCCTCCTCGACGAGCCGACCAACCACCTGGATATCGAATCGATTCTTTGGCTTGAGGAATGGCTGCAGACCGAATTCAAGGGTGCCCTCTTGATGACCTGCCATGACCGCGAGTTCATGAACAAGATCGTCAGCCGCATCGTCGAGGTGGCGAACGGCAGTACCACGACCTACAGCGGCAACTTCGATTTCTATCTGCAGGAGCGGGAAATCAGGCGGCAACAGTTGCAGGCCAGCTACCGTCGCCAGCAGGAGATGCTCGCCAAAGAAGAGGAATTCATCGCCCGCTTTGCTGCCCGGGCCTCGCACGCCTCGCAGGTGCAGTCGCGGGTCAAAAAAATCGACAAGATTGAACGCATCGTCCTGCCGCCGGAGCAGCGCGTCATGAAATTCGATTTCCCGGTGCCGCCGCGCAGCGGCGACGATGTCCTGCACTTGAAAAATCTTAGCAAGAGCTGGACCGGCCACGACGGCCGAACAATTCCGGTTTTCAGCGGCCTGAACGGCACCATCCGCCGTCTTGAAAAAATCGCCGTGGTCGGCGTCAACGGAGCGGGAAAATCGACCCTTTTGAAGGTCATCACCGGCAACACCGACGCGAGCGAGGGCGAAGTACTGACAGGCGCAGGTGTCACCACCGGCTATTTCAGCCAGCATGCCATGGACCTGCTGCGTCCGGAAGATACGGTCTTCCAGGCGGTGCAGGAGGCCCTGCCCATGGAAAATATCGGAGTCATCCGCAATCTCTGCGGTGCCTTTCTCTTTACCGGCGACGACGTCGATAAACGCATCGCCAACCTCTCCGGTGGCGAAAAGAGCCGGGTCATTTTAGCGCGGCTCCTCGGTCGACCCTTAAATTTTCTGGTTCTCGACGAACCCACCAACCACCTCGACATCCAGTCGCGGGAGGTACTGCTCGCCGCCCTGCAGAAGTTCGAGGGAACGGTGGTTCTCGTCAGCCACGACCGGCATTTCCTTCGCTCTCTGGTAACCCGCGTCATGGAGATCGATCACGGCGAGATGCGCATCCACGAAGGCGATTACGACTCTTATCGGCGCCATGTCAGAGAACGGATGCCGTAATTCCGCCCATTAGATTCTCCTCTTTATTATCAGGGCCTTTCTCGCTATAATGGCTATGAACACCCCACACAGCCGTACTGCCGAATGCCGTTTGCGCCAAGCCGCAAAATCGACAGACGAGTCGCACTGACTCATCACCCCTACCCCGTGAGCCAACAATGGACTCCAGCAGATTAAAAGGCCGCCCGTCTTTTCCGTTTGAAACCATTGCCGTGGCTGTTGCCTTTTCGCCAAAACTTGAGGCGATCATGCACGAGGCCAGGCAACTGGCCGACAACTTCAAGGCCAAACTGCTCCTCATCCATGTCGGTACGCATAGCGCCGCCAAGGAAGCAATCCTCTCGGCAATCTGCGTCAACCTTGGGATAGACCGAGAGGTGCGAACCATCTGGGGCGGGGGCGACACGGTTGCCACCCTTTTGGAAACCTGCAAGCTGCACATGGTGGATCTGCTCATCCTCGGTGCCCGGCGGCGCGAAAATGTCTTCCGTTATTACTTAGGTTCAATAGCGCGCAGCCTGAGTCGCCGGGCCAAGTGTTCGCTTCTTCTGCTTACCGAACCGAAGGTCAGCGGTACCAGCTTTCCGCGAATCGTCGTTGACTGCGTCGACCACCCGAAAACTCCGCATACCCTGGACACCGCTTTTTATTTTGCCGAGCGGGTCGGGTCCGTAGATCTTCGAGCCATCCGCGAGGTGGACCAGACCGGTCTGGCCATGGCCATGTCGGACGACAGCACCACAGGGGAACGCGCCCGGATAAAGGAGCAGCTGGTGTTCGATGCGGAAGAAAAACTGCGGGAATTGACCGTGGGCCGAGCCACCGACAAACTGGTCGTGCAAACGGCGGCCCTTTCCGGACGGCCGGGTTTCACCATCCGCAAATACGCCGAAGACAGCAATGCCGACCTCTTGGTCATCCATTCCCCGGACGGCAGATATCGGCTCATGGATCGGATTTTCGCCCATGATCTGGAACATATCCTCGAACATCTGCCCTGTAATATGCTGATTGTCCATGCCCGCACTAGCGATGCAACCTGATTTCCCGGAAAACGTGCGCCATGGCTAAACTCCATCCGAACGATCTGGTTACCCTGCTGCTGGCTATCAGCATCATCCTTATTTTATCGCGCATTGCCTCGGAAATCGGCAAGAAGATCGGCCTGCCGATGGTCATGGGCGAGCTGCTTATCGGCGTGGCTCTCGGCCCGACCGTGCTCGGGACAATTGCTCCGGGGGTTTACCGTACGCTCTTTCCCTTTGCCGAAAACAGCAATTTTTCCCTGGCCCTCGACGCCATTTTCTCCTTGTCGGTGATTCTCTTGCTTTTTGTCGCCGGTCTCGAATTGCGCTTTTCCCTTTTTCTCCGGCATGGCCGGGTGGCCATTTCCACCGGTATCGGCAGCATGGTCCTGCCTTTTGCCTCGGGCTTTGCCATGGCCTGGTTTTTTCCGCAGTGGTTTTCGGTGTCCGGAGGGGGGCCGACCCATCTCCTCTTTGCCCTCTTTCTCGGAACCGCCATGGCCATTTCGGCTCTGCCGGTCATCGCCAGAATTCTCCTCGACATGAAACTTCTGAAGACCGAGATCGGTGCGATCATCATTGCCTCGGCGGTCCTGAACGATGTCGTCGGCTGGATCGTCTTCTCCTTCATCCTCTCTCTCGTTAATCAGAATAACGGCCACGGCAGCATCGTCCTGAGTATCGTCTCCATTGCCGCCTTTGCCACCTTTATGCTGGTTGTCGGGCGCTTTGCCGTCAACCGCGTCCTGCCCTGGATCCAGACCAAACTGTCCTGGCCCGGTGGCGTCCTGGCGCTCAGCCTCGGCCTGTGCCTCCTTTCCGCCGCCTTCACCGAATACATCCATATTCACGCCATTCTCGGCGCCTTCATCGCCGGCCTGGCGATCGGTGATTCGGCCTACCTACGCGAACAGGCGCGAGAAATCATGCACCAGTTCGTCACCAATTTCTTTGCCCCACTGTTCTTTGTCTCCATCGGTCTGAAGGTCAATTTCATCGAAAATTTCGACCTGCCCATAGTGGCCCTGGTTCTGCTGCTGGCCTTCGTCGGCAAGGTAATGGGTGCCGGCATCGGCGCCCGGTTGGGCGGCATGTCGGGACGCCACGCCCTGGCGGTCGGCTTCGGTCTCAATGCCAGTGGGGCGATGGAGATCATCCTCGGCAGTCTCGCCTATGAAGCGGGATTGATCAACCATGCGGTGTTTGTGGCGCTGATTGTCATGGCACTGGTGACCAGCATCACCAGTGCGCCGCTGATGCGGCTGTTTCTTGAAAAGAAAGGCTGAACCCTCAATCGCATTTGCATCGATGATGGCATTTGTTTTTCGTAGTGCACTCTGTGCACCTTATCTCCAGATTCTGCCGGTCACCTCGCTCAGGGCAACGGCATCGCCGCATTGCCGATAGCGGCGGCCGAATAGAGCGGCAAGAAAATCAGTTTTTGCTCGACCAGTTGTCTGTATCCACCGCCGTGGAGCACAAGTCCTTGCGGGCAGTTGGGGTATTTTTCCAGAAAAAGGTGGAGGCTACGCAGGCTGCCACCGGCTCCGGATTTGATTTCAACCGGGTAGATGGTCCCTTCGCGAACAGTTAGATAGTCAATTTCGGCACTGCTGCCGCGGGCGTCGCGGGCCCAGTAGAAAAGATCCTCCCCCCCATGCGCCAACAGTTCCTGGGCGACGAATTGTTCCGCCAGTTTACCACGGTACATCGCCAGGAGGTTTTCCTGCTTCATCTCGAAATCGACCGGTATTTGACAAAGACGCTGCATAAGGCCGATATCGAGCATCGCCGCCTTGAACTTTTTCGGGTTGGCGGAGGCCCCCAGCGGCAAGCCGGAGGGGTTGCAGGCGGGGATCTTATGGATGATCCTGGCTTTAGCCAGGAGGTCGAAGGCCTTATGGTTCATCTGGTAGGAGTGACCTTCGTTCAGCCTGGTGTATTTCAGTTGTTCCCCGACCATCCTGGCGGTATTGAGGAGGACGGCGTCGAGGCAGGTGGTGTCCATCCGCGGTGAATATTTAGCAAAGTCGTCGCGATAGGAAGTAATGATGTCCGATTGAACCTTGAATACCTCCAACAGCGAACCGGAATCGTGAAAAACCTGGACGCACTCCGGCATGCCGCCAACAAAAAAATATGTTTTTAATTCGCGGAGAATCATCTGCTGGACCGATTCCGCAAGGGTTGCCGGCGATTTGCGGCTTTGCTCGGCCATCGGTTCTTTACCTATGGCCAGGAGATACTCGAAAAAGGTCATGGGCTGGAGGTAGAGGTACGTAACCCGCCCGACCGGGACGGAAATATCGGCGAAAGCGAATTCCAGAAGGGAGCTGGCGGCGACGACGTGCAATTCCGGCATTTGTTCATAAAAATAGCGGAGTGCCATGATTGCCCGCGGACACGCTTGGATCTCGTCGAAAAACAGCAAGGTCTTGCCGGCGACAATCCGCCCCAGGCTGACCTCAAGTCCCTGGAGAATGATCTTCGGCTCAAGATTGCCGGCAAAGAGGAAGTGCAGATCCCGCCGTTTTTCCAGGTCGACCTTCACCAGATTGGTAAAATACGGGGCGAGGCCCTTCTCCACCAGCCAGGTTTTGCCGACCTGACGGGCACCACGGATAATCAGAGGTTTGCGTCGCGGCGATTTATACCAGGCGATGAGGGCATCTTCGGCCAAACGTTTCATTCTTCTGTTCCTTGCTGGATTGTTTCCAGTCGCTGTAGTGTGCACTCCGTGCACCAACAAACTAAAAGTCAAGTCATTTATATGCAGCAAAAAACTAAAAGTCAACCGTCTTTTCAATGGTGATAAGGTCATTGCGACCGAGGATGGCCTGCGGCAAATTTCTCGCCCCCTCCCCTTTCGCATTCCGGCAAGATCCGGTATTATTGCAGCTCATTTTCGGCGGTCGGCAAAAGCAGCGGACTGTTACCACCGCCATCGATCCTCCCAAACACCGCCCAGGCACCTGCAAACACCGGATATGGCCGAAAAGAACAAGGGAAACACCTCGGAAACACTGGACAAAGGTCTGAAAATTCTCAACCTCTATTGCGGCGAAAAAGCAACCTACAGCCTCAGCGAGATTTCCCGGTGCCTAGGTATCAACAAAACCTCGGTCTTTCGTTTCGTCAACACCCTCTGCGAACACGGCTACCTGCAGAAAGACGCCAAGGCGCGCGGCGCCTATTCCCTAGGCGTCAGGACCATTCCCCTGGCCCATTCCTTCCTGCAGAAGGCCGATATCGTCAGAAGTATCAAGCCCTATGTCGATGAGGTCCACAAGCAATACGACCTGCATATCGATGTCGGACTGATCCAGAACAACAACATTTACCTGGTCTACCGCCGCGAGTCGAAAGACACCCTCGCCTTCCTCCATTTCACCGCCGCCGGTGACCTGCATAACCTCGCCACCGGCAAGGCGGCCATGGCCTTTATGGATGATGAGCGGCTGGCCGGTTTTCTCGAACGCACAGACCTGCAGCCGGAACACGACCGCACCACCCTCGACCGCCGGGCGATAGAGCAGGAACTGCAGGAAACCAGGGCCAGGGGCTATTCCTTCAACCGGGAAACCTTCCTGCCCGGCCTGATCGCCATCGGTGCCCCGATCTTCAACCTGCGCACCGCCAAAGTGGTAGGCGGCGTCAGCTTCGACTCCTCCACCGCCCGCTACACCATGGAGGCATTTGAAAAGCAGTATGCGACTCTACTTGTCGAGCTGGCGAAGAAGATTTCGGCTGCTCTTTCGGTATAATGGTTTCCGATCAGAACTCGAAATCTCGGTCGAAATTGAAATTTTTGACAGTATCTGCTAAGATAGATTAATTCTTCAAAAGAATACCGATAAGATAACATAGTGTCTTAGATCATACTGATAATAAAAGGATAATCCATTAGAAATGCTCTCGGATATACTCAAAAAAGAATTGGTTGATCGCATTACCGCAAGTGAAAAGATAGACAAGGTCTTGTTATTTGGATCGGAAGCCAGGGGAGATGCCGGTGCGGAAAGCGATATAGACTTGCTGGTAGTTTTGGACCTGGATACCGTACCCAATAGCTATAAAGAACGTAATAACAATTATTTGCGTATCAGTAGATTAATTCGGGATATAGAAAAACATCATCCCATCGATTTGCTGGTATATACTAAACCTGAGTTTGAGATGATCACCTCCAGCGGCAGTGTGTTTATGCGCAGCATACTGAGAGAAGCCATACAACTCGCATGAAGGCCAACACTGCTGATTGGTTAAGATCTGCACAGGCAGATATTGATACCATTACTGCCATTCTGAAGCAGCCGCACCTCACGCCGGTCGTGGCGTTTCATGCTCAGCAATGTGTTGAAAAATGTCTCAAAGCCTTTATTGAAGAATCTGATATTGTGGTGCGGAAAACGCACAATCTGCTCACACTCAAAACGGCGATAGACCACAGGCAGCTGTTGGATCTTGATGAGGATATGCTGAGTCTGCTCAATAAGCTGTATATCGATTCAAGATATCCGGGCAACTTTGGATTGTTGCCATCTGGTGCTCCCTCTCTTGAAGATGCAGAGCAATTTTCCGCCTTTGCTGTTGATGTTTTGCAGATGACACGCAAACTGCTTTGAGAGAAGAGACTGAATTTTAATTTGTGAAATGGAGGTGCCCCGTGGCAACAAACCCTGCTATTGACAACAATCTTCTCGAAGATTGCCCGCATCATCGGCAAACATGCAACCAAAGAGGCGGTGGTCAATGAAGCCCTTGCGGAATATATTCAACGCCGCAAACAAGCTGAGATCACAAAACTTTTTCATACTGTAGAGTACGATCTAGACTACGACTACAAGAAGCAGCGGCAAAAGCAATGAAGGTCCTTGTCGATACTTCCGATATCCCGATATTCACGACAGACAGAGATTTCACTCTGTTTCAACAACATTTGCCAATAACACTCCATCGACCATGTACGTAAAACCGATTCCTCGCAATCCCCGTTGAATAAAGCTTCCCCTGCCAAAAAAAATCGATAAGCATTGCTTCCTAACACAATACTTGGTATTCTCCACACCATTGCAATGAACGGAACCCATAACCACTTCGGGTAGATACATCTCCCGACAGGCATGATACCGGCAAATCACGGAGTTTTCCCGTAGGCACTTTGCAGTATTTCGCCGGTGGTAACGAGCAAGTCATCAAGGGGGTGCGGAAGATGTCGGATCGCCAGCAATTTGAGCGCGTATCGTGGTTTCATGGCCGAATCAAGGCCGGAAAATTTCCGAATGCCGACCATCTCACCGAGGAATTCGAGATCTCCAAACGAACCGCCTACCGCGATTTCGAGTTTATGCGCGAGCGCATCCATGCCCCGCTCGAATACGACCGTGCGCACCGAGGCTTTTACTACTCCGACGCAGCTTACGAAATCCCCGGCCACTGGATCAGCGAGACCAACATCCTCGCCCTGTCGCTCGCCGTCCGCCTGGCCTCGACCATCCCCGACCCGGCCTTAAAAGACGACCTCTGCCGCCTGATCAACCGAGTGACCGGGAGCGCCGGTAAAAACACCAGGGCCTGTCTTCAACAGGTGGACGGCAAGGTGTCGGTGAAAAATATCGAATACGCCATGGTCGATACCCGCACCTTTCGCCGGACCGTCGAGGCGCTGTTCGCGGACCGCGCCCTGCGCATCACCTATCACTCACCGCACGGAGGTAAAACCTCGACAAGAACCATCCAGCCCCTCCACCTCATGCACTATATGGGCAGCTGGCACCTTATCGCCTGGTGCGATAAACGCCACGAACTGCGCGATTTCGCCCTGGCCCGCATCCGCGAGATCGTGCAGGCGGATGAAAAAATCGCCGTCCCCGCCAACCTGCCCGACATCAAGGAATATACCCGCAAACATTTCGGCATCATGCAAAGCGGCGCAACCAGCCAAGTGGTGCTGCGCTTTTCACCGCAAATATCGCCGTGGATACAGGAACAAAGCTGGCATCCCGAACAAAAGGCCGACACCGGCCCGGACGGCTCCCTCCGCCTGGAATTCCCGGTCGCCGACTTCCGCGAACTGGTGGGAACCATCCTCAGTCATGGCGCGGAGGTCAGTGTTGTCGAGCCGGAGGAATTGAAAAACTTGGTGGGGAGAGAAATCGACAGAATGGCGAAGAATTATTTTTTACGCTGACACGTGTTGACAGGGTGGGTGTGGTAAGGTGGAAAAAGAAGGTTCAGAATCTGATTACGTTTGGTTTGTCAGATAAAGCTGAGTTGAGCAGCTTGCCTGCTCGTACGAAACTTATGCCCTTGCGGTGCAAGATATTTTGATAGGTTTTTTCCTGACAGGCTTCGGATTGACCGTCTCAACAACCTGTATGCTTACCACAAGGTATGAATCGGATACTGGTTAATCAGCTCGTCCGGTGTCAGGAGAACGAGGGAGTGCTCAATCGCCTGGCAGATCAGAATGCGGTCGAAGGGATCTTTATGATACGGAGGGAGTTTCGGCAGATGGAAGGTAGCCGCTTCAGTAATCGGCAGTGGAGCAACATAATGCTTCTCCCGCTGGTCGGGAACAAACCTTCCGGGGCCTTCCGGCAGGGCCAGCCTTCCCAGAGAATATTTGACACTGATTTCCCAACACGAGGCCGCGCTCAGATAGACTTCATTTTTCGGGTCTGCAAATACTTCCCGCGCCGTGTTGGAAAGCTCGTCGGTGTTGAAAACGAGCCAGAGAAATGTGCAAGTGTCCAGGAGAATATTCACGCGTTCTGGCCTGAAAAAGCATCGACGAAGTCATCGGGAAGAGGCTCAAAAAACCGTGTATCAATCGTAAATTCCGGATATTCCTTGGCGGCCAGTCCGATGGGACGCTTTTTTTGCAGCGCCTCTCGGAGAGGACGAATCTCAGCCACCGGCTTATTCCGTTTGCAAAGAACAACCGTCTCCCCTTTGGCGACCTTTGCCAGCGCGCCCGAGAGATGTGTCTTGGCTTCATTGATATTCATCGTAATCATGGTTTCATTCTAGGACATAAACATGACCATGTCAATGACCATGACAAAACGAAGATGTGAAGAAAAAATTTACTATGACATCGCCTGACAGGGTGAGGGTGGTATAGTGGAGAAATTGATTCTTGTCATGGATGGTGACAAGATGGATCTCATACGAAAATATCACATAAAGAGTGGATAGAAATGACTGAATATTACGCGCATTCAGAAAATGCCTTCAACGCTAATCAAAATTGAACCACCTCTGCTAACGAAAACTGAGCCACCTGCGCCATCTCTTTTTTTCTGAAATCCTGCATTCCCCTCCTTTTTATTTTCCCATCTGATTGCTGATCTGCTCAAAGAGATGAATTT
>CAIQWD010000007.1 GCA_903875445.1 uncultured delta proteobacterium | reverse complement strand
TGTTTTAAAAATCAACATGGTTAAAGGATCAGGCCAATCGGCGGAGTTGAATACGGATCATCGCGACATAGATCCAAGCTTCGGCGCTGGAGATGGTGCGTTCGTAATCGCGCACCAAGCGACGGTGGTACATCAACCAACCGAAAGTGCGTTCGACCACCCAGCGCCATGGCAAGACTTTAAAGCCCTGAACCGCATCGGAGCGCTTGACTACTTCGACCGCCAACTTGGGGCGCAGCGTTTTAACCCAGTGAGCAAAGGCGTCCCCGGTATAACCGCCATCGACCCACAGGAGGCGGAGCCGCATAAGCCAGCACAACACCCGGCCCAAGACCGCCTTGCCGCCGTCGCGCTCGGTGGTGTCGGCTGGGGTGACGACTACGCCCAGGACCAAGCCCAAGGTATCTACCAGCAGATGACGCTTGCGGCCTTTGATGCGCTTGCCCGCGTCGAAACCCACCGGGCCGCCATGACCGGCGGACTTAACGCTTTGACTGTCCAATATCGCGGCCGTGGGTTGACGATGCTTGCCTTGAGCTTTCCGCACCAAAATCCGCAACGCATCATTGAGGGCCGCCCAAAAATAACTGAGCTTCCAGCGGCGGAAAATACCATAGACCGTCTGCCATGGTGGGAAATCAGCGGGCAGATACCGCCACTGGATGCCTGCTTTGACGACATAGAACATGGCATCGATCACTTGGCGCAGGTTGGTGCGAGGCCGGCCCCGTTTGGACGGTTTAGGCAGCATCGGATACCCTGTTGATTCTCGGAATCGGCATTGTCGGATTTCCCATTTTCTACACCATTGTTGCGGCAACGCTCCCGCTTGAAGAAGTGTCCAGAATCCCCATGCCTCTGATTCCCGGCGATCAGCTTCTGATCAATCTGAAGACCGCATGGATCAAAGGCAACCTGGGCATCCAGATGTGGAATTCCTTTGTCATGGCGGCAGGGATTACCATCGGAAAGATTTCCATTTCCATGCTGGCGGCTTTTGCCATTGTCTATTTTGATTTTCGCTTCAGAAAAATCGCCTTTGTGTCGGTTTTCTGCACCCTGATGCTGCCGGTAGAGGTCCGTATCCTGCCCACTTACGAGGTGACCGCCAATATTTTCGGCCCGGTTCAACGAATCCTGGAGGCCTTTCATATCGATACGCTCATCGGATTTTTCACCGGGAGCAGTTTTCACATTTCCATAGAGTTAAGCCTTCTGGACAGTTATGCCGGACTTATTCTTCCCCTGGTCGCCTCCGCCACCGCAACGTTTCTGTTTCGGCAGTTTTACCTGACGGTTCCGGAAGAACTCTGCGAAGCGGCCAAAATCGACGGGGCATCTCCCATGAAGTTCTTTACACGGATCCTGCTCCCGCTTTCCAAAACCAATATTGCCGCCTTGATCGTCATTGATTTTGTCTATGGCTGGAACCAGTATCTCTGGCCCCTGCTGATCACCACTAACCCGAAGATGTCTACTGCCGTTATCGGATTGAAACGCCTGATTCCTCAGATGGATGACCTTCCCACCTGGAACGTTGCACTGGCCGGAGCGCTTCTGGTCATGCTGCCGCCGGTTCTGGTCGTGCTTTTCATGCAGCGGTGGTTTGTCAAAGGACTGGTGGATACCGAAAAGTAAAATCGAAATCTCTTGTGGACTGGACCAACCGGCAATTGGCGCGTTTTTTCAGCAACAATGGATT
>CAIQWD010000006.1 GCA_903875445.1 uncultured delta proteobacterium | reverse complement strand
TTTGCCCGAAAAGAGGTGGAGGGCATAAACCTGTTGTCGAAACAGAACTGGCTCTTTCTTGGCCTGTCGGGCGTTGCGACCGGTTTGTCGTGGATATTCTATTTCAAAGCTCTGCAGTTGGGCAAAGTATCACAGGTTGCACCTGTCGATAAAATGAGCGTAGCCATTGCCATTATCCTTTCGGCAGTGCTTCTGCATGAAATACTGACCTGGAAAATCCTGATGGGTGCGCTGCTTATTATCGGCGGCTCGGTTCTGATTATTTTATAATTCAGGAGATTGAGACGGCAGCATTCACCGTTTCGGAGGGAATGATTTTGATGATCCTCATTTGAGGTTATATATTAAAACCAAAGAAGCCCGGAGAGTACATGAATATGCCGGGATCAGGAGTTGTCTATGAGGATCTAACCAGAAGTTTCACGAGTTTTCACACGATATGGCCCTTTCTTCCATACATCGAGAACAGCAGCATGACAGCGATCAGGAGCTGGTTGCCAGGGCGATTGAAAATAAAGAGGCATTTGCTGCAATTGTTCGCCGATATCAGGCGCCTCTTTTGAGATATATCGTTCGCTTGGGATGTAAAGATTTATCAGCAGCGGAGGATCTTCTCCAGGAAATATTTATCAAAACGTTTGTTCATCTCAATGATTACGACACATCTCTCCAGTTCTCATCGTGGATTTACCGAATTGCGCATAATGAAATTGTCAGCTATTTCAGAAAGGAAAAGAGTCGCCCAAGCGTATTAGTACAAGGGGATAGTAATTTTCTGTTTGAAAATATGACTGATGATGCCGGTTTGACCGAGCTGGAGGGACAGCGGCATACGGCAGTGGAAATTCAGGCGGTTGTTGATCGGCTTGAGACAAAATACCGTGAGGTCATCGTCCTGAAATTTTTTGAAGAAAAAAGCTATGAGGAGATATCAGATATATTACAAATCCCTCAAGGGACAGTCGCGACCCTGATTAATCGGGCCAAGAAAAAAGTAAAGTATACTTTAGAACAGAGTAAGTAGTGAAGCCTCATGCAGAAGGACAGATCAAAATATATACTTGATGAAATTGAGAAAAGACATGCTGAGCTGATTCCTCGTTGGCGCTTTCTTGTCAAACGACTTAGCTTTTGGCTGCTTGCCGCAATATCGGTTTTAACGGGCGGCTTGGCGATGGCGACGGCCATTTATGTTTTTATTGATAACGATTTCATTGCGGATCACTCTTATATCGACCGTTATTTTATTGAGCGTCCGCTTGTTGAAGATGTCATATCCGCTATACCCTATGTTTGGCTGGCCGCTCTTGCGCTGTTTACTTTGTTTGCGTTTTTCGGATTTCGGCACACCAAAAAAGGGTATCGTTATTCAGCGCCAAAGGTTATTGCAGCATCCCTCAGTGCAAGCCTTTTGCTCAGCCTTTGCCTGAACACCGTTGATGTTGGCGGATACATCCATCGATACCTTATAGAAAATGTTCATGTTTACAATAATCTGATCAATGCCAATGAGCAGCGCTGGACTAATTCACAAAAAGGATTACTCGGCGGCAAGATAATTAAAACTGATAACGTCCGGCATGAGATTGTTTTAAGAGACTTCAGCAAAGGTATCTGGCGCGTTGACATCAGTAAAGCCGAGGTGCGGCCAAAAACACAGATTGCTCAGGGGAAGTATCTGAAAATTACTGGCATAAAAACAGGTCAGCGAACGTTTCAGGCGATTTCAATACAGAGCTGGGAAAAGAAGTATCATAAGCATACGCCTGCACAGACCAGGATTTTGCCGCCAAAGAGCAATCCGGGATCGGATAAGCAATGATTTCAATCAAGAGAGGGTCGCTTAAGGGGATGCGCTTTGTCAGGTGTTTGTCAGCAGATCATAGTAACGCTCTATCCGTTGTGCGATGAGAGCCGTTGCGCCAGTCCTCTCTTGCACGAATTTTCCCGCAGCCGTTCCGCTCTTTTCCCTTTGAGCGCTGTCGGTTGTCAGGGCTTTCAGTGCAGCACTCAGTTCCCTCACATCATGAATGATTGTAGCGCCTCCAGCGGCAACAAGCCATTCCGCCTCAGGGGAGTTGTGACAGTTTGGGCCGAACAGTACCGGAATATTATAAACGGCGGGCTCAAGCGTGTTATGCACATTAACGCCGAAACCTCCTCCCACATAAGCTATCGACGCCAATGAATAGAGCTCAACAAGATAGCCGGTCTGGTCGATGACCAGAATCTCCTGTTCAGGGTCATAGGTTTCACTCAGGCTTGATACCGCTACATAAGCCAGAGATCGGTTTTGAAGCTCCCGATAAAGGCGTGCCATATTTTCAGCATTGACTTCATGCGGTACAAGAATCAGTGACGGCCGTTTCTCAAGCTCCAGCCAGGCGGGAAGCAGCAGCATTTCATCACGATCCCAAACACTTCCGGCAACCATTACCGTGCGGTTTTCAAAGAGAGGCTTGAGGTGATCAACCTTCGCACAGTTCCGGCTGCGCAGAAAGACCTGGTCAAACCTCGGGTCGCCTGCTGTTTCTGCCTGTTGGCAGTTGAATATCTTCCTGAACGCAATGGTATCCTTTTCTGATACCGTATAGAGGTGATCGAACAGGTGAAAAATAAATCTGTAAAAGCCTTTCAGCACGGGTTTGAAGTACTGAGCCTTCTCTTGGAGTACCGCTGATGCAAGAATAAGGGTTGCTCCCCTTTTTTTTGCTTCCATGATATGGTTTGGCCAGAAGTCATAGCGCATGAGAAGAAGCATATCAGGCTTGAGCAGCGAGATCAGTTTTCTGGCATTGCTGCGTGTGTCTGTTGGCAGATAGAAAACTGCGGCGGCATCGGGGAAGTTTTTTCGAGCGTTATATCCAGAATCGGAGAGAAATGAGACAAAAAGAGTGATCTCCGGGTGCCTCGCTTTCAGAACGGCAATGATCGGGCG
The DNA here is from genome assembly GCA_903875445.1 of uncultured delta proteobacterium. GTDB lineage: Bacteria > Desulfobacterota > Desulfobulbia > Desulfobulbales > Desulfocapsaceae > Desulforhopalus_A. The sequence continues at coordinate 8,742 of CAIQWD010000006.1, read as the reverse complement.
GGCCTGTTCGAATTCACCAACTGAGGCCGCATGGACCCATAAGGTGAAGGAGGTTGAGGGGAGACTGCCAATTTTTTGTTTCAACTCTTCGAAAACTTCTTTTCGTACCCTGAAAAAAGTCTTGAGCTTGGGGTGCAGAGGGCTGAAGAGCCTTGCAATTCCAAGAAATACAGGGAGAAAAAGGGAGTAGAGTACAAAGGCAGGGCTCTTCATAACAATCTAAAAGCATGGTTGTTGACAAAAATCGGCGTAAAGGTAAGAATAAAGTTTACACGATTTCTCATTGAACAAAAGATATGTGTTTGAACTCTGCAATTTATTATGTATTACTTCTTTTTATAAAGCGGTTGTTTTATAAAGTAAAATTTAAGAGCTAACACCGTTATTCATTTCAAAAATGAACGACCAGCGCTTCCTCAATTGCTTCTTCGTTTTGTTTCAGGTCAATCGGAAAGAAGTTAAGGTCTTCCCATAAAACGACTTGCATATACAATAAAATAGTAAGAAGGATAAATAGTATAGACAATTATTGTGAAAACAATTCATCCATCACCGTCTCATTCTGCTCCCCTCAGACTGAAAAAATTTCCCCTGATTAAATTCGTCATTGTTCTCTCGCTTTCATACCCTCCCGTCAAGATACTTCAAGCCTCAACTCCGGATGCAGGCAGTCTTCTCCGTGATCAGCAGCCCCAGCAGCAGCTTTTTCCGGATCGGTTTCCAAAGGCTGAGGCTACAGAGAAGCCAGAGCCTGCCCCCGACAGTAACGTCCATATTGAAGTCAAAGGGTTTCGATTCAGTGGATACGAAGGTGTTGCAACTGAGCGTGAGTTGCAACTCCTGGTTGCCGATGCCACAGGCAAAAAATGCACGTTTGGCGACTTGCAGGCACTGACCGAAAAGATCACCGGATACCTCAGAACAAAGGGGTGGTTCCTTTCTCAGGTTTATCTGCCCCAACAAAACGTCATTTCAGGCATTATTGAAATCCAGATTGTTCAGGGCAAAAGCGGCAGCGGTATTTTGTTCAAACGGGACAAATCGGCCAGGATCAGCAAGAGTGTTCTTCAGTCTATAGGAAAAAAGGGGGTTCAGCCGGGGAAACCACTCAACGAACAGTCGCTTGAACATGCTGTGCTTCTCATGAACGACCTACCGGGTGTCAATGCAAGGGCCTCGCTTGTTCGAGGCACCATGCCGGGCAGCAGTGAGGTTGAAATCGCCGTTACCGAGGGATCGCTGGCCTCCGGCAGCCTTTTTGGTGATAATTCCGGCAATCGCTATACCGGCGTATGGAAATCGAGCGGCATGATTTTTCTCAACGATCCGTTCGGTTACGGCGACCAGTGGTCGATGATGCTGACCAGGGCAACAGGACTTAGAGATGGTCGGATAGGCTACAACTTTCCCCTCATGTACAATGGGCTTAGGGGCAATCTCTCTTGTTCCGCCATGCACTATACCCTTGGTGAAGAGTTGGCTGCCCAGCAACTCGAAGGCAAGAGCCGCATTTACGATGGCGGCTTGAGCTACCCGATGATGCGCAGCCGGACGACGACGGTAACCGCCACCCTGAGCGGTTCTGTCAAGTCGCTGACCGACAGCAATCCCACCATGGATATCAGCGACAGGAGCCTCCAAAGCGCCACTCTTGGCCTCAACGGAACCCATTACGATGCACTTTTTGGCGGTGGCTACACAAGCTGGAGCGCTGGCGCCACAATCGGAAATTTCCATGAAGCCAAAGCCGTTGAGTCGGCGATCACGAACAAGACTGAAGGTGACTACACCAAATTCAACCTTGCTCTTTCCCGGATGCAGCGCCTGACAGAAGCAGCAACCTTTGGATTATCAATGACCTCCCAGTTTTCTCTCAACAACCTCGATTCGAGCGAAAAGTTCAGTCTTGGCGGGCCTTACGGCATTCGGGCCTATCCCGTAGGTGAAGGATCGGGTGACGGAGGGCAGCTCATCAACGCGGCTCTTCGCTATAATATTCCTTTACTCAGCGCTCTGGGAAGTTTTCAGCTTATGGGGTTTTATGATGCCGGTCACGTCGTCCTGCGGCAGACTGAGACACCGGTCTCTCTCGGCACCGCCACCAACCTGAACGACTACTGGCTGCAGGGCGCAGGGGTGGGGCTGAACTACAGTTTTGGGAGCAGCTTCAGCGCCAGGATGAGCTGGGCACACGTTCTTGGTGACAACCCAGGGAGAAGCACGATGGGGTTTAACTCTGATGGTAAAGCCGATCGTAGCCGATACTGGTTGCAGGGATCGTTATCCTTTTGACGGGTTCAGGATAAATGCCGCAGGCATGGAAGAGTGATAGAATTATTGAATTGTTTCAAATGTAATGAACGCTAAAGTACTGATATAATGAACAGGATATTCAACGTCATCTGGTCAAAAACCAAAGAGACGTGGATTGTTGTCTCCGAAAGGGTCAAGACAAACGGCGGAGTTCCAAAATCACCGCTGAAGAGCCTTGCCCTGCTTGCAGTCATGCTGCTCGCGGGTGCGCCTGCGTATGGGCTTGACCCTGGCGCCTTGCCCGGCGGCGGGCAGGTGACGGCAGGCAGCGCCACCATTGGTGTCAGCGGCACCCAGATGACGGTGAACCAGTCGTCGCAGCAACTGATTGCCAACTGGAACAGCTTCAACATCGGCGCCAATGCTGCGGTGCGCTTCAACCAGCCCAACAGCGCTGCCGGTGCGCTCAACCGTATTTCCGGCCAGAGCCCGTCGCAGATTATGGGCTCGCTCTCATCCAACGGGCAGGTTTTTCTCCTGAACCCCTCCGGCATTATTTTTGGTAAAACTTCCCGTGTTGATGTTGGGGGGCTGGTGGCCTCGTCGCTCAGCATCTCCGACAGCGATTTTCTGGCAGGGAAAAACAGGTTTTTTAACACAGGGGGCAACGCGGGTAGCGTGCTGAACCAGGGGGTGATCAATGCCATGCCCGGCGGGGTTGTTGCCCTGATTGCGCCCAAGGTGAGCAACGAAGGGAGCATTACTGCCGATGGTGGCAGTGTAGCGCTTGCTGCCGGGAAGCAGGTTTCGCTTGATTTCAAGGGCGACGGCCTGATTACCCTGACGGTGGATCAGACGGCGGTGGATGCCGAGGTTTCCAACAGCGGGCTGCTTCAGGCTGATGGAGGGATGGTGGTGATGAGCGCCCGATCGGAAAACGCCTTGACGGCGCAGGTGGTGAACAATGATGGTGTTGTCAGGTCCAATACCATGAAAGCTGAAAACGGCCAGATAGTTCTGGATGGAGGCGAGAGCGGGCTTGTCCGCTCCAGCGGCACGCTTTCTGCCAGGGGCGACGATGCGGGTGAAACCGGAGGCCGTGTTACCATGACCGGCGACCAGGTGACCCTGGCCGGAGCGGCAGGGGTTGATGTTTCAGGCAGTGATGGCGGAGGTACTGCCCTGATTGGGGGCGACTGGCAGGGGAGTGGCACTCTGCATCAGGCAACCACCGCTACCGTGGAGCAGGGCGTGAGCATTGATGCGAGCGCTATCGGGAGTGGTAACGGAGGCAGAGTGGTGGTGTGGAGCGACGTGGGCAACGATGCTTCACTCACCACCGTCAAAGGGACAATCAGCGCCAGGGGAGGTGCCCAGGGAGGCGATGGAGGCAACATTGAGACATCCGGCCATACCGTCAATATTGGTGGTGCCACGGTTTCTGCTGCTGCGCCAAAGGGAACGGGCGGGCTTTGGTTGATTGATCCGGCTGATGGAACAATCAATGCAAGTGTTGCCACCTCCTATCAAACCACTCTCAACAGTGGCACCTCGGTGGTTAATCAGGTGGGTGGTGATATTTGGGTCAATTCCAATATTGCAAAGAGTGCTGGTAACGCAGCATCCCTGACGCTGCAGGCGACTGGCGGGATTTACGTCTCTGCTGGGTATACCATCAGCGATACGGAATCATCAAGCCCGTTGAGCCTGAGTTTGCAGGCGAGCGGTCCGATCCGATTCTTCGACAATAGCAGTGCGTTTACGGCTGTAGAGATACACGGGATACTTTACATGGGTGGTTATAGCGGCGGCGCCACCTATGCTACCGGTAACAGTACGTACATTGCGGGCATTTACGTTGGCAACAACACCACTCTCTCTGCCGCAAGCATCACGGCTTATGGGCAGGGGGCGGTTGGTGCCAGTACCTCATCGGTTGGGAATGGGGTTGCTGGTAGTATTGGCTGGAATGGCGGTGACGGTAGCAGGGGCGCGGACGGTGGCTCTGGGAATGGGAATTCCTATGTAAACGCAGGGTGGTCCGCCGGTTCTGCAGGCTCTTTGGGTTCGAGCGGTGGCTCCGGGACAGGTGCATCCGGCAGCGCTGGTGGCTCAGGAGGTAGTGGCGGTAACGGTGGCTGGGGTGGTGCTGGGGGTGACGGTGGATATAATGGGGCCAACGATAACGGATACCAGGCAGGATCAGGTGGCTTGGGTGGTGCTGGCGGCAATGGCGGTTTGGGTGGCACTGGCGGCGCAGGCGGCACTGGATTTGTTGGTGGTGCTGGTGGCGCTGGTATTGCCTTGGGAAATGCAGCTCACCTTCTTTCGACGGGTGAGGTTGACCTTACCGGTATCGGCGGGACTGGCGGTGCGAGCATCGGTACCGCCGGAAGCGGTGGCGCTGGTGGAGATGGTGGGAATGGCGATGCTGGAAGCAGCGGTGGCCATGGGGGTTTAGCAGGTTTATATTCAAATTCTTATGGATGGGGCGGTAATGGCGGTAATGGTGGCAAGGGGGGAGACGGTGGCGCGGGCGGTACTGGCGGCATTGGTGGGCAAGGTGGTTCGGGTGGTACCGGTGGAGCAGGTATTCTGGCAGGAGAGGGAGCGTCAATCATTTCAACTGCCGATGCCATTAAACTTGCTGGAACTGGCGGCAAAGGCGGAGATGGAGGAACTGGCGGTGATGGAGGGACTGGCGGACATGGCGGTCAAGGACGACGAGGTGGAGATGGTAGTTATGGTCTTACGGGTGGAAGCAATGGCGCTGGTTTGACTGGCCGGGGCGGATCTGGTGGATCTGGTGGATCTGGTGGTACAGGTGGAGCTGGTGGCAACGGGGGCACTGGTGGTGTTGGTGGTGCAGGCATTCAGCTTTTATCCTCGGTGATCGTTCAGGCATCGTCTGGTACCATCATCTCGTTGGGTATTGGAGGTACAGGAGGAGCTGCTGGTAAAGGCGGTGTTGGTGGCTTGGGTGGTTGGAGCTATGCTGCTGGATCCGGTGCCACCGGCGGCGATGGCGGCCAAGGCGGGTTCTACGGCACACCCACACCTAATGGAAACCAGGCGCCTGCTGGCAGTGGCGGCAATGGTGGCACCGGAGGAACAGGTGGCGTTGGCGGAACAGGCGGCACTGGAGGAGTTGGTGGCACTGGTATTGATTTGTCAATCAGCAGTCGACTCATTGCTGAAAGCGGTTACACGCTGACTGCTACTGGAGGCAATGGAGGAAGTGCAGGCAGCGGCAACACTGCTGGTAACGGTGGAATTGCTTCTAATGCTTCTGGCGGCAATGGCGGCAATGGTGGTAACTATGGTACGGTCGGAGGGTGGTATACCAATAGCTGGGGAGCCAATGGCGGCAATGGCGGCAATGGTGGTTCCGATGGTCAAGGTGGCCGTGGCGGAGAGGGAGGGAGTGGTGGTGCAGGCGGCGCCAGCGGAACTGGTCTCACAGTGGCTTCATCAATACTTGCAAGTAGTTCTGGAACCGTCAGCATTTCAGGTGCTACAGGCGCTTCAGGCTCTGCAGGTGTCGGTTCAACCGGTGGATCGGGTGGCTGGCCGTATTCCTTCTACCAGGCTCCAGGGGGTATTGGTAAATCTGGGTACAATGGAGGGGGAGGAATTAATGGTGTGAATGGTACGACTGGTTCATACGGTTCGACCGGTATATATGGCTTCGACGGCACGGCTGGTACCGCCGGTTTACGGGGCTACCAGTTTTCCAGCAGCGGCAACTCATTTATTGGCGCACTTGATGGCTTTTCAACGGGCTCATCGGCAAACATTTCACTCACCTGCGACACGGTTTTCAGCGACAGTTCTCTGACCTTCGCCTCAAGCGGTACGCTCACGATTCAGCCTGCCACTGCCGGTACGACTATCGGTGTGGCCAACGGTGCTGGCACGCTGCAGTTGCCGTTCACTTATTCCGCCGGATTTTCTGACATCACGATCGGTAATGCCTCTGCCGGTACTATCACCATTGGCGCTACGGGGGTCACGCTTTTAAGCAATACATCCTTCATCAGTGGAAACAATATCACCATCAATGGTGCACTCAGCGACGCAAGGCAGGTACTGACGCTTATCGGCGGTGGAAGCGGCAAAACCGTTTCCGGCAGCGGTAACATCATGGCGGGCAGTTTGCTGCTGAATGGTGTCGGTACCGCCTACACGCTGAACAGCGCAACCGGAAACAGCGTCGGCATACTGGCGGCTTCCACGGGTGCCGGAAATATCGCCTTCTATAACAATGGAGCATTGACGATAGGCACGGTTGGCAGTACGGATGGTATAACCACCAGTGGCACCGTGGATGTGGAAACGCTGACCGGCAACCTGACTCTTGCTAAAAGCATAGCAAGCTCGAACACCGGCACCAGTGCGGTGACACTGGTTGCAGGCAAGAACAGTGCGGTAGGAACCTCTATGGGTGGCGATCTCCTTATTAGCGGGACTCCAGTCATTACCACCGGAACGGGAGGACGGACACTTCTCTATACAGGCAGCGTTACCGGCAGCACGCTGGTGAGCGGGCTGGTGGCTTCCGGCAGCGGCAATTTCCGGTATAACAGCACGAAAAGCGTTACCGGGTACGCAACCACCTTGGGCAGCAGTGGGATCTACGGGATCTATCGTGAGCAGCCCTCGATTGCAGTAACAGCTAATGATACGGTGAAAACTTACGACAGCCAGCCATATTCCAGTAATGCCGGTATTACCTATGTGGGTCTTCTCAATGGTGATACAGCAGCAACAATCAGTGGAAGCATCAATTATGGAGGAACCAGCCAGGGTGCTGTAGACTATAATGCACTCAACTACACGATTGTGCCCACCGCATCTGCCCTGGGCAGTACTCTTGGTTATGGTTTTACCTTCACGAATGGTACGTTGACCATCAACAAGGCGCCTCTTACGGTGACGGCGGCTTTCAATTCCAAGACCTATGACGGGAACCTCTCTGCGTCTGCAACGCCGACGATAACCGCTGGCACATCAACCAAGGGAAGTGATGTTGCAACTCTGACGGAGGCATACAGCGACAGGAATGCCGGAGCGGCAAACAAGACGGTGACGCCTTCTGTGACCATTATGAATGGTGTCCTTGACAAGACGTCCAATTATGATATTACCCTTGAGGACAATGATGTCAGCACCATCACCCAGGCTCCTCTGACGGTTACGGCAACTTTCAACTCCAAGACATACGACGGGAACCTCTCTGTATCCGCAGTGCCGACCATAACCTCTGGCTCAATCAAGTCAGGTGATTCGTCTACTCTGGCAGAGGCATACAGCGACAAGAATGTTGGCGTAGCGGATAAGATCGTTATTCCATCAGTGACCATTTCGGATGGTGTCGACAATGTGAACACCAATTACAATATTAATTATGTCAATAATACCTCCAGCACCATTACCAGACTCAGCTCCGTAAGCTGGACTGGTGGCTCCACGGGTAATTGGTTTGATCCGGACAACTGGACGGGTAGTGCTGTGCCGGATTTGTCAAATGTTGCCAGTGTGGTTATTCCAACTGGGAAGAATGTGACTTTTGACAGTAGTGTCAGCGGAACGTTCGCTGGTCTGGCTCAAACTGGAGTCGTGAATCTTAACAATATTGGAGCAGGAGCATTGACTTTTGCTGGTGGAAGACTGAATGTTGCCACGCAACTGTCGCTGGCAACACTGAGCCAGTCGGGAGGAACATTAGGTGGCGCTGGCAATGTTAATATCACTGATTTCAGCCAGACTGGTGGTACTGTAGCTAATGCCGGTAATTTTACGGTAACAAACTCGTTCAGCCAGAGCAGTCTTGGTACGGTGGCGATTGGTGGTAATATCGGGATTACCCAGGGAAGTGGTGCACTTGGCTTCTACAGTCTATCGGGCCACAATGTTAGTTTGACCGCCACTGCTGGATCGGCAACTCTTGGAACTCTTGTTGCCACCGGGACACTGGGGGTTTCGGCAAGCGGCGATGTTACCCAATCCGCAGAGAGTAGCATCACAGCCGCTCTTGCGAGCACGCTGAACTCGACCAGCGGCAATATCCTGCTGAAGAATGCAGCAAACGACTTCCAGAGCACGGTTGCGGCGAGTGGCAAGGATATCAGTCTTGTAGATGCGAACAGTATTGAGCTGGGCGAAGTTGCGACGACAGGCATGTTTGGAGTATCAGCCGTTGATGACATTACTCAGAAGACTGGCACGAAGATCACAGCCGCTCTTGCGAGCACGCTGAACTCGACCAGCGGCAATATCCTGCTGGCCAATGCAGCAAACGACTTCAAGAGCACGGTGGCGGCAAGTGGCAAGGATATCAGCCTTGTCGATGCGAACAGTATTGAGCTTGTCGACGTGACGACGACGGGCACCTTCGGAGTGTCAGCGGCGTGCTACATCACGCAGTTATCTGACACGAAGATCACCGCCACTCTTGCGAGTACACTGAACTCAACCAGCGGCAATATT
>CAIQWD010000005.1 GCA_903875445.1 uncultured delta proteobacterium | reverse complement strand
TACTCCGGAAAAACTGGGAATTGTCGCGTCGGCAAGGTGCGGTTGATATGGCGCTTACTTCATAACCGTATGCAAACAGCAATATATGAACAACTATGCAAAGAATATGGGAAGAAGAATGTCGGAACTGAACAAGACACTGGCTTTGGTTCAAGAGTTGACATTGCAGTTAAGCAAGATAACGGGACAATAATTTTCTATGAACTAAAAACATCAAATTCAATCAGACAATGTATTCGTGAAGGTTTGTCACAACTTATAGAGTATTCATTCTTTCCAGATAACAATAATGCCTCAACACTTATCGTTGTTTCTCAAAATAAAATTGATACCGTTAATGAGAAGTACATCAATAACTTACGTGCATCATTTAAAATTCCTGTATTCTATCAACAATTTAATATCGAAACAAACATGCTCGAACAAAAAAAATATTAAGCCAACCACCGGCTCCACACGAACCCCGCAAACAGCGCGGGTCCGTGTGGAGCCGGAACGTTCCGTCACAATCAGGTTAAATATGGCAGAATATGGTGAGTGGAACCGGAAAGGAGCGACCCTTAGCGATGTAACAGCGAAGAAGGAATATGGAGTTGATCAGGAGTTTATTATAAAGGGTATACGCGCTGGTAAACTTGAATACCGTGAAGGAGTTATGTGGGGCAATCCATATCTCAGGATTTTAAGAAATCAGCTTGAGAGTTTCATCTCCGAAGAACGTGGGCAAGACAGTTTGCTGAAAGAAAAAAGAGATTAAAAGAACTTGAGACTCAAAAAGCAGTAATTGAGAAACTGCTTAAAGCTGGATGACGCTTTTAGCAGAATTATAAACTTGCTCACCGCAAGCGGAAGTCTGGCCGTACAGGCTGAATCTATTCTGCCGCAGGGACTGATCATGATGCTCTATCGACGAGCAAAAACAGTTGCCTGAAAGAGAGGGATCAAGGCTTTGCCGGGAATTATTTCTTGACTCCAACCTTCGATTTTCTATAGACTTTTTACACACACTTAAAATCTTGCCCAAAGATGTATACTCTCGTTTCGGCAAAACAGTGAGGAATACGCCATGAAAGTACAATCCATCGCATTTCGTTTGCTTTTCGGCGGCTGCCTGGCAGTCATAATACCGCTGTCCATCGTCGGCTACATCTCGACCAACAAGTCATCCACAGCCTTAGAAGAACTGGCCACTACAACCGCCAAGTCAAGCGCACTGGATATCGCCACCCTGATCGAAAACACCCTGATTGAAGAAAAGAAAATAGTACTCTCCCTGGCTTCCGACACCCTGGTGCAATCGGTCGGGAAAAAGGTAAAAGAGAATTCCATTGAGTCGGCGACCGATGCCATCAAGGTGCTGCACGACGACATGAAGAAAAAATACAAAAATCTGGGCGACCAGTATCTGGGCATCTTCGTCACCGACAGCAGCGGTAAACTCTACACCGGGGAACTTGCCAACGGCCAGGAATATAAAGGCTCGGAGGTCGCAAGCCGTGACTATTTCCAGGAGGCACAGAAGACCAAAAAAGCCGCCATCGGCGATGTCGTTAAATCGAAAACCACCGGCGAACTCATCTCCGTCATCTGCGCCCCGATCCTCACCGATTCCGGCGAGTTCCTGGGAGTCTTCGGCATGCCGATCAAGGCCACGGCCCTGACCGATCTGGTCTCCAAGAAAAAAATCGGGGAAACCGGCTATGCCTTCATGATCAACAATACCGCGACGGTTATCGCCCACCCGAAAAACGACTTCATCCTCGCCCTCGATCTCTCGAAAACCAAAGGCCTGGAAGAAATAGGCAAGACCATGGTACAAGGTAAAACGGGGGTGATTTCCTATGAGGAGGATGGCATCGAGCGCATTGCCGGCTACGCCCCGATAGCCATAACCGGTTGGAGTGTCGCCGTTACCCAGAGCAAGAACGAACTTCTCAGTGCTTCCCGCACCATAAGAAACAGCACGGTGGCTGTGGTCCTGTTCTCCCTTGTTATTGTTTCAGTGATCATCTTTTTTGCCGCAAGGGCGATCGTCACGCCAATCAATAAGGCGGTCGCCGGTTTGAAAGACATCGCCGAAGGTGAAGGCAATCTGACGATGCGACTGCCGATCACCTCCAACGATGAAGTTGGCGAGATGTCCCGATGGTTCAACCTGTTTATTGAAAAATTGCAAAATATCATCAGGCAGATAAGGGTCGATACCCAGCAGGTCGACCATTCGGCAACCTCCCTGTCGTCCATTTCCGGCCTGCTGCAAAAAAGCGCTCAGGAGACCTCGCAGCTTTCCGAGAATGTCGCAACCGCCGCCGAGGAAATGAGTGCCAACCTCAACAGCGTCGCCGCCGGCATGGAGGAATCGACCACCAACACCTCGATGGTGGCCAGCGCCGCCGAAGAAATGACCGCCACCATCCACGAAATCGCCGCCAATGCCGAGAAGGCGCGGTCGATTACCGAGAAAGCCGTGCAACAGGCGGAAAGCACTTCGGCGAAAATCGGCGACCTGAGTCAGGCAGCCGAAGCGATCAATAAGGTGACCGAGGCCATTACCGAAATTTCGGAACAAACCAATCTCCTGGCGCTGAACGCCACCATTGAAGCCGCCAGGGCCGGCGAGGCCGGTAAAGGCTTTGCCGTTGTTGCCAATGAGATCAAAGAACTGGCGAAACAAACGGCATCCGCCACCTTCGACATCAAAAACCGGATCCAGGAGGTCCAGGAAACCACCTCGGCAACCACCAAAGAGATCAGTCAGATCTCAACCATCATTCACAGTGTCAATGAGATTGTCGCCACCATCTCGATCGCGGTCGGCGAGCAGTCAACCGCCACCCAGGAAATTGCCGGCAATATTTCGCAGGCATCGCAAGGACTGAGTGAGGTCAATGAAAACGTCAACCAGATCTCCACGGTTGCTTCCACCATCACCCAGGACATCGCCATGGTCAACACGGCATCGACAAGCATCTCGGAGAGCAGCAACGATGTGAAGAGCAGTGCCGATTCCCTCCACGCCCTGGCAAGTCGGCTGAATACCATCATCAAGAGCTTCAAGGTGTGAGTGCGAAGAGAAGGGGCCGGCTGCTATCCAGCCAGCCCCTTCGGTGGCCGCCTGAATCAGACATTGTTCCGCAACATTTCATCCTTCTCAACTGCAGCTTTAAGAATTCTGAATACTTCCCGGTAATAGGTGTGGATTCTGGTTTTCACATACTGGTGGACGGATTTCCGCAGATCGCCCTCGTCAACAGGGTAATGAGCGACAACTGCATCGATTTCCGCTCCCTGCCAGTTGGGTTCCCAGGGCAGTCCGGCCTGGATGGTACTCTGCTGCTCCTCAATGGCCTCATTGATGATGACGTCACGCAGCCTTTCCACTTCCCGCTGCAATTTAGTGATTTTCACATGGGAGCCCTTGCGGTTGACCAGGAACTCAAGAATGGCATCGACCGAATCCTCGCGCATGACCTTTGCCAGGTATTTCACCTGACGCTTTCTCGCCCCGCCCTTGACAGTACGGCAGCGGATGATCTCATCCTTTACCAGTTGGCTTGCCGGCAGGAGTTTCAGGTCCTTATCGGTGAGGAGACTGAGTTCCTCCGCTACCCCTTCTTCATCCTTGAACCGTCTTTTTTGTGCAGACCTGCTAATATATTCTGTCATGTTTTCCTTTGGGACATTATCGAACGAGTTCGACCAAGGCCGGTTCGTATTCTTTAGGTGCCTCGAAACCGAGCAAACGGCAAAGAGTTGCCGCGACATTTGCCAGCCCCGGCTTCTCCACTCCTGTCAACCTGAAACGGTTTACCTGGCTGTAATCCTTGATGATAAACGGTACCGGGTTGAGGGTGTGGGCAACCATCGGGGTGATCTTACCGTTCTTTTTGGTCCACATGCGATCGGCATTGCCGTGATCGGCGGTGATGACCGCAATCCCTCCGGCCTTTTCGATGGCGTGGAGAATTCGTCCAAGGCAAAGATCAACGGTTTCGACGGCGATCCTCACCGCCGGGACCACCCCGGTATGGCCGACCATATCGCCGTTCGGGAAATTGAGGCGAATAAATTTGTAGTGGCCGCTTTCGATGGCGGCAATCACCTTGTCGGTGATTTCGCCTGCCTTCATCCACGGCCTCTGATCGAACATCACCTTATCCGAGAGGATTTCCTCGTAAGTCTCTAATTTTTTGTCGATATACCCGGATCTATTACCGTTCCAAAAATAGGTGACATGGCCGAATTTCTGGGTTTCGGAGATGGCATAGGCAGTAACCTGAGCCGCACACAGATACTGGCTGAGGGTGTGATCGATGACCGGCGGTTCAACCAGATAGTTTTTCGGAATCAGGGCGTCGCCGTCGTACTGCATCATGCCGGCAAAAAATACCTTCGGCAGTCGCACCCGGTCGAACTCGTGAAAGTCCTTTTCCTCAAAGGCCTTGGAGATTTCAATGGCTCGATCGCCCCGAAAGTTGAAAAATACCACTCCATCGCCATCCTCGATAGTGCCGATCGGTCCATCCGCATCGGCCACCACGAAAGCGGCCATATACTGATCGGTCATTTCCGAATCTTCGGCGTAGTAGGTTCGAACTGCTTCGCATGCCGATGAAAAAGACCGTCCTTGCCCCAGAACATGGGCCTTCCAGCCGTTTTCGACAACCGCCCAATTGGCGTTGTAACGGTCCATGGTGGTAATCATTCTGCCACCGCCGGAAGCAATGCGATAATCTCGACCGGCAGTAGAACTCCTAGCCAGTTTCTCCTCCAGGGGTTCGAGGTAGCGCAAGGCGCTTTTCTGGTCGACATCCCGGCCATCAAGAAGGGTATGCACCTTAACCTTGGGAAAATTCTCCTGCAAGCAGCGATCGAGGAGTGCATTGAGCTGGTTGATATGGCTATGGACATTGCCGTCGGAAAGAAGGCCGATAAAATGGATGGTCCCGCCACCCTGACTGCATTTTTGCAGCTGCCGCCAGGCATCTCCGGCAAAAATTCGTCCGGATTCCAGTGCCTCGTTGACCAGTTGCGCCCCTTGCGCAAACACCCGTCCCGAACCGAGTGCGTTGTGGCCGACCTCCGAATTGCCCATATCGCCATCGGAAGGCAAACCCACCGCCGTGCCGTGCGCCTTCAGACGAACCATCAACCCTTCCTTAAAAAGTTCGTCCAATACCGGGGTGTTGGCGACGTATACGCCGTCACTTTCATCCTGGGCTCCGATGCCTACGCCATCCATAATGATGGTGACCACCGGTCCGGCAAAGGGTGTGTATCCGGCGAGAGGTGCCAAGAGTTGTGTTGTCATTTTTTGTCCTTTTAGGGAAGTATATGGCCGAGAGGGGACTGTTTTTCTTTTCTCAAAAGCAAATAATATTGGTATGTTTGCGACCAAAATATCAAGTCGTTCTTGTCGGCCCGTGGCCTTGCCATTCTCGTTTGCCGGCGACTCCAGTGTAAAACCTTCCGCATGGACGATCAACAATCTTTATCACACCTGGTGCTGACCGTCACGCCCGAGAAGCTGCCTTTATTTACCACTGTTTTGCAGTCCGGCATAGAAATATTGACGCCAGCCGGTACAAGCCTTGGCCAATTTCCCAGTGCTTTGCCGGGCTTTACCGCCGAATATCTGGCCAATACGCTGCAGACGATTTTCCATAACGGCAGCGCCGTCGATTACCTTACAACTGTTTTGTGCGGCGAAAAGCCGACACTCGCCTTCTCCTCCGCCATGCCGGGTGTGGCAGGAGCTATCTTTCGCAAAATCTCGCCATTTTTCCCCAAGCCCTGAGTGAAAAAACGAGGCAAGGACAAGGATTTGCCCGGACCGAAAGGCACAATTGCATTGCATTGCGCTCCACTTGCATGTTACGTTAGCGACATGACTTGAAACATTCACCATCTTCCGTGAAACGTAATTTACGTTGACTCCCCTGAATGGCAATAAACCCTTCAGAAAAAAGGCTGGACAAACAACCTGTACTTTTTTTCCAAAGAAACGCCCACCTAGTTTGAGGAAAAGCATGGATGTGACTCTGCAAAAAACCCTGATGCGGTATATGCTGGAATCGAAAAACGACGATTCTTTCATCAAAAAAGTCAATAAACTGTATACGACCGCCGGGGCTGAGGTACTGTTGACTGTTTTCAAGCTCCTTGCCGGAATAGATATCCCTTCGGAAAAATGCTCGATGCACTGGGAAAAAACCCAGATACACCGCCAGAAGCTCTCCGAACTCCTGGACAGAAATGTCGACATCACTACGGCCCTCTGCGATTACCTGCAATCCGCCACCCGCTTCCTCAGCCATCCGCGGTTGATCGAGGCCAGTCAGTATGAGACGGTCATCCATGAAACGATCAACGATAAACTGACCGGCCTCTTTAACCGCCCCTATTTCGATGAGTCCTTCAATCAGCAAGTCGCCCTGGCCAAGAGATATCATGAGGATTTTACTATTCTCTTTCTCGACATAGACAATTTCAAAGAGGTGAATGACACCTATGGCCATCTGGCTGGAGATGCAGCCCTGACAGAGATAGCCGCAGTCATTCTTAAAGAGAAGCGCGATAGCGACATTGCCGCCCGTTTCGGAGGTGAAGAATTCGTTCTCCTCATGACTCATACCGACAACGTCAGTGCCTTTATATTTGCCGAACGGTTGAGAAAACAGATTGAGCTGCTTGCAATCACCTACCGCGACCAAGTCATCAAGCTTACCGTCAGCGGCGGCATTGCCTCCTTTCCTTTCAACTCTGAAGATCCCAAACAGCTATTGCAGATGGCCGACAGCGCCGTATATCTGGCCAAGGGCGCGGGTAAAAACACCATCTCCCTCTTTAAAGAAGAAAAAAGAAGATATCTCCGGATCAAAATCCACCAACCGGTTTTGGCCAAAGAACTCGACTTTAATAATTCGACGACTTTTACCGGCATAAGCAAGGACATCTGTATCGGCGGAATACTCTTTGAAAACAATGCCCCCTTGCCTCTTGGCGCACTGATCAAGGTGAGGGTGCCGGTAAATGGAGGCGCCCCGGTTATGCTGATCGGAACGGTGGTGCGGGTTGAGGATTTTGAAAACGGCAGATACGATATCGGTATGACCACGTCTTTTAAAGAAATGGACAAAATCGCCAATAACGAAATTGCCGGTATTCTTCGCCTGGGAAACGTGGCATATTAGAATCTTTCCATAAGGCCTTTGCCCTCTTGCATGCGATAGGAGCGCTAGCCATGCGAACGACTCATGTTATCGTCGAAGGTTTGGTTCAAGGCGTAAGTTTTCGCGAGTCTACCCGCCGCCAGGCCTTTATTCTGGGACTCACCGGCTGGGTCCGTAATCGGCGCGATGGCTCGGTTGAGGCCATGCTCTCGGGCCCACCCGACAAAATCGACCATATGCTCCAGTGGCTGCGGCAGGGATCGCCGCGCGCTATGGTGGACGAATTGCACATTCGCGAGTTAGTTGACGAAGAACATTTTACCGCCTTCGAAATACGCTTCTGAGAAACCGACCTCTTTTTGCTAAACTCTCTTCCCCAGAATGTTTCTTGAAATAGACCACCTCAATCTCTGGTTTAACAGCTTCGATGATGAAAAACCTGCGCATAAACAGGTACTCTTCGATGTCTCGCTGACCCTGCAAAAGGGTGAAACCGTGGCCTTGGTCGGCGAATCCGGCTCGGGAAAATCGATTACCGCCCTGTCCATCCTCCGCCTGCTCGAAGATAGCTGCGATATCCGGTTGGAGGGGGAAATTCGTTTTGAGGACCGGAACCTTCTCTCCCTTTCTCCGGAAAAAATCCGCAAGATTCGCGGCAACCGGATCGCCATGATCTTCCAGGAACCGATGACTTCGCTGAATCCGGTATACAGCATCGGCAACCAGCTCATGGAACCCCTCAGACTCCATCTCGGCATGGATAACAAAGAGGCCGAAAAAGAGGCCATCCGTCTTCTGCAGCGGACCGGAATCGAAGACCCGGTCGGTCGCCTGCATGCCTATCCGCACCAGCTTTCCGGCGGCCAGCGGCAACGGGTGATGATTGCCATGGCACTGGCCTGCCACCCCTCCCTGCTGATCGCCGACGAACCAACCACCGCCCTTGATGTCACTATTCAGGCACAGATCCTGGCACTTATCAAGGATATCCAGAAAGAATACGGTATGGCCGTGCTGCTCATCACCCATGATCTGGAGATGGTCCGCCGCCATGCCTCGTCCATCTCCATCATGCAGCATGGCCGGATCGTTGAAAGCGGCAAAACGAAGGCAATTTTCGCCGCCCCTTCCCATCCCTACACCCGGTGTCTGATGTCGGCTATTCCGGCAAGCGGCAGGGGTGCTCCTCCTTTGGGGCCGCTACTCCTCGCCACAAAAAATCTGTCCTGCCACTTCCAGATGTACAGCGGCTGGGTCCATCCCTTCAAACGGAGGAAGACGACTATCAAGGCGGTCGATGCAGTAAGCCTTTCGCTGCACAGGGGAAGTACCTGGGGCATTGTCGGTGAATCGGGCTCGGGAAAAACCACCCTGGGCATGGCAATCTTAAAACTCGTCCACAGCACCGGGGCGATTGTCTTTGACGGACAGGACATTCAGCCGTGGAGTACAAGCCGCCTTAGGCCGCTGCGCAGCGATATCCAGATCGTCTTCCAGGACCCGTTTTCCTCCCTCTCGCCCCGCTTTACCGTCCAGGAAATCATCGAAGAGGGCTTGCGGGTCCATACCCCAAACAGCACCAGGGAAGAGCGCTACCAGCTGGTTATCGATACCCTCTTGGAAGTGGGGTTGGAGGAGGAGATGGCCTTTCGCTATCCCCACGAATTTTCCGGCGGCCAGCGACAGCGTATCGCTATAGCCAGAGCCATTGTGCTGCGGCCGAAATTGCTCATCCTCGATGAACCCACCTCGGCCCTCGATGTCACCATCCAGGGACAGATCATCGCCCTGCTTGTCGCATTGCAAAAGAAATATGATATGACCTATATGTTCATTTCCCACGATCTGCGGGTGGTCCGTGCCCTGGCAGACCATGTTGCAGTCATGCAGCATGGGAAAATCATCGAGTCCGGACCGGCACAGGAGATTTTTACTTCGCCAGTGCAGGAATACACTCGGACGCTGTTTGCCGCTGCTTTGGGCTCTTAGAAACCGTTTCGAAATAACCTGGCCATTTTATTTTTTCCACGGCTTAAAAAAAATATTTGCCTCTGATGTTGATCCGTTCTACCAGCAAGTTACAGAATATATTGTCGCCTTTCATTGGGCCTCTGGGAAGTTTTACTCGACATTCTTCCCATAAAAATCGGGTAGTCCAAGGTTGGGAGCAAAACCGTTGATGCGATGAATGATAATCTACACTATTTTCAGTTACTCCACTTGATCTCCGGAGGAAGAATAGATGCCTAACACGACCACTCTCAACCGCTGCGCCTGGGCCACTAGCGACCCTCTCTATCACGTCTACCATGATGAGGAATGGGGTGTGCCGGTGCACGATGATCGACGTTTGTTTGAGTTCCTGATCCTGGAAGGTGCTCAAGCCGGGCTCTCCTGGATTACCATTCTCCGCAAGCGGGCAACCTATCACACTGCCTTTGCCGGTTTCGACCCCCACCTGGTAGCCCGGTTCGATGCGGCCAACGTGGTGAAACTCCTGGCCAATCCGGGCATAATCCGCAACCGCCTTAAAGTGGCATCGGCTATTACCAATGCCCAGGCTTTTTTGAAAATACAGGAAGAGTTCGGCTCTTTCGACGCCTACCAATGGCGCTTCGTCGATGGCAAACCGATTCGCAACGCCTGGAGAAATATCGCCGAAGTCCCCGCCAGCACACCGGTATCGGACGCCATGAGCCGCGACCTGAAGAAGCGCGGATTCCGCTTCATCGGCAGCACCATTTGTTATTCGCACATGCAGGCAGTGGGCATGGTCAATGACCACACCGTGGACTGTTTTCGCTGGAGTCAGCTGGGCGGCGGCGAATATTAATGAGCAATTGGTCCGATATCCGCCGCCCCGAGCGACCCGTCCAACCCCGATAAACCGGGTTGGACGGATAGGCGGTTAACCTTATGATTACCCCTGTCGGCCATGCCGGCACTTGTCGCCGCTGATATCATCTTTAAAAAGGGCAAAGCCCCGCTCCATGGCGCAGAAATCGCCGCACATGGTGCAGGTCGCCTCGTTTTCCGGTTTACGGCTGTCCCGCACCTCACGCATCTTCTCCGGAAACATCGACAAGCGGAAATACTCTTCGAAATCACTGTCCCTTCGGGCTAAGGCAACCCGCTTTTCCAAATCCCTTCGCTCAGGATATTTGGCGATATCGCCGATCCGGGCAGCCAAGCGTGTCGCCCTGACCCCTTCCCGAACATCGTCTTCGTTCGGAAGCGCCAGATGCTCCGCCGGGGTGATGTAGCAGATGAGATCGGCTCCGTGCCACGCCGACTGCGCCGCGCCGACGGCCGCGGTAATGTGGTCGTATCCGGCCCCGGAGTCGGCGGGCAGCGGCCCGAGGACATAATAAGGCGCCCCTCCGCTCATCCGTTTTTCCAGCATGATAT
Source organism: uncultured delta proteobacterium (assembly GCA_903875445.1). Taxonomy (GTDB): domain Bacteria; phylum Desulfobacterota; class Desulfobulbia; order Desulfobulbales; family Desulfocapsaceae; genus Desulforhopalus_A. The sequence continues at coordinate 64,858 of CAIQWD010000005.1, read as the reverse complement.
TACCGGCGATTTCGTCGAGGGGCACATGACCGGGGCCCTCGACCATCATCTGACAGCCCATCTCCCGGCCGAGTTCGGCCAGCTCGCAGTTGATGATCATCTCGGCCATCTGCGCCCGGTCATGGCTGTCGTGGATGGCCCCGGCGCGGATACCGTTGCCGAGTGACAGCACCGCATCGTATTTTTTCATCAGGGCACAAACCCGGTCGAACTGCTCGTACAAGGGATTTTCGCAATTATTGTATTCCATCCACGAGACCATGAAGGTTCCGCCCTTGGAAACCAGCCCGCCGTAACGAAACCCCTGTTTGCGCAGGCGTTCGACGGAAAACCTGTTGATGCCGCAATGGATGGCCATAAAGGACATGCCGTCGGCTAGTTGCCGCTCAATCAGTTCAAAGAGATATTCCGGATCAAGCTTATTGGGATTTTTATATTTTCTGCCGGCCTCGGCAAAGGCCTGATAGAGCGGCACATTACCCACCGGCAGAGAGCAATGTTCAAGCACCGCCCGGCGAATGGCGTCTAGGTCGCCGCCGGTTGACAGTTCCATCAGAGTATCCGCCCCTTCCTTCTCGGCAATTCGCGCCTTGCGTATCTCCAGGGCAACATCGGAGATGTCGGAAGAAGTGCCGATGGAGGCGTTCACCTTGGTCCGTAAGCCCTTTCCGATACCACATACCTTCTGGGCCGGCCGGTTCGGATTACAAGGGATGACGATATGGCCTGCGGCCACGCCGAGTCTGATCTCTTCCGCCGAATAGCCCTCATCTTTTGCCACCTCGGTCATAAGACTGGTAATTGTTCCTTCCTTTGCCAATTCAAGCTGGGTCTTCATTTTTACAGGTCCTCCATGCTGATGATTCCTGTCGGGCGGGCAATAAAAAAAGTCCGTGTCACGGCGTACGCCGCAACACGGACTTATATGGACAAGAAAGTCTTTATTCTCCCCGGCAGGTCTTCTGACTTGCGGCTCACCCTCCGACTGCACCTTCCCGTTCCAAAACTACCGAAACAGTGGTCATCAAACAGTCATCGTCCCCGCTTACAGCGCTGGCCCAACGTTACGGATTTGCACCGTATTCCCTTTTCACCCCCGCGCCTTTAAGGCGGCGGCACCCGGAAGCTATTTATACTGCGGTGCCGATACTAACCGAGTCGGGTGCAAAAGTAAATTGCCTTTTCTTTCGCAAACATGAATAATGACAGGAAGACAAGACGCCCTACGGCGGTAATTTTCAGACGCAGGGCGATTTCAAGACGGATTTTTTTTATCTTGAGGAAAGAGGATGACGACTTTGAAATACCACAACGCCTTTCCGGCGGCATTCCTTCTGGTCCTTGCCTTGATCGGCGGCTCCACTGTACCGATAGCTGCTCATCCTCTGGGCGGGGTATTACAGAAAACCGTAGTCTCCAATCTTTCCAACGCCATTCTCATTGAATACAACACCCACTTCGGACCGGAAGTAGTGCTGACCCTGCATCCGGACAAGAATTTTAACGGAGTTCTTGACGAAGAGGAAAGGATCCAATTTCTTGATCGCGTCAATCATCTGCTGCTCCCGAATATCATCTGTAGATTGGGGACAACAAAACTGACGATCGAGGAGATGGACAGAAAATTGACCTTGGAGGATGCAGGAGATTTTAAAAATGGCTTGAACAGCCAATTTGTCTGGCGTGTCTCTCTGAATAAGGATGGAAAGCCGCCGGAGGGGTTGTTCAGGATGCAAGACAACAATTTTCGAGCGAGCGAGCTGAACCAGCTCAGCTATTTTGTGACCATCCTGGGGGATACCGGTCCCGTGGCTCTTGCCGATGAAGGACGTGAACTGTTATGGGAGGTTTCCAGCCCAAAACAGCCTGCTCCCGGTTCGCAGCTTGCGGCAGCCGACACCTCTTTGCCGGGAGCTGGACCTCCGGTCGGGGCGATGAAGAACCAAGAGACCACAAATACGGAGACCGATACCCTCAGATCCCTGCTTCGCGACTCGTCGGGGTCCCTCGGCCTCTATCTGTTCGGTCTTGTCACCGCCTTTATCCTGGGGGCCTTTCACGGCTTAAGCCCCGGCCACGGCAAAGCCATGGTGGCAGCATACCTGGTGGGTTCACAGGGGCGAAGCATCGATGCGGTGAGGTTGGGCCTTATCGTCACGGTGACCCATATCTTCTCGGTTATTATCCTTGGTCTCCTGGCTCTGACCTTGTCCCGCTATACTCTCTCCCGGGACTTTATCCCGTGGCTCGGGGTAGCTTCCGGGGCTCTGATATTTTTGACCGGCTATTTTCTCTTGGCCAGAGCGGCTCTTTCTGCAAGTCACCACCATCACACCCATCACCATAATAACCATACCCACCAGCCCGGAGAGACCCATGGTCATACGCTGCAAGAGATTTTCTCCCTGGGGGTGGCGAGTGGGCTTGTTCCCTGCCCTACTGCCATTGTCATCCTGCTGTTCGCCATAGCCGTCAATCGTATAGTCACCGGCCTTCTGATCATCCTCAGTTTCAGCCTGGGACTCGCTACCGTGCTCATTCTCATCGGCGTATTGACGGTGACTGCTTCCCGGCATATTGAACGGTTTACTTCCGCTGTGGTCTGGATCAGACGTCTTCCGGTTTTCACCGCCGGTATCATCATGGTGCTTGGTGTGGCCATCGGCCTTAATGCCCTGCTCCAGGCCGGCATCTTGACTTTTAACCTTTCATGAACACTCGGGACAGAGTCCGAAGAACTCAAGATGATGCCCTTCGACGGCAAAGCCTGTCTGGCTGGCAATCAGCTTCTCCAGGACCGAAAGATCGCAGTCGCTGCACTCCACGGCCTTCGAGCACAATCTGCAGACCAGCATATGCGAATGTCCCGGTCGTGACGCAACAAACCTGTGCTCGCCACTTCGATCATGGACCCATTTCAAATACCCCAAGTCCTGCAACGCCCTGATCGTCCGATAGACGGTTGCCTGACCGATTTTTTGCGGCGCCAGCACCGCCGTGACCTGGGCGATGGTAAAGCCAGCCGGATCACTTTCAAAAAGTCGCCATACCGCCTCGCGTTGCGGAGTGAAACGCAGACCTGTTTTGTTAAACTGCTGTCGAAGCTCTGCCTTCGGTAAGGCATCGATAGTATTCATAGTTGACAACATTTATCAATAATGATAGCCTTGGTCTGTTCGCAAAGATTTCCGGAATCCCTGTCAAAGACACAATTACTTTTGAAAAGGATCGACATGTCTCATAGATAGCCAAGATTATATTGCAAAATAATTATTATTCGGACTCAGATAGATTACATGAAAACGATAACATTTTTCAATTAGAGGATGCAATGACGAAGTGGTTGAACCCCGCAATATTCCACCCCAATGGAGGCCATTCCTTATCTCCGCTCGGCTGGAGTGTGGGAGCCCGTCTCTTTTGGGCCGCCGGCGCCTCGGCATTTCTCTGGCTTGCCGTCGCCTGGGCGCTCGGCTGGTAATTATCGGGATAAAGATGCATGCAATTACCCTGAACAACCTCACCCTCGGCTACGAAAGGCATCCTGCCGTCCACCATCTGTCCGGGGTCTTCGAGCCCGGATCGATGACCGCAGTAATTGGTCCGAACGGCTCGGGAAAAAGCACCCTGCTGAAAGGGATCACCGGCATTCTGCGTCCACTCGGTGGCAGTATTGACAGGGGTGGCCTGAAGACCAGCCAGATCGCCTACCTGCCGCAGATGCTGGAGATCGACCGGAGCTTTCCGATCACCGTCCTCGATATCGTAATCCTCGGGCTTTGGCGCGACATCGGCATCTTCGGCGGCATGAAGCGCGATCTCTGGCAAAGGGTCGAACAGGCTCTTACCACCGTCGGCCTTGAGGGCTTTGAAGCAAGGGCCATCAGCAATCTCTCCGGCGGTCAGTTTCAGCGGGTTATGTTTGCCCGGATGCTTCTGCGGGACTCTCCTGTCGTTGTCCTTGACGAGCCTTTCACCTCAATCGATGCGCAAACGACGCTTGATCTTTTTGCAGTAATCCAGCGCTGGCACATCGAGAATCGGACGATCATTGCGGTGCTGCACGATTTTGATCAGGTGCGGGCCTATTTCCCCCAGACCCTGCTGCTTGCCCGTGATCTGGTCGGATGGGGTGCAACCGATCAGGTCCTGACTGAAGCCAACCTGTTGCTCTCCCGCAGGATGTCGGAGGCCTGGGACGAGTCGGCGGCAGTCTGCGAGGAGAATGCGGCATGAACCATTTTGTCGACTTTTTTCTCTCTCCTTTTTCCGAATTCATCTTTATGCGCCATGCCCTGGTGGCCTGCCTGGCCCTTGCCCTCGGCTGCGCTCCGGTCGGAATGCTGCTCGTCCTCAGGCGCATGAGCCTGATGGGTGATGCCCTTTCCCATGCCGTCCTTCCCGGCGCGGCGCTTGGTTTTCTCGTCTCCGGCCTTTCTTTATATGCAATGACCATCGGCGGGATTATTATCGGCTTGGCCGTTGCCCTCTTGGCCGGGGCGGTAGCGCGGGTCACTGCTCTCCGCGAAGACGCCAGTTTTGCCGCCCTGTACCTTATTTCGCTGGCCGCAGGTGTCCTGATCATCTCCATGCGCGGCACCAGCGTTGACCTCATCCATGTGCTCTTCGGTACTATTCTCGCCGTCGACGATCCGGCCTTGATTCTGGTCGCCTCCATCGCCACTATCACCATCTTCACCATGGCCCTTATTTACCGGCCCCTGATCGTCGAGTGTTTCGATCCCGGCTTCCTGCGGTCGGTCGGCGGGCACGGCGCGACCATGCACTTTATCTTTCTCGCCCTTGTCGTCCTCAACCTTGTCGCCGGTTTTACCGCCCTTGGCACCTTGATGGCGGTCGGCATGTTGATGCTGCCCGCTGCAGCCGCCAATTTCTGGGCAAAGCAATTCTGGTCGGCGTCCCTTGCAGCGGCGATAATTGCCATGATATCCAGTTATTCAGGGCTGTTATTGTCATTTTATATGAATTTCCCCTCCGGCCCCTCCATCATTCTCATTGCCGGGATCTGCTATGTGTTTTCGGTGGTTTTCGGAAAACACGGCAGTCTTTACAGTCGCCACAAGGCAGGCGGCCATCTTGCAGGGTAAACCTAACTAAAGGAGAATTCTATGTCCACGGTAACACGAATACTCGTTGTTTTTTGCGCTCTTCTCGTGGTGGGCGGCACGGCCAGGGCGGAAAAAACCGTCAAGGTCGTCGCCAGCATCAGCATTATCGGCGATATGGTCAAGAATATCGGCGGCGACAGGGTTGATGTGACCACCCTGGCCGGAGCCAATGTCGATGCCCATGCCTATGAGCCGACACCGGCGACCGCCATGTCCGTCAGCAAGGCCGACCTCGTTGTGGTCAACGGCCTCGGGCTTGAAGGTTGGATGGATCGTCTGATTAAGGCCTCCGGCTATAAGGGAACGGTGGTAGTGGCAACGACGGGCATCAAACCGCGGAAAATGAAGGAGGAAGGTAAAGGCCATCAGGAGGTCGCCGATCCTCATGCCTGGCAGGATATCAACGACGGCAGGCTCTATGTGGACACTATCGCCAAGGCACTGATCTCCATCGATCCGGAAGGGGCAACAACCTATGCAACGCTTGCCGAGGCCTACACCAAGAAACTCATCGATCTCAACACCTGGGTCAAATCGGAATTCTCGGCCATCCCCAAAGAAAAGCGGCGGATGATCACCTCCCATGACGCATTCGGCTATCTCGGAGGCGCCTATGAGATAGAAATTCTCTCACCGATGGGCTTCAGCACCGAGAGTGAGCCTTCGGCCGGTGAGGTCAAGAAACTGATCCGACAGATCAGAAAAGAAAAGATCACGGCGGTCTTTGTCGAAAATATCTCCGATCCGCGGATGATCGAGCAAATCGCCAAGGAAAGCGGGGTGACGGTCGGAGGAGAACTCTATTCGGATGCGCTGTCAAAACCCGATGGCCCGGCTCCGACATATATCGATATGTTTAAAAATAACGTCACCAAGATCGTAGCTGCGATGAGAAAATGATTATGCATTCAGCTTCCTTCTGATGTCGATGAAATACCGGAGAAATACCATGGTTCAGGCAATGAAGAGATTAACCTTCATTTTATTATTCCTTTTTGCCCTGTCCACCTTGGTAGAAGTCTGTCATCATCACGATGATGGTGATGAGCATGACGATTGCCCTATCTGTATAGCGGCGCTTCACCACTCAGCGGCGGGTTTCAGTTTTTTCTCCCTTGCAGGACTATCGCTGTCAAACATCATTCAAGAAACACCTTTTGTTTCATCACGCTATACTCCCATACACGTTGTTTTCCTGCCCGGCCGGGCTCCTCCTATTTAATCTCATCGTAAACGACAACCAACTCGGAGCTTGCCTGTAAATAAAACTCGCTCCCGCATCCGAATTTTCAAAAGTTAACAGGTGAGGTTTATCATGAGAATCATGGTTCCGCTTACCCTCCTCTTTCTTTGCTCCTGCATTCCAGCGAATGGACTGGCAGAAACATTGGAGGACCGGGTAAATGCCCTGGAAAAAACCATTAAGAAACAAGAACAAACCATCAATAAGCAACAAAAGTTGATCCAAGACTTGCTGGCTGACATCAAAGCACCTCAAGCAGCCGTATCAGCAGATGCAGCGGCTTCACAGCCGGCAACGGCAAAGCAGGTTGAACAACAGGTCCAAAAACTGGACGAAAAGGTAGACCAGATCGCCAACGCGCAGAAAAAGACCTTGCCGAGTGAATTTAATCCAGCCATAGGCATCGTGGGCGAGACGGTCTTCTCCTATAGAGACAAAGGCGCCTTAAAAACAGGAAGTGACCGTCCGGGCGGTTTTGATGTGTTCCAGCGCTCGGTCGAACTGAACGTCGCCGCCTCTGTTGACCCGTTCGCAAAGGCCTATCTGGTAGCCAATGCATCAGCGGATGCGGCCACCGGAGAATCGACGTTTAATATCGAAGAAGCCGCACTGCAAACCGAATCGCTGCCCTGGAATCTGACTGCAAAAGCAGGAAGATTTTTCGGAGAGTTCGGCAGGTTATCGTACATTCACGATCACGAGCTTCCGTTTGTCAATCGTCCGCTTGTGCTTAATCAATACATAGGAGGCGAATCGAGGACGGATGGTGTGCAAGTCAATTGGCTGGCCCCTCTTGATCATTATGTCAGTCTCACAATGGGAGTCGGCAACCAATTCGGAGGGGACAACCCACCGAATGATGTCGGCGATTTTCGTAACGTCGGTGGATGGAATTACTGGGGACGATTGTCTTCATCTTTTGATCTGACGCCTGATATATCTTTTGAGCCTGGGGTTTCCGGGCTCTGGAATCCGGAAGCACAAGGCCAGTGGGCTTCTCCAGGTGTGTTGAATCCTTCTTTCCCTCTGGTAAACGGCAATACGTTTACAGAACGCGAACGTCGTCTGGTCGGAGCCGACATGACACTCAGCTATAAGCCGCTCCGGAATAATCAATTCGAAAGCATCATCTGGGGAACTGAGGTGCTCTACAGCGATAACCAATATGATAAGACTGATGTATCCGGTAATTCTTTGCCCAATAGTTCTGTCGGGTCTCTTGGTATGTACTCGTATTTAACCTACAAGTTCCATCGTCAGTGGTCAGCCGGGTTCCTCTACGGTTTTGCGGAAGATGCCCAGAACAGCAGTGCAAAGAGCTACGAGTATTCTCCCTATCTTACATGGGCTCTCAGTCACTGGAATCAACTGCGCCTGCAATATACCTATACCGATCATAACTCCCTGTCGGGTTTGGAGCCGGACAGTGCGGTTTACCTGCAATGGAGTTGGATCATCGGCTCACATTCTCATGGCTGGCAAGAACGCTGAATATGGAACGGAGGAATTCCACTATGAAATCGAAACATTTTCGTTTACCCCTGACACTCTTTCTGATCGCGCTCTCTTGCATCAGCGCATTCCCTGCTTACGCATCAAAAATCCAGGTTGTCACGACACTCACGGACCTTGCCGACTTTGCACGGGAAGTGGGCGGAGACCTGGTCGATGTCCACAGCCTGGCAACGGGTGTCGAAGATACCCATGGCGTGCCGATGAAACCGAGTTTCGTCCCAATTATGAACCGGGCGGACTTGATGATCCTGATAGGGTTTGACTGCGAACACGCATTCCTGCCTGCTTTGTTGGAGGCCAGCAAAAATCCGCGAATCCAACACGGCCGGGCAGGCTATATCGACTGCTCTGAGGGAGTCATCCCACTCGATGTGCCCAAGTCAACCGATCATTCCGAGGGAGATGTCCATCCCTACGGCAACCCGCACTATACCCTCGATCCGGTGCTGACAAAGACCGCTGTCGACAATATCTATAAGGCCCTGGTGGACTTTGCTCCGCAACATAAAGCGGAATTCACAGAAAACCGCAACGCCTATCTTGCCAAGCTCAATGCGAAGATAGCCCGCTGGGAGGAGGAAATGAAACCGCTCAGGGGGTTGAAATTTGTGTCGTATCATGAACATTGGCCCTACTTTGCCAAACGTTTTGGTTTGGAATACTTCGGCACGATCGAATTGAGACCGGGTATTGACCCTACGCCACGCCACATCGAGGAATTGGTTGCTGCCATGCAGGCACAACATGTCTCCATCGTCGTGCGTGAGCCTCAATTCCCCGAGAAGGTTCCACAACGCATAGCTGAACAAACCGGCGCAACGATGGTAACCTTGCCTATCATGCCCGGTGGTGTACCTCATACCAAAACATACATCGAGATGATGGATTATACCGTTCAGACCTTAGCCGCTGCCGCACAAGCGAGAAAATAATGAAAGGAGGGTATGTTCGCCCGCATAACTCCGGGCGAACATACGCAACAACCTATGCATAATAGCCTTATAAAATTAGATAACGTAGGCATTGGATATGCAGGCCGGGAAGTGTTGTCGGGGATATCCGTCTCTATCGACAGGTCCAGTTTCACCGCAGTTCTCGGGGCCAACGGTTCGGGTAAAACAACGCTTCTGAAGACCATTCTCGGCCTGCTTCCGCCGATAACGGGCCGTATTGAGGCCGCATCGTCAGGTGTGACTCCGATCTTCGGCTACGTTCCTCAAACATCCCGGTTTGATCCTGTTTATCTGTTGACGGGATTCGAGGTTGCCCTGATGGGCTCCTTCGGTCGTGTGCGTCCAGGCCGTTTTGTGCCGCAAGCAGAACGGACTTTTACCCGCGAATGCCTTCAGGCGACGGGAGCGGAAGAGTTTTATCACCGACGATTTTCCGAACTCTCAGGTGGCCAGAAACAGCGCGTCCTCATCGCCCGAGCCCTGACTACCCGTCCCGACATCTTGCTCCTTGATGAACCGACCGCCGGGGTTGATCATGCTGCAACCCTGGCAATAATGGAATTCATTTCGCAGTTGCATAAGGAGAGGAAAATGACTGTCCTGCTTATCACCCACGACTTCGCTGCAGCACACCGTCACGCAGAGCAAGTAATCTGGTTGCATGCCGGAAAAGTGTACCAAGGTCCAGCACAAAAACTGCTTACAGCCGAACACCTGAAGAAAATGCTTGAGGGGGAAATGAACTGATATGGAGACACTTCTGCAAATTCTCTCACCCACCTTTCTGCTCCGCAATTCAGTCTATGCCAGTGTACTCATAGGCTTTGCCTGCCCGTTGGTCGGGGTGTTTCTCATCATACGTCGTCTTGTATTCATGGGCGTGGCCTTGCCCCAGATTTCCTCAACGGGAGTTGCTTTCGCTCTGTCACTTCCCTTATGGTTCGGCTTCCATTTAACTGATCATGGCTCACAGACGGCCCATACACTTGCCTTTGCCGGTTCGATTGTCTTCTCTTTGGCTGCAATTTTATCGCTTGCATTCATGGAGCGACGAGGCCGTGGGCAGCCCGAAGGCCGCCTCGGGACCGCCTATGTCGTGGCTGCCGCAGCGGGCATTTTACTTCTGGCAAAAAACCCTTACGGCGAGGTCGGCTGGCTCGATATGTTGAAAGGAGAGGTCATTACCATCTCCAATTTCGATCTGGTGTTGACGATCGCAATGCTTGCTTTTGTCCTTGTGGTACTGCTGCTTTTCCAGAAAGAGTTGATCCTGGTCTCGTTCGATCGAGAGATGGCCCTTATTCTTCGGAAGAATGTCATTTTTTGGGATGTGATGCTGTATATCCTGATTGGTCTGACGGTCTCGGTTTCGGTACTCAGCGTCGGACCTCTCATCACGTTTGGATTCCTACTTATTCCAGCGCTTATTGCGCACCGGTTCGCCCAGACCATGATCCAGTTCACCCTCTTTGCTTCGTTGATTGGCGGGGTGAGTGCATTCATCGGTTTTTGGATTGCATATCAGTATGATCTGCCGGTCGGGCCTACCGATGTAGTTTTTCTCGGGATAACGTATGCGATGGCCTGGATAGCAGGCCTTTCATCGAAGGTCCTCCTTTAAAACTTCCTTGACGATGAGGATACCGTAAATTACTGTGGGCCTGATGAAGATCAATCGACGATTGGCAACTGGGAGGAATCGGCTTCTTTGGGGGTCTGCATTCAGCCTTGTGGCGGTGGTGTTACTGGCCATAGCCCCTGTGTTCCAGGTAATGCATTTTTCCTCTTGCCCGCACCACCATTCTCTTGGTGTTTGCCATGATAGTGCCTGTAATCATAGCCATATAGCCAACCCAATCAAACCTTTTGGCTCTGCTGAAACAAATTTGTGCAGCAGCCATGACCATGCTCCCGATCACTGCCCAATCTGCCAGGCACTGCAAACGCTGGGTTAGCATTTTTCTCCTGGCCGCCACCTCCTCTTTCGAGAAGATAGTCAGCCGGGGGAGGTGGTACACTTTTCATCGCCATTTTTGGTACATTTCTGTTCTGCCACTGACATCCCTTGTGCTGGCCTTCCCAATTGACGCCATTAATCGATGGTTTCCAAGGCTGCATCCTATTATATGCACGACACAACAATAATAGTGAGACCCTCTCTTCCAAGGAGAACAGGATGATTTTTACAAAAACAAAGCAAGTTGTGTTGGCTGTTTCATGTATGGTATTGATGTGGTGCCCGACTGTGCATGCAATGATTTATGATTATGAAATAAAAGTACAAGAGATGGAATTTGCATGGAAGGTGGACGGGCCTGAGCTTCGCATTAAGCTCACAGCCCCGACCACGGGCTGGTTAGGGATCGGCTTCAATCCCAGCAAAGAGATGAAAGATGCAAAATTTGTCCTTGGATATGTGAAAGACGGGAACACAATCATCTCGGACGAATTCGGCACCGGAGAAATAAAACATGAGAGGGTTGAAAAGCTTGGTGGAAAAAGTGATATTACGCTTGTAGGAGGAGAGGAAAAAGGTGGAACGACAACCATTGAGTTCACAATTCCGCTTGCTTCGAAAGACACTATAGGTGGCAGGATTGATCCGACCGGCGAAACTGTAGTGCTCCTCGCTTATGGGCTTAATCATGACACATCCAAACTGAAACACAAATTCAGGACAAGCATCAATATAAATCTTTCGACTGGGAAATGTAATTGACCGATCAGGAAGACTGAGGGCTGCATGGGAATTTCCGTTCCAAAGATGTGGATTAGAGCTGGCTTTTTCGGGATGGTTGGCTTACTCGTGGTAGCCTCTGCTATTTTTGTCTTAAAAAAACCTACCTTGAACATAGATGTGCCCGGAACGAGGTGCCTCTTACCTCCCGTCACGATTCCACCGTTCATCCTGGCTGACCAACGAGGGCAAATTTTCAACAATGATAGGCTCATGGGCAACTGGACTCTTGCCGTAATCGGATATACCTACTGCCCTGATGTTTGTCCTACGACATTACATGAAATGTCGGTTCTCTTTAAACAATTTGATCGCCCGTCCTCCAAAATTAAGGCTCCCCGATTCATGTTTCTCAGTGTCGATCCGTTTCGGGATACACCTGAAGAACTCGGAGAATATGTCGGATACTTTAACAAAGATTTTTTAGGAATCACAGGAACACCGGAAGAAATACACAATCTGGTGACCGGACTCCAATTGTTCTATATCTATGAGGATCCTCAAGGCATTTTCATACGCGACGTCTTGCACAAACCTTCCATGGATAACTATGCGGTGACACATTATTCAGGCGTGCTGTTTATCACACCACGGGGAGAGTTGGTGGCGACTTTGACGCCTCCGATTAATGCTGATGAAGTTCTTAAAGTCTTTCAAAAACTACATGCCTATTATGGAGATTGACGATGAAACAACCGGTTAAGATTCTTTTCGTGCTCTTTTTGTTCTTGCTTACTCCTATCAACACCAAGGCCAGCGAAATTTCGGTTACCAATCCATGGATCCGGGAGGCGCCGCCAAACACTCAAATGCTTGCCGCCTATATGGAGATCATCAACAACTCCAAACACACGATACAGTTGGAATCGGCCGCAAGCGCCGATTTTGAAATGGTCATGATACATCGGACCGAAACCCATGAAGGGATGTCGCATATGGCGAAGCAATCCGGCCTGCAAATCAAGAGCGGAGAAAATGTCATACTCGAACCTGGCGGCTATCACCTCATGCTAATGAACCCCAAGCGCAACCTCCAGGCTGGTGATAAAATCAAATTGCAATTACAATTCGATAATCGGGAAGCTATTGCTGTGACAGCTGTTGTACGAAAAAAGTGAAAATATACCGCCCCAGGCGGTTCACAGAAGCAACTACAATGGAGCCGCTACTCGACTACACAGGCACAGGCTAATGTGCCTGTGTAGTCGCAAATTTCTTAAGGACTGTGCCAATTGCCAAGGCTAGAATAAGGGTCATTATTCCGCCGACTATTCCTGCGACACTTTTCCCCAATTTATTCCCTTCTTCCTCTTTTTTGGTAATTGCCGCTGCCCCGTGTGAGGACTCATCCATAATTATCGCCTCATTTTTCTTTATTGCATCAGCTTCTCTGAAGGAATAATCCGGCATAAAGGAGAGACGTTCTTGAAGTTCGGCCAAGGCGGCATGTATCCCAATAGGCGTTGCTTCGACCTCTTCCTTACCGGTTACTTTTTTGATCGACCATTCAAGCCCATCCGGGTCTTTACAAGCGAACCATGAGATAACTCCACCGGTCAGAAGTGCAACAGCGAGCAACGCAGCCACAAGACTTCGTATAGACACGCCCGGTGTGGATTCAGAAATCTGGGTATTTAGAACGATTTCTGGTCTGGCTTTGTAAATAAAATTGATTACCATTGCGGTGACCAACCCTTCGACAATCCCGATTCCCAGGTGGATTGGCTGCATGATGGTTAAGAAGGTGGAAAATGGAAGAGAAGAAATACCGGACGTTGTTGTTTCCAATACTACGCCGAACGCTCCCAGTTGAAGACTGATTATAGCTGAGATGATTGCCGCTACAGTTATCTTTCCTTGGGAGGCGTTGCTGCCGACAATCTTTTTGTAGATAAAAGGATATACGATGAATGCCGGGAAAAACCCGAGGTTGAAAATGTTGCATCCCAATGCCAAAAGCCCGCCATCGGCAAAGAAGAGAGCCTGGACAACAAGAACCGACGCAATGGTCAGAAATGCTGCATATGGCCCCAATAAGATTGCAAGTATCATTCCGCCACCAAGGTGTCCGCTGGAACCGGTTGCAGGAATACTGAAATTGATCATTTGCGATGCAAAGATAAATGCCCCAAGCACCCCCATCAAAGGAATTTTTTTGTCATCCATCTCCTCACGAACTTTTTTGGAGCAATAGGCTATCATTCCCGCTGTTGCTGCCCACATAGTTCCACCAACTGCCGGTGATAAGAGTGCGTCTGCCATATGCATGATTGTGTTCTCCTTTTATGGGGTTTAAAATTTTAGTGTCAAACCAGTGGTCCCGGTGATGTCGGTCTCAGGCGTTGTAAGGCCGAGTTTAAGCCCTGCGCTCAGATCACAATTTTTATTGATGGAATAGATTATGCCGGCCAGACCAAACACCGGCATCTCATCGACATCCTTGTCTTCGTTGGTTCTTGCCCCAAAGTCGGCAACGATTTTCAAGTCCTTAATTACTTCGTAGGTGGTTGCAAGAGAGACATTCCAAAGGCCGCTTCTGTCTGTCTTCCTAACTGCCTCCAGATTATAATCGTTATACGTGTAGCCAATATTGAAGTAGAAGGCGAATGGCTCAACCTCCTTGGAAAGGATCATGGTTGCCCCATAAGATACGGTGTAGTCGTTATCGGGAACCTCTAAGGCATATGAATAACCGATTTGTGGTTTCAAGGCGGCGCTAAAACCATCTTGTTCGTAAACCTGCCATTTCATATTCAGGCTGAAGTCCGAAGAACCATGATCTTTGAATGTAACGTCGTCCACATCTACTTCGCCCCATGGGTGGGTATAACCAAAAACAACATCAATCTTGTCGGATAATCCGAATCCTATCGTCGATGCCATCTGTGAAGATTTGGTTTTTGTGGTTTCTCCGATATGTGATTCTTTGTCGGTTCCGATGTCGCCATTCAGTTCAACCTGTATTGTTCCTTGGCCAAGGGTGCCAGCATCATCACTGACAAGAGGGTGCGCAGCAAAACTTGTCCCTGCAGCCAGAAAAGTGAAAGTGGATATGCAACAAATAATATGTTTCATTTTCAGACATTCTCCTTTTGGCTGGTAATTATAGCTAGGCAATATTATGATCGTAGCTTGCTTTCTTAAGTTTTTTACGGCGCTGGAAGTGGTTGTAAGGTTCGAGATCAAGGCCCTCGATGAAGCTCCCAGAACACCAATAAGAGTCGATAGAAAAATAATAAACAGGCTGCTCGACACCCCCGAGCAGCCTTGGTTTGGAGTTTTTTGATATGGCAGAAAGTGTGGGTGCTGATTTGAAAATCGACAACCTCGTTCTGGGGTGCTTGCGGGCCCGTCGCTGATGTTACGATTTTCAAACGTGTGTTACCATTACGATGTTCCCAGCCTTTTGTCAACGACAATAGTGTTACGAATAAAATATTCGTGGTAATATTACCATATTTCTCTTTGGACAACGAGAATACTGTGCCAAGAAATAGAAATATAAAAATACGGAATATCAATAAATTAAACTGGAATTCCTTGGAAGGAAAAATGGAAGACTTAGTTAAATTATGTAAGAAATGACAACGGAAAAACAGGTATCTACCTGTCATAACAACAGTAGATGTTGGACAAAGTGACCGGAGTAAAAAGACTTCTTCTTCTTTTAAACACCGATTTTCGCGCCGGCTTTAACTCGACACCGAAAGTATTATCATCGCATCCTGGCAACAGGCCTTTCATCGAAGGTCATCCTTTAAAACTTCCTTGACGATGAGGATGCCGTAAATTACTGTGGGCCTGATGAAGATCAATCAACGATTGGCAACTGGGAGAAATCGGCTTCTTTGGGGGTCTGCATTCAGCCTTGTGGCGGTGGTGTTACTGGCCATAGCCCCTGTGTTCCAGGTAATGCATTTTTCCTCTTGCCCGCATCACCACCATTCTCTTGGTGTTTGCCATGATAGTGCCTGTGATCATAGCCATATCGCCCACCCGATCAAACCTTTTGGCTCTGCTGACACAAATTTGTGGGGCAGCCATGGCCATGCTCCCGATCACTGCCCAATTTGCCAGGCACTGCAAACGCTGGGCAAGCATTTTTCTCTACCAGGGCAAGCGGCGTATCCTTTGCAGGTGGCAGTATTTGTTATAGCATCTCCCTGGCAACACAACACGTTGCTTTCCTCCTTCAAATCTTCCATCCAACCGCGTGCACCTCCTCTGATTTAAATAATTCCCAGCTCATCCCATTCTGCGTCGTTTCACTGGCTTCATATCATTATTCTTTCCAAGGCGATATTCTTTTTTCGCCCAGGCCTGTGCCGGATATAGGTTATAAATAGTATATATAATAATATGTTACAACCTATTTTGTATCACTCGAAACGACATTACAATTACAAAACCTTTGTTTAGGAAAAAATAAAATGCCTGGAAAAATATGCCGTTCTTTTTTGATTTGTGCCTTACTGCACGTTTCTCTCGCCCTCGCCACATACGCTGAGACGGTGGTCACATGGGATTCCCTGAAAAAACTCGATGATCTCGCCGAACGTTGTGAAGCCTTATCCGATTCAAAAGATGTTTCCGGGTTGCGAGGATTGATTAAGGCAGTCAAGGCTGCGATGACCACTGTTGCTGCCGAGCCGGTTCCTGCAGGTGCCAAGTCCCCGGAACAAGTCAAGGTCCTTCAAGCCGATCTCAGAAACCTTTCCGAGGTTCTATCTGATACTGACATTATGGCCGATACCGATGTAGTGGCGATTCTTGCGGGCGTTCATCCTGTTGTCGAAAATTTAATGGAAGCCTCGGGAATGCCACACGTTCATGAAAACGATGAACATGAGGACAAAGCAACTCAGGAGAAACGACAATGACAGCGAGAGCACAATTCGCCGTAGAAGTGCAGGATTGCCGACTCTGCCTTGGAAAAGTAGGCAATGAGGATATCGTCTTCCGGATTTCCGATTTCTGCGTCGGACAAGAGGAGCACGTCGCCCTATGCGGGCCGAGTGGCTGCGGCAAATCGACACTCCTTAATCTCGTGGCCGGATTACGTCAGCCAGATACGGGAAAAATTCGTGTGCAAGACACAGATCTGAGGCAGCTTTCTCCTTCTAAGCTTGATACATTCCGTGGACGAACGATGGGGTTCATCTTCCAGACTTTCAACCTGTTGGACACTTTTTCGGCGCTTGAAAACGTCATGATTGGCATGCGTTTCGGGCGCACCTCTTCGAAGGGTAGACACAAGGAGCGGGCGGCAAGATTGCTCGAACGTGTTGGCTTGCAGCGCCGTTTACATACACGGCCCGCACACTTGTCGGTGGGAGAGCGGCAACGCGTCGCCATCGCCCGAGCTATTGCCAATCAGCCGACACTGCTTCTGGCTGACGAACCGACCGGCGCTCTTGATCCGGCCACAGCCTCGGATGTCTTCATGCTAATCCGCGACGTATGCCAGGAAGAGAAATGCGCTCTGTTGATGGTGACGCACGATCTTAATCTGGCCATGCAATTGCCACGACAGGTAGATTGTCATGATCTCGTCGGGCATCTCGCCTCGACGGAGGTGAGATCATGAGCTTGTGGCGGATGGCATGGCGATATCTGTGGGGGCGGGCATTTGTTACGGTATTGACTGTCACAGGCATTGTGCTCGGTGCGGCACTGATCGTAACTGTACTCACGCTCCAGCGTGAAAGCGAGACGGGTTTTTTGAGTGAGGGAGGACAGTACGATCTGGTCGTCGGTGCTAAAGGCAGCCCGTTACAACTCGTGCTCAGCAGCATCTATCACTTGGACATTCCCACCGGTAATATTCCTTATACCCGTTTTGAAACCTTAACAAAAGATGCACGAATCGCCAGTGCCATTCCCCTTGGCCTCGGTGATAATTATCACGGCTATCGAATTGTTGGCACAGATAGCAACCTTTTTTCGTTGGCGGATCGGCGTGACCCTAAAAAGCCTCTTTTCAAGTTGGCCGAGGGCACCTTTTTTCAAAATGATTTTGAGGCAGTTGTCGGGGCACAAGTGGCGAGACAAACTGGATTAAAAATAGGAGACTCATTCGTCGGCACGCATGGGCTTGTGGTCACACCGGGTTCTTCCGAACATCGCGCATTCCCCTACAAGGTTGTTGGCATTCTTGTCCCGAGCGGGGGTTCAAGTGACAATGCGATTTACATTACCCTCCCGTCCGTCTGGCGGATTCACGACAAAGAGGTGGAGACGCATCGTCAAATAGCGGGCGTTGCACCAAACACAGCTCTGTCTACGAAGGATCTTGAAGTCACTGCTGTTTTATTACGACTTAAAACCGTCGGCCTGAGACTCATGATATCCCAGGAGATTCAAAAACAGACTGAAGCGATGGCAGCCATCCCGGTGAATGAAATGCTGAGACTTTATCAACAAGTGCTTCGACCGATGCAGCGGGTGTTGCTGGCGGTGGCCGCTCTTGTCGTGATCGTATCCGCCTTGAGTATTACTGCCACACTCTATCAAGCAGCAGAGCGCCGGCGTCGTGATCTGGCTGTACTGCGTGCCCTTGGTGCGCACCCCCGTGAGATTTTCATACTTGTCTTGCTCGAAGCTTTATTGGTCACTTTGCTTGGCCTGGCAATAGGCTGGCTCCTCGGCCATGGAGGACTGGCTTTGGCCAATCCGTATTTTCGCGATAGTCTCGGTATCAGTTTTTTACCGTGGACGACCGACCGCATTGAAGTCATTTCCCTCGGCCTTGTGGCCATCGGCGGCTTATTGGCAGGAATACTGCCCGCCGTTCAGGCTTATCGTCGTGAACCCGTTAACGATCTTTCATTAACATAGAGTGAAAAAATGAAGCAATTGATCACCGTCCTAATATTTGTAAACGTTATCGGCTTTTTGAGCTTATGTGCAAGGGCTGCTGAAGTTCCCCGGACACTAGCCTTCGAACTCTTGGCGAAGACGACCTACAGCGACGATTTGCCACCAGTTTTCCCAGCTGAACTGAAGAAGCTTGAAGGTCAACGCGTCCGTATTTCAGGATTTATGGTCCCCTATAATGAGGCAGAAAAATTCACGCAACTGGTACTGGTCGACACCCCTGGGGGTTGTTTTTTCTGTAGTCCCCCTCTCCCAACCAGCGCTGTGTTCGTCCGGAGACCAGCTGCAGATCCACCGCTGAAATACAGCAATGACACAATAAGCTTCGAAGGCACACTGCATTTATGGAACTCCGAAATGAAAGAAGATGACAACGCCCAGGGTTTTTTCTTCACTATTGATGATGCCAGGGTTTCCCCATCAAACCACGGACTTTCCAGTATACTCCCGTGGATGAAAAAGAAAGCTAGAGGCGAATAACTCCTTCGTCAATACAGGATGAATTGAGGCGGTGGAACCTTTCCCCAATCTTGAGGTGTTACTCAATTCAGTTTGCGCAAAATCTCTTCAAAGCACAGCAGTCGACCGGCGTTTCAAAGTACCGGCACTCAAGGCTCGCCTTGAGTGTCGGAGAGAGATCTTTCTCAGCGGCGATCAGTTCGGTAACCCGCTTAACTGTTTCTTCCACGTTGATATTGTCGACCGTCATTGAAACCCCTGTGTGTTTGTGATACTTCATTATAATACGGATTTCTAAAACGGAATTTTTGTCTCCAGGATGTCCAGCACAGCATTATAAATTCTTCCGCGTCCCCCGCTCATATTGATCCGTCAGGATCCAAACCACTTGCGGCTTTTGCAAAAAAGGCTCATCTATAAATCATGTTTCCAGAATCGGCACTCTCCTCGGCCCCGCATTCCCCCGGCGTATATCTAATGCAGGACGGCAAGTCCTCAGTGCTGTACGTCGGCAAGGCCAAGGATCTGTTCAAACGGCTTTCTTCCTATGCCCACTATTCCGGGACTGCACACAGTAAAACGGCGGTGATGCTCGACCATGTTCGCAAGGTCGAGACCCTTATCACCAATACCGAAAAAGAGGCTCTGATTCTTGAAGCCTCCCTCATCAAGAAATATAAGCCGAAGTACAATATCATCCTGCGCGATGACAAGAATTATCCCTACATCAAGGTTACCGTGCAAGAAGATTGGCCGCGGGTTTTCATGGCGCGCCGCAAGACCCGGGATAAGGCCCGTTATTTCGGCCCCTATTCGTCGGTCAGCAGTATGTGGGCCACTCTGCGTCTTATCGCCGCCCTGTTTCCGCTACGGGGCTGCAAAGGGAGTGAACTAAAGCCAAGGCCCCGGCCCTGCCTCAACCGGCAGATCGGCAGGTGTCTCGCCCCGTGCGCCGGCGGAGCCGATCGGGGATTGTACCTGGAGCACGTCAAGAAAATCCTCATGCTCCTTGAAGGACGCAACCGTGACCTGATCGGTACCCTTGAAAAACAGATGCAGGCGGCCTCGGAGAACCTCGACTTCGAGAAGGCGGCGACCCTCAGAGACCAGATTGCCGCCCTGTCCCGGACTCTCGAAAAACAAGTGATTGCCGCCAGCCACAACAAGGATCAGGATGTCTTTGGCTTCGCCAGAAAGGATGCGGCGGTGACGATCGCCATCCTCTTCATCAGAAACGGCCTGATCAACGGCAGCAGGACCTTTTTCCTGGCCGATCCGTACGGCGACGACGAATCGATTCTTTCGCAGGTACTCGGCCAGTTTTACGACAGCGACACCCTCATCCCCGGGGAAATCCTCCTGCCCTTTGCCCCGAACGATTTCGATCTCCTCGCCGAGCACCTGAGCGACAGTGCGGGGATGCGTATTCAAGTCAAGATCCCGCAACGGGGCGACTCCCTGCAACTCGTCGCCATGGCCACCACCAATGCCCTGCAGGCCTTCGAAGAAAAAGAACAAAGGAGCAAATCCTGGGAAAATCTCGGGGACAGCTTGCAAAAAATCCTCCATCTGGCCCGTCAACCGGCACGCATAGAATGCCTCGACATCTCTAATATCAGCGGCAAACAGGCAATCGGCTCCCTCGTCAGTTTTTACCAGGGCGAACCGGACAAGGCTCATTTCCGGCATTACAAGATTAAAACGGTTGAAGGCCCGAACGATTATGCGATGATGCGGGAAGTACTGGAAAGGAGGCTAGGCCGTGGCATGGAGGAGGGCAACCTCCCCGATCTCTTTCTGGTTGACGGCGGCAAGGGACAGCTGGGCATTGCTCTTGCGGTCGCCGGTGAACTTGGTATCACCGAGAGTATTGATTGGCTTGGCATCGCCAAGGAGCGACAGGATGAAGGAGAAAAACTCTACAGGCCGGGAAGAAAAAACCCCATCGTCTTGCCGTCGCACAACCCTGCTCTTCTCTTTCTCATGCGGATTCGCGATGAATCGCACCGCTACGGCATCACCTTTCATCGTAAATTACGCAACGCATCGACCCTCGCCTCCGACCTCGATAAAATTCCCGGTATCGGCACCGCCAAAAAACAAGAGCTGCTTCGTCACATGGGCAGCCTGAAGCGCCTCAAAGCGGCAACTCTTTCGGAACTCATGGAGGTCAAGGGAATCGGCCCGGAGCTGGCAGCCGCAATTCTTGACTTTTTCAACGACTCCATTTGAAACCAGTGCACAGGGACGATATCAATACGGTTCATCAAAATCCAGTTTTGAATAATCCGTCGCCTGCCTGGTCAGTTCAAGCGGACTTTTTGACTGCAGGACGTACTCGGTACTGCAACCATTACAGGTTATTGAATCGCCTGCGGTGAAATAATACTCGATAGGAATATCCTTTAGACATACTTCGCACTTGAAGTATTTTACCCGGTCATTTTGTGGTTTGCTGATTTTCACCATAATCATTATCCTTGATAATCAGACAGTTTAAAGCCCCGTATGCCATATAGACATACTACTGTTAATACTCATCTTTGATCAAGTCAATGTGAAAAATGGTGATCAGGCATCGGCAACAATATCGAAAAGAAACTGCTCATTCATAGGGAACACTGAAAAAATCGGCCACCATTTGAGTTTTTCAGTGAAAATCAGAGCAAAGCCTTCATCATCAGCACGGATCACCTTACCTGGAAAACCGATGGTCAATCTGCTTTTACCTTGGCTGACCGACAAAGCTACATCGACATTTTCACCGAGCAGTAATAATCCCACCGACCTCTTTTCAACTTTGGCAAACATGCTTTCAATGCCGATATCCCGCAAATTTCCCCTGACGACCTTGCCGTGTGCCGTTGTCAACTCAACTGCGGCAAGATAGTGGAGTCGAAGCCTTTCTCGTCGGCATTTATTCACTACCCCAGTCATTATCACAGCATTCTCCATATCGTTCTCCGGTTATTTTTTCCGGCTCACCTCACTTACGATTCTTGAGGCAAAAAATACGTTCATCAACAAAATTTTGTATTCTACCCGAAAACCAATCATTATTCCCTGATAATCGTGTCCATCAATTGGTAATACCGCAGCAATTGGTGCTTTTTCTTGCTTATCATTGCCTTGTTATCGACGCTCATTTTTTCCTTGCGGCAATAAACTTGACCTGGCAAGCCATAGACACTATATGGTACACATGTAAACTAATTACTACTTACCGAGAGACTGTGATCCCGTCACACTCTCCCAATCACAAAAAATCTCAACCCAAGGAGAAAAAGCCATGAGTCAGCTGTTTGATCTCTATAGGCAAATCGGCAATGCCGCTTTCAGTCAAAAAATTTGTGAAATCGTACCCTATTTTGCAACAATCGAACCCCAGTTCGTCGACCTTCAACCCGGTTATTCCGAAGTCACCATGCCGAATACCACGAAGGTCCACAATCATCTGGGAACAGTACATGCCATTGCCATGTGCAATCTTGCCGAGATTGCCGCCGGACTGATGGCCGACGTCTCTATTCCCGAAACCTGCAGGTGGATACCTGTCGGTATGAACGTTAAATACCTCGCCAAAGCCAAAACGGACTTGCGGGGGATTGCCGATGGCCGCGGGATCGACTGGACAAATCCCGGCGACAAGGATATTCCTGTCAGCATAGTGGATAAAGATGGGTTGGAGGTCTGTTCGGCAACAGTTATCGTCAAAGTGGGTCTCAAAAAATAAATGGAACCACCAGAACCATCAAAAAGCCCGCCTCAGCTCTTTTTCAGATTGAATTTGGCGCAGCGTACCCTGATGAAATGGGTAGACCGGGAAATGCTTGGAAAAGTTGGCGGCACGGCAACCCAGATCGCTGCCCTCTTCTATCTTCTCGAAAATAATGGCTGCCTGCTGGTTGATCTGAGTCGCGAACTTCTGCAAAACAAATCGGCGATCACCACCTTAGTTGAAAGAATGGAAAAAAATCACCTGCTCTGCAAGGTACCTTCGCCGACCGACAAGCGGGCGTCACAACTGTTCCTTACCGCCAGGGGAAAGGAGATGGGGCAGATGGCCTTACCCTTCGTGACGGTCTACAACGATGCATTGTCTGCAGGTTTCAACGAAAAGGAACTGTCGGTTATAATGCGCTTTCTCGATAAGGTGATCGGAAAGTTTGAAATTCTGCCGGAGAATTACTTTAAAACTATGGTTCACCCTTCGAGCGACCAAAGGAGCAAGGACTAACGGCAAATTCGCTGAAAATAATCACCTGGTCCAAAATGTTTCAATTTACTGTTGTCAAAATTCTGTGATATCCTTTTGTAAATGGTTTCTTAACCTTTTTAAAACAGCAGCACCAGAGGCTTTCTTCTTCCGCGATGTACCCTGGACAAACACAAACAGCACTGCACAGCGCCCGCACCTCCCCGGAGATTATAGACTTCCTCGCCGCGGCTCCCTCAACCGTGCCGTTTGCAGTTCGTGCTCATGCCTTGATCCTGAGTTCCGACCTGGAAAGAAAAATCTTGGACCAGAACAGTCGGTTGACCGGCAACACCTATCGAAGCCGGAAAACCGCAATGCTGACAGTAAACGACGAAAAGGAACTGGCCGGCGAAGTGCTGCGGCAGCGGCACCGTTTTACGGAACTCCTGCTTGGTGCACCAAGATTCAGACAAGCGGTCTTAACGGTCATTCAAAATATCTACCTTTTCAGAAACCGAAAAATCTTTTTTGGTACAACAGCTGCGTCGGCGGAAAATGAACGCCAGGAAGCCCTGTTGCTCTTTAGTTCATTACCCGTCGGCACCTCGATCCCCTTGGGAAAAACCTTCCAGCATTTGATAATAGCCAGGGTTTGGAACCGAATTATAAGTCAATCAAGGGCGCGAGATTTTCTTGATCCCCATTTTTCGGATCTACTTGCGGTGGTTGAAAAACTCAACACCTTAAGAAACATCTACGTGCTTCTCACCACCGGCCTGGTAAAGAAACTGGCTGCACAAACAAACCGGCTATACAGGCAGTCGGTAACCTACGAAGATGCCGTACAGATCGGCGCAATGGGCATAGCCAGGGCCGCATATCGCTATCACCCGTCGAGCGGCGTCCGGTTTTCAACCTTTGCCGCGCACTGGGTATTCAGGGAAATTCAGAGGCAGGCTCTTGATGGCCGGCTCGTAAGGATATCCTCCAACACTGTGGAGGGGTATGCGAAGGCAACGAAGGACGAGGATGCTGAAAATCTTAAAAAATTTTCAGATATCATTGAAACCGCCACCTCGGCAGAGCAAAGCCCGAGCGGAGAGTTTGTCGCACCAACCTTGTCCGAACTTTCATCTCGGGCACCCTCTCCGGTTGATGCCTGTGAAAATGCTGAACTACGCCACATTCTCTTGCAAACCATCGATCAACTTCTCTCCCCAAAAACCGGAGATATCATCAAACGTCGTTTCGGTCTTTCCCCTTATCAGGGCAAGGAACAGTCAATTCTTGCTATCAGTGAGGAATATCAGGTGACCCGCAGCAGCATTTACCAACTGGAACAGGGAGCCTTGAAAAAATTGCAGCTTCAGCTTCGGGGGCAACTCCCTTAAAGTCCGGTTGCAACATCCAGCAAACTCAACCCTCGCAACAAGGCTCGGCTATTGCCGACCACTGCATCATGCGTTCATCCAATCCCAGTCAGTGGTCGTTAACCGTCCGGTCGGATAATTACAAAAGTTTAGCAACAACGCTGGCAACTTTTTCTTCCATGGTCTGGGTGCGATCAATCCTCGTTCCCAATTTGATTGTTGTGGAGATTCGTGGAGCACCCATGGCATGAATCGTTTCGTGACATGTCTTCACCGCCGACATAACGTCATCCCACTCGCCTTCAATATTGGTGCCGTAGGCGTGCAGCTGATATTTTAAACCAGCTCTTTCGAGAATCTCCTGACAAGCCGCCACATACTCCGAAACGGAAACTCCAACACCCATTGGAACCACGCATAGATCCATTATCACGTTCATACCCTTCTCCATTTCAGTTTCCATGATGTCCTCGGATCAACTTTTGGAAAACGGAAGAGCTACAAAAGGCCCGGTGGGGAAAACGCTCCCCGTCAATGTTTACAAAAGTTGGTGATCCTTTTTTAAGCTTTCGTAAACCAGTGAAGACACATCGCGGATGACCCGACCGCGGGAAGCCATCCACTGACCATAATCGGAGGCCTTGGAGCGGCGCTCGATTATCCCGACGATGGCGTATGGATAAATGTCGCCTTTCCGGGTTTTCATCACCAGAATTCCCATATCCCCGCAAAGACGGGCGGTCGTACCGGTCTTATTGTACACCAAGGTACCACGGGGAATAGTCGTCCCATAGTAGAGGCGATCCCGTTTTGGTAAGGACATGACCCGGCGAATCTCCTTGCCGTAAGGCAGTTCCTTGTTCCACAGCGAACGAAGAAATCTGACATAGTCGGCAGGCGGTGCACCATTGAGATAGGTGCGACCACCGGCAGGGATATATTCCTTGATGTCTGTTTTCTTAAAGATATGACCGTAATATTTCTTCAAGGTGGCAATGCACTGTTCCGGTCCACCGGCCTTCCGCATTATAAAATTTGTTGCCGAATTGTTGCTTCTCTGGATCATCGCCTCCACTTGTCTTCTGCTCTGCGCGTCATATTGCAACTTCCCCTCTTTGACTTTATGAAAAAAGGCCAAGGCAACAAAGGGTTTTATCATGCTTGCCGCCTGAAATTCGACATCGGCATTAATACCCACAAGATTTCGGTCATTTTCCAAGTCGTACACCATCCACCCTGTCGATTCATCACTATCAATGACACCCTTGCTCCGAAGATTGTCGATGTATTCAGTAATCGTGCGCTGAACCTTGGTATTCTCCGAGGAAACGACTGCCAGACGTTCAGGCTGGGCATTCTTGGCGTTATTAGCTGTGACCTCAGACTTTACGGTTGGAGATGGGTCAATCTTTAGGGGCACCAGCTCCTCAACCTTAGGTGTCAAAGAGAGGTCATTTTTTTGTGGAATCGGCTGGAGTGCTTTGACCACAACCAGAGAGGTTTCCTTCGGCAAACCGCGAGAATCGTCTTGAGAATCGGGGGTCTTGCAGAATGTCGGTTTGTCTGCATCTCCGTCATCTATCAGGCTGGATTCCCCGTAAACCACCTCATTGTTGTTTTCCTTGGTGATCGACGTGGAGATTTTCTTTGCTCGCAGGATGGCCGCCTGTTTCTTTGCCACTGCGGTCGTTGAGGCCTCGTCGCCGCGCAGGCGATAGACCAGAAGATAATTGTCGTAATCGGTCTTTTCAATCAACAAATCCCTCTTGACCTCCTCCCCCAGAGAGGAATAGAGAATCTGATATGTCTCTTTCAGGGAATCAAGATTTCGTCCCATCCCGTAACTGACATTGTAGAGAGTGTGAAAGTCTTGTTCCTTTGAGGCATAGGGCTCGTCAAAACCGGTCTTACTGAGCATTTCCGCATGTTTTACCAAGGTCTTAGAGACTGTTCGAGCGGAAAGATTGCCATCGTAGAGCACCGCATAATCACCGTTTCCCCAACCGACGATTTTCAGTTTTTTTCTTACCTGTGCATCGAGAATAGTTTCAAGCTCCTCTTTGTAATCAAGTACCTTATCAAAATCCTTGGTACGCAGATAAATAATATTAAAAGTTTCCCTGTTTGCCGCCCATGCACCCTCGACAAAACAGGCGAAAATCAGGACAGAGAGGAAAAACAAGGCGAATGAAAATTTGCTGGGTGAAAGGTCTGAATAGTGCATAACAAGTATTGGACTCCTATAATTTCCGAAAAACGGGACTCAATTGCGAAATCATTGCCAGGAGAAATAGATTTTTCTGTTTACCGGGGCTCAATTTTTTACCCAGATTACCGGGAAAATGCAAGGTAGACTTCACTTGCAAGGGTGTGTGATTGTAAATATTCGAAAAAGGTTATTAAATTTCCCCTGGCATTGCAATAGAGAAATACCCTTTTGCCTGATAGTGCCTTATTTCTTGCAACAATTGCTAGCCGACTTTATAGTAACCGGACGAAATCCGGCGAATTCATAGAAACTGCAAGAACCGGTTTACGATCGATATTGAGGGATTTGTTTTCAAGCAGACCTTTTGCGCACGGAGAAGTGCAGTACTGAGAACACCACTTGGCTGGTTGCTATGACCTTTTTTGATAATTTCAACTCAATCCGACTTATTGCCGCCCACCGCGGTTACCGGACAAAATACCCCGAAAACACCTTTGCAGCCTTTCATGCCAGCATTGGCCGTTGTCATTTCATCGAGCTGGATGTTCAAATGAGCAAGGATTTTGTGCCGGTTGTCATTCATGACGCTACTCTGGAAAGAACCAGCGATGCCAAAACTCGGCATCGACAACTGGGCATCAAATCCTTGAAAGTCAGTGATTGGACACTCCTCCAGCTGAAAACGCTCGATGTCGGCTCATGGTTTCTGGATGCCGATCCCTTTGCAACCATAGCCGGCCACAAGCTATCGCCCGAAGAAATCCGCAGAATTGTCTCCCAGAAAATCATGACCTTGGAAGAGGTCCTCTGGCACCCAGCCCTCAGAAAACTACCGGTAAATGTCGAAATAAAAGATCACAAAGGGAAAAAGCAGCATAAACAGGTGACTGAAATTGTTGTTGATGTGGTGAAAAAAACGGCATCACAGGACAGGGTCCTGATCTCCTCTTTCAATCATGACTATCTGCTGATAGCCAAAACCTTTGCCCCGAAGATCTCCCTTGGCGTTCTGCAAGATTACTCCCATCCACCCGACCTCATAGAGTATCTCCGAGCACTCGGGGCTGCAGCCTATCATCCTTCCGACAGCATTGTCGATGCCCGACTCATCAGGCAGCTGCGAGCGGCCGGCCTCGGGGTCAATGTCTACACGGTAAACTCCAAAGAACGACAGCAAGAACTTTTCACCATGGGTGCAACCGCGGTTTTCACCGATTTTCCCGAACTGTCCTGAGGCGCCGTACGTCCTTGCATTGCACCTTCCTCCCGAAAATCACCACCTGTTGTTCTTTTCCGTCCTCTTGCAGTTTCTGCTGTTCAACCCTGCCTGTTTTTATTATAGTTCTTGCCTCATTGAATATCTTCGCGGAAATCATGTAGCGTTTTTCTAAAGAAATCAATATAGGCGATCTAGGAGAAAAAATGGAAAATGTCAAAGATCTCGATCCGGAAATCTATGCCCTGGTGAAGCAGGAAGAAAAGCGCCAGTCCGACAAGATTCGCATGATCGCTTCCGAGAATTATGTCTCACTGGCGATTCTTCAAACCACCGGGTCGGTGCTCACCAATAAATACTCCGAAGGATATGCCGGAAAGAGATATTATGAAGGGCAGCAGATTATCGATCAGGTCGAACAACTGGCGGTTCAGAGAGCCAAAGACCTGTTCGGGGCTGAGCATGTCAATGTCCAGCCATATTCAGGATCACCCGCCAACATTGCCGTATATCTTGCCTTCCTCAACCCCGGCGACACCATTCTCGGGATGGCCCTGCCCCATGGCGGCCATCTTACCCACGGTGCCCAGGTGTCCATTTCCGGCAGATATTTCAACGCCCAGGCCTACGAACTCGATGCGGTGACGGGCTTGCTCAATTATGATACTATCCGTGAAAAGACTCTGGCCGTACGCCCGAAAATCCTCATCGCCGGGCACTCCGCCTATCCGCGAATTCTTGACTTTGCAAGGTTCAGAGCCATCGCCGATGAAGTCGGAGCCCTCCTCATGGTGGATATGGCACACTTTGCCGGTCTGGTAGCCGGTGGCGTTCATCCTTCCCCCGTGCCTTATGCCGATGTGGTTACCACCACAACCCATAAGTCTCTCCGAGGACCGCGCGGCGCCATGATTCTCTGCAAGGCAAAATACGCCCAGGCCATCGACAAGGCCGTTTTTCCCGGCATCCAGGGTGGACCGCACGACAATACCACGGCGGCAATTGCCGTGGCTCTAAAGGAGGCCTCGTCTGCGGCCTTTAAAGAATATGCCCGCCAGATAATCAGGAACGCCAAGACCCTTGCACAGAGTCTCATGGCCAAGGGTTTCACCCTCATCACCAACGGCACCGACAATCATCTGATGCTGGTTAATCTTACCAATAAGAACATCTCCGGGAAAAGGGCCGCCAAGGCTCTTGATAAGGCCGGCATCGTTGTCAATTACAACGCCATTCCCTTTGATACGCGAAAGCCTTTCGATCCAAGCGGCATTCGTCTCGGCACGCCGGCCTTAACCTCCAGGGGATTCAAGGAGAAAGAAATGCTTCTCGTCAGTGATTTCATCGAGAAGGTCATTGCCGATCCGGACAATGACCTGTTCCTGCAACAGACTGCGGAAGAGATCAGGATACTTTGCAGTAATTTCCCGGCACCGGGCCTTGAGCACCTCTGCAAGCCCGAATCAAAATAGCACTGTATTTTTTTACAGAGAAGGGGTCCCGGCCAAGCTCAGGCCCTCTTCTCTGCACCTGTCAAGGACTTTAAAAGCAATCTGCCGACCTGCCGAATCTTATTGGACAACCTCTCTGCAACACGGCCTCCCAGTTCCGCCTTCTGATACTGGACAATATGCTCCAAGGCCAATTCAGCCAAGGCGTGAAACCGCAGTTCAACCGTAAATTTGACCAAATCCGCCAACTCTGATCGGTTGAGATCGGGAAAATAGCACTGGGGATCGCGGGTGTCGAAAAGCAGCATCCCCTGCTGCTTATAGAGGGCATTTGATTCGATTGCCGTCACTTCGATCTTCGCACCGGACCTAGAGGTTGCGGTTATCCTGAAAATCTCCACGACCGCCCAGGTGTCGACCGGATCAAAACGAATTGCGGTCACAGCGCTGAAGCCGCTGAGATCAAAGACAATCTGCCGCGTTCCGAGCTCTATTTTCCTACCGATACTTGACCGATCACTGATCCCGCCGCCGCAATCGACATAGAGACGGCTGGTGTAATATTTGTCGCGGGCATCGGCAATGGTTTCGATCCAAACACCGATATTATCGGAAAAAAGCCGCTGATGTCGCTCGTAAATTCGCCGAAACATGGCAACTTTCTGCCATTTTTCCTTGCTTCGCACCATGGAATCGGAGGCAACCCGGTAGCAAAAGAGGTTCTCTTCAAGCCGCACTACTTTCCGACCTCGTTCGATAAGGCCCAACCAAAATTCGTAGTCTTCCCAGCCGTAGACCATGCCGGGGTCATAACCTCCTGCGTCTAGCCAATCGTCTCTTCGAAAAAAGGCGGAACAAAAAATGAGGTTGTCGACCAACATCCTCTCAAGCGAATAGTCCGGCAACAGCCAATCGGTTTCGACAGCCCCGAAAAGTCGCGCCTTGCAGTAGACGATACCCACCTCCGAATCGGCATCGAGAATCGCCACCGCCTTTTCCAGGTAGCTTGTTCCAATCCGGTCATCGGCGTCTAGCGGCAGGATATATTTGCCGCAGGCCACGGCAATGCCGTTATTTCTTGCTGCTGCAAGGCCCATATTGGCGGTGGCGATGACCCGCGTTTTCTCCTTGGCATAGGTTTTCAGCAACCTGTTGGTCAAATCGTCGGTAGAACCATCATTGACAATAATGATCTCAAAATCGGCAAAGGATTGCACCAGAACCGAATCAACGGCCTCATCAAGGAATTGCCCCTGATTGTAACAGGGAATAATAACGCTTACCGTCGGCATAATTGTTTTAATCTCTTAAAATAATATAAAATCCTCACCCCTAACCCCTAACCCCTAACCCCTAACCCCTAACCCCTAACCATCTTACAAATACCAGAGTACGCAGGAAAGGTAATCTTTTTTCATTTCGATTTGACTCTTTGCCGACAAATCAGTAACATCATGCATGTATATGGATGTCTCTGACCCACTTCCCACCCTTTGTCGCCAGGCCTCGTGCCCTGTACCCGACCATGTCCACAAAAAACCTTGCCGAACTCCAAATCCAGCTGCTGGAAGCACAAAGCCGTGTTTCCGACCTCGAAAAATTCATTGCCGCGCAGAGCGGTTCCGTCCTCACCACCAGTCAAGACCTTTCCCTTTGCGGCCAGCAAAGAGAAGAACTTGTCCTCAGCCGCAACAAATATCGCAAACTATTTAATTATGCCAACGATGCGATGTTTGTGATCTCCCTCGACCGAAACAGCCCCAATTATGGATTGTTTTCCGACGTCAACAATGTCGCCTGCAAACGGCTGGGTTATACCCGGGAAGAGTTGCTGACCATGACTCCCTTCGACATCAGCGACGGCAAGGATTTTGAGTACAACAGCCAACTGGTCATCCGCTTGAGCCGAGAGGGAAACGCCACCTTCGAGACGACCTACGTCAAAAAAGACGGCACCCTCCTGCCGGTCGAGGTCAGTGCCCTCCGCCTGACCATCGACGGCAAGGAACTGTATATGGCCATCGCCCGCGACATCACCGAAAGGAAAAAACACATCCTCGAACTTGAAGCGGCAAAGGAGCAGGCCTTTGCCGCCAGCAGAGCAAAATCGGAGTTCCTTGCCCATATGAGTCATGAGGTGCGAACACCGATGAATGGTGTCCTCGGCATGCTGCAACTCCTGAAAATGACGGGGCTGGATGACGAGCAGCAAGACTACGTCAAAACCGCCATGGAATCGGGGAAAAGCCTGCTGACCATTATCAACGATATCCTCGATTATTCGAAAATTGAGGCAGGAAAACTGCAGATGACCCCTGAGAAATTCAGGATCAGAGACATGGTCAAAACCCTCATTGCCTCCTTCAAAACGGCGATCAACCCGCAGAGGGTCAAACTCCACTACGGTGTGGCCCCGGAGGTGCCGGAGATCCTCATAGCCGATCACATGCGTATTCGCCAGATTCTTTACAATCTGGTGGGCAATGCCATTAAGTTTACCGATCAAGGAAGCATCAGTGTCGACCTGCGTCTTATGAACACCCTTGCGGCCGACAGGGTTATGCTGGAATGTACCATAGCCGATACGGGGATCGGGGTTCCCGGGGATATCGGCGATAAGCTTTTCGAGCCCTTTACCCAGATCGAGTCACGGCTCCAAAAAAAGATCCAGGGCACCGGATTGGGCCTCAGCATCGTCAAACTTCTGGTCATGCAGATGCATGGCACTGTGCAGTTGGAGCGCAATGAAGCAGGCGGAACAACGGTAACCTTCACTCTGATCGCCGAGAGAGGACCCCTGCAAATCGCGCCCGACCTGCTGCCCGTCCCCATCCCGCTCCTCACCAGCCCGCACCGCCGTCTAGCCACCCTGGTAGTTGAAGATGAACAAATCAACCAGCAGATTCTTCAAGCAATTCTTACTAAACTCGGACACCGAACGACCATTGCCGAGAATGGCTATGTGGCCCTTGATCTTCTTCTCTCCGATCATTTCGATATCGTTCTCATGGACGTGCAGATGCCGGAAATGGATGGCCTGGAAACCACAAAAATAATCAGAACCTCAACAAAATTCTGCCGCGTCCACACTATTCCGATAATTGCCCTTACCGCCTATGCAATGGCCGGCGACAAGGAAAAATGTCTGGCTGCCGGCATGACCAGTTATTTGGCCAAACCGGTTGATATAAAAAAACTTGAGAACCTCCTGCAAAAACTGACAACCGATCCCTCCTGATATTTTAAAGCGGGCGCGTAACATTATCCTTTGACAACGGCGGGAGAAGGAATTAGTTATTTAAGAATATGATTAAATACTTTATTTGCAGGCCTGTTGTTTCCAAAAGCGCCAGAGGTTCCAATAAAATATTTTACCGCCAATTGTGATAATCGAAGTCTTTGCCGATAATTCACGATGACATGGAGATTTACCAATGAAGGTTAGACAACTCGTTACCATCATCAACATTGCCGCCCTCGTGCTGCTTCTCGGCTGTGACAAGGGCGAGGTGAACGAGGGGAAAAAGCCCCGATCTTTGGCCGCCACCCCGGTGACAGTAGGCAAGGTGGTAAAACGAATAGCCGGCAATCAGGTGGAGGTGGTCGGCACCGTCCAGGCGGTCGAACAGGCGGAAATATCCGCCAAGATCACCGGCAATATCATTACCCTCCCCGTCGATCTCGGCTCACGGGTGAAACACGGTGACCTCCTCGCCGAACTGAGTGCCGCTGAAATTTCGGCCCAAGTGCAACAGGCCAAGGCCCAGCTTGAACAGGCCAAACGCAATCTGGCGCGGGAAGAAAACCTCCTGAAAAAAAATGCCGCCACCCCGGAAACCGTCAAATCTTTTGAAGATACCCTGCGGATTACCGACGCTGCCTATCGGACGACCCTGACAATGCTCGATTTTACCAAAATTACCGCTCCCTTTACCGGAATCATCACCCGTAAACTGGTAAGCGTCGGCGATCTTGCCACCCCCGGTAAACCCCTCCTGCATATCGAGGAAGAGAACAAACTGCAGGTGCTGACCGACATCCCCGAGGCAATGATCCTGAAAATCACCAAGGGAGACCGGCTGAAGATTTTTATTCCGTCCGTCAACCTCGGGCTTGAAGGTACGGTGGCGGAAGTCTCGCCGGTCGCCGACCCGTCTTCCCGTACCTCGCCGATCAAACTGCGAATCCCCAACAATCCGCAGCTTCGTTCCGGTCAGTTCGCCCGGGTCACCCTCGCCATGGCGCATGCGGAAACCCTGGCAGTGCCTGCCGATGCGCTTGTTCCCTTCGGGCAGATGGAGCGGGTTTTTGTCGTCGATGACGGCAAAGCCAGACTGCGTCTCGTCCGCACCGGTGCCCGCAGCGACCAATACTTGGAAATCCTAAGCGGCCTTGCCGAGGGAGAATGGGTGGCCATCACCGGCAATGGTACCCTCCAGGACGGCCAACCCGTTACCGTCCAGTAGGTCGGTCCTTTCTTCATCTCAACAGGGTAATTTCCAACCATGCATACGCCATCACTCCATCCCACTGGTTTTGCCGGCCGTTTGGCGCAGGCCTTCGTTAACTCTAAACTGACCCCACTCGGCATCATTGCCTCTCTGCTTCTCGGGATTCTGGCGATCGTTCTCTTGCCGAGGGAAGAAGAACCGCAGATCAAGGTGCCGATGATCGACGTGATGGTCTCCATGCCCGGCGCGACCCCGAAAGAGGTCGAGGAACGGATGACCATCCCCATGGAAAAGCTGCTCTACGAACTTCCGGGAGTCGAATATATTTACTCGACTTCCATGCCCGGCCAAAGCCTTCTGGTGGTGCGCTTCTACGTTGGTGAAAATCTCGAGACCTCGATCGTCCGGTTGAACCAGAAACTGGCCACCAATTTCGACCGTATCCCCCACTCCGTAGAGATGCCGCTGATCAAGCCACATACCATCGACGACGTGCCGATCATGGCCCTGACCTTGCACGGCAAGGGCTATGATCACTACACTCTGCGGCGGATGGCCGCCCAGATCGACGACGCCATTAAAAATATCAACGAGGTGGCGGAGACCAAGGTCATCGGCGGCAACAAACGACAGTTGACAATCCACTTCGATCCCCTGTTGCTCGCCTCGCGCAACTTGACCGTAAGCGATCTGGCCCCAAAAATTCAGGCGGTGAACAGCCAATCGCACTCCGGCAGCCTCAAGTCGTTAAACCGCGAGGTGCAGCTGCAAACCGGCACCTTTCTTCAGAGCGCCGCAGAGATCGGTCGCATTGTCGTCGGCGTCTACGGCGGCAAACCGGTGTATCTGAACGAAGTTGCCGAGGTCATCGACGGTCCCGCCGAACCATCCGACTACGTGCTCTACGGCGATAGTGCCGGCAACGATCCAGAGGCGGCGGTCACCCTGTCAATCGCCAAACGACCGGGAGCCAACGCGGTGTCGGTGGTACGCGATGTACTAAAAAAAGTCGAGGGTCTGAAAGGCAGCCTGATCCCCGCCGACCTTCAGGTCAGCGTCACCCGCGACTATGGCGCCACCGCCTCCGACAAATCGAACGAGCTGCTGCTGCATATGGGCATTGCCGTCTTCGGAGTTGCCCTGCTCATCCTCTTTTTCCTCGGCTGGCGTGAATCGCTGGTGGTCATGCTGGCCATTCCCTCAACCCTGGCTCTTACCCTTCTGATCTTTTATCTTTACGGCTACACCCTCAACCGGATCACCCTCTTCGCCCTGATCTTTTCCATCGGTATTTTGGTGGACGACGCCATTGTGGTGGTTGAGAATATCGTCCGCCACCTGCGTTTACCGAGCAACAGCAATCGGCCGAAAACCCAAGTGGCCATCGAGGCAGTCGGCGAAGTCGGCAACCCGACTATCCTCGCCACCTGGGCGGTTATCGCCGCCATCCTGCCGATGGCCTTCGTCGGCGGGCTGATGGGCCCCTATATGCGACCCATACCCATCGGATCTTCGGCGGCGATGGTCTTTTCCCTCATTATCGCCTTTACCGTCACCCCCTGGGCGGCGGTGCATATCCTGAAAAAATCGGCATCCGGCCACGGCCATAACGGCGACGATACAGGCCCGAACGACTGGTTCACCCGCATCTACCATAAAATTATGGACCCGCTCCTGGCGCACGGCGGCTGGCGGGTGCTGTTCTTTGCCGTCATCACCACCATGCTGCTTGCTGCCTGTTCGATGGTTTATTTAGGTCTCGTCAAGGTGAAGATGCTGCCCTTTGACAATAAAAGCGAATTCCAGGTGATCCTTAATATGCCGGAGGGCTCCACCCTCGAACAGACTGCCCGGGTAACCTTGGAAATGGCCGGCGTGGTCGGCCGAGACCCGGCGGTCACCGATTACCAGATCTATGTCGGCACCGCCTCGCCCTACAATTTCAACGGCTTGGTCCGCCATTACTTTATGCGCAGCGGCCCGACCGTCGCCGATATCCAGGTCAACCTCCTGCCGAAACACGCCCGCAAGCAACAAAGCCATGAAATCGCCACCAGGATCCGACCGCCACTCGCGCAAATCGCCGCCAAATACGGGGCAAATGTGGCTGTGGCCGAGGTGCCGCCCGGCCCGCCGGTACTGCAGACCCTGGTCGCCGAGATCTACGGTCCGACCGACGCTGCCCGGGTAAAATTGGCAACGGAGGTGAAAAAAATCCTCACCGGCTCAACCGGCGTGGTTGACGTCCATTGGTTCCGGGAGGAGGAACGTAACCGCCAGGTATTCACCGTCGATAAGGAAAAAGCGGCGCTCAACGGCATCTCGGAAAAACAGATCACCCGGGCCATCGAGATCGCCGTGCAGGGCTACTCGCTTGATCTCTACCACCAGCCGACCGACAAGGAAAGCGTCGATATCGTTCTTGAGCTGCCGCCCGAATCCCGGGCAAGGATCGAATCGATCCTGAATATTTCTCTGCGCTCCGAGATCAATCCGACAGCCTCCCTGGTACCCTTGCGGGAGCTGGTCTACGTTTCCGAGCAGCAGGTCGAACAACCCATCTACCGCAAGAATCTCAAGCCGGTCATCTATGTCACCGGTGACGTGGCCGATGTGGTGGAAAGCCCGGTCTATGCCATTTTCGAGATGAACAAGAAACTTGCGGCTCTCGATGGCCACGATTTCGGCGGCAATCGGCAACATATGGAAATCTATAACCTCAACCAACCATTTGCGGAAGGTGAACCGGCTATGAAATGGGACGGTGAGTGGCATATCACTCTTGAGGTCTTCCGCGACCTCGGCCTGGCCTTTTGCGTGGTGATGGTGCTCATTTATATGCTCATGGTCGGCTGGTTTAAGAACTATATTACGCCTCTGGTGGTGATGGCCGCAATCCCCTTCTCACTTATCGGCATCCTTCCGGCGCACTGGGGCTTCGGGGCCTTTTTCACCGCCACCTCGATGATCGGTTTTATGGCCGGGGCGGGCATCGTGGTTCGTAACTCGATCATTCTCGTCGACTTTATCGAACAGCGCATCCGCGAGGGGCAGCCGCTTGCTAAGGCAGTGGTCGATGCCGGGGCTATCCGCTTCAGGCCTATGCTGCTGACTGCGCTGGCGGTTGTGATCGGCGCCTCGGTGATCTTGGCCGACCCGATTTTCCAGGGCCTGGCCATCTCGCTGATGTTTGGCGAAATAGCCTCGCTTCTGGTCAGCCGCATGGCGGTGCCAGTGCTCTATTTCGTCATCAAGAAACATGAACACCATAAACCCGCAGAGGCGTAAGGCACAATCCACCATAGGATAAGAAAAGCACATGAACGAACAAAGTTTCAACCCCTTTGAAGATCGGCTAAGTCGCGATCTCCGTAACGAACTGTCGGAAGGTTTGGCTGTGGCCGTCGAAACCGGCAATGCCGATAAGTTGGCAAAAACTATGGAAAAATACCGGCAACAACCTCTTGCCGTGTGTTGCCGGACATATCTCGACGACCGCAGCAGCCGATACGAGAAAGCACTTGCAGTAATCTCTCCCGGCATCACCGATCCTATCCACCGCGGCTTGATACTTTGGGATCTTGGCCTGTTTTTTGAAGTGCACGAGGTGCTGGAACACGCCTGGTATACGGCGCAGGGGGCAATGAAACTGACCCTGCAGGCCCTGGTCCGGGCCGCCGGCGTGTATATTAAGCGGGAATATGGCTATTATGATTCGGCCGCACGCATTGCCGAGAAAGCGGTGCCGGTGCTTGCCGAAAATAGGGCTCTGCTGGTCGCGTATTTCGATCCGGGCAAACTAATCACGGCCCTGTTGAACCCCGACTCCACTCCTCCCGTGTTGCTGGATAGCTCACCTCAGAGATAAATTTTGCCTAGTCCTGCACCACGTTAGTCATTGAGGGTCAGGCGTACCAGCTCCGATCTTGTCTCCCTGTCGTTCTGTCGGTGCAAGGTTTTTTCCGTGAACTCAATAGCCCCGGCATCCGTTACGGTAATCACCGCCGAAGACCTCGTCCCGTAATTGGCACCGTCGATAAAAATGGTGCCGAGCAACCGTTCCCAGGCAAGGCCGACACCGGTTTCCGGAAGCTGGTGATCCGGCGGCCGTTGGCTGTCGGCCAGGAAACCGAATAACGACGAGGCATCGACATGATCCGTCTCTACCATATGGGGACGCAACAGCTCCTTGCCCCGCTGGACTTTCGGCCAGGGGGTGTCAAGCAGGTGGTTGGAAAGGCCGTAAAAACCGGGGGAAAGCAAACGTGGCGAGCTTATTTTATTGGAATAATAGTATAATTCCCGAGCATCGCCGAGAATAAGATTAAAGCCGTTATAAGCGGGCGCCTTCATCACTAAGGCCTGCATGTACTCTCCTGCCGCCATTTCTCCGGTCAGGTAGTCCATGAGAATCTCGCCGCGGGACGGGGCATCCGGTCGGGTGGCGGCTGATTCCCGGTAGTTGGTGATGGCGGCAAAGCGCAAGCCGGCGGTAATACCCAGCCAGGTGCCGCCCCCCTGCAGATCGCGCCCGGCAAGGATGGTCTTTTCCCTGTCGAGATAACCCAGTCGGGCGGTTGGCCGGGCGAGAAATTCATCGCGATTAGCAGCAACCACCAGACGGTAACCGGGAGTTGTCTTATAGGAAAAAAATAACAGACACATGGTGCACCGCTAATGCTTCTGCGGCCAAACCGCATCGTGTTCCTCTTCGACGAGATAGCAAAACGCCGCCCATTCGAATTCTCTTTTGGAAACCGGACACCTGAGGGTGATAGTGTGCTCACCGATAGCGGCAATCTGCCAATCGCCGCCGCGACGCGATCCTTCAATGCGGATCTTTTGCCCGACGCGAAACGAGTAGGGTCGAAATACGGTTACATCGTGATTCATGTTCTTGCTCCTCTCCAAATATTATCGCAATACCTGACTATCAAGAATCCGGGGAAATACTATAACATCTCTTGCCGGAATTACTATCGCCTGTACAAGGCTCTGCAGACGACCGAACAGGAACTTGCTTTTCCGGAAAAAGAAGGTACTTTATTTTAGAGCAATTCTTGATGCTACGATGCTACCCTGCAACCGAAAGAGAACGAGATCTATTATGCTCATGGCCCCCCAAACAGCCTCCGCGGCAGTCGCCATTATCCGCTGCCGCATCCCCCGGGACAAGTATCTTATTCTGCGACGGGCAGCACACCCCGACGATCCATGGTCGGGCCATTTCTCCTTTCCCGGCGGCAGGAAAGACAAGACCGATACGGATTTGCTGGCTACCTGTATCCGGGAAACCGCCGAGGAGACCGGCATCCTCCTGAATGTTGACCAATTGCAGCAACGCCTGGTCCTCGAACCGGCAGGCCGTCTTTTAAGCCAACCGATCTGGGTGCAACCCTTTCTCTTCACTCTCCCCGAACCGCCGCCGCTGCAACTTAACCCTAAAGAAATTCAGGGTGCCGTGTGGTTGGACGCCGAGCACTTTCAGATACCCGACCATCACCAAAATGTCGAGCTGTTGCCCGGCCGTCTTTTTCCGGCCTATCCGGTCGAGGACTATTATCTCTGGGGTTTCACCTACCGGCTGCTGCGCTCGATTCTCAAGATGGATAAGACAAACGTGGAAGTGACTCGTGCGCAATAATAATGGCTGATGAAGAACAAGGAAAAAATGTATGACTTTACATAGAAACGTTCTCGGCACCCCGCTGGAGATGTGCAGTATTGAACCGATGACCGGCTTTACCCGCGAAGGCAGTTGCAGAGTTACCGCCGATGACTATGGGGTGCACGGCGTTTGCATCGAGGTTACCGAGGATTTCCTGAAGTTTTCCAAAATCAAAGGCAACGACCTGTCCACTCCCATGCCCATGTCTGGATTTGCCGGCCTCCAGCCGGGGGATCGCTGGTGTCTCTGCGCAGCACGGTGGCGGGAGGCCCTGGAACACGGCGTCGCTCCCCTTGTCAACCTGGCGGCAACCCATGAATCCGCCTTGAATTTTGTCTCGCTTGAAGACCTCCTCGCCTATTCGATCGACAACGGACACAGTTGAAGAGAGTTATCGCCAGTGAATTTTTGGCTCCTTTCGCTCAGGTAGCCGGTAATAACGCACTTTGCCGTAGCCGATCATCATCGGGTAGTGAAAGGAGTAATCCTGGGGAATACCCACTGCCTCTTTTAAAGAGGGGTTGGCGAGCATCGCGCCTTGCAGCAGACCGGCCCAACAGGTCCCCAGTCCATATTGCGGCGCGGCCAACTCCAGGTAGCTGAGGGCCAGAGTCAGATCGACCATACGGATAGGCATTGACCCCGGTGCCATAGCCACCACCAGACAGGGGGCAGAACGGAGAACCGAATCGACACCGGCCTCCCAGGCTTTTACCAACGCGGGATAGTAAGGCGCCACGGGCGATTTCGGATCTTGCAGTAAAACCCGCATCCAGTCGATCACCTGACCGGAGATGGTATGCAACAGTTTCCGATCATTGATAACCAACCACTCCACCAGTTGCGAGTTGCCGGCCGTCGGGGCATAGCGGGCGCTTTCGATCAAGTGCTGCAGGGTGACCTTCTCCACCGGTTTGTCCTTGAACCGCCGCACCGAGCGGCGCGAACGTAGGAATTGTTCAGCCTGGGCTGTCGAGAGGACGAGCGCCTTATCGATCACCGTGCATGCAGCAAGCGGCACCTCTGCGTGATCCAAAGCGCCGTGCGGACAGACCGCCACGCAGTGGCCGCAGCGAATGCACATCGCCTCACTTTCAGGCAAAATTTCCGGATAGCGTCCTTTTCCTTCGAACCGAATGATCCCCATGGGACAGTCGGCGGCACAAAAACCATCTTGCTTGCATTTCTTTTGATCGATGTTCAACATATTCATTCTTTACTCCCAATAACCCTTTTCGGTCTGCATGATTGCACGACGCTCACCCTTCAAGATTTTTTCGACATGGTTCCATACCGGATAATTTAATTGCTTATTTGCTATCAATTCAAAGTCCTTTTCGGTGACATTGTCGATGATTACCGGTCGCCACTTGCCAGGCTCGGGAAATTCCGGATAAATTACATAGACTCTGCCTGGATAAGCAACAATTTGGAGAGGAACAGGCTCGGTCGCCCTTGTTACAGTAGTAGTCGAATATCCATTACTGGTATTCCCCCAGTGAATATAGAGCGTGTATTTCCCAGGAAGGAGCTCAAGATCTCCAAAGAACAATGGTGTTTGTTTAGGCTGTTTCCCCTCTTCTTCCAGCGCAGTAATATAGCAATCATTGGTTTTCATAACAATGGCGATCTCATTGCGGGAAAGTGGATCACCGGAATAACTCCGCCGATAGTTCATTTGATCTAAACTGCAGCCGGCTAGAGAAAAAGTTATAGATAACAGACAAATAACGTAGGCAACGTTCAATATTTTATGGTTCATATTGTGATTTTCCTTTTCATTTGCAATCTTTCTCCTTTGGTTGGGTGGTTGCATTTAGCGAGACATTCAAGCTGAACGGTAAATTCAGTGGTGAGCTTCACCGAGTTCATTCGAACGTTTTGTTAACTTTTATTTTGATTTATCAAGTAGTTCATCAGCCAAAGCATAGGCTTTCTCTAAATCGTAACCTTTACCTTCAAACCAACGTTGCATCTGATTGTAAAGTTCTCTTTTCAGAGATACAGCATCTTCTATGAAAGCTGTAATTCTTAAAAATAATTTTTCTTTTGATTCTTTATTTCTGAGCGATAGGTAATCTGAAATCACACATTTATGGATCAACCAATTTCTTTCAGTCAGGAAATTCTCAAATCTTCCTTCTAATTCTTTAGACAATGTGTGGTTGTCCTTAGCCGATGAGATCAAAGGCCCAAGTGTTAATTTTCTTTGTTTCTCTAAAATTTTAAAGGCTTGTTCGTCTGAAAAAAGGATTTTCTTTTCACGTTTTTTTTGTAGTATCCTAAGTGCATTATATGTTGTCATGACATTCTCTAAATGCTGAAGATTCCAAATGGCTTCTCCAATACTTAGATATAGATGATTTACGTCATCGATTGTGTAAGTCATGTTTCTAGAAGTTAACGTGGCCATTACCCGGAGTGCGCTGTTTGCACGATCGGGTGTATGGCATGGTTCGGTTTTAATTTGTCATTCTCTTCATTCTGTGTGATATAAAGGCTGAGACTTTCCGTTCCGGCTTTTCTTCTCAGATACTTTAAGTATCCGATGACCCACATCAGGTTGGACATCATAGGCGACTGTTACTGGAATGGAAAAAACGTTTACGCCTTCATTTGAATCGTTATCCATAGCCCGTAGCGTTGTTCTTAACTTTGATTTAGATTTTAAGTATGTTACATCTACAGATTTGATCTTCCGCCAAGACTTGCCACCGACCGTCCTGAAATCGATAAGAGTGTAGTGATTGTCTTTTTTTTCGATATCATCCTTATTCATGTCTACGAATACTGCCATATATTGAATCCAATTGTTTCCACCACCGAAATTGCCGACGGAGAATATAGCTATTGCCCCTTTTGCCACAGGCAAAGTAAATGGCTTTACCAGCCTATCCGTTTTATACTCGACTGCCTCAACGTCTCTCAGCAAAGAAACAAGCCCATCGACTCCAGAGTCTACAGACTGAGATAGGGCATATGATGGGATAGACACGGCTGAAAGGACAAAAATTATATCAATCAGTTTCTTCATATCGACCGATCATTTAATATGCCGCGTTGGCTTTTTGGGGACTTTTTCACCCAAAAAAACCATTTCATCTGCCTTAACCATAAATTCAATCACGAATTTTTTGCTATTTTTAATCACAAAATCGTTGTTCCAAGCATTTCCATGTGACCGGAATGAAATAATATTCAGTCACAATATCCTAGGCATGCTATCTTTACAAGGACAACAGTTAGGTTTTTAACCCGAGACTTTCGCCAAAACGTGAATCAAAATATAAATCAATCATTTTGAGTGGATAAACATGACCAAAATCCTCCTTATCGGCAAAGACTGCAGAAGCAAAGCAAAGTATCTTGAATCCTTCATACCGATTTTCTATATGCAGGATTTTTCCATTCAAGGCATTACCGTTGACAATTTCACCGCAGCCTGCGGCTTCATTGACCGGGCCAAAGATACAGTTCTTGACAAAAACGACGGAGCCGATATCATCTTCGACGACATAAAACAGCTGGCAGCAATGCAAGGAAAAGAGTCCGATGCCAAACGATTATTCAGTTGCGATCCACAAGTATCTCAGCGACAAAATCCTTGAAGCAGAACAAGCGATTAAGCTGGGCGATCAAGACACCGCCGCCCATGCCCGGGGGCAACTGGAGGAACTGCAGTGGATTCGCCGGTATCTTCAGGAAAACATCGATCTTAAAAACTTCGTTTACTATTAAGCAAAAATCCACTCATGGCCTACAGTTATCTTCTTGATCTTTACCAGGTACTTGCCGAGCGGCAGGCAGAAATTTTGAAAAACGGCGAATCGCCCGGCACAACTGCCGCCGAGGAGCATTATCGGCAAGGCCGTCTCGACGCAAACAGGGATTTTCTTAGTTTTTTAAAGAACAACTACCATGCAAAGCTGCCACGCCGACTGCAGAAACAATAGGCCGCTGCACAGCCAACCACGTTCACCATCTGTCACGGGAAAATATAATGTCGAAAGTCCAAGATCTGCTGAAAAAGATAAACTACATCGAAGCCGATATCGAAATCCACAAACAGATTCTTTTTTCCCTGCCCTCGGATCAACAGGCGGAAATGGAAAAGACGGTGGCTATCATCGCCGCCAAAAGGGCAGAGATCGAGACCCTGCGCCAGGAGATTCGGTCGATTGATCCGGCAGAGTTCGAACGGATTGTCATCTTTGAAAAGGCCATTAATGAATTCAAGCGCCTTGCGACAACCAGGCAATTCACCTCCATCACCGGCAAAAATATCAATGAATCCTGCCAACTGGCCTTAAAAAACCTTCCTGCAGTCGAGTGTCTTATCAAGGCCTGTGATGTCGACGGCAACTGGACAATCATCACCCTCGACGGGGAGATATGCCATTATGAGCAGGCAGTTGTCGCCGAAAAACCGGTCGAAACGCCGGTTCATTAGCCGACGCTCGACTTCTTCAAGTATCAAAAATTCCGAACAATTATCCCTATTAAATGAAGGTCGGGTCGGTAACCTTGATCATCGCAAAGCCGCCCTGGATGTTGCGGGTATTGGTAACACCCTTCGAACTGAGGAAAACCTGGGCCTCATAGGACCGAGGGCCGGTATCGCAGATCAGGAAAAACTGTTCGTTGCCGGGAATCTCGGTATACCTGCGGCGCAACTGGTCCTGGGGAATATTCAGCCACCTGTCGCCGTATTTGGCCTTGAACGGCGCAGCCTCCTTCTCGCCCCGAACATCTATGATCCGCGTCGTTTTATGGGCAAATTCGTTGAGAAAATCGGCGGCGTCGATCGGCCGATTGCCACCGACCAGGATATTATCAAGGGCATTGCCGGCGTTATTGATGACATCCATCGCCGAGGCAAAGGGTGGCGCGTAGCCGGTCTCCAGGCTGCACACCTCGTCGACATTGAGACCGTGACTAAGCAGCACGGCGATGGTATCGACCCGCGACTTCACCGCATCGCCGTTTTTCCCGGCTGCTTCGATGCCAAGTATTTTTCGGGAGTTGCGATCGGCCAGAAGGGAAATATAGATGAGTTCCGAACTCGGGTAAAAGTGGGCATGATCGGCCTGGGAGACCACCCCGTACACCGGATCAAAACCGGTTTCCTTGGCCTGGCGATAGGTTAGGCCGGCCTTGCTTATCCCTAACTCAAAGAGTTTTAAGCAGAAGGTGCCGACCGTGCCCTTGAAGTGACTCTGGCCGCCGCTGATATTGGTGGCAATGATCCGTCCCTGCCGATTGGCAAGCGAACCGAGGGCCATGAGCATATTCTCGCCGCTGATCAAATTGCGAACCTCGACACAATCGCCACCGGCATATATATCCGGGTCGCTAGTCCGCATCCGCTGGTCAACGCTGATTCCCCCTGACCTCCCCAAGGCCAGGCCTGCTTCTCGGGCCAAAACGGTATTCGGTCTGACACCCGCGGCAAGCACGACGATATCGACCTCCA
Organism: uncultured delta proteobacterium; assembly: GCA_903875445.1. Taxonomy (GTDB): domain Bacteria; phylum Desulfobacterota; class Desulfobulbia; order Desulfobulbales; family Desulfocapsaceae; genus Desulforhopalus_A. Next base: position 19,910 of record CAIQWD010000005.1, on the reverse strand, counting down.
GCGACTTTCTTGAGGTTCTGACTGCCAGCTTGCCGGTTTCCTGGTTTTCGGATACCTCCAAAACCTTGGCCTCAAGGAGCAGCTCCACCCCGTGCCGCTGCAGCTCGGCCGCCGCCACCCTGGCGATACATTTGCCGAGTAGGGTGGGAAGAACCTGATCCTCCATCTCAACCAGTGTCGTTTCAATCCCCCAGAGATCGGTCAGGGCCTCGGTGATCTCAAGACCAATGGCGCCCGCCCCGACAACCACCGCCTTGTCTACCTTGCCGGTGGACATGAGGGTTTTCAGGGTTTTAGCATCGTGCAGATCGGATACGGTAAAAACCCTGGACAGATCTGATCCGGGAAAAGGAGGTCGAACGGCGCGGGCACCGGTGGCCAAGACCAGTTTATCGTAATCGAGAAGTTCCTCTTCCCCGGTCGCCAAGTGGCAGATCTTAACCTGCTTTTCCCGACGATTGATTTCCCTTGCCTCGACCCTGGTAAGCACTTTAATGCCTTTGCAATTCTCAAAAAAAGCCTGATCACGGATGGCATGCGAGGTCGTTTTATAAAGATCCTCGATATCGTTTATATCGCCCCCGACGTAATAGGGAATGCCGCATCCGCCGTAGGAAATGATGTCGTCCCGATCAATGAGAGTGATTTCCACCTGAGGATCAAGCCGTCTCAACCTGCAGGCTACCTTCGGGCCAAGGGCTACCGCGCCGATAATGACTACTTTTTTTGCCATGCCTCGCCTCTTCTGCTTCTTTTAATAAACACCGCCAAAAATCCATAATCGACAATCTTGCTTATTGTAGTTGGTTTGGCAAAACAGACAATACTACAATGTGTGTATTTGCACATATTCTTGACGAATTTTGCAGAATTTTGTCGCCCGCTTAGTGAAAACTCCGTGCCTCACTTTTCTATTGGCAAATCTGGCCGTTATCGGGGACAATGCAGCAACTCTCGCCACCTTTTCCCATCGGGACCAAGTGCTATGCAAACCCATATCGATTTTACCGGCATAAGCGATCTTTTCCAGAAAGCAGAACAGCTGGGTCGTAACTATCTCTTCGAGTACGAAGTCTACGAGTTTATTCGCCTGACCGGCGGAGAAACCCCGCCGCAATTCATTCTTCTTGACAAAGACACTCGCTTTTCCAGCCGAATGTTGCGCCAACTGCCCGGCAAGAAGCTGGTGATCAAGATTGTCTCCCCCTATATTCTCCATAAAAGCGATGTCGGTGGCGTAAGGATAGTCGGAAAAAATAGCGACGAGATACTCTCCACTCTGCGGCGGATGAGCTGTGAAATTCCCGAGAATTATGCCGCTATTATTCTCGGCAATCGGCAACAGGCCCCTCCCTCCTACCGCGACTTGCCACCGGCGGAACTGCAACAGGCCATCGCCGACGATATCAAGGGCTATATCCTTTGCCAGTATATGCACCCCGACTCCGAGGAATTCGGCAACGAGCTGCTGGTCAGTCTGCGCAACACCAGGGAATTCGGGCCTATTATCAGCGCAGGCCTGGGAGGTCGCGACACGGAACTCTTTGCCGCCCGGTTTCGCAAAGGCCAGGCGATTGTTTCCGCCTCGGCTGAACTGGTTGACGGCGAGGCCTTTTTTCAGCTATTCAAAAATACCATCTCCTACAAAAAGATGGCCGGCCTCACCCGCGGCCAAAAACGCATTGTCACCGACGCCCAACTGCTTGAATGCTTTTCCGCCCTCATCCAGGTTGCCCGCTATTTTTCTCCGACCGGTGGCCCGAGCCCCTATATAATAGAAGAACTCGAAGTCAACCCTTTTGCCTTCAGCAATTATCTGATGATGCCGCTCGACGGCCTTTGCCGGTTTTCCACCACCAGACAGATGCAACCGACCCGGCCGATCGCCAAAATTGACAGGCTGCTGCATCCGGCGACGATCGGCATTGTCGGCATTTCCGCACGCAAAGTGAATCTTGGCAGGATCCTCCTGGAAAACATCCTGGCCAACGGCTTTCCCCGACAGGATCTTGTTCTCATCCACCCCGAGGCCAGAGAAATAGACGGTATCGCCACCCTTGCAGGTCTTGACGCCATCAAGAAAAAACTTGATTTACTGATACTCGCCGTCGACGCCTCCCGCGTTCCGGAGATGATCGATGTCATCCTGCAACAGAGTCTCGCCGAAAGTGTCCTGCTGATCTCGGGCGGCCTGGGCGAGCAGGAAGGCCAGCAGCACCTAGTGCATAAACTTCAGGAGAAAATTCTTGTCGCTCGCCGAAACTCGCAGGAAGCACCCATCTTTCTCGGGGCCAACAGCCTGGGCATCCTCTCCCATCCGGGTCGCTATGATGCAATATTTATCCCCGATTCGAAACTACCGAAAAATCGAGGTAGCCACCGCCGCACCCTCGGCCTGGTCAGTCAGAGCGGCGCCTATATGATAACGCGGATGAGCAAACTGGACTTTCTCGACCCGGCCTACGCCATCTCCATAGGCAACCAGATCGATCTGACCGCCGGCGATTTCCTCCACTTCCTCAATACCCTGAACGACTTGCAAACCGTGGCCTTCTATATGGAAGGGTTCACCGATCTCGACGGTCTGAGTTTCGCTCGGGCCGTCAGAGAGGCGATCGCCCGCGGCAAGGAAGTCATCTTCTATAAAGCCGGTCGCACCCCCGAGGGCAAAAGTGCCCTCTCCGGCCACACCGCCTCCATCGCCGGCGACTATATGGTCTGCGAATCGTGTATCGGCCAGGCCGGTGCCATGGTCGCCGAGACATTCAATGTCTTCGAAGGCTTGCTGAGACTTTCCTGCACACTGCACAACAAGATGGTCTCCGGCAACCGCCTGGCGGCAATCAGCAATGCCGGATACGAAGCGGTCGGTATCGCCGACAATCTCCTCGGCGACGACTATCGGTTGGAAATCGCCACCCTCGGCAAGAGCACCCGCAAGCGACTGCAGACCATCCTTGCCGCCGCTGGTCTTGCTTCCCTTACCGACGTCCACAATCCTCTGGATATCACGCCGATGGCCTCGGAGGATGTGTATGAGCAAGCCATTCGAACCTTGCTTGAGGACAGCAACATCGATATTGTCGTGGTAGCCATTGTACCGCTCACCCCCATGCTCCACACCCTGCCGAAAGAGATGGTACCTGATGAGAGCAATGGCCTGGGACACTCGATCGTTACAGGGATCGCCACACTGGGCGCGACATCCTCTAAGCCGCTGATCATCGTTGTCGACAGCGGCACACTGTACGACTGTATGGCCGAAGCTTTTCAGACCCAGGGTCTGCCGGTATTTCGCTCCGCCGATATCGCGATCGGCGTGCTTGGCAAATATATCGACAATCGACTGAAATACCGCCCCGGACTGAGACCTCCTGTGCCGGCAATGATCGGAGAAAACAAAAATCTCAATCAACGGTTTGCACAAATCGACTAATGGCCATTTTGCCCTTGGCAAAACGGAGAAAATGCCACCATCGACCAGCGACTTTTCCGCATCTCCTTGCCAGCAACTAGGTTTCTTGAGTGATGCGGCAAAGTTTCGTAGTCAACTTTTCTCCTGCGACAATACCTCGCCAAACCGCATGAAACCTGACAATCGTTCAATAATTGTCGACCCGGCCGAGCTCGTCTCTTGCCTGACGTTTTCATACCTCCAGAATATCTGTAATTGAGACAATCAAATACAGTATGCACAACTGGCACTAATAAATATCGGAGTGTTCTTTCTTCCCCTTCTGACCGCCATACAGGGAAGTTCCCAGCACCTGTGCTGTTCCTTGGTATTCATATTTTTTTTCAAATCCCCTGACGTTAAAACCGATTGATAATCGAAGCTGTTTATGGTACCAATTTCCTGTTCTTGAATCGCTTCAAGAAGCCACCGCGAAGATCGTTAACGGAAGTGTTTTGGAAATACGCCTAAGTGCGTTGAATCAGCCGGTTTTCCCAACCTTCCTTTTTTACTTATTTGAACTGTCTAAGTCTTGTTCATTGGCTGCAGGACCGCTGTCGTGCTGCTGCAAAATATACTGGAGACGCTGTAACTCTTTCACTGGCTCACACCGAGCCCCAATCTAACAAAGGAGTGCACCATGGTTTTAGATCCTACCAAACATGCGGACTGGGAAATTGCGCAAGATGCAGAAAAAACGATGTTAACGATCTACGAGATCGGTGAGAAGCTCGGCTTGACCAAGGAAGAACTGCTTCCCCAGGGTCACTACATTGCCAAGATCGATTTCCAGAAGGTACTCAAGCGTCTGAAAGACAAGCCAAACGGCAAATATATCGACGTCACGGCAATCACCCCGACCCCACTCGGCGAGGGTAAATCGACTTCATCCATGGGTCTCGTTCAGGGTCTCGGCAAAATCGGCAAAAGTGTCTGTGCTGCCATCCGTCAGCCTTCCGGCGGTCCGACCATGAACATCAAAGGATCAGCTGCCGGCGGTGGTCTTGCCCAGTGTATTCCTTTGACTCCCTTCTCTCTCGGCTTCACCGGCGACATCAATGCCATCATGAACGCCCACAACCTGGCCATGGTTGCCCTGACCTCCCGTATGCAGCATGAAAGAAACTACAATGACGAGCAGCTGGAAAGACTTTCCGGCATGAAGCGACTCGACATCGACCCGACCAACGTGGCTATGGGCTGGATTATGGATTTCTGCTGCCAGGCTCTTAGAAACATCATTATCGGTATTGACGGAGTTAACGGCAAGACCGACGGCTTCATGATGAAATCGAAGTTCGGTATCGCCGTCTCCTCAGAGGTTATGGCTATCCTCGCCATGGCCACCGACCTGAAAGACATGCGCGAAAGAATGGGTAAGATCGTTGTTGCCTACTCGAAGACCGGCAAAGCAATCACCACCGAAGACCTGCAGGTTGCCGGAGCCATGACCGCGTGGATGGTCGATGCCCTCAATCCATCCCTCATGCAGACCCTCGAAGGCCAGCCGGTTATCGTTCATGCCGGACCGTTTGCCAATATCGCCATCGGCCAAAGTTCCATTATCGCCGACCGTATTGGTCTGAAACTCGCCGATTACCATGTCACCGAGTCCGGCTTCGGTGCCGATATCGGTTTCGAGAAATTCTGGAATCTGAAGTGTCGTTACTCCGGTCTCATTCCGAACTGCGTGGTTATCGTGGCCACCATCCGGGCACTTAAGTGCCACGGCGGCGCGCCCGTTCCGGTCCCCGGCAAGGCAATGCCGGTCGAGTATAAGTCCGAAAACGTTGACTGGGTGGCCAAAGGCTGCGGCAACCTCATTCATCATATCAGAAACGTCCGTAAAGCTGGAATTCCTTCGGTTGTCTGCATCAACGCCTTCTACACCGACACCGATGCAGAAATTGCCAAGGTTCGTGAGTTGTGTGAGGCAGAGGGCTCCCGCGTGGCACTGTCCAGGCATTGGGAAAAAGGCGGCGACGGCGCCATCGAATTTGCCAAGACCGTTGTCGAGGCCTGCGAAGAAAAGTCCGAGTTCAAACTCCTTTATAGTCTTGATATGCCGATCAAGGACAGAATTGAACTGATCGCCAAAGAAGTATACGGCGCTGACGGTGTCGATTATTCAGCCGAGGCCAACAAGGCCATCGCCAAAATCCAGGCCGATCCGAAACTCGCCGGCCTTGGCATGTGCATGGTAAAAACCCACTTGTCGCTCTCCGACAATCCGTCGCTGAAGGGCGTACCCACCGGCTGGCGCCTGACCATCCGCGAGGTTCTCACCTATGGCGGTGCCGGCTTTATCGTGCCTGTGGCAGGCGCAATCAGCCTTATGCCCGGAACAAGTTCCAACCCGGCATTCAAGCGTGTTGACGTCAACCTGGAAACCGGCAAGGTCGAGGGTGTATTCTAAACACTGATAATAACGGCAAGGGGCGGGAGGCCGAGCCATCCGCCCCATTTTTCCTTGCATGAATTGACGTATCCAATATCTAGAAAAGGAGCTTGAGCCCTATGACTGCTGAGATTATTAGTGGAACCAAGATAAGAGAAGAAATTCTTGCCGAGCTGAAACTGGAAGTCGAAGCGATGAAAGCCAAAACCGGCAAGGTCCCCGGCCTGGTAACCATCCTCGTCGGAAGTAGCCCCGCATCCATCAGCTATGTCACCCTGAAGGTAAAAACCGCCATCGGCCTCGGATTTCATGAAATCCAGGACGATCAGCCGGTAACCATCTCCGAAGCCGATCTCTTGGCCCTGATCGACAAATACAACAACGATCCGGACATCCATGGTATTTTGGTACAGCTGCCGTTACCGAAACACATTGATGACAAAAAGGTTCTGAATGCCATCAATCCTGACAAAGATGTCGATGCCTTCCATCCGGTCAACGTCGGACGCCTGATGATCGGTGGCGATGAAGTTCGTTTCCTGCCCTGTACTCCTGCCGGTATTCAGGAACTGATCGTTCGTTCCGGCACCGAAACCTCTGGGGCGGAAGTGGTTGTTGTCGGTCGCTCGAATATCGTCGGCAAACCGATTGCCATCATGATGGCCCAAAAGGGTAGAGGCGCCAACAGCACCGTAACTATCGTCCACACCCGCACCAAGGATCTTGCTGCCCATTGCCGAAGGGCCGACATTCTTATCGTCGCCGCCGGCGTCCCGGATCTGGTGAAACCTGAATGGATCAAACCCGGTTCAACAGTAATCGATGTTGGTGTCAATCGTGTCGGTATTAACGAAAAAACCGGCAAGGCCATACTCAAAGGCGATGTCGATTTTGAGAAGGCAAAAGAAATCGCCGGCAAAATTACCCCGGTGCCAGGTGGTGTCGGCCCGATGACCATCACCATGTTGATGAAAAACACCCTTACCTCAGCCAAGAAAAGCCTCGGACTGTAAAGTATTTCCCTGCCCCAGGCAAGTTTAGAAGCAAAAAAGGCGGAATAATCGAGATGTCGATTCTTCCGCCTTTTCCTTTGGATCTGCCCCAAAAACCCTTTATGCCAGCCGATCCGCTGGCGGGGGCTAATGGTGATGGTGACCGTGATGATCGTGATGGTGGTCGTCATCGTGCTTCGGTCCACCAGCCTCCTTGAGGGTTTTTTCGAGCTCAACATTCACCGAGGCCATGAGTTCAACGGTCCGATGAATGTGGTCCGCAAGTGAGGTATGACCCTCATCCTTCATGGTCCCACGCCATTTCTCGAACTCGTCCATATGCCCTTTATTATGCTCTATCCAGTGCTGCAACATGACCCGCAGCTTCTCTACGTTGTCCATTCCTTTCTCCAATTCAATCGGCCTGTTATGCGAGCCAGGTTATTGCATCTGGTACAAATACACCTTGCCGGCAGAGAAATCGATGCGACGAATCGCCACCCCCGGCCACGATTTTGTTCCCTCAAACAGGGTGGTTATCTGTAACCCGTCGCTCAAGACTTCAAGATTCGTGACATTTTCGAGCAGCAACTCCTGACCACCGTCTTTTTCCATCAATGCACTTGTCTGGCACATACGATTCCTCTGCCGCCTCAGCGGCGTTTCATCAATCGACAACGGGCCTTGGATACAAACCAGATCTTTCAACTATTTCAGGGACCTTATCTTCCCATTCGATAGCCATGATGTGAAAGCCACTTACACCCTTGCACTCTTTCAACCGCTGAATAGATTCAACAGCGATAGTAATTCCTTCTTCTGCCTGCTTGTCCTTGGGGACGCCTGACAATCGTTTGATCAATTCTTCGGGGACATCCATCCCGGGCACGGCGCGGGCCATATATTTTGCCATACCCACCGATCGCATCGGGGTAATACCGGGCATGATGAAAACCTGCTCATGCAGGCCTCTTTCCACCACACCTTTCATCCACAGCTCAAATTTATCGAGATTATAGACACACTGGGTCTGAATAAATTCAGCACCGGCGGCGATTTTTTTGGCGAGACGCGGCACCCTGATCTTAAAGGGGTCGGCAAAGGGGTTGGCTGCGGCGCCAACAAAGAGGTTGGGTGGCACCTTGATCTCTTCACCACTAAGGAACTTGCCTTCATCTCGCATATGCCGGACGGTTTGAATGAGCTGCATAGAATCAAGATCGAATACATTCTGGGCCTTCGGGTGATCACCAAAGCTCTGGTGATCGCCGGACAGGCAGAGCATATTGTTGATGCCAAAAGATGCGGCACCCAGTATATCAGCCTGCAGAGCGATCCGATTTCTGTCTCGCACTACCATCTGCAGGACAGGCTCCAGTCCCTGCAATTTCAGGTGGATACAGGCAGCCAGACTGCAAAGTCTGGTAACTGCAGTCTGATTGTCGGTAATATTGATGGCATCGACATGATTTTTTATCAGATTGCCCTTGGTAATGATATGGGCAGGATCACTTGAACGAGGCGGACCGCACTCACTGGTAACCGCCATGACTCCGCTTTTAAAGATTTTCTCAAGTTTGCTGTTGGTTTTCGTTTCCACGATTAAAAGCCCTCCAATTTAAATGATCGAGGCCCACCTGCACGATCTTTCGACCAGTCTTTTATAGGGGCGATTTTCTCATAATCATCCATTTTGCCAAGAGCCTCCAGTCGATCGACAACCAACTGCCAGGCACAGTCAAGTTCTTTGGAAATTTCACATTTTCCCTTCGATGAGCCACCGCACGGGCCGTTAAAAAGCCGCTTACAGCAGCGGCTAACTGGACACACTCCACCGGTTATGCCGAGGATGCAGTCGCCGCATGCCTGACATTTTTCGGTAAAATGCCAATCGGTCTTCACATCCCCGAGAAAAGTGGTGTTCAGTGCCGGATATACCGGGGTGCTCATATATTTTTCGGCAACAAACTGAACCCCTATGCCGCAGGCCATGCTGAGGACTGCCTCCGACTCGCCAAGGAGGTCCTTAGCCGATTCAAAAAACGGGTGCTCACATTGTCTTTCAATGCCGCCGTTCTTGATATCGATATCTATACCTTCCTGCGTTGCCCGCATGCGCAGTAAGGAGGCAAGGATTTCAGCCTCTTTGTTGCCGCCTTGGTGACAAACGGCGACACAGGTATTGCATCCGAATACAGTCAGCTGCTTATGGCCCTTGACCATCTCCCATATTTCATCAAACGGTTTCTGCTGTCCTATTATCATACCCTCTCCACTCCTCCATCAGTAAAACGGTAGTTCCGCCGCAAGAATATCAGGCGGCCTGTTTTTCATTCTCCGTGGACACTTTTTTCTTTTGAAGAGCAAACCATATGGGCGATGGCCCCAATGCACTGACCCTTTTGGTAAATTCAGTGCATATCTCGGCCCACCTCGGTCCCTGCGCTGCAGAGAGGTTAAAGAACTCGAGCCGAGCCGGATCAATCCCAAGCATATGTAATAAGTTTCTGACTCTATTCACTCTTTTAGCAGCATTTAAATTTCCTTCCAGGAAATGACATTGTCCCTCAAGTCAGCCAGCGGCAAATACGCCGTCTATGCCCCGCTCAAAAGCACGTAAAATGTAGACGTGATCAAGTTTTCCCGTACAGGGTAGGCGGATCACCTTGACATTGGATGGATATGATAGCCTCATCACCCCGGCTAGGTCAGCGGCTGCAAAAGCGCAGTAATGACAAGCAAAAGCGATGATGTTAGCCTTCCAGTCGGCAGGAACATCCTGTGGTTTTTCCGGACTTTTCGGTTCTTCAATTTTTTCTGCGTCAATCGCCATTATCCTTTCCTTCTTGTTGACTTGACCTATTGAATAATTGTATTCCCCAAATTCTGATTTCTATTTTCAAGCACTCTCTTAGTGCATTTCGGTAACCGAATCGATCATGGCAAGCAGCTGATCGTCACGGAAATAATTCACCTGATAAGCCTTGGCGGGACACACGCCGGCGCAAATACCGCAGCCCGTGCATTTCACCTCATTATGGCTGACGCGCCCGTCTGTATCGATAAACGGCGCACCAAACGGACACTTCTTCACACATGCCAGGCATGACATGCATATGTCACGATTGTGCTTGGAAATGACCCCGGAAACGGTAAGACTGTCGTGCGACAGCAATGCCCCGGTTCGGCCGGCAGCGGCCAAGGCCTGGCTCACTGTTTCTTCAAGATTCTTGGGCGCATGCGCGAGGCCTGCCAGGAAATAACCTTCACTGGGGAAATCAACAGGTCGAAGCTTGACATGGGCCTCCATAAGAAACCCGTCAATATTACAGGTGAGCTTGAATTTCTTAGCAAATTCATCACCATCGGGTTGCGGTCTGAGCCCGGTAGAGAGAATCACATGGTCGGCATCAATGGCCATTTCCCGACCGAGCACTTTGCTCGTAAGAGTCACCCTGACCTTGTCGCCCATTGGTTCAACCTGTGGCTTGTCATCCGGAGTATAGAGGAAGAAAAGAACGCCAAGATCTCGAGCCTTGCTGTAATACTCCTCCTTTAGGCCATACGACCGCATATCCCGGTAGATGACCACGACTTGCGCATTCGGAGCCTTTTCCTTAATGGCGATACTGTTTTTCAGGGCATCCTGGCAGCAGATACGGGAACAGTAGTTGTTCGGTTCTTCGCGAGAACCGACACACTGAATCATGACGTAGGTCTTTTGATTGTCCGGACCCTTTTCGGCCAGCAGGGTTTCGAGTTCCCGCTGAGTTATAATTTTATCCGAATCCCTGTAGCCGTATTCATCCGGGCTGTATTCCGCCCCACCCGCGGCTATGAGAATGGCCCCGTGGCTTATGGTCTCTTTGTTTGTAAGTGTGGTAACAAAATTCCCTACAAAACCATCGACCTTATCAACAGTTGCCGCCAAATGGACGGTTATCGCCGGATTGTTCTCTACTTTCTTAATAGTGTCGGCGAGGAATGCCTGAACATCGTCTCCTTCGAGATTGGCTCGAACCTTTGTCAATAAACCGCCAAGGGCTGCGGATCTCTCGATCAGATGCACACCGTACCCTTGATCCACCAGCGAAAGGGCGGCAGTCATGCCGGCAATCCCGCCGCCGATGATCAGCGCATCATGAGTAACCCCAACGGAAGCAGAAGTTACCGGCAAAAGCCGCTTGGTTTTGGCAACCATCATATTGACGATTTCTATCGCCTTCCTGGTGGCATTCTCGTTATCGTGCATATGGCACCAGGAACACTGCTCGCGGATGTCGGCCAACTCAAAAAGAAACTTATTGAGACCGACCTCACGAATGGTGTCCTGAAAAAGCGGCGAGTGGGTTCGTGGGGTACAGGAGGCCACAACAACCCGGTTCAAACCCTTTTCTTTGATCAGATCGCGAATCTTCTGTTGTCCGTCCGGAGCACAGGCGTAAATAATCGTCTCGGCATGGGCAACGCCCGGCTGAGTTAATGCCGCTGCCGCTACCCTCTTGACATCCACTGTGCCGGCGATATTGGTACCGCAATGGCAAACGATAACACCGACCCTCGGTTCTTCTCCGGTAATATCCCGTTCATCCGGGAGAATAACCTTGGTTACTTCAGTTCCACGCCGATCGCCGAGGAGAGCCATGGCCTCAGCCGCAGCGCCGCTACCCTGGATGACCGTTTCCGGAATATCCTTCGGACCCTGGTAGGTGCCGGCAACATAGACACCTGGTCTTGAGGTTTCAACCGGCCTCAGCTTCGACGTCTTGGCAAAGCCGTATGTATCTGTATCTATTGCAAAAATCTTGGAAAACTCAGCGGCGTCACTGCGTGGTTCGAAGCCTATGGAAAGAATAACCATATCAAACTCTTCGTGAACCGTCTTGCCGTCTTCGCCAACCGAGTGAATAAGCAGATTGCCGGTTTTCGGGTCTTCGATAATCTCGGAGATCATTGCCCGTTTGTAAATTACCCCGGCGTCTCTTTTGGCTTTGTCTATATACTTGTCGAAATCTTTACCGAAGGCACGAAGTTCCATGTAAAAAACGGTGGATTGCACTTCCTTGTCGTGCTCCTTGGCAATGATCGATTGCTTGGCGGCATACATGCAGCAAACCGAAGAACACCAGGGGTTGGCGTTATGAGCATTTCGCGAACCGACACACTGCACCCAGGCCAGCCGTTTGGGATGCCCGCCGTCCGAGGGTCGGGCAACAGTCCCGCTGCAGGGTCCGGAGGCTGAAAGCAGTCGTTCGAACTGGAGAGAGGTGACGATATTTTTATATTTACCGTAGCCGAGTTCCTGGCGAATTTCAGGTTGATAGGTTTTTAGACCGGGAGTAAGAACAATCGAACCGACCTTTACCTCAACCAGTTTGTCGCGATCCTCGAAATTGATGGCCTTGGCATCGCAGGCCTTTTCACATTTGCGGCAGACATTCTTGGTAAGATACAGACAGTTTACCGAGTCGATCGATCGGGTATTCGGCACCGCCTGGGGAAACAAGGAATAGATGGCTTTTCTCTTATCCAGTCCCTGATTAAAGAAGTTGGCAACTTTTACTGGACATTCAGGTTCGCAGGCCCCGCATCCGGTGCAACGTTCAGGATCGACATAGCGGGCCTTCTGTTCGAGGGTAGCGGTAAAGTTTCCTTCCTCGCCGGAGACCCTAAGGACCCTGCACATGGTATGCATCTTGATATTGGGATGGCGACTGGACTCAACCATGCGTGGGGAAATCATACACATGGCACAGTCGCCGGTAGGGAAGGTCTTGTCCAGCCTGGACATCGTCCCGCCGATAGACGGCTCATCGTTGATCATGTGAACCATCAGACCACTGTTGGCAAGATCGAGAGCTGCCTGCATCCCTCCAATACCTGAACCAACCACGAGTACTGAACCTATCCTGTCCTTGTTGTCCTGCTGTGGGGTAATCCTGGTCACTGCAAAAACCTCCATGAGAATAGCCCTGATGGAAAATTGCCAGTCACTCAGCTGTCATCAGCTCTTCAAGTGTGCAAACATCAGAGCAATAGGATGAGACAATGCATCGTAAAGGATTCGATCGCGTCGCATTATAATAGATATATGATGTTATCATAGCTTTTTTTTCTGGCCGATGCGCTTTTACCCATATCTCTTTTTATTCCCTCAGAAGCCATGATGGGTAGCCAGCTTCTTGAGCATCTGCACAAGCCCGGTGCCGAGAGAAAAGGCCGATTCGGCACCGATATTGTCGCCGGCGCTTTTATCAAAAAAAATATAGAGACTTGAGGCCAAACCTTCATCAGGTTTCCAATAGCAGATCATGATGGGAACCAGTGGAAAAAGCTGAAGAACGACGGAGACATCGGCCTCGTACTGTTTTTCCACTGCTCTGCCTTCAAACATATGCAAAACATCATCAAAAAAACCGGCATATCTGTCGGCAAGCTGTCGTAGGACATCTTCTCCCTGCTTTTTAAAAAGCGCATATTTTTCTTTACCGCCGGGCAACTCCCTATAGGAGACCCATTGTCCACTGACCTTCACACCCTTACAGTTCAACACGTAGTGGAGAAGAGGTATGACCACCCAGGGAATCAGGTGGAGATCCGTTGAAAAACTGCCATTTTTCCTGATACCAAACAGTTTGCCAAGAATTTTCACCTGCAGCATCTCGCCATGGACCTGTGCCCCAATGCGGGCGGCGGTCTTCGCAAAATCCACCTGCATCGCCTGTTTTTTCAATTCGACAATATATGTTTCCAGGTCATTTTCCTGGCTTGATCGTTCATCACTTGTCGATGTGAATTGTGCCAAGACCGCACTGTTTGCTCTCGGACATTCGTTGATTCGACGAGTCCCGCAAAAGACTGCGCCGGCAAAGGCCAGGCAGGTCTTTTCACCGCATTCGCGACAATTACTCTTTTCAAGAACCTTGAAGATCTCCATGGCATTTTTGGCAACCGCCATCATCCCACCCCCCGCTCTTCGTATGCATGCATACTGATTTTCTGTAGAAGCCACCCGCATGTTGAATGAGGCTCATGCTGTGGTGCTCTTCATTGTCTTTCCCCTTAACCAACACTTGACGAAAACTCATAAATTATAGTATCACTACAACGTTATGTCATAAATTATTAATGAGCGAAAGGAACTAACCTTTTCGAACGTTCACAATAACTAACTCCACCTTTCAACTACAAGAGGAGAAACCAATGAAAGCAACGATTTCCAAGGAGTGCATGGGCGACAGAAATTGCAACAAACTCTGCCCCGAGGTATTTGAGTACGATGAAGACCAACTTCTGTCAATCGTCAAATTCGACGTGATTCCCAAACATCTTGAAGGGATCGTGCAGAAGGCAGCCGCTGAATGCGGTGCCAATGCCATCACCATTGAAGAGTAGCGAGAGGCAGACCATGGTCGGGTTTCGTAGCAGCAGAACCGCACACAACCTGCTTCTCTCCTTTTCCGCGGAGGCTCAGGCTCGAACCCGATACAACTTCTTTGCGGAACAGGCGAGAGTTGAAGATCTCATAGAAATTGCCAGGATTTTTGACGAAACCGCCGAACAGGAATATGAACATGGCTTGCGGTTTTTCAAATTTTTCAACGGCGGTGAGTTGGAAATTACCGGAACCTTCCCGACCGGAGTGATTAAGGATACCCGCACCAATCTTATTGCCGCAGCAGACCTGGAACTTTTTGTTCACGACAAGATGTACAAGATTTTTGCGGAAATTGCCGAAGAAGAGGGTTTTTCAAGAGCAGCAGAAACCTTTACCGCCATCAACGTCGCCGAGGCACATCACGAGTTGATGTTTCGCGCCCTGGCCGGAAGCCTCGCCTCCGGTAGGGCTTTCAAACGGCAGGAAAAGATGGTCTGGAAATGCCTCAACTGCGGCTACCTGCATGAGGACACCAGCCCCCCGGACAAGTGCCCGGCCTGCGTCAAACCGCCAGGGTACTTTGCAATACTTGAGAAGCATTGGTAAAGAAAAAGGCCATCGCCGTTAGGCGTTGGCCTCCTATTAAAGTATTGAGAGTACCTTTTCGATCGCTTTCTGCAGTTCCTTACTATGGATCTTTCCGGCAAAATGGACCGGACTCTTGCCATAAATAGGATCCCAGCCAGCCGGATTTGCAGAGCAGTAAAACTGGGTATCAAGACCGATCTTCCGCACGGCATCCTCGGCGGGATGGCCAATCAACCTTCTTGCCGCCTCCCATGTCGCCCCGCAGGGTGCCCCACGAACGACATGTACCTCAGTAATCTTCCCATCCTTTATGGCAACCGTAAATTCCGGAGCCCCGAAATGCTCACCATAGTTACCAAGGCCGACCTGCCTTGGAAGACCACATCAGGTGGGCGGGGTGACCAGGCCTTTGCAGCTTATCTTTTTCCCCGAGGCAATAACCGGGATATCCTTTTGCGCACAAAGTGCGGCGAGATCCGCCGACAGATCGTTGTGACGTAAAAAATCCAGGACCAAGTCACAGGAGATATCCTCAGGCAAATAGTCACTAGTATTATCTAGAATCGTCGGCAGGGCCACATCAATATTGACGACCTCAAGCTCGAAAAGTTCGCCGCCATACTTCCGCAGACCGGCTATTTTCGGCTCACCGCTGCCGTTTTGCTGAAAAACCATAAGCCGTTGCCGGCCGTTCACAACACCATTTTTCACTGCTGCTTCCTTTGCTGAGAGTTCATATATCGAGACGAACCCACCTGGTGCAGTACCGATAGGCCGCCTCAAGCAGTTTTTTTCTATTTTGTCGAGCATGCGCCAAGACGTGCAATTTCCCGGCAAGGTCGCGGCAGAGCACCAACCCGTTGTCCAGTTCTGTACGCTCTCGACCGTCACTGATCGTCAAAGGAGAGTCGATCTCGACGATCTCCAGTTCTTCGTCCTGAAACTGAAAATATACCATTTGCGCAAGCGCGTGAAAGGCATGTTTAGCATTGCCGCTCTCTTTGCACGAATAGGTCTTGATATACCCGGCCTCTTTGACGGCAATCTCCGGGACGACGATCACCGTCTCGCAATCGGCAATCGTCACCTTCACCCCGTGAATTGCAATACTAGCACCCATAATCAAAGACCTATTGTTTTTCAAGTTTAACCGCACAGACCTTGGTTTCCATGATCTTGCAAATCGGATCCATGGCATCGCTGGCCAGAAGATTTGCCGCCGCTTCCCGATAATGGAAAGGGATAAAGACCACCTGCCGTAGAACGATGCATAGTGGAACAGTTCCCAGCCGGTTGTCAAGACAAATGGATATTCTTTATCCGAAAGTTCTTTCGAGGAAACGAACGGCACCGGTGTAAACAGGTCCTTGCCGCCCGGTCGATTAAAGCTGTCCTTGAAAAGAAATTCCGATCCCGTCGTTCACCAAACGGTCGGAGCGATATGTGCTGTCACCCTGAGCCTCCCTTGTTTCTCCCAAGACTTCCATCTTGAAAGATCCAACGGCTTCATTAACAGAATATAATCGACATACCACAATGTGGCTATTTTTTGCTTATACCTCAACCCAATAATTTTTATTGTTTTTCAACACCTTCCATGAAATTTGACAATCCCGGCACTATCTTGTAAGTATCAAAAGCGAATCTCACGGATCTTGTTTATTAAGGGGTCGCCGAAGTTACCACAATACAGCCCAACACCCATTTCCACTATCCCGATGAACGCCCCCTTTTTAGCCGAAAACTGTCAAATCGCCCTCGAGAAAAAAGGCAGCCCCAACTACTCGAAGCTGAGCTTTCCCATACACTGCGGGGTCTTTACGGAAGTCACCTCGAACAGCTTTGTTCTTCACTTCAATCTCAGTGGTGAAATAATCCGGGCAAAAGGCAAGGGGGAAGAGTGGGGGCACCCCCATGAATGGCTGAAACGCACCATGGGCAACGACTGGGTGTATTACTCCACCGGCGGTTATACCGGGGTATTTGAGGCCATCGGTGAGTACTACCTGCCAAATTTCGCCTATCCCTCAAACAATCTTTTGGGAGGCCATCCCTTTTCCGAGAAGACGATCAGTGGCTTGATCAATTCCTGGCACCGGATACTCACCGAACTTTCCGACGATGCAGACGATGCCCCGGAAGCCGTTCGCCGTTTCCTAACGGATGCCCTGGCCAATACTCCGGCCTGTCTGGCGGAAAAGGCAAAAAAACTGCAGGCAATCATCGGCGGTCGGATTTCCGTACTTCCGCCGGATGCCCGCCATGTGGACTACAATCTTATCCCTTTGACCATTGCCCGGGGTTGCCTTCATAAATGCCGATTCTGTAAGGTGAAAAACGCCATCCCCTTCGGCACTAAAACACCGGCGGAAATCGCCGACCAAATCGGTAAGCTGAAAAACCTTTATGGTGCGGATCTGCCCAACTACAACGCTCTCTTTCTCGGGGAACACGATGCCTTACAGGCGGGTGGTGATCTTATCTGTTTCAGTATCCAGGAGGCTTACCGAGAGTTTGGCTTTGCCCAATCCCATATAGCCGAACATAAAACCTTTCTCTTCGGCTCCGCAACCTCACTTGTCAACACCCCGGAACAATTATTTATCGACCTGGAAAAACTGCCGGGGATGTACTATATCAATATCGGACTCGAATCGGCCGACCAGGAAACCCTCGACAAACTCGGCAAACCCATTTCGGCCGGATTAGTTGAAGAGGCTTTTGCCCGTATGCAGGACATCAACGACCGTTATGGATCGATCGAGGTAACGGCCAATTTCATCATGGATGAAGATTTGCCGGCCAATCATTATCCGGCAATTCTCGAATTGATAAGAGAAAAACAGGTGCACAGCAAACCCAAGGGCTCGATCTACTTCTCTCCTTTAACCTTCAATCAGCCTTCCCGGGCACGTCTCTTTGAGTTTAACCGGCTGAAAGTTCTCAGTCGATTGCCAACTTTTCTATATATCATTCAACGCTTATGACAAGTAACCAATGGAGAAATGCAGATGACTGAAGCCGTTACCTTAAGAAAAAATATTCTGGCCGCCCGCGATCAATTGAGCCGTGAAGAGATTGCCGTGAAATCGCAGGCTATCCAAAAATCCTTGCTGAACCTTGAGCAGATCCGAAATCGCCAAACGATCTTTGTATACGTCAGTTTTCGGAGTGAGGTTGCTACCTTTGACCTCATTGATATACTGCTCGATATGGGAAAAACGATAGCCGTACCCATTACTCGGGTGCGAGAAAAAAGACTTGACGCCATCCGTATCACCAATCCGACGGCAGATCTGCAACCTGGTTACTGCATGATCCCCGAACCGAAGGAGGAACTCTGCCGCACCAGCCAAATTGCCCCGGAAGAGATTGAGACGATCCTTCTACCGGGGTCGGTTTTCGATGAACGGGGGGGCAGGTTCGGCTACGGTGGCGGTTATTATGACCGATTTCTTGCCAAGATCCCGGCAGCCACGCGCATCGGGCTGGCCTTTGATCTGCAAATAATCGACAAGGCGCCCCTCAACGCCCATGACCAGATCCTCGATCTGGTGGTCACCGAAACGAGGGTTATTTCCGGTAGGAAATAAGAAATGGCGGCATGAGTTGACATACCGCCATCCATTTGATTTTCACTAATATAGTAATAGCCACTAGATCTTGAAACTGCCCACCGCTTTTTGCAGTTCCTGGGCAAGCTTCTGCAGGTCGCCGCTGCTGGTGTCGACCATGGTACTGCTGGCCGAGACATCCCCGGACGCCGAATTTACAAGGGCAATCTCAGCGGTGATGGTCGAGGCGACAACGGAAATCTGGCTGACGTTCTCATTGACCTCGCCGAGACCGTCGGCAGCTTGATTGATATTCATGGCAATCTCTTCGGTGGCCTTCGACTGCTCACCCACCGCCGTGGTTATTGTCGCCACTATGGCATTAACGCTATTAATAACGGTCGTGATTTCCTCGATATCCCGTACCGTTCCGATAGTGGTTTGCTGCACATCGTCGATTTTTGTCTTGATGTCCAGGGTGGCCATCGCGGTCTGTTTGGCAAGTTCTTTGATTTCATTGGCGACAACGGCGAAGCCCTTGCCGGCTTCTCCGGCCCTGGCCGCTTCAATGGTGGCATTCAGTGCCAGAAGGTTTGTCTGTTCGGAAATTTCCGTAATGGTTTCCGTAACCTTGCTGATGGCGTCGGCGGACGCACCGAGTTTTGCCATCCGCATGGAGGTTGCTTCCGCCTGCTTTACCGCTTTTTCGGAGATCTCATTGGCCTCAGCCGAATTTCTGGCAATCTCATTAATGGTGGCAGTCATCTCTTCAGCGGCGCTGGCAACCATTCCGGTATTGGTGGTCGATTCCTCCATGGCGGCGGCAACGTTGTTGAGATTGGCGCTCATCTCCTCGGCGGCGGTGGCAACGTTATTGGAGCGCTCCGAGGTATCTTGAGCATTTTTTGCAAGATGTGAGGCGATACCTGCCAGGTTCCTGGCTTCCTCGCCAAGCGATGCGGTATTATTTGAAATCGATCTGATAATGCCCTGAAGTTTTTCAAGAAAGATATTGAACCAGGAGGCCAGTTCGCCGATTTCATCTTTCGAGTCGATGGTAATACGCCTAGTAAGATCCCCCTCGCCTTCGGCGATGTCCCGAAAATTACCGATCATTAACTTCAATGCCTTCACCAACCCAAAGACAATGAACAAACATAAAGTGATGATTCCGATAAAGATTGTTCCGGCGACGAGAAGCATCGCGGTCAGGTTGGTCATAACCCTGCCATTGATATCCTTTTCCATCGAGGCCTTATACGCCGCGATATTGTCCAGGTAGACACCTGTACCAATCCACATATCCGTTCCCGGAATCATCTCCGCATAGCTGAGTTTTGGGGTATCTACCGAGCCTGGTTTTGGCCAAACATATTCGACAAAACCGCCGCCTGCCTTCGCCTTGGCCTTCAACGCTAATCAAAATTGAACCACCTCTGCTAACGAAAACTGAGCCACCTGCGCCATCTCTTTTTTTCTGAAATCCTGCATTCCCCTCCTTTTTATTTTCCCATCTGATTGCTGATCTGCTCAAAGAGATGAATTT
>CAIQWD010000004.1 GCA_903875445.1 uncultured delta proteobacterium | reverse complement strand
GGTGTTGCGCTACCGCCAACCATTCGGGAAATATGAAAAAGCTCTTCAGATTGCCCGTGTCAGGTAGTGCCAAGACTTTTCTTGAGTGTCGTATTATGTTGATATTGCAGAATTATATTTTTCTAACTGTCGAAGACGAGCTTGGTTTGTCCGAGGAGGCCAAGTCAAAACGGGGAAGGGCGCCACCGTCTCCCCAAAAGATTGTTAAGACAATTGTTGAGCCGTAAGATGATGGTTGGCTTGACTTTGAGGAGCTTTTAATTGATGTGCAAACGCTGTTGATAGAATTGGACCGAGAAGGCAAAATACCTGGCAGAAGCATAGTGGGTGAACAAAGGAAATCTTGCGAGATCGATCTGAAAAGGATACGGTTTACAACCGTAAATGGAGCGGATCCGATCTTCGAAACCGGTTTTTTATAGTCGCCTTAGAAAGCGATGTCTTATCACCATCACCCAATGGAAGAAGCAGATTCATAAGCAAAGCAAAACGCCTGTACAGCGAAATTGGCAAACTGAAGGTGGAGCGGGATTGGTTAAATCAGATATTTTTGTCAAAGACTTGCTAAAACAACTATGATAGCAATTGTTTTTCAGAGATCCAATAACTTATTCTTGCGTTAGGTTGTGATATCAACTAATAAGTTCATGATCTGTTATGTTGCGAACATGCAATCTCGATCAGCGTCACATTTTAAGGAATAATGAATGCTTGCGAAGATGTCTTTTCTATTTTTTGGACCTATAAAAGGAACCATTCTATTTTAATAATGTCATCATCAACAACTGACGTGAGTCATGTTAAATACTATTTCAATTCAATCGTTTAAATCGCTTGAAGATGTCAGTGTTGACTTTGGCATTGTAAATGTCTTCATCGGCGCAAACGGCAGCGGGAAAAGTAATCTATTAGAAGCTGTCGGAGTTCTCGGTGCTGCAGCAAATGGTCGAGTAGATGATGAGGCTTTACTGCGACGTGGCGTAAGGCTTGGACTGCCTGCTCTCTATAAGTCAAGTTTTAAAGGTAGTCGGCAACCATCAGAAATTCGCTTTACTGCCTCTAACGAGGGAGCTGTGTTTTCAGTAGGTCTTTTCAATCCTTTAGAAAAGCCCGAACCCGCTTGGCGATATAAGACAGAATTATTGACAGAAGGAATCACGAAACACGTAGGCCGCTCACAAAGGTTAAAGAAAGTCCGCCTCGACCCATACTCCGGATACGCTGCCCTCAAGACTGTTGAACTCCCAGAGAAAGGTCTAGCTAGCTCGTTATTGAAAGACTTGAGGCAGTACGCGATTTACTCTCCTGATACTGCAACTCTGCGAGGGCTCCAAATCGACATGCAATCTCGTGAGCCAGTTGGATTGAGTGGCGGACGCCTTGCAGAAGCTATAAGAGAAATTTCATTGTCCTATTTAGCTTCTCCAAAAGCAAGAAGGCTAAACCCCCTCAAATCGGCATTGGAGCTGATCGATTGGGCGAATGCATATACTGCTACTAAACCTGATGAGGTTCCAGTTTCCAAAAGTATCCCTCAGCCAACACGAATTTTGCGTTTTCGTGATCGATTTATGGCAGACGGGAGGAATATGCTCTCAGGGTACGATGCAAGCGAAGGTGCCTTGTATGTTCTATTTATGATGGTACTTGCCCATCACCCCGAGTCCCCACCAATTTTCGCTGTCGATAATTTCGATCATGCACTTAATCCGCGTCTGGCTAAGGCACTTACGGCTAAACTTTGTGAGTGGGTAAAAGAGCGTAACGATCGGCAGCTTCTTTTAACTTCCCACAATCCTCTTGTTCTGGATGGACTTCCACTTAGAGATAATGACATACGACTCTTCACAGTGGAGCGAAGCATGCGAGGAAAAACAATTGTTAGTCGTGTTGAAATAAGTGAACAACTATTGCAGAAGGCCGATGAAGGGATTCCACTATCACAACAATGGGTAATGGGTACATTTGGTGGCGTACCTACGAGTATTTGATGAAACGCGTCTATTATGTCACTGAAGGTCCCACTGATCAAATTTTCATTGAAGGCTTGGTCTCACATTGGTTGGATGGAGAGGATTTTGTCTCAAGGCATATCCAGCCACCCTCTTCTGCTTATGTCGATGGCTTAGATTCCAATCTTTCGAATGGATGGAAAGGAGTGCGTGATTGGTGTAGCGGGAGACGCGCAGGGGGGGCTGCCGGTCGCGATGAAGCATTGCTACAAGCTGACTGTCTGATCATTCACATTGATGCTGATGTCGCAACTGATCCTGACTTCAAGCAACCGATTTTTAATGGTGGTTGTCCACCTGCAAAGATTAGGTGCGACTGGATACGAGAACACTTAATCAGTTTATTGGGTGGGGTTTTGCCTAGCAATGTTGTGTTGTGTGTTCCCTCCCAAGATACTGAAGCATGGGTTCTATGCGCTCTATACCCCGATGATGCTGATGGTAACCTTCCAATCGAGTGCAGGGAAACACCAGGGACCCTCCTGATCCAAAAGCCACATCGACTTGTCAGACACAAAGAAGGAAAACTGAAAAAGGCAACAGACAAATATAAATTTTATCTCAAATCTATCGTTAATGGGTGGTCGCATTGTACAGAAGGTGCTGTGCCAAGATGCCCAGAGGCTATTCGGTTCGAGAATGATGTAAAGGTTATTTTAAATATTTTCTAATGTTGGCACCAGTCACACCTGTGAATGGTGTAGATCAATCCCCTAGTCGATCTTCTCAACTTCTCAATAGCCTCCCCTCCAAGTAATTACAATTTAAGTAGCTGAAATTCCGTAACTCATGTTTTCCAATTTTTATCACATAATTCGATCAAAATCGGTGGTAAGTTACTTCTGATCCCCTGGTATAGACATGATCTATATTTCGGTCGGGCCTTCTTGTCTCTGCCTTTCCTTATGAAACTTTTGGAGACTAAAAATCATCTGAAGAGGCTGCCAGGTATACCGAAAAATCGTTGTGCAGAGGCTACACTTTGTGTGTACTGATGTGAGTGTTTTTCCCTATGCAATTTTTTGTTCGTTCCTAATATATTGATTAAACAAATTAATATATAATGGTTCGATTCCGACCTCCGCCTGATTAGGTCGGATTTCCGAAGAAAATTGAGCCGATTTTTTGTCCCAGTGAAATGAGCACAGGAACAAGAAGTAGGCGCCGAACACGGCTTATTCGCTGCCATTCGGATGGCGCCATCGAGGCGGATTACCTCGCCGTTCAAATAGGCGTTTTCGACAATGTGGCGCACCATTGCTGCATATTCCGCAGGCTTGCCCAGTCGTGACGGGAACGGGACCGTCTTGCCCAGAGAATCCTGCACATCCTGCGGCAGCCCAAGCAACATCGGCGTTTCGAAAATGCCGGGGGCAATTGTCATAACCCGGATACCAGAGCGCGCCAACTCATGTGCCAGAGGTAAGGTCATCGCGACCACTCCGCCTTTCGAACCGGCATAGGCGGCCTGGCCTATCTGGCCGTCAAAGGCAGCGACAGAGGCAGTATTGACAATGATTCCCCTCTCGCCGTCGGCGTTCGGCTGTCCTTTGCTCATCACATCTGCTGCAAGACGAACCATGTTGAAGGTTCCAATCAGGTTGACGTTGATCACCTGGATAAAGGTGCTGAGAATGTCGATAAACCCGATTTCACACCTCCTCTATCTTCCTTGGAGCGATTTCCGAGCGCAAAACCGGTGAATATTCCCTAGAAAATGTACCTTTCTGCCTGGCTGGTGGCTTTGGCAATCAGTTGTTTGGCGGCCAGCAGGCCTCTGGTCTTGTAGGAAGTTACAGCTTTCATTGCGGCAAGCGGCGAATCATTGCCAAGGAACACCGCACATTTTTCGGCGGCGTTGACAAAATGTTGTCTTGCCGTGAAGGTACACAACGTGACCACCGCCCGATACAGTTCCTGCTTTTTCTCCGTTGCCGCAAGAGAGGACTTTTCCGCGCGCAACACGGCGCTTTCCAGGCCGAATATCTGAATTGCCGTGTCGGCTAGAGCCAGGAGAATTTCCTGTTCGCCGGTAATCCCGGGACCGAACACCTTGACGATATGATCGGTGAGGGCCAGATAAGTCCGTTTCATCCCCTGCAAGAGATGTTTTTCCGCTGCAAAGTCTCCAGTCTCGGCAATTTCGAACCCTGGACCAAGCGCCTTTCCTCCGATTTCTTTGCGGATCAGAAGACTGGGAATCAGTATGCGGTTGATCTCGTTGGTCCCCTCATAGATCCTCTGCACCCGCTCATCACGATACAGTTGCTCGATGGGGTACTCGGCGATATAGCCGTACCCGCCGTGCACCTGCAGCATTTCGTCAATGCTTTTTGCTGCCGACTCGCTGCAGAAGACTTTGGTCAGGGCGCATTCGGCCGCGTATTCCTCGATCCCCTTCAGGTACAGGGTGTAATAATTTTCAATGCCTTTGTCGATAGTCGCCAAACGATCATCAAGCAGACCGGCCAGCCGGTAAACGACAGCTTCGGAGGCAAAAGTCATGGCCGTCACATCGGCGAGCTTCTCGCGGATGGCCCCGAAACTGCTGATCAGGACATTGAACTGCTGACGTTCATTGGCATAACGCGCCCCTTCAGATAGTGCGTATTTTTCCTGTCCCACACAGAACGCCCCGAGCTTGAAACGTCCGACGTTTAAAACGTTGAAAGCGATCTTATGCCCTTTACCGACCTCACCAAGAACATTCTCAACCGGTACGCGGACATTATCAAGTATAACCTGGCGGGTGGAAGAACCGTGCATGCCCATTTTTTTTTCTTCCGGGCCAAATTCCAGGCCGGCAAAGATGCGTTCTACCAGAAAGGCGGTAAAGTGGACCTTGTCGACCTTGGCGAAGACCGTAAACAGATCGGCGAACCCGGCATTGGAGCAGAATTGCTTGGTGCCGCTAAGGACATAGTGGCTGCCGTCGGCAGAGAGCATCGCCGTCGTTTTCGCACCGAGGGCATCGGAACCGGAGCCCGGTTCGGTCAGACAGTAGGCGCCGATCATTTCCGCATGGATCAGTTTGCGCAGATAGCGATCTTTCTGCCGAGCGGTGCCGTAAAACACCAACGGCAACATGCCGATGCCGGTATGAACCATGTAGGACAAGCCAAAATTCCGGGCGAAGGCCATTTTTTCCATGACCAGCATGCTGGTCGCCTTGTCGAGTTCGAGCCCACCGTACAGTTCCGGCGTATCGATCATCATCAGTCCGAGTTCGGCGCATTCTTTTAGTTTTTGCACCACCAGATCGAAATTCTTCGACTCGATCGCCTCGTTGATTGGCAGGATTTCGCCAGCTACAAATTGCTCGATGGTCTCGGCAATCTGTTTATGTTCGTCAGTGAAATCCTCTGGAGTAAACACATCCCGGCAATTGATGTTCTGCACCAGATATTCACCGCCGTTGTATATTTTTCGAGCCATGATTATTCCTCTTGATACCTCCCGGAGATACCACGGGACGGTTAGCTGAAAATTCCTTTAAAGGATTCCCGCATTTGGCGTTTCAGGATCTTGCCGGTCGGAGTCTTCGGGAGCGCTTCGACAAAGATAATCTTTTTCGGGACCTTGAAGGATGAAAGGTTCTTTTTGCAGTGCTCCATAATCTCCGCTTCCGTGGCTGTGGCCCCTTCCTTGAGCTTAATAACCGCTGCCACCGCCTCCACCCAACGGGGATGGTTCAGACCGACCACGGCCACCTCCTGCACGGCCGGGTGGAGGAATATTGCCTCCTCGACCTCCCTGGAGGCAACGTTCTCGCCACCGGTTTTGATCATGTCTTTTTTTCGGTCCACCACAGTGATGTAGCGGTTCTCATCGAGGGCACCCAAGTCCCCGGAATGAAACCAGCCATCTTTCATCGCAGCTTCTGTTTTGTCAGGTTCTTTGAAATACATCGTCATGACATGGGGGCCGCGGCCGCATATCTCGCCGGATACGTCGACGGCAGTGATTTTATTACCAGCCTCATCTTCGATTCGAGACTCCATATGCAGTCCGGCCATACCGGCAGAACCGATTTTAGCCTGGGCGTCTTCGGCCTTGAGGATGCAGTGGTACGGCGCCAGCTCGGTCTGGCCGTAATAGTTGTAGACCCCGGCCTTGGGAAATTTCTCCAGGATTTCCCGAAGGATCTCCCGCGGCATGATGGAAGCGCCATAGTAGCATTTCACCAGGCTGGACAGATCATATTTGCCGAAATCCGGATGCCGGAGCATACCGATCCAGACTGTTGGCGGGGCAAAGAACATGGTCGCCTTCCAGGTCTCGATGGCGGCCAGTATCTTACCGATATCCGGACTCATGAGAATGTTGGTGCCGCCGATCCAGAATAGCGGATTCATGAACACGTCCCGCTGGGCGCAATGATAGATGGGCAAAGCATTGATGTTGATGTCGGTGTGGTCGTACTTTCCGTCAATTATACAGCCCATATATTCGGCGATTAGGGCCTGGTTGCTGATAATCACACCCTTCGGCTGGGATTCGGTGCCACTGGTGTAGGTCATCTGGACCGGATCTTCGATTCGCAGGATGACATCGGGCTCTGTTGTCGGTGCCGGGGAATACCAGGCATTGAAGTCGATAAATCCTGCGGGCGCAGGCTGTCCGGCCCCCTGATCGGACCAGATCAGGTGTTTTACCTGCGGCATCTTGTTCAGCACCCCCTTGACATTGTCATAGAGGCTGTCTTCAATTATAAAAACGGTGCTTTCCGAGTGGTTGATACAAAAGGCGATGTCGTCGTCTCTCAGCAAGTAATTGACGGCAAGATAGATTGCCCCGATCTTGGCGCAACCCAGCCAAGTCAGGACATGATGGTGGGTGTTATGGGCCAGGATGGCTACACGATCGTACTTTTTTACTCCCAGGCCAGTGAGGGCGTTGGCGGCCTGGTTGCACTGATCTTCCAGCTGGCTGTAAGTCAGGCTCATGTCGTTGAACACCAGGGCCTTTTTGTCAGGATAGTGTTAACGGGTCCGGCGGATCATATCGGCAATGACCCACCTGTTGATCCGGTTGTTTCGGCTCATGATGAAATCGATGTTTTCCTGACTGATCGTGCTGTACCGAAGTTTTTCCTGTTCCGAGAGTGGTTCATAGGTCATGGTGTTCCCCTCCACATAGAATAATTGTCCGTCCGGGATCTTCCGGATGGCGACACATCCTTAATTCGGTTTAGATCATTTCAATGGCGCAGGCCATGGATACTCCGCCGCCGCCGCACAGGGTAGCGAGACCCAGGGATTTGCCGCGCTTTTTCATCGCGTACATCAGGGTTACCATCAGGCGGGCACCGGTCGAGCCCACTGGGTGTCCCAGGCCGATGCCCGAGCCGTTGACGTTGGTGATCTCCCGGTTGAGACCCAACTCTTTCTCACAGCCAAGGTACTGGGCGGCAAAGGCCTCGTTAACCTCAATGAGGTCAAAATCCTTTATGGTAAGGCCGGAAGACTTGAGCAGGTTGCGGACGGCCGGGACCGGCGATAGTCCCATGACTGAGGGGTGGCATGCCCCCCTGGCGACGGCCCTGATCCTGGCCAAGGGTTGTAAACCCAGTTCCTTTGCCTTGTCGGCGGACATGATAACCATACCGGTGGACCCGTCGTTGATGCCGCTGGAGTTGCCGGCGGTGACGGTGCCGATTTTGGGGACAAAGACCGGTGGCAGTTTACGGAGCATATCCATGGTCATACCGGGTTTGAAATGTTCGTCCTTGGCAAAGACGAGAGGGGGTTTCTTTTTCTGGGGAACTTCCACCGGCACAATCTCGTCGGCAAAGGACCCGTCCAGGGTGGCCCGTTCCGCCTCGTTGTGGCTTCGCAGAGCGACTTCGTCCATCTCTTCCCTGGTAATATTCAGATGCTGGGCGACGAATTCCGCCGTGTGCCCCATGATATAGGGTTTGCCGACAAACATGCTGAGCGGCTGCCGGGTGGCGTCCACCGGGCCGTCTTCAGGGTGTGGAATGAGGTGGGAGCCGCAATGGAGGGTATGGATCAGATTATCGACAAAAGTCTGGTCCTGCAGGCGACAGCCCCATCGTGCCCCCGGAACCGAATAGGGAACGCTGGACATATGTTCGGTTCCGCCGGCCAGGATGATGTCGGCCATGCCGGCCTGGATCATGGCCATACCGGAGATGGCGGCCTCCATACCCGAGATGCAAACCCGATTAATGGTTACGGCGGTAACGGTTTCCGGAATGCCGGCAAGCAGCGAGCCGACCCGGGTCACATTCAGGGTGTCGGCTGATTCCATGCAGCAGCCGTAGCGGATATCGTCGATCAAGATCGGATCGATGCCGGCCCGCCGAATGGCCTCTTTCATGGTGATACTTGCCAGGATGGCGCCGTTCAGGTCACGGAGGGTGCCGCCGAATGCGCCGATAGCGGTTCGGCATCCGGATACAATGACAACGTCTTTCATGGTTCTGTCCTTTCTGGTGTGTTCGATATCCACAACCGGTTGACATCAGCGGCGAGACACCGGGTTAGAAAAATTGCTGTTCTTTTCCTGATTATCGTTTGATCCCGTTCAAAAGCAGCTCGGTTATGATCCTGGCAGCATCATTTGTCGATACTGGTTCATTGAAAATGGCCCGATTCAGGCACGAATGCTCTATGGTGCCGAAAATGGCATTGCGGATGTAGGCGGGAGGTAGAGTGTCCCTGATTTCACCGCTCGCGATGCCTTCTTTGATAATATCGAGGAGGATACGGTTGAACTGCCGCACCAAGGCATAGGCCTCACTGTGGAAATATTCTTCCGAATTCCTGACTTCAAGAAGGATTATCCTGGCAAACACACGGTGATTGGCATAGCGTTCGATGGAGGACCAGATGATTTTTCTCAGTTTGTTTAGGGCCCCGTCGATCCCCTGCAGGTCCCGTTCAATCTGGACCAAGAAATGGTCGTAGTGCTCCTTGAGGACGTGGTGCAGGAGATCGCGCTTGTCCTTGAAGTACTTATAGATCAGTCCTTCGGTGACTCCAGCTGTGAATGCGATATCCGAGATAGTGAGGGATTCGAAGGTCCGTTCCTCCAGCAGAGTTCTCATCGCATCGATGATCTTCAATTTGCCTGGGGGATTGATGGTGATTGAGGTTTTCATAACATGAATAATGTTTATTTACCTATTGCATGAAAAAATAAATATATTTATATCATATATATGATCAAATAATTTTTAAAAAATAAATAAATATAGCAAAAATTGATAAATATTATTTACCAAATTATCAACACCCGGTCAAGGAGTGTTCTTTCAGCATCATCGATACACGCTATCGGAGTTCCCCTCAAAAAAATTGAGGATCTTTCAACACTTCCGCACCCTTGGAGGATTACCCCGATACTGGATAATCCTCCTGTGGCTTTAAATGTCGATGCATAATGGCGAACTGCGGCAAGGCCATCGCAAAAACCCGCACAGCGGGTAAAGGATGGCCTAATGGTCTGGCAATCAGATCGTGGCGAGGGCCTTCTTGACCCGTTCCGAGGTCATAGGCAGCTGCAGCACTTTTGCACCGGTTGCATCGAAGACGGCACAGGCAAGGACCGCGCCCATCCCGACGATGGCCGGCTCCCCGCCTCCCTGCGGAGGCAGATCTTTGTTATCGACGAGGACTGTTTCAATTTCGGGAAGCCAGGAAAAGCGCGGCAATTGATAGGAATCAAAATTCAGGTCGAAAATTTTACCGTTTTTAAAATGAATTTCCTCAGCGAGAGCGTAGCCGAGACCCATGGTAATACACCCTTCCATCTGAATTTTCGCGCCTTGCGGATTGACGACAAAGCCCATATCCTGGGCGCAAACCACCCGCTTGACCTTGATTTTTCCTGTGTTCTTGTCCACTTCGACTTCCGCCATATGGGCAACATAGGTCCCGGTATCAATACCGCAGGATATGCCATAGCCCCGCCCGTCGGCTGATTTTGTCGACCCCCAACCGAACTGTTTTGCCGCTGCCTCCAATACGCCGATCATCCGTTGATCTTTCAGGTTGTGCAGACGAAAGGCCAGGGGATCCATCCCCGCCTTGGCGGCCAACATATGGATTTGCAGCTCCTGGGCGTAGGTGTTGGTATTGTTGGCCGGCGCCCGCCACGGCCCAACGGCGAAGGGATGCGATCCAGGGTCGTTTTGCCGCCATTCGCCACGTATGACCGTGCGGGAATGCGGGATGTCGTAAATCGGCGCGCTCCCCCCTTCACCTGCAAAATAGACGGTGTTGTCCCAGTACACAATCTTGCCGCCGGCATCAATGCCGGATTTGATTTTGACAATTGCCGCGGGCCGGAAGGTGTCGTAAAAAAATTCTTCTTCCCGGCTCCAGGCCACTTGAACCGGTTTCCCGACAATTTTTGCCAACCGGGCGGCCTCTACCGCCTGGTTGCCCGGTTCTCCCTTGCCGCCGAAGCCTCCTCCGACAAAGGGGGTGATCATCCGCACCATTTCCGGTTTAAGGTTCAAGACGGCTGCAATCCGGTCTCTCGTTGAAAATGGGGTCTGAGTGGAGGCCCATACCGTACATTTGCCGTTCTCAAAACTGGCGACGGCAGTGTGGGGTTCCATCGGTGCATGGGCGACGTAGCTGTTCAAGTAGGTCTCTTCCAAACTATGCGCAGCCATGCCTCTTCCGGTTTCAAGATCGCCGGCCGAAGAGGTCGTTTTCCCAACAGGCGCCACCGCCTGCAAGTGATCGAAGATGGTGTCGTGATCCAATCCGGTTTCGGGGGTGGTATACTCGGCTTTAATTTTTGCCAAGGCCTTTTTTGCCTTATCCGGAAACGGGTGAAGAACGGCTATCAAATCTCCATCTTCGATGACCAAGACATCCTCCATCTGTTTTGCCCCGGACAGATCGAGATTCTTCAATTCGGCGCCGTGGGCCGGCGGTCGTAAAATGGCCGCATATAGCATGCCGGGTAAGCGGATGTCTCCGGCATATTTGGCCTTGCCGGTAACCTTATCGCGGGCATCCTGATGGAGCATGGATTTGCCCATAATGGCATACTCGGTGTGAGGTTTCAAAGGAGGTGTGTCCAAATGTTTTTCAATGATCTTCCCCTGCGTGAGCTGGGCATAGCTCACCTTCTGAGCAGGCGTGGCCTTTACATAAACAAAGCCGTCCCTTGTCCCGAGGTCGATAGCCGGCTGTTTCAGGATGTCGCCGGCCAGCTCTTTCAATACGCCTTTGGCCTCACTGGCCGCCTCTCTGAGAACAATGCCGAAATGGCGGATCGAAAGTGAGCCGAAGGTGCCCACATCCCATGGGCAGAGGTCCGTATCGCCCATGACGAGGTTCACCGCATCATAGGAGACGTCCAGTTCCTCGGCAAGCATCTGGGGTAAGGAGGTGATCGCTCCCTGGCCCATTTCAATTTTCCCTGTGAAACAGGAAATTTTGCCATCCGTCCCGACCCGTAAAAAGGCGTTGAAATCGGTCGGGATTTTGGCATTCAAAAAGCCTTCCCGCTTGGTAAGGGACCAAGCGTCCAGATTCCCCACATTAAAATAGACAAAAATCCCGCCCCCCACTATCCCCATTTGCTTTAAAAATTGACGGCGAGTCACGGATAACAGAGATATTTCCTGTTGCCCTTGGTCCTGTCTCATTTTTTTGCTCATGATGCTTGCCCTCCCTTCATCGTTTTGGCCGCGTCTTGAATGGCTTCAACAATCCTTTTATGGGCGCCGCAGCGGCAGAGATTGTCCTCCATGGCCGCGATGGTTTCCTCGCGGGTAGGATTGGGGGTATGAGAGAGAAAACCATGGGCGGTAAGAATCATGCCGGGGGTGCAATAGCCGCATTGCAGCGCATCGTGAGCAATAAATGCGTTTTGCAAGGGATGCAAGGCTCCGTCTTTCGCCAAACCTTCAATTGTCACAATCGATGCCCCCTCAACGTCCTTGACCTTCATTTGACAAGAGCGGACCGGTTCATTATTTAACAGAATAGTGCACGAGCCGCAGATCCCCTCACCACAACCGAATTTTGGCCCGGTAAGGCCCAGATCAGTACGTAAGACGGAAAGAAGATTGCGGTCGCCTTCCGCGGTTATGGTGACAGGTTTTGCATTCAGTGTGAAACGTATGGATTCCGGCATAGGTTTGATCCTCCTGTTAACTGATTGAAACTGTGACCGAGATTATGTTAAGAACATCCAAAAATGGTATTAGAAAAATCACGAGTAAGCAATTCAATCTTTAAATGACGAGAAAAAAGACAGGCTCATCATTGCTTCATTGTGTGGTGCTTTTGTCGCCATTGGTGTTTACCTGTTTCGACTGCTGTCACCACAAGATTTTCTTCCGGTGTCCGTGCTTTATGGTGATACCAAGCCTCATTGCCACAATGAAAACGGCACGCTACGTTCGTTCGATAATGCGATCATTGGACAAAGGGAAGAATACGCACTATTCTTGTTAGCAACTACATGAAAAGATGACAGAGCAATATCTGTCGCTCACAACCATCCGCTGACAATGACAAAAAATACATTTAGCGGCTCCTGGAAGCCGCTTCCAAATTTGGATAAACATTTCTCAAAGACACTTGTCCTCTTGGTACTGGCATTATTCCTGCCGGCCCTATGCACTGCCGCGGAGGTTATTCAAAAGGATCTGGGGGTGCGAAATGCTTCATTCGGAGCGACCGGCCAGGCGATAGCGATGCTTTCGTTGATCAAAGACAACCCACATCAATTCAAATATCAGATCAGTTATAAGACGGAGGTCGACAAGGTGTTGTTTGAATACGATTCGGGGATGGATGCACTCGCCCGCATCCATAAAAATAATGATGGAACAGGAACCATCGAAAAGTTGCCGGGGGACGCCCTGTATCGTTTGCAGGCTGCCGCAAAAGGAGGCTCGTTGTTTGATACGCGAAAAGGAAAATCGGCGGGAACAATGGACAGTTTTTAAATGTGAAGTACTCGATTCAAAAAGAAGAACATGCGAATTGCAAATGAGAGTGATCTGCCGATAATTGTCTCTATTTACAACGCAACCATTCCGACTCGACAGTCTACTGCCGACACTGTCGAAGTAACGGTTGCGTCAAGGATGGAGTGGTTCGGGCAGCATATCCAAGGCAAGCGCCCGCTCATGGTCCACGAAGAAGACAACAAGGTTGTCGCCTGGGTGAGTTTCCAGTCTTTTTACGGCAGAGCCGCTTACGACCACACCGCCGAAATCAGTATCTATGTTGCAGCGGCATGCAGAGGAAAAGGGCTTGGCCGAACTTTGTTGGCGGAGGCATTGGCAATGACTCAACGGTTGGACATCAAGACCGTTGTCGGATTTGTATTTTCCCACAATGACCCGAGTCTCAGGCTCTTCAAATCCTTTGGCTTTGAAGAATGGGGAAAACTTCCCGAGATAGCAGAAATGGACGGCAAGGAATTCAGTCTGTCGATCCTCGGAAAACGGGTGAATCCATAGGGAGAGATGCATGATTACTGTAATTGTCGAATTCAAACTTCCACAACCGATATCAAATCTTCAGGCTCGAGATATTTTTCTGAGTACCGCCCCCAAATACCAAGGAATGCCCGGATTGATTAGAAAATACTACTTTCTTACCCCCGACGGCATTAAAGCCGGCGGAATTTATCTCTGGCAGTCGCGAGAAGATGCAGACAGGCTGTACACCGATGAATGGAAAGCGTTCGTCCGTGGCAAATATGACTCCGACCCAACCTTGACCTACCTCGACACCCCTGTTGTCGTCGACAATGTCTTGAATACAATTATCTCTAACCCGGGAATACCAAGACCTTGAATTTTTATTGCGTTTTTCTCCTCCTCATACGCCAGAAGGCGCCCCTCCATCCGCTCTATACGAAAGGCTAGGGCATAGGCCAAGACGCGGGTCGGATAATCGCGGGGCAACTGCAAGAGATAGGGCTGGATGGTGACAAAGTCCGTCACCCCGTATTGCGCCATGATAAAAAGCAGACCCCCATTGGCCGGCCCGATGTTATAGGCCAAAAGACCGAGAAACATGTCGCCCTTCATCTCGTCGATATAGTAGCGGAGGGTGGCTGCCCCAAGAAAGGCATTATACCGGGGGTCAGCCATCTGCCGCTTATCCGCCGGGAAGATTCTGTTGACTGCCGTTACCACTGTGCTCGGTGCCTGGGTGATTTGAAAGAGTCCATGCCCGCCATCGGTGCTGGTGCGCGGCAGGAAGGAGGATTCCGTGGCGGCAAGGCCTTTGAGCAGATCGATGTCGAGGGCATAGGTCGCTGCCGCCTCCTCAATGGCCTCCGCATAGGGTCCCGACCGGTTAATCATTTTCACAAGTTGCACCGTATCCAGACGACGATAGGCGGCATACACCTGATGCGCGAGAGTTACCCTGCCGGCCTCTTCCTTGCCGCCGACCAGGGTGCGATACGAGCCAAAGGCACGGGTGAAATGCTCCTTCGGGACAAAACCGCCGATCAAGAAAGCCACTCCGAGGATGACAGCCGGGGGAAGCAAGACCGAGCGGCCCTGCAGCCACCGCCGCAGTCTCTTCCAAACGCTGAGAAGAGCTGCAGCCAGAACAACAAATCCGAAAATCCCCCCGGCAAATGGCAGAAGGCTATGAAGAAATCTGGTCCCGGAGAACCTGCCGGCAAAATAACCGAGGAGGACAATGACGGCAGCTATGCCAACAACCGTAAATCCCATACACTCCAAACTTATCAGGAGGATGTCTCGAAATAGAGTGGCCTGCGGTTTTTTTGCCGGAGCCCTGCCTTTTCTCCTCCCGGAAGGGGAAACTCCTGAGCGTTTAGGGGTGATTTGCCGTTTTCGTTTTGTCGGCTGGGATGGGGATGGGCGTGATGTGGTCATGAAAGCAGAATCCTGAATAATCCGGGCCGGTGCTTCTTTCGCGCTTCTTGCACTAGGCGCTTGCAGCCTCATTGGTAAAACGCTGAATCTATACCGATCATCGGGCCAGTGCAAGAGACACTCATCTTCACCGATTATTTGCGAGCAGCTGCACAGACAGTTATAGACACCTCCATACGCGAGCGATATGATGTCCGCATTGCCGACTTCAAGAGCCCTTTTCATGAACCGGCAATATGAACAAATGAGAATGGGGAGAGGAAGGATCTGTATATTTCCCGTTTTTCCCCCTCGAAAAATAGAAAACGATGATAATGAGGCTTGTCCATGCATGTTCCGCAAAAGATGCTGATATTTTTTTGTGTTCTCCTCCTTTCCTCCTGCGCTGCCAAAGTCCCTCTCTCTGCTTTGCAACTGTCCGATATCAAAATGAATCTCAGTCGCCCCGCGAAAAATATCAGCACTATGGCGATTTCCCGAAACGGCGCTCTTCTCGTCACCATCGATAACGCTCAGAATATCGGCAATCCTGCCGGCGGAACGCTGCACCTCTGGGACCTGGTGCAAGGCCGACAACTGCGGACAATCGCCATCCATAACCTGCATATCGCCTCCGTCGCCCTCTCCCCGAACGGCAAATATGCGGTGCTTGGCGGTCGGTCGGCGGACAATCAGTCCAGCCTTGGCATCTGGGATCTCGACAGCGGAAAACAGATCAGAACCTTTCCTGATCTCAAAAAAGATCTGTTCTGCGTTGCTTTCTCCCCGGACGGCAAGTCCCTTTTAGCCACCCATGGCAGCTATGTCTATCTTTTTAACACGGAGACCGGTGACTTTATCAAGCAATTCGATGCCGGCTCCCAAGCCTCAATCCTCAACTTGCCGAAACACCTTGTGGCGGCATTTACTCCCGACGGGAGCTACATCGTCACCGGCGGCACCGACGCTGTTTTGAAGATGTGGGATATTGAATCGGGTCAGAAAGTCCAACATTTTGCCGGCCATGAAAAAGGCCTTAAGGGTGGCATTACCGGGATCGCCATCTCCTCGGACAGTCAATTCATTTTTACCAGTGCCGCGGGTGACAGTACGGCCAGAAAATGGGACATTGCCACGGGAAGGCAGGTGCAAAAAATTTCCGGGCTTGACGGTTTTTGGCACGGGGTATGGGGAACGGCACTGTCACCGGACGATAAATATGGTTTTATCGCCTCTCAACCCCCGACACTCTGGGATCTTGCCTCGGCAAAACCGGTTGCCCGTCTCCTCTTGAACAAGCCGGCATCGGCCGGTGGCTCCCAGGAACATCCGCTGGCGGCGCTCTTTCATCCCAATGGAAAATCAATTTTTCTGCACGCCGATGACGCGGCAATAAGGCTTTTCGACACGACCACCGGAAGAGAGCGGGCCATGCTGGTCAGTTTTGACGACGATGAGTGGCTCATTATTACCTCCGAAGGTTACTATAACGCCTCGGCAAAAGGTGCCACCTACCTGACCGCAAGTCTTGACGGTAAAAACTTCCCAATCGAGCGGTTCTACGATGCTTTCTATCGGCCGGATATCGTCATGACCGCCCTGCAAGGGGAAGACGTCCGCAATATCGCCCCGCTCACCATGTCTTTAGCAGTCAAAAACCCACCTCCGAGTGTCGGTTTTGCCACCATCCCGAACAACACGGATGCAGCCAAAATCAAGGTCTGCTACCAGGCATCGACTACCGGCGGCGGCATCGGCGAAGTTCGCCTGTTTCACAACGGCAAACTCATTGTGTCCGACGGCTATTATCGGGATATGGTCAGATCCCCCTCGGAAAAACTCCATCTTATGGCCATGAACGGCGCCGCGATTCATGAACAGATGCGCAGTTTGGCTATAAGCGAAATCGGTAAACCCATACCGATCGACAGCCATGAAAAAGGGGCGAGTTTCACCGACTGCAAGGAGATTGACACAGTTTCCGGGGAAAACGAAATCTCCATAACTGCTTTTAATAAGAACAATACCGTGCAAAGCCCTGTGCAAACCTTTGGGTTTCGTTCAACCAAAACAGCTGATGCCCCCCATCTGTATATCCTGTCGATCGGCAGCAACAAATATAAGGACAAGGCAGTCAACCTCAAATATGCGGCCAAAGACGCCGCCGATATACAGCTAAAGCTTAGCCACCAGGCAGCCACGATCTACCCAGCCGGCAATATCCACCAGGAACTCCTCGTTAATGAGAAGGCGAGAAAATCGGATATTCTCAAAAAAATCAATGAGCTTTCGGCAATAATCAAGCCGGAGGACGGCTTCATTCTTTTTATCGCAGGCCACGGCATTCTTCTCCAGAGCCAGTATTATATCTTGACCAGTGACTATGACGGTACCCTCAGCGATGCCAGTACCATAAGTTCGAACGAACTAGTCGACACTGCAAAGAAAATTAAGTCGCTCAACCAATTGTTCATTTTCGATTCCTGCCAGGACGGAGGAATCGATGCCATTGTCAGCAGCCTCTTTGAGGCCCGCATGTCCGTGCTCGCCAGGAAAATGGGCTTGCCTCTCTTTACTTCCACCAGCTCGGTCCAGGAGGCACTGGACGGCTATAAAGGCAATGGCTTGCTCACCTACACCCTGCTCGACGGCCTCAGCAATAAACAAGAAGCGGACAGCAATAATGACCGGACCATAAGCGTCTCGGAACTCGGGAACTATGCCAAACAGACAACCGCGGCATTGGCAAAGAAAATTGGCTCCCAACAGACAACCCTCGTTATCATCAACAGCAAGGACAGACCGTTCTATAAAATGCAATAACACGCAAAACATTGGTTGA
Organism: uncultured delta proteobacterium; assembly: GCA_903875445.1. Taxonomy (GTDB): domain Bacteria; phylum Desulfobacterota; class Desulfobulbia; order Desulfobulbales; family Desulfocapsaceae; genus Desulforhopalus_A. Next base: position 30,160 of record CAIQWD010000004.1, on the reverse strand, counting down.
AATGGGAGAATAAACTTCTTTGGACTCGATCCATCAACCATGGTATCTTGTCTACGAGCTTCACGACATTCTCCTTGGTTTTGTTTTGCCGGACACAGAACTATACCGAGGAAAATGCCATGAAGTTCAAATATTTCAGCATGTTAATTAAAATACTCCCTGGTTTTGTTATCAACCGTCTTTTTACGAAAGGCTCACCTGTCAATTCATTAAAGAAGGAACTATATGACACCGGTAAATGTTGTTTGTATTAAATGGGGAACTAAATTTGGTCAAGAGTATGTTAACAATTTATATCATATGGTTCGGCGCAATCTCACCTTGCCATTTCGTTTTATATGCCTAACAGAGATAGCTGATGACATTCACAATGATATTGAGGTATTACCTCTGCCTGTTTTTAAAGAACCACCACCGGAATATTTGAAAAAATGTCTGTGCTGGCGCAAACTCGCACTTCTAGGCAAACAATACTCTGACATTACAGGAAAAGTATTGCTATTGGATCTTGATGTTGTGATTGTCGACAATATAGATTGTTTTTTTACATACTCCGACAAATTAAGTATGGCTGAAAATTGGTCTCAACCTAACAGAACAATTGGACAAGGGTCTGTGATTTGTTTTGAGATGGGAAAACATAATCAATTGTTAGAACAATGGGAAGAAAACGCGGCTTCCGTATATGAAAACTATCGAACAGAACAGGTCTATCTACCCCAAGCTCTAGGAAAGGGAGGTTTCGAATGGTTTCCGGTAGAATGGGTTCGAAGCTTTAAGGCTCATTGTATGCCCGGTGGAATTTTAAATAGTTTTGTAATTCCCAAAAAAGAAAAAATCCCTAAAGGGGCAAAAATTATTGCTTTTCACGGTAATCCAAAGCCAGATGAAGCCATCGCCGGAGTTTGGGGTTCATCTGTGCCATGGTATAAGGTGTGGTATAAGACGGTAAAACCAACAAAATGGCTTGCCGAATATTGGTGCGAATAGATGATGAACTCGCTTACTTCTTAAACCAACCTGGCTGTGTTAAATTTTCCGGACACAATACTTCGTCCAGCTGTTCCTTGGTCAACAAGCCCCGCGCCAGCACGATTTCGGCTACACCCTTGCCTGTGACATGCGCCTCTTTTGCCACAGCAGTTGCATTCTCGTAGCCAATCAAGGGATTGAGCGCGGTGACAATGCCGATGGAATGGTTTAACATCTTGGTCAGGTGTTCACGGTTGGCGGTGATGCCTCTTACGCAACGTGCAGCAAGGGTCACACATCCCTGACGCAAGTAGACGAGATTGTCAAATAAACTCCGCGCAATGATCGGCTCGAAAGCATTCAATTGCAGCTGTCCGCCTTCTGCGGCAAAGGACACGGTCACATCGTTGCCGATCACCATAAAGGCAATTTGGTTCACAACCTCGGGAATTACCGGATTCACCTTCCCCGGCATGATGCTCGACCCAGCCTGAACGGCGGGAAGATTAATCTCGCCGAACCCGGTCCGAGGTCCGGAAGAAAGAAGGCGCAGGTCGTTGCAAATCTTCGAGAGTTTCACAGCTACGCGCTTCAACACGCCGGAAAGTTGCACAAAGGCGCCGGCATCCTGTGTCGCCTCCACCAGGTTGCCGGCGGTGATATATTGAATCCCGGTGACAAGGCTCAAATATTTGCGAGCCAGTGAGGCATAACCGGGGTGGGCGTTGATCCCTGTTCCAATTGCGGTCGCGCCAAGATTCATTTCCTGAATCAATAAAGCTGCTTCATGCAGTCGTTGCTGGTCTTCTTCGATCATTACGGCGTAGGTGCTGAATTCCTGACCGAGAGTCATCGGCACGGCATCCTGCAATTGCGTCCGCCCCATTTTTAAAACATCCTTGAATTCTTCAGCTTTTTCCGCGAAGGCTGTTTTCAACACATCCATGCCGGCAATGAGTTCATCAATTTTGAATCGCAAGGCCACCTTCACCGCAGTTGGATACACATCGTTCGTGCTTTGGCTCATATTGACATCTTCAAGCGGATGCAGCTTTTTATAGTCGCCCCGCTCACAACCAAGCAGTTCCAAGGCGCGATTGGCAATTACCTCATTGGCATTCATATTCGTCGAGGTTCCGGCACCGCCCTGGATCACATCGACAACAAACTGGTTATGTAATTTTCCGCCAATGATTTCCTTGCAGGCTTCGACAATGGCATGTGCTTTGTTATCAACCAATAAGCCCAGTTCATGATTGGCCAAGGCGCAGGCCTGCTTGACACAAGCCAGGGCCTTCAGCAAATTTGGATACGTGCTGATCGGTATTTTGCTGATCGGAAAATTTTCCAGCGCTCGCAAAGTATGCACGCCATAATAGGCAGTTGCCGCAACTTCACGTTCCCCGAGCAAGTCATGTTCAATTCGATAATTCATATTCCGGATTTCCTCTCAGGTGTGAATTTTCTTTTTGTTGCGGGTTTTATAGGTGATGCGGTGGTAAATCTTGGTAGCCGCCTTCTCGGTGAGGCTGCGAATCCCAGCGAGGGGATTTTTAATGCGCATGGTTGAGCGGCTGCGAATCACCTTTCCCATGGTGGCAGTGACAGTCGATTGGTCTTTTTCCCAGATCTTGCCGCTAACGATGGCGAAAAGATTCTCCTCCTCCAGCACCCGACGCCGGGCCTCGATTATATACGGCAGACGATCCTCATATTCGTTATTGGCGAGATGGCTTTTAATAATATCCCGGGAACGCTGGTAGTCATTGATATCAATGGGGATGAAACTGTCCTTGGGGAAGTAGTCGGCGGCATTGGGGGCACCATGGTAAAACGGCAAAGTATAACCGAGAAAGGCGTCCGGCAATTTTTCGGTGAGGTGGTGAACATAGACATGATTTTCCACCGCGATATGGAATCGGTAGGAATCAAGCGCTTCCGCCTTGTCGTTCATTGGATTGACCCCATGGCCATAGATATCCAGTTCCGGCAACTCACCCTTTAATCGTCGAGTGAAATCAACGCGGGTTGAATGGAGAGTGATGTTGCCTGTCCGTATCGAACAAACGGTGGAAATCATCTTTGTTTTTTCCGGGAGCGAAGTTGCTGCCATCATGTCCCAAGTGATCAACTCGCCTCCACCGGTAGGTAGACCGTAATACCAGGGCAAGCCGGGATGGTGAAAAATAACCCTGGGATGTTTCATCGCCCACCTCTCCTGAAAGGTGAGGATACAGCCGAACTGCCGCAGGTAGTCGGTACCGAACACGGTAATGGTCGATGGTTCGCCGGTGATCAGCATGGTCTTTTCACGGGGACAGGCCAATTTCTCCTCGGTAAAAAAGGTGTCGCCCCGGGGCAGATCATGGAAGACCACCAGCCAGTCATAGTCCCGGCAATCAACATCGAAGTCGAACAGGCAAGGGCCCCACTGGGGAAGTGATCCGGGAAACTGGCGAAGAAAGCGGGCAAAAGAATGCCCCCGGCGTAAGCCGCGGTGCATAAACTTGACCTTCAGTTTCGCTTCGCCCCATTGCGGTCGTACTAAATCTTTCATGTCCGGAAGATCTTCACTGTTGGTAGATGAAAAAAATTTCTTTGACACTCTTTCCTCACATGATCATGGCCAGGAAGCAACGCCCCGGAACACCTTGTAATCCATGCAATAGCTGACAAACCCGGGGCTTTTTCGACCAGCTAACCGGCACCATCCTAGTGCACCGCCAGAGAGACGGCAACACCTATTTCCACCTTGCCGGCCGGATCAGCCTATCTCCTCAGGCAAACACCTTCTCACCCCTAGTTGAAAGCAGCCCCGCATGGTATAAGGGTTGAGAGTGACACACCGACCACTAATTTTCTTGCATCCTCCCTGAGGAAAAACCATGACCCCGGCCATAAATTCGGCAAAAAAGGCAAAAATTCCTTTCACCGTGCATTCCTACCCGCATGATCCGACCAGCCTTTCCTATGGCAAAGAAGCGGCGGAAAAACTGGCAATTGCCGAGGCGAGGGTTTTTAAAACCTTGGTGGTTCAGCTCGACGGAGCAGCTCTTGCGGTGGGCATTATTCCAGTCTCCATGACTCTCAACATGAAACAATTCGCCAAATCGGCGGGCGTGAAAAAAGCGGCAATGGCCGAAAAAGAGGATGTCGAACGAGCCACCGGTTATGTTCTTGGCGGCGTCAGTCCTCTCGGGCAAAAAAGAAGACTGCCGACCTTTATCCATTCGTCGGCATCATCTTTTGCAACAATCTTCGTCAGTGCCGGACGACGCGGACTGGAAATAGAACTCGCCCCGGCCGATCTGGCCGCCCTTACCGGCGCCGTTTTTGCGGCAATTGGCGAGATGCGCTAATTCCTTGGCACCCTACTCCGGCCGCTCCGGGGTATCATCAACTGCCGTTGCCACCCGGCTTTCTGCGTCGGCAGCAGAACCCACTGCAGGCGGAGCGGTGATGGTACTGATGAGCTTGGTCGGCAGCTTGGCAAAGGCGCTGATTATTGCCATGAGGACGGCAGCCAGATAAGGAATGGACTGTACCAGCAGCACCACTATCCACACGATAGTATCCGGCGGCGGGTCGACGTCCTGCGCCCGGATAAGGGCATAGGCGGCAAGCAGCAGGGCAATGGCGATCAACCCCTCTTCCCGGGCTGACTGCAAAGCATACCAGAAGGGTCGTCCCTCAGCCTTTTTCGGGGTTCGGAAAAAGGGCAGTCCTTTTGATACCATGCCGAATAAAATGGCTTTAGAGATGGTGTGCGATAAGGCCAGACCGGCAACCGCCGAGGCCAGCGTCTGGCTAATCGTCGCCTTCACTCGACTGCGGTAGAGATAAAACATCTTGGCCATCTTGAAGACAAAGAAGGCCAGCGGCACCGCCGACAAAATAATCATCGGTGGGTCAACCTTGGTTGGAAAGTGGAGCATGCCGATGGACCAGCCGAGGGCCGCCAGGGTAAAGATGAGATTGATGCTGTCCGCCACCCACGGCAGCCAGCCGGCGATAAAATGGTAACGCTGGCCATAGGTCAGGCGACTCTGCTTCCGCCACTGTAAGGCCTTGGCATGATGGCGGATAATCTGCACCGCACCATAGGCCCAGCGGTAACGCTGTTTCTTGAAGTCGATAAAGGTGTCCGGCATGACCCCGCGGCCATAGGTTTTGGCAATATAGAGCGCCTCATAGCCTTTTTCAAAGATCCGCAGTCCCAATTCGGCGTCTTCGGTGATGCACCACTCTGCCCACCTGCCGACCTCTTCGAGCACTGATTTGCGCACCATGGTCATGGTACCATGCTGAATAATGGCATTGCGCTCGTTGCGAGTGACCATACCGATATAGAAAAAACCGCGATACTCCGCATAACACATGGCCTTGAAGAGGTTGTCGCCGTCATCCCTGTAGTCCTGGGGGGCCTGGATTATTGCCACCTCAGGCCGCAAAAACTGGGGCACCAGGTCACGCAGCCAGTTGGTGGACACCATGTAATCGCTGTCGATCACCGCCACCACCTCCGCCTCCGGTGCAGTTTTCGCCAGGGCATAATTCAGGGCGCCTGCCTTGAAGCCGGCCAGTTGGCCTTCATGAAAAAAACGGAAGCGGGGACCGAGGATCTTGCAGTGGGCCTGAACCGGCTGCCAGACTGCCGGGTCCTTGGTGTTGTTATCAATGACGATGACTTCAAAGGCCGGGTAATCGAGAACTGCCAGGGCGTTGAGGGTTTCGATCATCATTTCCGGCGGTTCATTGTAGGCCGGAACATGCACCGATACCATAGGCAGCTTCTCATCCGGGGCATGGATGGCAGTGAAAGTGCGTCGTCCGACGCTCGTCCATATCGCTTCCGCCCACTCATGCGCTTCCGCCAGAAGAACAATGACCACGCCGATGATACCGCATAGCATAAGAAAGCCGACGATCATCATTGAGATGGTCAGATACTGCTGGGTATAGCTGTAAACAATCCAGACGGCCCCGGTTGCGGCAACAAAGGCGATGGTGGCCAGAAAACCACGCCCACGTTTCCGCAGAGTGGTGCTGTCGATAAGCAGAAGGGCAAAGGTGATGATGGCGATACCCAGAGAAATACCGGCGAGGACACGCCACTCGGGCACCTCGACAATAGGCGAGGTGAAAGGGAATTTGGCCTGACGCGCCGCGTCATAGACGCCCCAATAGGCGCCTACCGAACCTTCACTGGTTCTCTTCCACGGCTGATCAAAGGCCTCCATGATATAATAGGTGTAATTCAGCTCCTCGGCGCGTTTGATGAACCGCCTTAAAAACGTTGCCTCATTGAAGGGAGAAGCGACCGCCGCCTTGCGGGTACGGCCGTTGCTCGGCCAGCCGACCTCGGTTATGACCACAGGCTTTTCCGGGAAGGCTTTTTGCAGCATCTTCATGTGTTCGACAACATAATCAACCGCCCGGTCAAGATGCACACCTTCCCAATAGGGCAGCATGTGGGTGGCGACAAAATCGACATGGCTGGCCAGTTCCGGATGCTTCATCCAGATATGCCATGGTTCTGCAGTGCTTACCGGTAATTCGACTGCTTTCTGAACTCGATCAAGATACACCCCTAACTGCTCCGCCGTTAATTCGCCCCGCAGCATGGATTCATTGCCGACAATAATGCGGATGACATTGCGATAGTTTTCCTTCGCCAGGCGAATGACCGTTTCGATCTGGCGGTCATTCTCCTCCAGGTTTTTATCGAGCCATGCCCCAAGAGTTACGTTGAGACCATATTTTTTGGCCAAGGCCGGAATCTCGGCAAGGACACCCTCGGTCGTATAGAGACGAATGGCATAGGTCTTTTCCGAAACCAGTTTCAGATCGGACTCGATTTCCGCAACCGTCGGCAGATTATGTTCTGCCTGGTCATTCCAGGCCTGCATCGGCGAAAAAGAAAAGCCCTGGATACGTTTGGGCCAGGGCGGTTCCGCTTCCTGTCTGTTGAGCAGGGCCCAGAAACTTATGGAAACAACTGCGATGGCAATGCAGATGAGAAAATTTGCTCTCGTCATAGTGAGTTTATCCTCAGCGCCTGAGAGCCTGTAGAAGATTCTGGGAAGGGAGACCGTCCGGAGACAAGCCGGCCTGACCTTGGTAACTCCTGATCGCCTTCTCGGTTGCCGGCCCCAAATGGCCATCCACCTCACCGATATAGAGTCCCAGCTGTTGCAATCTCTGTTGTAATTCCAGTTTTTCGTCGGCGTTTAATGACCCCGATGGTCTCGGCCAGGCTTTTACCAGGATGCCGCCGGAGCCGGCCAGCCGATCGGCTAAGAGGCTGACGGCCAGGGCGTAGGAGTCGGAGTTGTTGTAGCGCTTGATAACGGAGAAATTACCGAGCATCAAGAAGACCGGCCCCTCCGGTCCGGCCGGGACTTTCAGCAGCGCCTTGTCTTCCTGCCGGGCAAAAGCCACTCCCCCTACCCTCTTGAAGCCAAGCTTTGCCCATTCCGCGAGAGTTTTGCTCTCCTCCCGGAGTTTCTCGCCGCCTGCCGGCATTACCACTTCATAGCCCCAAGGGCTGCCTTTCTGCCAGCCGTTGGCCTTGAGCAAATTGGCGGCCGTCGCCAGGGCGTCGGGAACGGAGTTCCAGATATCACGGCGCCCACTGCCGTCCATATCGACGCCATAAGCCAAATAACTGGTGGGGATAAACTGGGTATGCCCCATGGCGCCGGCCCAGGAGCCCATCAAATGGGCGCGGCCTATCTGCCCGGTCTGGAGGATTTTCAAGGCGGCCACCAGTTGTGTCCGGGCAAATTTACTTCTTTTCGGATCGCCATAGGCGAGTGTGGCAAGGGCCAAAGGAACATAAAACAAGCGCTCCGGCTGCTCGAGAATCGCCCCGTAATTCGATTCCATCGACCAGATCGCTAGGAGTACCGATTGTTCGACCGCAAATTTTTGTTCAACCGCCGCCAGGGTTGCGGCATGGACCTTGGCCATTTTCCGGCCCTTGTCAATGGCCAGAGGATTGACCCGACTATCGAGATAATCCCAGATTTCGGTGGTAAACTCCGGCTGGAAGCTGGCCTTTTCAAGAACCTGCGGATCGGGTTCGGTGACGCCGGTAAAGGCTGAATCCCAAGTTGCCCGGCTGATACCCTCCTTCGCCGCTGTCGGATAAAAATCGTCCAACCATTGTTTAAAACCGACATTCATCGCCGAAACAGGAGCAGCACCCGACAGGTGCACTGTAACCACCGCCCACAACACCATCAGTATTTTCCGAAGTACCATCTTTTCCAACCCTCATCCTTTTTTGGTATCTCCCGGCAACGCGAAATCGACCGTTTTTCCGAAACGGTGCCGGAGTTTTTCGTTAATCATCTCTTTAGCAGAAGTAGCGGAATTTTCCCAGCCAAATAGGCAAGAGACCTTGGCCGTTTTTTGCTTCCGGTTTTTATTGGCAAATTCTGTCGATATGCTACTCTGGCCTTTTTCGCTTGCAAAAAACAGGAGAAGAACAAATGAAAGGTACCATTTTACATAAAATATATGCTGTTTTCACCGAATGGAGTCACCACTTACCCGCCGCCTGTTCCCGGGGCTGCAGCACCTGCTGCACGCAGAATGTCACCATCACTGCTCTGGAAGGTGAAGATATCCTCCGCTTTGTCACGGCGGAAAACCTTTCTTCCTGGTTCGCCGCAAAACTGGCTCTTCCGCCCATCCACCGGCCTGCGACAATGACCAACAACGACTTTGCCGGGGCCTGTTTGGAAGGCCGAGACGCCGATCCCGGCCACAATGACAACACTTCCCCCTGTCCTTTTCTTGAAGATCATTCCTGCCGGATATACCCCGCCCGTCCCTTCGGCTGCCGACTCTTTACCTCCAGCAAGAGATGTTCCTCAACGCAGCCGGCCCTGGTACCCGATTTCTATTTCGAAGCGGCGACGGCGGTCACCCAGCTCATCGAACACCTCGGCCAAAGGGAATACTGGGGGAATATGCTGGACGTCCTCCCGGCTCTTCTTGATATAAGCGAATTTCGGGAGATCGGCACCCACCTTGAACAGGCCGGAATAATTAAAGCACGGTTGCGCACCCTCACCGCCAAACCTTTGCCCGGTTTTCTCCTCAGTGAAGAAGACGACGGCAAAGTGACACAGCTGCTGGAATCCATTTTTGCGGCCGAGATAGGGGAAAAGCGCCTGGAAGACATCTTGAACGGCAAATAGCAATACGCCGGCAAACCTTTTCAAACTCCAACAAAAAGTTATAGTTATCCCCCTTTCACCCGCTGTTTTTCTTGCCCCAGAGAACTTTTCTGTTTCAAAAATCAGGTCCGATTGCTATAGTACGCGCCATGAAAAAGCCAAATAATACCAAACGAACCAAGTTTATTTTTGTCACCGGCGGCGTACTCTCCTCGCTGGGCAAGGGACTGGCCTCGGCGGCCATCGGTGCTCTTCTGGAAAGCCGGGGCTTGACGGTGACCTTCCAAAAGCTCGATCCCTACATAAATGTCGATCCGGGCACCATGAATCCCTTCCAGCACGGAGAGGTGTATGTCACCGATGACGGTGCCGAAACCGACCTCGACATGGGTCATTACGAGCGGTATACCTCCGCCGTCATGGAGCAAAAGAACAACTACACCTCGGGCCGGATCTACTATTCGGTCATAACCAAGGAAAGGCGCGGTGAATATCTCGGCGGCACGGTGCAGGTCATCCCCCATATCACCGATGAAATCAAGGGCGCCATTCTGCAACTCGACGGTTCTGCCGATGTGGCGATCATCGAAATCGGCGGTACCGTCGGCGATATCGAGGGTCTGCCCTTCATTGAGGCGATCCGCCAGCTGCGCGGCGATCTCGGACGGGAATACACCCTCTTTATCCATCTGACCCTGGTGCCCTATATCAAAACCGCCGGCGAGGTGAAGACCAAGCCGACCCAACATTCGGTGCGTGAACTGCGGGCCGACGGCATCCAACCGGACATTCTCCTCTGCCGTACCGAAGTGCCTCTCGACAACAGCTTAAAGAGCAAGATCAGCCTGTTTTGCAATGTCGCCCAGGATGCGGTCATCACCGCCATCGACGTGGAAACCATCTACGAGCTGCCCCTGCATCTGCATCGCGAAGGCCTTGACAGCAAGATCCTGGAACTCCTCAACATCTGGACCGGTCAGCCGAACATTAAACCCTGGGAGGATCTGGTCCACACCATCCACAACCCGAAGAACGATGTGACCATCGCTATTACCGGGAAATATGTGGATTTGACCGAGTCCTATAAAAGCCTGCACGAAGCCTTGGTGCACGGCGGTATCGCCAACGGCACCAAGGTTCGCCTGGAATACATCAGTGCCGAAGACCTCGAATCGAAAAACGTCGCCAGCCTCCTTGCCGGGTGCGACGGCATCCTGGTGCCTGGTGGCTTCGGCAAACGCGGCGTTGAAGGAAAAATCAAGGCCATCAATTATGCGCGAAAAAACAAAGTTCCGTTTTTCGGCATCTGTCTCGGCATGCAGCTGGCTGTTGTTGAGTTTGCCAGGGATGTCCTCGACCTGCCGAGGGCCAATTCGACGGAACTGGATGAACTTACCCCCGACCCGGTAATCTATTTGATCAAGGAATGGTTTGACTACCGAAGCAACAAGATGCAGGTCCGCGACAGGGCATCGGACCTCGGTGGAACCATGCGGCTGGGCGCTTATCCCTGTATCCTTAAAGAAGATTCCAACGCCTTTCGGGCCTATGACAAAAAAGAAATCTCCGAACGACACCGGCATCGTTTCGAGTTCAACAATGAGTACCGCATACCTCTGGAAAAAGGCGGACTGACGATTTCCGGCGCCTCGCCCGACAATAATCTTGTTGAGATTGTCGAGCTCACCGACCATCCGTGGTTCCTCGGCTGCCAGTTTCATCCGGAGTTCAAGTCGAAACCGATGCAGCCCCATCCACTGTTCCGGGATTTCATCAGCGCGGCTCTTGCTCACAAGCAGAAAGGCTAGAATCCCGATGATGGAGATTGCCGTAACCGTCGACACCCCAAACGGTGCGCCGCTGGTCGTCGGCTCCGGCCAGCCCCTCTTGCTGATCGGCGGCCCCTGCGCCCTCGAATCGGAAGAACTGGCCAGAACCGTTGCCGGAACCATGCAGGAAATCTGTGCAAGACTAGGGATTTCTTATGTTTTCAAGGCCTCCTTCGACAAGGCCAACCGCACCTCGCTCACCTCGTATCGTGGGCCAGGCCTGGTTGACGGCCTGGCAACCCTTGCAAAAATCCGCCGCGAGTTCCAGGTGCCGGTGATCTCCGACATCCACGAGATAAGCCAGGTTGCGGCCGCCGCCGAGGTGCTCGATATTCTCCAGATCCCGGCTTTTCTCTGTCGCCAGACCGATCTCTTGGTCGCCGCCGCCAAGACCGGGAAACCGGTGAATGTGAAAAAAGGGCAGTTTGTCTCGCCCTGGGATATGGAAAATGCGGTAAGCAAAATCCGCGGTGTCGGCGGTACCAAGATCATGCTCGTCGAACGGGGCGCCAGCTTCGGCTACAATAATCTCGTGGTCGACATGCGCGCCCTGCCGGTCATGCGCTCCTTCGGCTGCCCGGTGATTTTTGACGCTACCCACTCGGTGCAGTTGCCGGGCGGTGCCGGCGGCTCTTCCGGAGGCCAGCGTCAATTCATTGCTCCCTTAGCCAGAGCTGCGGTTGCGGTCGGGGTCGACGGTCTGTTTCTGGAGATCCATCCGAACCCGGAAAAAGCCCTGTGTGACGGGCCCAACTCCATTCCCCTGCAGCAGGTGGAAGACCTGCTCCGGCAAATCCTCAAGGTGCGAAACGCCGTCAGCTGACCATGTCCGACCACTGCTCATCACCCGGTTCCCCTTATCCCTCCGATTGCGAGGTAATGGAAGGTTACCGTGCCATCGCCCGGGAAAAGGCGAGTCGGGCCACCAATTCGGAGCGCCGGCGTGCCCTCGCCAAGGCAAAAGATATCCGCCTCCTGCTCCTGGATGTCGACGGGGTTCTCACCAACGGCAGCCTCCTGTATACCGGCAGCACCGAGGAAAGCAAGGCCTTCAACACCCAGGATGGCTTCGGGCTCCGCCTCCTGCGAGAGGCCGGTGTTGACGCAGGCGTCATTACCGCGCGTACATCCGAGGTGGTGGCCAGACGAGCAAACGAACTGAAAATGCGCTATCTTTATCAAGGGATGCCGAACAAGGGCGAGGCCTTTAAAGATATCATGCAGCTTTCCGGACTACGTCCCTTTGAGATCGCCTATATGGGGGACGACTGGCTCGATCTGCCTCTTCTTCAGCAGGTTGGACTGGCCATCGCCCCGGCCAATGCCGTGCGCGAGGTGCAGGAGGCAGCCCACTTCCTTACCGAGCGAAAAGGCGGGGAAGGCGCGGTGCGGGATGCCTGTGACCTCATCCTCGAGGCCCGGAACCTTACGGCAGAATTGTTGCAGAAATACCGAAACCGATGAAATTCCACCGCAACACCATCTGGCTGATTCCTCTGGCGTTCCTGGTCACCTTCCCCCTGTGGAGTATTCCAGTCGGCAAATTCCTCACTCCACGCGGCGGTTTTGATCCCAACATAAATAAGGAAAATACAGATCATCAGAATTTCAGTATGCAGACGGTTACCATTCTGCAAAACCAAAAAGGCAAAGACACTGCTGTTATCCACGCCGCCAAGGCCCGAACCAAACCCGAAGATTTGGATATTGTGATCCTCGATAAGGTTAATGCCGAGGTCTTCGACGACAACGGCAAAGTAACCCTCATCACCTCGCAAAGCGGGGAATACAGTATGGCCAGCAAGATCCTCGTCCTGATCAAGGATGTGGTACTCCATAAAATCGAGGAAAACCAGTTTATGTATACCGACCTGCTCATCTATAATAGCGATAAACGCACTGTCCATTCCCCTGGCAAGACCAAACTGAAAAATGAGACCGGCGAAATTACCGGGGGAAGTTTCGACTATAACATCAACACCCAAACCTATGACTTCGGCAAGAGGGTAAAGTGCCTCATCAATGGTTTTATCGAACCTTGATTAGTCTCTTAGAAAAATTATTTACATGTTTTTTGTGAAGAATTTTTCGTGAAGAGACTTATCCCGTTTATCGGGGCACACTCCTCAACCCGGACTCCCTCCTCCTCGACACACCAGCGAATATTCACATCCCAAAGCAGCATCCCGAACCGGCTCTTACGCTTTTTTTGGCTCGCCGGTCGCGGGTCATGGCGAATCATCTCCCGAATCAGCTGGAGTATGTCCCTCCCGGTCTCAATTTGATAGCCGGCACAGAAGGCTTCTGCTTCGGCGGTGAAGGTTATCGGCACCTCCGGTTGCATGCCGTGCGCGTAGCCACAGGAAGCAGATTCTAGGCTATCGCTGTAGGGGATGTACGGTTTGATGTCGAAAACAGGCGTCTGATCGAGAAAATCGACCCCGGAGAGGTCGAGAAACACTAAGCCTTTATCGGTGACAACCGCCTCCAGCTTGACCGCCGACAGCCCCATATGGTTCGGACGGTGCGGACTCCGGCTGGCAAAAACCCCAACTCTTTTTTGGCCCCCGAGCCAAGGCGGGCGAACCGTCGGTTTCCAGCCCTCGGCAATCGTCTCATGGAAGAGAAAATGCACCCAGAGATGGGAAAACTGATCCAGACCTCGCACCATCTCCGAGCGGTTGCAGGGCGGCAACAGTTCCAAGCGGGCTGTGGCTGCCGGAACCATTCCGGGTTGGCGGGGAATGCCGAATTTCTCGGTGAAACAGGAGTGGATTATGCCAATCGGCTCAATTATCACCGCAGATGGAAAACTTCTCGTATCCAATACCACTGTTTTCAACTCCTTTCTCGGTTACCTCCGACAACCCATTTGCAGTACAGAATCCACCCCTCGCCGCACCAGGAAGTGCTATTAACTTGCCGGAAACGACTCTCCTATGGTATCTGTCTTGCAAATACGTTTTCAGTCAAGATTGCCCATCGACAATGCACCCATTGCTCCATTGCTCTATCCCACTCCGTCGAACAGAGCTTCTTCCCCTTTTACTAAGGTATACTTACAACAATGAAAGTAGGAATAATAGGACTACCGCAAACCGGCAAAAAAACCCTGTTTCAGGTGTTGACAGGCAGCCATTTGCGCGAACAGGCAGGCCCCGTTAAGCCGGTTCCGGGAACAGCCGAGATACGTGATCCCCGTTTTGACAAATTGGTGGCAATGTACCAACCAAACAAGGCTGTCAGGGCGCGTATCGATCTGGTTTTGCTGCCGAAGATGGAGCAGGAAAATATCGCCAAGGGTGATATTTTTAAGGAAATTGCCGATGTCGACGCCCTCTGTCATGTCGTCCGCGCCTTTGACGATGCTTCGATCTACCACGCCGAGGGTACTGTTGATCCGGTGAGAGATGCGGAGATGGTCAACGGCGAACTCATCATGCACGACCAGATCTTTGTCGAAAAACGCATCGAACGCATCGAACTCGCCCTGAAAAAGATTAAGGACGAAAAACAGCAGAAGGAGTTGGAACTGATGCGAAAGATGCAAGGGCACCTGGAGGAAGAAAGACCTCTCCGGCTGTTGCAACTTACCGAGGAAGAAGAATTCCTCATTCGCAGTTATCCCTTGATCACCAAAAAAGAGCTGATTCTCGCCTTCAACGTAGCCGAAGAGCAGCTGGGCGACCAGGCCTTGCTTGAAAAGATGGCGGAGAAATGCCGTCTTGGCAAAATGGAGGCCATGCTGGTTTCGGCCCAGGTGGAGTCGGAAATCGTTCTCCTTGATACCGAGGAAGAAAAAGCCGAATTTCTCCGCGACCTGGGGATACAGGAACCGGCACTGGGAACCATGGCCCGGCTGTGTTTGCAGGCCCTCGGCCTTATCTCCTTTTTTACCGTCGGCAAAGATGAGGTGCGGCAATGGCTGGTGCGGGCAGCATCTCCGGCCCCGGTCGCCGCCGGGGTAATTCACTCCGACCTGCAGCGCGGTTTTATCCGGGCCGAGGTAATAAAATACGATGAACTCCTCGAATACGGCAGCGAGGCGGAGCTGAAAAAAGCCGGAAAGATGTATCTGCAGGGGAAAGACTATATTGTCTGTGACGGCGATATTCTCAACATTCGTTTCAAAGTGTAAAAAGGGTGACTTGGTAGTTTAAGCTCCGCTGCCCCAGGGCTGCTTGGGAATTTCGATGAATTCAGGGTCGTCCTGGGAGGGTATCACCTGCCAGGCATCACCCTGATGGTCAAAATCGGCGATTTTTTCGATGTCCATTTTCAGATATTTTCCTCTTCCCTCAACCGCCACCTGGCCGTCCGAGAGGAGAATTGCGCCCTCACCTTGAAAAGAACGTTTGCCCTCGGAAACGATCCTTGCCAGCACCCTGATCTCCCCCTCAATCGGTACCGGTTTCCGCAGTTTCATGGAAAAATCCACCGTTACTCCCCAGATATTATGCGAATGGTGCATCATTATGGCGCGGCCGATGGTTTCATCGAGGATGGTCGCGGCGATGCCGCCATGCAGCCTGCCGGGATACCCCTGATGTTGTTCGACCGGCTGAAAAATCGCCATGAGTTGACCGTCTTCCAATTCGTAGAACCAACTCTTCAGGCCAAAGCTGTTATCGGTCCCGCAGACAAAGCACATTTTCGAATTTGGTTGTTTTTTATTTACTTTCAAACGCATTTTCTTCTCGCTCTTTCTTCCGAGGATTATCTTTTTTCGGGGAGTTATCTTTTGTGTGTTTGCCCATCAGGGCTCGGTGTTTCTTCCCTCGTGTCCCGCTGGCAGTGCCGGAGGCCCCTTGACCAGCATCTCGGCAATGGTGATGCGGACCTTGGGTAAAAGGTGGCGTTTGCCTCCCAGGAGTTGATTCTCTAACGCCGCGAGGCTATGCAACAGCGGCGTTCTTTCAACATGCGGCGGTTGTTTATCGAGATAGTCGACAGCAACAATCTCCTGACAACGAAAACAACCGGGAAAGCGCAGTTCGTGTCCATCCGGTCTTTTCATCCGCGCAGGCACCCCATGGGTTCGACAAACCAGCAACCGGTGTTCATAAAGCCCACAAAGTCCGTTCTCGTTGAGGGGACACATGACCTGCGGTCGGCCGCCAACGGCCAAGGCCTTTTCGCACTCTTCCAGCCAGGTGCGCGAACGGCTGAGGAGCGTATCTTGCCGGTTGGCATCAAGCCGCCTGAAGCCGATCCACAGGAACGCCCACTCGGTATAGGTGTGATGCAAAAAGTAGGAGTCGCAGCAATTATCCGGACAACCGTTGCAGGAAAAATGCAGCTCCCGAGCCACCCTGTCGTATTCATCCTGGAGTCCTTGGTAAATCTCTTTAAGTCTCCCGGCGAGGATCTCCGGCAACACCACCTCTTGCATCATTTGTCCTCGGCAAAACATTGAACCTGGTAGGTCTGAATCTCCAGTTTTCGATCCCGCCAGGCCCGCTCCGCCAGACCGGCCTTCAGGCAAAGATGACCAAGAAACTGTTGTGGATCGGGAAGCTGCTGCCACACCTGGGGCAGAAAAGTGGCGCTATGCCTGCCGTCGCCGACAATAACCCCGTCAATTCCCGGTCGCAATTTTGCGACGAGCGTTTCCGGGTCCGTGTAGGCAAGGGGCTGTGGGGAGGACAGAATGGAGATATCGAGATGTACGCGCAGAAGCTCTTCCGCTCTGAGCGGCGAAAAACGACCGTCATGGAAGGCGGCATTGATGGCGTTGTCGCGTATTCCTTCCCAGAGTGCCCCGACGGGTTGGAGATTGCCGATGCAGCCGCGCAGGTTGCCGGCCTTTTTCAAGGTAACGAAGGTTGCCGCCGACGACAAAAGAGTCGGATCGTCGGGTGCTTGCGGGGCATCCCCACCCACCAATCGATGCTGCAGAGTTGTTCTTGCCAGGGTCAGCAACAAACGCCCCTGGTCGTCGCTCAAAGGATCACTCATTGTTACCACTCAACTCCCAGCATCATACAGTTAATGCCGCTGCCTATCCCCAGCAGCGCACCTCTTTGGCCGGAATGAAAAACCCCCTGTTCCATGGCCATGGCCATGGTGATAGGTGCCGAAACCGACCCGACATTACCGAGAGTCTGCAGGGTCTCAAAATTTTTTCCGGGCGGCAATCCCAATTTTTCAAAGAGCAGTTTGGCATGCGCCGAACCCACCTGATGGCAGAAAAACCTGTCTATCTCCCTTGCCTGCCAGCCATCTTTTGCGGAAAACTTCTCCCAGGTAGCAAGCGCCGTTTCCACCCCGCGATGCAGCAAGGCCTCGGAGTCGGTGGCCATGAGAATGGTATTGCCTCCTCGCTGTCCGCCATGGCAGAGATCGGAGTGCCTGGTGTTCGACCGCCAGGCACCATGCACCAATCGGGGACGATCCTCACCTTCCCGTGCCCGCCGCATATACAGGGCAACCGATCCGGAGCCTATGGTGAGCGAGGCAAAGGCCGGTTTGATGCCCTTCCGGGTTATCGTCATATCACCCTGTAATGCCACAAGGGTCGATTCCAGTAAATCCTCGGCGGTCTCTCCCGAGACGATAAGCCCGTTGGCCACCTGGCCCAGCTCAATCATATTGGCGAGCATCACCATGCCATCAAGAAAACCCAGGCAAGCATTGGAAATATCAAAAATCAGGGCGGTTGGGGAGAGTCCCAGCTTGTCATGCACAAACGAAGCCGTTGCCGGCTCCATCATGTCGCGGGAGACCGAGGTAAAAATCAGGCATTCGATGTCCCCGGGATCAAGCCCGGCATTTTCCAGAACCCGACGACCGGCAAGGGTGGCGGCCTCGCTCGGTCGTGTACCCTGCGGCCAGAGACGCCTCTCCTTGATCCCGCTCATCAGCTCCAGTCTGCCGCTGGGAAGACGCAATCTCTCGTACAAAGATGACAATCGTTCTTCAATCTGGTCCGAGCTGATAACCCTTGGGGGAAGTTCGTAGCCGATGGTGTGCAGACAAACCCGTGAATAATGTATCATAAATACTCGGACGCGTTACGCCTCTTGCTTATCGACACGACACTCCCTCGCCGGCTTCCGGCTCTCAGGTAGCCGAGAGAACATCGAGGTGACGCAGGATCTTGGCCTTGGTGACAGGACGGTCCATGACCCCATCAAAACCACAGCTTTGCAGCTCCGCTCCCTCTTGCCCATCCCCCACCCCAACGATCATCGCCCGCTGTCCCGAATATTCCTCCAGTTGGCGGATCAGTTTTGCCACTTTCTGGCTTTCCAGGTGTGGTCTGGATACATCGAGAAGGATGAGATCAAAATGGGAAAGAGAGGCCTCGTACATCGCCGACCTTCTCGTCTCGGCAAGGATAACCTGCCATCCGGACTCAATGAGGCTCCGTACGAGCACGTTCTGACTGATCGGATCACCGTCCACCAGCAGGGCTCTTTTGGTGAGAAATTTTACCAGAATCTCAATGAGCTGGGTTTTCTCAAGCGGCTTTGCAAGATAGTCGTCCATGCCGGCCTGGAGACATTTCTCACGATCCCCGGGCATTGCCTGAGCGGTGAGGGCTACGATATCCAAATGGCCCCCGTGTTTCCGCTCATGCTTTCTAATCGCCCGGGTGGCCTCGAGACCGTCCATCTCTTCCATCTGGACATCCATGAGAACCAGCTGATAGGCCCCGCTGCAAGCCTCTTGGACCGCCGCCTGACCGTTATCGACAGCAGTGACGTGCACCCCCTGTTGTTTGAGGATGGTTTCTATAAGCATCTTGTTGATGAGTTCGTCTTCAGCAAGCAACAACTTGGCACCCCGGAGGGCAAAAGTGCCGCTTTCAGTAATGTTCTCAAGGGTGGTATTAGCCTTTTCCTCAAGACTCTGGATGTCGGATACCTCTTTAAAAGGGAGTTCAAAGGAAAAAATTGATCCCGAGGGCCCGCTCTCCACAGCGATTTCCCCGCCCATCAGTTTGACAAGCTGGGAAGACACCGTCAGTCCCAGTCCGGTAGTGCCGACCGATAGCGGCAAGGAAACATTGGGAGTGATCTTCTGTTTGAAGTAATGATTTATCAGTTCGAGCTTTTCCGGGGCAATGCCGGACCCCGTATCTTCGACACTGAATCGCAGTCGAAGGGTGCTGGCGCTGTCGTACCCGCAATTTTCAATTCTGATGGAAACTGCGCCCTGATCGGTATATTTGATCCCATTGTTAACCAGATTGGTGAGAATTTGTACCAGGCGGGCAGGATCTCCGTGTACGTGGGCGGGAACTTCAGGAGCGACAGTACATGTCAGGACGATATCTTTTTTTTCAGCGGTCAGTTTGAGCAAATACAGATCATGGTCAAGGCTTTCCTTGAGGTTGAAATCTTCCGGTTCAATGAGCAACTCCCCGCTTTCAATCCGCGAAAAATCAAGGATCTCATTCACCACCACCAACAGTCGATCAACCGACGAATTGACCATTTCCAGGTATAGGCGCTGTTCGGGCGACAACTCCGTGTCGAGAACAAGATTTGTCATCCCGATGATGCCGTTCATGGAAGAGCGAATCTCATGGCTCACGTTTTCAAGAAAAACACTCTTCACCCGACTGGCAACCTCGGCTCGGACGAGACCTGCTTCGCAGTTACGGTGTTCGGCAACCTCCAGTTCAGCACTTCTGCTGCTGAGGATGGCCTGCACCGCTCTTTTTTTCAACATCTCACTCGTCTTTTTCTGTTTGGCCAGTTGCGTTCTTAATTCCTCAACCTGCTGCTGCAGCTTTTCAATCTCTGCCACATCCACCTCCCTGTGAATCCTTGAAGATTTCACCTTTTCGTCGGAGTAGCATCGGTTGTCCCGCCATAGGCAAGAACCTCCGCCACCCCATGCCGCAGTATTCCGGCAATCGTCTTGTGGTCTAAGTGTTCATCCGCCAGGAGTTTCCGTTCAATTTCTTTGGTGTACGCAGCCCATTCCGGTTCTCCCATATTGAGAAATAAGCCCTTAAATCCATGATATATCGCCTTCAGCCCTCGCCCTTGAACTGAAGCCTCGCCAGCGAGAAAGCCCAGCAAATGTGCCAAACCTTGTTCCAGTGATTTGCAGGAGCTTACGACCATGAGTTCGACCTGCGGTTCAGTAAACTTGTATTTTTCCTTGAAATGCTCGCGCAGTTTTACCAGGGTAATACATGCCGGGATCGAACTACCGCTTATTGCATCCTGATCGTGTTTTTTTTCGTGTGTCATGGTGAAACAGAATGATCGCATCCTTGCAAGGCAATCATACGATCAATCCGAGGTCCCGAATATGGTTAATGAGTTTTTTACGATCCAAAGGCTTGGTCAAGTAAGCTTCACACTGCCCCTGACGAAACGCTTTCATAATATTTTTCGAGTCATCAATACCGGTGACCATAATGACCTTTGGTGGTATCCAGGCCACGTATGCCTCGCCTAGCCTCAATTTTCCGTAACTCGAGCAAAGCCTCCTGCCCATCCATTACCGGCATCATGATGTCCAGACAAATAAGGTCATAAGGATCGTTCTCGTCGAACGCCTTTTCGATGGCTCCCAGAGCTTCCTTGCCGTTCACCGCTACATGGCAGATTCCAAAGTCCGATAACAGCGTCGAGAGAAGGGATCTCGCCAAAAAATCGTCCTCCACAATCAATGTCTTCATTGATACTCCCCCTTTGCACCCGAGATCAGTCGCACAGGCATCGGGATGCCGGTTTTTAATAAACTTCCGAATTCACTTCGTTGTCTGTAGTATTAATAGTATCGCAAACTAATTGCCATTGGAAATTCACTCAGGCAACCAACTTTGCTTTCCTTTTATAACGTCTTTTTTTTCACTGACGATCGGGATCTGGTGACGAAATTCCCAACATTTATGAATTTTCTTATCCCGGGAAAAATCAAAAGGCAATGATTGCCTAGAAATGTCGGTAATTGCATATTTTTCCGACAAACTCTCGGCTAGTTGAAAACGCCTGAAATTGGTTGAAAAAATCAACAGACCGTGCAGGTCCAAGTGAGACATTGCCAGTTGAATCAACCTGACATGATCTTCCTGGACATCAAAGACTCGCATCTCTTTCTTGGTATTGGAAAACGTTGGGGGATCGATGAAAATCAGATCGTAGATCGTGCTGCAAGCGCCCAGCCATTCCAGACAATCAGCCTTTTCAACCCTGTTGGTCACCTCCCCGAGACCGTTTAAGGCAAGATTCATTCTTGTCCACTGCAAATAGGTGGCTGAAAGATCGATCGTTGTTGTGCTCGACGCCCCGCCCAGAGCGGCTTGCACCGTCGCGGTCCCGGTGTATCCATAGAGGTTGAGAAAGCTCTTGCCCTTAGCCGCCGCAAATATCCTTTCCCGAACCGGTCGGTGATCAAGAAACAGACCGGTATCGAGATAATCGGTGAAGTTGACAAGGAAAGAGCAGCTTCCCTCCCTGACTTCGTACATCTTACGGGTGTTTCCTTTCTTTCCGTACTGATTTCGGCCCTTCTGGCGCTCCCGGGTTTTGAGAAACACCCGGTCGGATCTCGTTCCCAGGATCTCTTTGACGGCAATGACCGCACTGCCCAATCTGGCTGCTGCAGTGTCCGGATCAATAGTTTTCGGAGGTGCCCATTCCTGGATGTGCACCCATTTACCATAGAGATCTATACTGATATTATACTCCGGAAGATCGCGGTCATACACCCTGAAACAAGATACCCCCTCTTTTTCCGCCCATTTCAGCATTTGCTTGAGATTTTTGCGGAACCTGTTGGCGAACTCACTGCCGCTGCCCTCATCGGTTTGCACCAGGGGTTGCCAACGAAACTCCTGCTCTCCCCCACCGACACGACCGGTGAGCAGCCGGCAGGGTATTGAACCATTATACAGCCGATGTTTATGCTCCCAAGAGAGTCCAAAACTGTCGGTCAACTCCGGATTGGCAATAAAAACCCCGGCGTTCCATCCGGAAAATCGCCGGCGTAAGATCCTGCCGTAACCCCGGTAAAGTTGCGTCACCAGCTCCGTCTCCGAAAGCCGTTCCCCGAAGGGCAAATTGCTGAGCACAAGGCCGTTTTCGGCCGGGGCCTGAAGGCCGGCAACCTCCCCTTGGTGTATGCCGATATGTCGGTCGAGGCCGGCCAACCGGATATTTTTCCGAGCCGCTCGCACGACGGCGGGATCACAGTCATAACCAACTATAAGAGGCCACTCCTGGTTCTCACCCGCCTCTTCTCGCGCCGAAGCCTCGTCAACGAGACTGTGCCAGAGTTTGTCGTCATGGCCCAGCCACCCCATGAAACCATAATAGCTGCGCGACAATCCGGGTGCGGAATCTCCAAACATCAATGCCGCCTCAATTAACAGAGTGCCGGTGCCGCACATCGGATCAACAAGGGCTTGCGGAGCCTGCATCCAACCACTGAGGGCGACAATCGCCGCCGCGAGAGTCTCCTTCAAGGGAGCCTTGCCGGACGCATCGCGATATCCGCGGCGATGCAGACTCTCACCCGATAAATCGAGGGAAATGGTGGCAAAATTATTATCAATATGCAGATGGAGCTGCACCCCGGGGCGGTCGGTTTTGACCGATGGCCTTTTGCCGGTTCTGGCCCGAAAATGATCAACGAGACCATCTTTAAGCCTGAGCGCTGCGAAACGGCTGTGGGTGATCCTCGACTCTCCGGACAAGGTGCAACCAACGGCAAAGGTGGTATCTTCGGTGAGATGTTCCCCCCATTCAGCAGCCAGAGAGGCGTTATAAAGTGAATCTTCGTCGGTTACGGCAAACCGCCACAGTTCGAGAAAGACTCGAGAGGCAAAACGAGACCACAGACAACAGCGATAAGCCGACAAAAGAGTGCCGCGCCAGCGCACCACTCCGATGCCGGTAACAACCTCCTGCCCGCCGAACAGTTCCACCTCCCCGCGCACGAGATTCTCAAGCCCGGCGGCACAACCGGCAACCACCTCATAGTTCGCTGTGCTCTCCAAGCCTTCTTCCTTACCTGCAAACATCATCTTGCCTCATTGATTTCCAGATTTTTCCTACATCCGACAACAACACTCTTTTCCTGACAATTTCCACTTGACCTCTGCATGAATACGACTAAAGTAGAGATCACGTCAATCATTATACTCAACAATAGCTTCGCAACAGGAGACCCCATGAACACAAGAATTTTTACAACCCTCACCATCTCGGCACTTTTAGCATCTCTTCTTCTCTTTGGTGCCGGTTGCAGCAAGAAAACCGTGGTTCCTCCGGAAGGTTCCGGATCCGAAGCCGATGCCGCTGGCAAAAGCGGCAAATACCCTCTTGATGGAGGTTTTTCCCAAGACCGCCTGCCTAAGGTTGGCACCCTTGACGACAAAATGGGGAATAGCGGAAGCTACGCCGATCAACAGTCTGATGAATATAAGAAAAAACACGGAAGATGTTCCGACAATCTTTTTCCGATTTATTTCGATTTCGATCAGGCGGGGATTCGTCCCGACATGGTCCCGGTGATAACTCGTAACGCCGAATACCTCAAAACCGTTGCCGGTAAAAGGGTGGTTCTTGAAGGGAACACGGACGAAAGAGGCACCAATGAGTACAACATGGCTCTTGGCGAGAGAAGAGCTATCAATGTGCAACAGTATCTTACCAATATGGGTATTGATGCCCAGCGTATGCAGACCTTGTCATATGGCAAAGAAAAACCCCTTTTCACCGGACATGACGAAGAGGCTTACAGCGGCAACAGACGTGTTGATTTAATAATCAAGTAGCAAGCCGGTAACTCCAGCCTCGTCTCCTGTCGGGACCGGAGTTACCGTCCGTCCTTTTTGGCGATTTCCCCAAGTATCCTGAGCACGACGGCCTCAAGAGTAATTGTCGTCGTGTCAATCAGGAGCGCATCGTCGGCCTGTTTCAGCGGGGCAACCGATCTACTCCGATCGTTTTTGTCGCGCTCCAGTGTCAGCTCTAAAATCTGTTGCAAACTGGCGGCAATACCTTTTTTTTGCAGCTGCTCGACGCGTCTTCTCGCCCTTTCTTCCGGTTTTGCATCAAGGAAAAATTTGTATGCCGCGTCCGGAAATACCACCGTTCCGGTATCCCTGCCTTCGGCAACAATTTTCCCCTTTTTCCCGTATCCCCGCTGTATTTCTGTGAGAATATCACGCACCACCGGAACAGCGGATACCCGTGAAGCAATCATGGCCATCTCCGGCGTGCGAATGGGGTCACTCACATCTTCGCCGTTTATAAAAACCCCGACATCGCTGTGTTCATTGACAGCCGGAACCAACTCCAAACGCAGGGTTTTCAAGATATAAGCAATTTCTTTGGGGTTATCAAGATCGATAGCATGCCGTTTGAGATACAGGCCAACAGCCCGATACATAGCACCTGTATCGAGATAGGCAAAGCCGGTGGCGGCGGCCACCCTTCTGCTCACCGTTGATTTTCCTACGCCGGCCGGCCCGTCTATCGTGATGATATTTTCTTTTTCAGACATACTTGAGCCGTCGTTTAACAATAAATAATCCGTTTGAATGTCATGAACGGCATAAGGGGCCGTAAAGAAATAGAGAAATTAGTTTGAGTTATTTCTTAACGGCCCCTAAGTTCCGCAAGGCTTTCGGCGAGCGATTTGATAAACCTTTTGTTTTCTTCCTCGGTGCCGACGGTGACTCGAATGAAGGTCTCGAAACCATAGGCACTCATGGAACGGACAATAACTCCCTTGGTAAGCAAACTATTGTAAAGTTTGTCGGCATTTCCCCGCACATCGATCAGAAAAAAATTGGCTTGCGACGGGTAGCTTTTACACCCCAACCCTTCCACCTCACGACTTAAATACAGAAGGCCTGCTTGAGTGCGGGCAAGTGTGCGTTCATAATACTCTTCATCCCCTAAAGCCGCCAAGGCACCCACTTGGGCCATCTGGTTGATATTAAAAGGTGGACGCACCTTTTGCAGGCAGGAGGCAATCTCCCTGGCCATCAGAGCGTAACCGATCCGCAAGCCTGCCAAACCATAAGCTTTTGAAAAGGTACGTAAAAACACCACAGGACAACGACCGGCATTATTTCGAATAAGAGAAAAAACATCCACCCTCTGCTGTTTTTCGGCAAAATCAATGTATGCTTCATCAAGCACCACTATGATCGTCTCCGGAATATCGCTGAGAAACTGGTAAAGATCGACCGGTTGGATGGTTGTGCCGGTAGGATTATTAGGATTATCGATGAAAATAAGCCGAGTTCTATCGGATACCATCTCCCTGATAACCCCTAAATCATGGTGCATATCTCGCATCGGAACGACATAATTGATACCACCTCGAATCTGTACAAACTTTTGATACATGAGAAAGGATGGATGGCTGGTAATGACCTCATCCTTTTCCCGCACAAATGCCTTCACCAGAAAATCAATTATTTCATTCGATCCGTTGCCAAGGACCACCTCGGCCGGGTCAACGCCAGCTTTCCGGGCGAGAGCGTTAACCAAATAAAAACACGACGCATCAGGATATCGGTGTAAATTCAACAACTCAGAACGAATGGCTCGAACTGCTTTGGGGGATGGCCCCCAAGGATTTTCATTGGAGGCGAGTTTAATTGAACCACTCATCCCGTACTCCCTTTCCAGTTCATCCTGGGGCTTACCTGGAGGGTACGGTGTAATTGCGGCAATGTTTTCCGGAATTGTTATTTTCAAAATGATTAAAGATCCAAGACTCTTTTGCCGAGTTGCAGTCCTTGCTCAAGATTGAAACCCACTTTTAGTAACATTTCTTCCTGAAAGTGTCGCCCCTGGAATTGAACACCAATAGGAAGGCCAGCTTCGGTAAAACCACCGGGAACGGACATCCCGGGAACACCGGCAAGATTTGCCGAAAGCGTCAGAATGTCGGAAAGATACACAGATAAAGGATCATCCGTATTCTCGCCCATGCGCCAGGCAGGAGTCGGGGTTACCGGGGAAACGATAACATCGCAGGATTCAAGGGCCTTTTGGAAATCATTGCGTATCAGCGTTCTTACCTGTGAGGCTTTTTTGTAATATGCATCATAATAACCCGATGAAAGCGCATATGTTCCAATGAGAATGCGCCTTTTCACTTCCGGACCAAAACCTTTAGACCTTGTCCCCTTGTACATGTCGAGCAAGGTATCGGCTCCCATATCCCTGTAACCGTAGTGAACCCCATCGTACCTCGCCAAATTGGAACTGGCTTCCGAAGGTGCAATCAAATAATACACGGCAACACAGTATTCCGTGTGCGGCAGGGTAACCTCGATTATTTCAGCTCCTCTTTCCTTCAGAACCGCTATACTGTTACGAACAATGCTTTCCACCTCAGGGTCGAGACCCGCCGTAAAATACTCCCGAGGCACACCGATCCGCACCCCGGCTAACCCGTGGGTAAGAAAAGAGGAGTAGTCAGGCACTGCGTGTTTTACCGATGTTGAGTCGAGAGGATCAAAGCCGCTGATTACCTTCATCATGAGGGCACAGTCGGCGACAGTCCGGCAAAGTGGGCCAACTTGATCGAGGGATGAGGCAAAGGCGGTCAACCCATAGCGCGACACCCTGCCATAGGTGGGTTTCATGCCGACAATACCGCAAAGGGACGCCGGTTGGCGGATCGATCCCCCGGTATCTGAACCCAGTGAGGCAAAACACTCGTAGGACGCCACAGCCGCAGCTGACCCCCCGGATGATCCGCCGGCGACATAGCCCTTTTTCCAGGGGTTCCGGGGAACACCAAAGGCACAGGTTTCCGAGGTCGAACCCATGGCAAACTCATCCATGGTCGCCTTGCCAAGAATTACCGCACCCTCATCCCTTACCTTCGAAACAACAGTTGCGTCATAGGGGGGGATGTAATTTTCGAGAATCCTTGAACCACAGGTTGTTTTCAAGCCCTTGGTGGCAAGAAGATCCTTAATAGACAAGGGTATGCCGCACAATTTTCCGGCAACACCTTCTTTTCTTTTTTTATCCGCTTTTTCCGCCTGCTGAAGTGCTCCGTCTCTGTCTATGGTGATGAAGGCGTGCACATCCTTTTCCACCTCTTCTATCCTGGCAAGACAACTCTCTGTAAGGACTATGGCCGTGAGGTTACCCTCTTCCATTTGTGCACATGCCTCGGTGATGGTCAACTCGAACGGTTCCATTTAAACCTCAAGAAAACAGGAATACTTTGTTAGTGAAATTACTAGATAATTCTAGGAACCTGAAACATCTCGCCGTCTTGTTTTGGAGCATTTCTCAGGGCTTCGTTTCGCGGTAAAGATTCTTGCACGGTATCAGAGCGAAAGGCATTGCATACCGAAAAAACATGGGACGTCGGAGTTATCCTACTCGTATCTAATTCGTCGAGCTTATCAATGTAGGAAAGAATATTGTCGAGTTGGCCCGTCATTCTCTCTAATTCTTCTTCGGTCAAAGTGAGTCTTGCGAGATGAGCAACGTGTTCAACCTGTTTTCTTGAAATTTTCATGAGTTATATATTTTATAATTCTTGGTTTTGATTCCTCTGGAAGGCTTTTTCAAGGTGTTCGTCTGAAAAAATATTCTTTGTGGGGGTGAAATCAACAATACTTCTCGCAAAATATTCG
Source organism: uncultured delta proteobacterium (assembly GCA_903875445.1). Lineage (GTDB taxonomy): Bacteria > Desulfobacterota > Desulfobulbia > Desulfobulbales > Desulfocapsaceae > Desulforhopalus_A. The sequence goes on along the minus strand of CAIQWD010000004.1, from coordinate 2,579 downwards.
ACAATTTTTGGTTCAAACTGGGTTCCACAACACTTGAAAAGCTCTTCCACGGCCTGTTCCATGGTCATATTTTTTCGGTAATTGCGCCTTGAGGTCATGGCATCATAGCTGTCTACCACTATTATAATTTTTGTCAAATCATCCAGTTGGTCTCCGGTGAGACCATCGGGGTATCCTTTTCCATCCATTCTTTCATGATGATGGCGAATAATAAATTGTTCCCTTTTCATAAAACCCAAGGGTTGTATTATATTTGCACCAACACTCGGATGTTTGCGAATAAGAAGCCACTCTTCATCCGTTAATTTTCCCGGCTTCTGAATACAAGAGAGATCGATAACCAATTTACCTATATCGTGAAATTGAGCAGCTCTCCTGAGAATGAGAATTTCATTTTGCGTAATTCCCATGGCCATCCCGAGCATCAGGGCATATTCCGTTACTCGCATGGTATGGCCGGCAGTATAATAATCCTTCTCCTCCATGGCGTTCTGCAAGCTGCTCATCAATTGAACAGTAGCGTTTTCCAAACTATTGCTATACGTGAGAAGCAATTTATTCTGTTCTTCTAGCTGCTTGGCTTTTACCTGTATATCATCTTCCAAGGCTATCTTGTATTGCCTTTCCCTGAGAACGTAATTTCTCTTTTCAATGGCTCGACGGATCTTCACATTAAAAATATCAAGATCCTCAATGGGTTTGGTCAGAAAATCATAGGCCCCGAGATTTATTGCCTTAACCGCGTAATCCATCGAACCGGCACCGGTGAGAAAAAGCACAGGCACCTCATAGTTCAAATCATTAAGCCGATCCATGGTTTCAAAACCGTCCATATACGGCATATTAATATCAAGAATTATAACATCATAACTATCATCTACGGCTTCCAACACACCCACACCGTCGGAAGTTGTTTCGACCTGATGGCCGAACATCTCCAATATCTTTGAGACCGTAGTTCTAACCATCGCATCATCATCTGCGATAAGAATTTTGGTAGAACCTTTGTTCAAAATAACATCTCCATTTGTTCTATCTGTGTCAGGCTTTATATAGACTTTACATTTTTAAAAAAAATTTTGCAACTTTGCTCACCCCTTTTACAAATCTTTAAATATGGTATACATGAAGTTCTTGAGATTTTTCGTTTTCTTTAAAATTTTTTCGAGAAGAGTATCATGAGCGAACTTCTGAAAACCACTGAGGATGTTAAAATAGCCGCTACCCTTGACGTTAACGGACTCAACTGTCCTTTACCACTCCTATTAATAAAAAAAACCGTAACTACACTTTCATCGGGAGATATTCTTCAAGTGAACGGCCTTCAAAGTGGTTTTCGCTCAGACTTCAAGGGGTGGTGCGAAAGAAATGGCCATTTTTTTATTGGTGAGAAAGATCAATACGGAAATAAAATTATATTTATCAAAAAGGGGTAAAGAGATACAAGTAAACACACCGTTTTTTCACGATGATTTTTTTTGTTTTATATAACTCATTACTAGGTTGTGTATTAAAGGCCTCAGTTTTCTAATGGGGTTTAAATCATCACCGCAAAGGACCCTGTTGGTCAACATGACAACACCACATCCCTTCTTTATGTCCATCCAAAAAGAAGTTCCTGTAAAACCTAGATGACCAAAGCTCATATCTGAAAAATAATCCCCACTACTTGAACAACCTGCGGAAGGTGTATCGAAGCCGTTGATCCAAGATGTGTTTTTTTTCTTTTTCAAGAAGGTCTGTATAGTTTCTGTGCTGAAACGAAGAATACTGGTTTTCCCCTGTATTTCCGATGATAATTTTTCAATAAATGTTAATACGCCTGAAATTGTTCCAAAAAGACCTGCATGTCCGGCTACCCCCCCAAGTACCCGGCAATTGTCGTCGTTTACTAACCCTCTTAAAATTGTCTTCGACCAAGGGCATGTTCCTGTTTCTACAAAACTATATTTCTCTGTATTTATTTTGTTTGCAAAAAAAAGTTCGTTTTTAATTTTCATAGGTTGGAGTATGTTTTTTTTCCAAAAGATATCAAGCGGCTCGCCAGTTACTCTTTCAAGTATACAGCCTAATAGAATAAACCCTAAGTCACTATAAAGACAATATTTTCCAGGACAATAACTCAGTTTTTCAGAAAGAATTTTCTCTATAACTAAGTTCCATCGCAAAATAACAGGAAGTTTCACCAATTCTTTAAAGTAAGGTTTATGAGCCGGTAATCCGGACGTATGTGTCAATAAATGATGTAATTTTATCAATTGTTTATCTGAATCAACACGACTAAAAAATTTGGCTAGATTATCTTCAAATTTAATAATTCCTTTATCAACCAAAAACAAAAATACTAAGGATGTAACTAAAGGTTTTGTGAGTGAAGCGAGATCGAAAAACGTTTTTTCACAAACCAAGTTTTTCTCACAACCTAATCCGGTTCTACCGTAATTGAATATTTTTCTGCTTATTTTTCCCTGTTCGCTCTTATAAAACCCTAAAGAGCATGCAGAAAACATTGGTTTTTTTAATGCATTACCAATAAAAAGATCGAGATTTCGCGACAAATATAAATTATTGATTTTATC
>CAIQWD010000003.1 GCA_903875445.1 uncultured delta proteobacterium | reverse complement strand
TTCCTTTACCAACGTGGGGGTGGCGACTATCTGCCCCTCTTTTGCTAAAAGAGGTTGCTGGTAGATGTCGATTATTTCCAGTTGATAGGGTTTCTCCATGTGTTCCGCACAAATTTTTCGTATATTTTCAATCGCCCGACTGGAATTGGGGGACATACCGCTCACGTAGAGACGCAGGACATACTGAGACTTTCCAGAATTTGATTTATCATCTGCATTTTCAGTCATGTGCGCCACCTATTTCAGCTGTTTTAATGTTACCTTCTGGTGTAATAACGTCAGATTTACGCGATAGTGACATAGTCTCGGCATCACCGACCACTACCCCCTGATACAGTTTTTCCTTGGCGATTGACAGCTCCAGATCATCCGTTTCGGACTCTAACTCGACTTTTAATGCCAGAATCTGCGCCTCGATCAGCGCCTTCTTTCGCTCGATGAGGCGCTGCTTACGCTCGAGATCCAGTTTTCGCTCCTCGATCTGACTCTTTTCCTTCGCCTCCTGAACCAATCTGCCGGTGCCGGTCAACACCCCGCTATTGCCGACATAGACATCCAGGAGTATGGCGCCGTTATCGGTAAGGCGGTACTCCCTGATCTGGTTAGAATGCCCCATGCCTCGGGACTTCAGGACATAAAGGCCGCGGTTGCGCTCGCCGCTTCCCTCGATCAACTGCAGCATAATCCAGGAGTCCATAAGCGATGAGGTCCCCACATCGGCACTATCCTGAATACCGGTATTGATCAATTCGGTGAAGAAGGCGGTGATTCCCTTCATTTTCAGGAAATCTATCAGCCGGGAAAACATCGACTTGATCTCAATCTCACTTGCCATACCTACCAGATTGGAGATGGGATCAGCCACAAAAATGGCCGGATTGAAGTTTTCTATCGCTTCGTGCATGCTCACCAGGTGCATCTCCATCCCGTACTGGGAAGGGCGGGAGTTATAGAATTTGAGCAAACCGTCATTAACCCACTGCTCCAGGTCGATGCCGATGGAGCGCATATTACGGATAATCTGTTTGCTGGATTCCTCGAAAGCTAAATAAAGGCAGCGTTCACCACGCCGGCAGGCAGCATCGACAAAGTGTGCAGCCAAGCTCGACTTGCCTGATCCGGCGTTGCCGGAAACGAGAATGCTGCTGCCACGAAAAAAGCCCTTTTTCCCCAGCATGGTGTCAAGGCGCGAGATACCGGAGGAAACCCTCTCATCTGAAGCGGCATGGTCAAGACCTATGGATGAGAGCGGCATTACCGAGAAACCTTTTTTTCCGTCTATAAGGAACGGGTACTCGTTGGTGCCGTGGGCGGACCCGCGGTATTTGACGATCCGCATGCGCCGCGTGGCTGTCTGCTGTTCTACTTTATGACTGAGGAAGATCACGCAGTCAGCGACGTATTCCTCCAGGCCAAAGCGGGTCAGAGTCCGCTCTCCCTGTTCACCGGTGATGATAGCGGTGACATTTTTGCTCTTTAGAAAACTGAACAGGCGTTTCAGTTCCCCCCGAAGGATCACTTCATTGGGTATCCCTGAAAAGAGAACTTCAATGGTATCGAGCACC
>CAIQWD010000002.1 GCA_903875445.1 uncultured delta proteobacterium | reverse complement strand
CGAACATAAGCCGCTCAGCAAATCTCATCCAACCTTACCACCCGCATCGCTCTTTCGCCTTCCTCAAGACACTCCTCGCCGTGCACTCGCTGGCTCACTTTTCATTAGCGGAAGTGGCTCAATTCCGGTTAGCGCCCAAGAAGACAGGTAAATATAATTCTGCGAATTATTAAGTGACCATCAAATCGCATATTTTGGGGAAATCAATCAACAGGAAAGAGGGGGTAGTTATATGATTAAGAATGTTTTTTTTAGATATTTTAGTATGTTATCAAAAATATCGACTGTCTTGTTTGTATTGTTCGCTCTTTTAGGAGCCAACGCTTCATTTGCTGCAGACGCTGTAGAAGCAAGGAAAGATATTAAACAGATGGGTGTTGAATACACTTCACAGCAATTCGCAACATTTGCAGGAGCAGGGGACATGACTACCGTCAAGCTTTTTCTTGATGCCGGAATGGATGTAAACTCTGGAGGTGGAGCGGCCCTAGGATTAGCAGCTGGAAGAGGCCAGATCGAAATGGTGAAATTCCTGTTGTCGAAAGGAGCCAAACCAACTTCCAATTCATTGCAATATGCTCAAACAAGAGGGCATAAGGAAATTGAAAAGATTCTTGTTGAAGCTGGGGCAAAAGAATAGGTCGGCTCTGCAGCCTTGATTATAAGGGTGTTTAAGGTTCAGACATTTTGCCGAAATAGATCAAAGCATGAGTAAATCTGAGTAAGCTTGGTTAAATAGCAACAGAGGAGAATTTTATTTAATTGTTCAAAATCACAATGATTTTGTTTCATTCTGTTACAGGACCCTTACCAGTTCGTAGGATGGTTGGCGCCCAAAGCCATTAACAGCAAGACGGTAGCTTTTTTCTCCAAGAGCATCAATCTTCAGCAAGGCAAATTGGTTGTCTTTCACTTTGCCAAAACCGTTTTCCCGGCTGGTGATTTCCCAGCTCCGGCTATCGTTCACACTTACGTTACCGTTAAGCACAACATAGTGGATGTCCTTAATATTGGAGTAGCCACCCTGATGATCATGCCCTGAAAAAACGGCCAGTACTTTTCCACTCTCTTCGAATATTTTTCGAACCTCTGAGGCATTTTTAATATTGTGATCCTGCTCATCCACTCGATCCAGAGTTTGATGGGTGAAAACTACCGTAGGCAAGCTTGTGCTCGCGAGATCTTTTGTCAACCATTCAAGTTCGACCGGAGGGACGAAGGTATCTCTCCATGTCCAGAAACTGTCTTCCGGAGTTTTCATGTCGTAGGGACGATGTGGGACTTTGGGAATATAATCGGCGTCGAGAACGATGAAATGAACACCACCTGCATCCCAGGAATACCAAGTCGTTCCTTGTGGAATGCCTGTGTTGGTAATGGATTTGAGAAGAAATTCCCTGGTAAGGCTATTAAATTCATGGTTACCAAGAACGTGGTAATGGGGTTCGTAGGAGGCGAAAAGGGTTTCTATTTCCTTTAAATTTTTGCCTGGGTCGGTACCTTTGGCAGGAGTATCGACAAAATCGCCCATTTCAATTACGAATGAAGGTTTATCCTTTTCCATTTTATTGATAAAAATCTCCATCTTATGTAGGGATGCGGAGTATTTTCGAGTTGCAGTGTCCTCTTTTGTGGTGTGGTGCATATCGGTAATAATGCCGGCTGTGACCAGCGTTGTTTTCTCTTTTTCCGCTTTGACTATCCCGGGCAGAACTATCCCTGTAACAATTGCAATTCCTGCTGCCGCCCCTGCACCAAGAAAATTACGACGATTCACATCCATGATAGTTCCTTGTGGTTATTACAATAATCTAGGGGACGTCACACTCCCTCCTTATTCTTTGAGGTCCACCTTGCTCAGAGGTATCGTCTTTGTTTCCCCAACCTTGATCCAATCGTTAAAGGTAGCGAAATACTCGTTGTTGTGATTTGTATTTGGCCCTATGTGGCGGGCGCTACTGACCCGGATCGACGCAAGGTGCCAGCCATCGCCAAGGCCGCCGTCGTTGTGGATGGTGATCGAGGAGATCATTCCCAAGTTGGCACTGGGAATGGTTACATGATCGGTATTCCCACGTTCCATTCGACTGTTCTCGTAGATCAGGTTACTCTCCCCAGTATTCACCGTGATTGTGGCTTGACCACGGTTACCGTTTAGGGTGAAGGTTAAATCGCCGTCCGATCCGGCTGTATACAGATCACTCGTCACAATTTCAAGCCCGTAAGCCTCGTTTGCCGGTTGGAACGGATTGTCATCCCGGATTGCGAGGCGAATTTCTGGATGCTGATTCACCACATTCAGCAGGTCGTCGATGTAGGACGGATCGAAACTATTATACCCCGGATCGGAGAAGAAGGCGTCGGGAATGATACCGTCGACTCCCCTATTGATGTACGAATCCTCGGATTCCGAGGAATTAAGGACAAAGACATACGTAAGAGCCTTGGGAAATCCGGTGGTGGCGCGGTTGAAGGCGGCAAGATCTATAGCCCGCGGCAGATGGAAGCCGGGCCAGATGCTACCGTCGCCATACCCGATGTTACCAAAGAAACCACGATCAAAGAAGAACTGGTTGGTTTCATTCGCGTCGTCCTCCTCATCGATCATAACGCCTTCCCGCTCCCCGAGTTTGTCCAGAATGTTGTCGAAGACGGCGCCGTCGGAGCGTTCTGCGACGGAAAGAATGACATTCGCATTCACTCCGTCGAAATTGAGATGGCGATGAACGGCATCGAGTATCTTCGGGCCGTTCTCGGCAAGGACGGTGGAGGATTTGATGTCGAAAACTATCAAAGCGAGAACCGGATAAGCAATGGCCAGTTTATGAATCCCGTCGAGGTATTGAGCCAGGGTCAGGGGGACATAGGGAGTGGCAAAGAGGTTATCGTGATACACCACAATGCCGGTCGGGCTCGGTGTATACGGGGCCTTGGCCAGGTGAGAGCCGGAGGGCAGGACTATAAGATCCATTTCGAGGGCGTTGGCACCATGTTTCAAGGCCAGTTCCGCAGTCTCAAGGGTGTTGGTACCATGGGCGACTACATAGAACGGTCGTGCACTGGCACCGTTGAGCGGTGTATTCTCCGCCAAGGCGAGGCCGGTTGCGAGCGCAAGAAAGCTCATCACCATTGGCATGATACCCCACCGGCAGTAGTGAACGAGCTGATTCGCCTTCGTCTTTTCTTCGACAGACGGTATGAGAATATCTTCAGTGATGTCGTACATGGGTTAATGCGCATTCTCCACTGACATCACATACGCCAAGGTCGGCCGGATGCCCTGCAATGAGCCTTGGTTTGTCGCTCGTCCGCCGCAGCTTCCACGATGGATCAAGAGACTTTCTTGCCCTTGCTGCTATGCAACTTACCTGCCATTCATTCTGTCAAACCCAACATATTGGAAATAGGGAGTATTGCCAGGAGCCGAAGGAGGACAGAGGGGTGATGTCTCCAGTTGTTCGGTAAAAAGTATCCACCTCGCAATCAAACTGGATACTTTTTACTTAGTCCGTCGGAGGTATTATCATGGTTAAAAAGGCGGCCGCCACGATTTTTTGATTTAAATCAGCACGTTAACAGTACACATCAAAATGGTTCTTCACCAACCAGGCAAGGCTGAAAACAGCCACGAATTTCGACCGGATTGATGCTGCTATTGATAGCAATTCCGGAATGTACTATGACCACTTCTTCAGCAATCTATCTTTTGCAAGCCATCCTTACAGAGAGGGTCGATGGGATAAGGACGTGAAATTAATGTCATTAAAATCATTCATCTTATGGAGTTAAGTTTTATTGTGTCGAGTGTCAGTCGGCCTCTATCCGGCAGGGAACATAGCGGTGCAGCGGTGTGCCAAAAGCATCACGATGGGTATTTTTGGTGAGTCTGTTGACATTGACCCCATATACCTCGCCATCATAGTGCAGTCCAAAGCCGTGGGGAATGAGGATGGTACCCGGCCTGACCCGGTCGGTTGTCTCCAGTTCACCCATTTCGCAGCCGGCCTCGGTTATGACCTGCACCCGCTGACCGTCAAGCAGGTGGAGAGCCGCGGCATCGCCTGGATGCATGGCAATGGTACAGGCCCGTTTCCCAACATTCCATGCAGGATTTCTCATCAACGTGTTGGCGTTATACTGCATATGGCGGCCAGCCTGGAGAATAAAAGGATATTCAGGTGCGGGCATGAGTGCTTGTCTTTCCCTCTCGGCATCAAGCTGGGTAACCTCGTCCTGCAGTTCTTCAATATACAACTCAATCTTCCCGGACTTGGTCTGTAGCCCTGCCATGGGTTTGGTTGTATCGGCCATTCCGATCCATAAACCCTGTGGATTATCGAGGATAGCCTGGAACATTCTATCTCCCTGGTCAATACCAGGAGCGAACCCGGCTCGTACCGCGTTCTCCCTCACGTCCCGCTGCGCAGTCATCAGCAGGCCCCAGAGCGCCGCCTTATTACCGCTATCCCAGAGAGTTCCCAGGGTTTTTTCCAGAATTAAGACCATCTTCGAGCGGATAGCGGGCTCCTTTGCCGCCCATGCCATAAGCTTTGCGCCAAAGGCCAAGCGATTGCAGGGGTTGCCGCTTGAGGCCTGGACGATTTCCTCGGGGATTTCCGGGACAAGACCGAGTTTTTCAGCCAGACGGGTATATATCCGGGATGGTTCAAGACAGTCACCCGGAGGCTCGACAATCGGCCCCCTTAGTTGAAAGTAGACCTGGGGATAGGTCCAGGCAAAAAAGGTCCCGTCCCAGGTCTCGTAGAAGGTGCGGGAAGGCAGGACGTAGTGGGCAAACCTGGCGGTTTCGCTCATGACGATGTCGGTCACCACCAGCAAGTCAAGTGCGGCAAAAGCCTTTTCGTAGGCAGCGGTGTCGGGGTACGACCGGAGCGGATTGCAGCCATTGACCAGGATGGCCCGCAAACGGTCGGGGTGATCGTTCAGGATCTCTTCCGGAACCACCGCGGGCGGATAGAAACCGGCGGCTGCGGGAAACATCCCGGTGGCAACTGTCCGCCAGACTTTTGCACTTCGCTCGTCGGCATGGCTGCCAAGCGGCATCATCATGCCGGGGACGATATTTCCTCCCCGGACGCCAATTACTCCGCAGATGGCCGCCAACATATTTATCAGATAGGAGGTAACAGCACTGTGGCGACCCATATAGACGCCGAGATCGGTATGCACGCACCACTTTTTGCTGGTAATCAGCCGGCAGAGTTCTATAACCTGCCGTTTTTCAAGCCGGCATACCGCAAGAGCCGCATCTCTATCGCTGTCGGTAAACCAGCCTCTTACCTGGTCAAAGCCCTCGACATGGCTTTCAATATACTGCCTGTTTTCCCAACCTTCCTTGAGGATAATTGAGATCATGGTCTTGATCAGCAGCGCATCGGTCCCGGGAGCCAGCGGCAGATGGATATCGGCGATCTCTGCTGTTTCACTTTTTCTGGGATCGACAACAATCAGCAGTTTATCCGAACTTTTGGCAATTTCCCGCAATACCTTGGGCGCCCGGGGCATTTGATGGCTCTGCATGCCGTTCCACCCCCAGGCCACCAGCATCTCGGTTTCATGTTCGTCGGGAACCGGGATGTTGTATTGCTTGCCCAGCATACGCCCATTCACCCACCAGGAACCGCTGAACTCCTGTCCTGCTGAAGAATAACGATACTGCGAGCCAAGAGCTTTCAAGAGCGAGGCGCCAAAGCTTGCCTCAAAATGGCCGCCCTGGCTGCTGGCTCCCATATAAGCAAGACTTCGCGGTCCGTGTGCCGCAATGAGGTTTTGCAGCTTGTCGGCAATTTCTTCGATGGCCTGATTCCAGGAGATCGGCTCAAACTGTTCGCCCACTCTTTTCAACGGCCTTGTCAACCGGCCTTTGGGGTATTGATAGTAGAGGATATTCAACCCCTTGCGGCAGGCATATCCCTGACTCCTGGGATTATCCCTGTCAGGCCGCACCCGGGACATTTTGCCGTCTTCAACCAGAATCTCAAGACCGCAATTCTGGGCACAGAGGACACATCCGGTTTTTTTCCATTCACTCATTTGCACCATCCCCTTTGAATAAGTTTAATCAAGGTGTGTCGTAAACGTGAAGGTAATATACCCCATGGATAGTATTGATGAGATAACCATTCAAATAGGCTATGAATGAGTTCCGTAACTCTTCAAAAGGAGATTCTGTTTGGGGTGTTACAGATATTCTGTAGCACCCCTTTTTGTTTTTCTGCTTTGACGATGTCTATTTTCCGACCTTGGCAATGGCACCCTTGACGGAAATGGCATAGGGTTGATGGTCGCGGAGGAATGGGGGGAGGCTGTTTTGGGCTAAGCGGGCCAAGTCCAAGGTTGGATATTCACCGTAAAACACTAACACAACCTCAAGCGATCCACCTTTTTTAAAAATGAAAAAATTGCCGGCTTCTTGGCGATAATTGGGCTGGGCTAGCATCTTCTTAAGGTTTAACTCGGCATTTTTTGCGGTGAGAACCATAATCTGCACGGTAAATTTATCATTTTTCTTACCGCTTGCCCAAACCGTGCCAGCATTCAATCGGTTCCTGTAAAGCTGGTCGACAGTCAGGTGTACATTGGCGCCACCACTCTCTTGAAGCTCCGTTCGAGGTTGCACTTTTGCTGTTCCGGTTGAAGGCTCTTGCGAAGCCTCCGGTTTGACTTTCAAGGGAGGGATCTGCCGCAACTCCGGAACCTTAACCTCGACGGCTGTCACCACCTTCTTCTGAACGGGTGCGGGCAAGGGTTCCAAGTCTTTTTTTGTTGCCGATCGGGGCGTCGCAGCAGGGGGCTCGGCAATTTCTTGAGTTTTTGCCGCACCGCCGGATGTTTCCATAGGCACTGTCGTGCCGGTCTCAGGCTCCTTCGAAACCTTTTGCTCCATCTTTTCAAGCTGTTTTGGCGAGACCTCCGGGTGTTGAGAGGCCGACCGGGTAAGCTCTTCTGCTACCGACTGGATAGCCGGCTGTTGCTGCCCACCTCCCGCCTGAGGAGCAACCTCCACCTTTGCCGTGCCGGTTGACGAGGACAAGACAATCGGCTTTATCCTCCGCCGCTCTTCTCCCGGTCGCAGGAAAAAAAACAACAGAATCAAAGTGCAGAGCACACCACCTATCCACAAGACAGAAAGAATTGAGCGGTTCAAACCGGGCCGTACCAACTCTTTATTGTCTACTTCTGCCTCAGCCTCATCCTTGACACTATCAAGTAGCGTCATAAAAGACGTGTCGTCCCCGTGTGATCGCAGCGATTTGTCGGCCAGGAAATTGATTTTCCGGAATTTCCCTTTAGCTAATCCATGAATATTCCGCACCACTTCATCATTGAAAACCTGCCTCTTGTCCGGACTCGCCAACCCCTCTGTATAGACGCGCAGATAGTCGGCAGTTTCCTGTTCGGTGAGCGGCAATAAATCAAAATGCAGATCTTCGGTATTGCGAAAATCACAAATAGAAAGCTGTTCGCAATTCTCAAGAAAGGTTTTCCGCCCGGAAAACAGTATCTGCATGCGCACGCCGGCAGCCGTTATCCGGTCCAGCATCTTGCGTATCCTTTCCAAAGTAGCAAGATAGATGTCTTCCGCCTCATCAAATATAACCAGGAGGCCCTTTGATTGCCGCAACAGGTGCGCGATTATCTTTTCTATAGCCGCATCAACCGTCTTCCCTTCATCAGCGGCTGACAGCACCAGGCCCAACCCTTGGGCAACCATTCTCACGACATCTTCAAAAGATTCTACAGTACGGGGGAAAAAAACGGTAATAATGGAAGACGGGCATTCACTTTCGAGCTTTCGACACATCGTCGTTTTCCCGCTCCCTTCACTCCCCGAAATAACCATAAGCGGCGCCCCTTTTTCCAGGGCGCCCTTCATCCGCACAAGTAATTCCCCACGACCGGCCCCCGCATAAAAATTTGTAAGAGGTATCTTATCCTGAAAAGGGGCTTCCGGTGTATTATCAGTAATTTTCTGGAGTTCTGTCATGAGTGTGATTTATTGTCCAAGCAAGATAAACGGGATTCTTTATCAAAATATAATACAACACTCTCTTATTTAGTGGTAGAGTTCTCAGAGAAAAATCGATACGATTCTCTCTCAAGCAACCCTTTTGCTCTCCGTCACCTAATGCCCGTCTTTCAGCTTACGCAGCATATCAGCTTTCCTCCCACTGATCTTGCGGAAACAAACGGTCTGCTGGCAATCGGTGGCGATCTCTGCCCACAAAGACTCATTGCTGCTTACAGCCATGGCATTTTCCCCTGGTATTCCGAGGGTGATCCTCTGCTCTGGTGGTTCCCCCATCCCAGGCTCGTGCTTTTCCCCGACGAATTCAGAATCCCGGGGCGGCTCAAGCGTTATTTCCGCAGCTCGCATGTTACAATCACCCGTGATTGTGCTTTTTTCCAGGTGATTCAGGAGTGTGCGGCGATTAGAACAGAAACAGGGGACAGAACTTGGATCACCAAGGAAATGCAAGCAGCATATACGGAGTTGCACCGCCTGGGCTTTGCCCATTCTGTTGAATGTTGGCATGAGAGTCGTTTAGTGGGAGGCTTATACGGCATCGCCCTGGGACGAGTTTTTTTTGGCGAATCGATGTTCTCCAGGAGACAATGCGCTTCCCAATTTGCCTTGATAGATCTGCTCTCTTTCCTCAAAAAGGAAAATTTTCAAATGGTTGATTGCCAGATGACCACCGATCATTTATTACGTTTTGGGGCAAGAGAAATAAGCGGCAGGGAATTTCAGATCCACCTCAAAGAATACATTCAAGATACCACACCTCATGAAAACTGGAAAAAAAACATCAGTTAACCCGCAAAATGAGCAGTGTACCACCTGCGGAAGAAAACAAGAACTCACCGCCCAAGGACAAGATCGTCTTTGTGCTCAGTGCCTGGCCATGATCGACATCCTGTGCAACCACCCGGACTGTGCTGTGAAACTCACCCGACTTGCCGGGATCACCAACATTTTGCAATCCGAGCCAAAGCAAATAGAGCAGGAACTGCCTGATGTTCTTGATGCGGTACGTTATCGAACAACCGACCGAGAACGCAATACCTGGTATGTGTCGGTAAGCGAACTGGGTGGCAATCCTGTGGAAATCTTTGCCTCAACGGCCTTTGATCGTGACCAGCACCTGCAGTCGCGGATCTCCAATCTGACCACCATAACCCGGCTCATCTCCCTCATTTTAAGACATATCTTCCTGGGGGAGCGGTTGACGCTCGAAAAAACCCTTACCCAACTGCAGAGAAGCTCAAGGTTGCCGGACGACCTCCCGGCAATGCTCGGCAAGGTACTTGCCAATTACAGCAAGAGAAAACCAACGGAAACCGTTCAGGAAAATATCACCCTTTGACCACTGAGTTCAGCAGTCGAGGTAAAATTCGTAGGGGATATTTGATTTATCGAAATGCCGCAGCACTTTCTGCAGGGCATAAAGGTTGGGAATACTCAAGGAAAGTTGCCATGCCGGGTTGAGAGAGGAATAGCTGGAGAGGATTTCCAGACTGTGCATCTCCATCTCTTCCGGGGCAGAGCCTACAGCCTGCATTATATCCTTCCTGGTGGCCCTGAGGATATGCAGGATTTGCGGCTTTCTCACATGGGTATCCCTGATTTTCCAGGTGATGTTTACCGCATCCTCCCGTTGAAAGTCGAGTTCCCGAAACCGTTCGCAATTCTTATGGTGAACCGAAAGCCCTTTAGGTGTCAGTAGGGCGCAGTTATCCTTGGCAGTGGGATTGGGTTTGCAGCAGGAGGAGAGTTTCACCGACACCGGATCAAGGGTAGTCAATTCTATTTTATTAAAGGCACCCGTCGGGGCAAGCAGAGGAGAAACTCCGCCATAAAGAATGTTTTTGATATCTTCGATAATCTCCTGCAAGCGGAGGCGCCCCTCGCCGATCCGGATATACAGATCATCGAGAGTATTTAAGGAGTAACCCTCTAGAAGAAAAGGGACATCCCTGTCGTTCATGACATCAAAGGGAATACCGTAGCGCAGCATTTCCTGACGAAGCAAGGAAAATCCGACCTCCAAGGTTACCTTGCGACGACGGACCTTGAAACCTCTTGCCAATTCACCTCGTGCCCTGGGAGTCTTGCACAACGACAGCATTTGCTGCTCAAACCGAATAGGCTGATCGGCCCGGATGATACGCACCATATCGCCGTCCTTGAGGACATGATCGGCTGCCAATCTCTTATTGCGGATCATTGCCCCGAGACAGGTCTCGCCGATTTCGGTGTGCACCTGGAAGGCAAAATCGAGAACGGTGGAATTAACCGGCAGGCAGATCAGGTCCCCCTGCGGTGTATAGGTGTAAATTTCCTTGATGCCGCTGGCGGCGATGACATCCCGGTAGGATACCGAATCCTCGGAGCCCAGGACATCGAACATCTCCTGAATTTCCCGAATAAACCGCCCCTGCTTTCCGGATTTTGAACTCCAGTTCCTGAAGATCCCCCTCTGGGCTTTTCGGGCCATCTCATCGGTGCGGATCTTGAAGAGAAATTTCTGACCTTGAATAATTGCCCGGGCGTGTAAACCCTGATACCCGGTAGGCTTGGGATTGGCAATGAAATCGCGAATGGTCCTGGGAATCGGCTTAAAGGTCTGATTGACAATCCCCAGTGCGTTATAGCAGGATTGCACATCATTGACGGCAATAAGGATCTCCATGGGGGTATCTATTCGCTGCACCAGGATGCGGCTGGCAACATCATAATAAGCCCAGAGATTTTTTGTTCTGATGGTTATACGACAGTCGAGGTTCTTACTCTCGGCATTTTTGGTTATTTCACCGACTATCGTCTGGCCGATAGGGGCGCTCGCCAGCTGGCGAATTTGATTGTTAAGCTTTGCCCCCTGTTTCGGATACTTGTAAAGCAGGGCCAGGGTATACATCTCCCGTTTCATGTTGAAAAGTCCGAAAACGGTGGCGAGCGGTGCATAGATATCAATGGTCTCGTCGGCTATACGCTGCCGTTTGGCTTTCGGCATTGCCCGCAGAGTCCGAAGGTTATGTAGGCGGTCGGCAAGTTTTACCAGCATAACCTCCGGTCGCAAGGCGGCACCGGTAAATATTTTCCGGTGGGTATTTTGACTGTCGACCTGCTTGTCGCCGGAAAGGTGGGTAACCTTGGTGCATCCCTCGACAATCGCCTGGACATAACTGCCGAATTTTTGCCCGACGACTTCCTCCGTTACTTCATGGACGTCTTCCACCGTGTCATGCAGGAGGGCCGCGGCAAGAATCTCCGGATCGGTAATGTCCATCTCCTCGGCAAGGATCTTTGCCACACAGCAGGGATGGAGAATGTAGGCATCACCGGACCTGCGCCATTGATCGGCATGCGCCTCGACTGCAAAATCGAGAGCCTGCCAGAAGATATCTTCGCCCGGCTTTTCGGCAATGAGCGCCCGCATTTGGTTACGGTAGATTTCTAGATCAAAAGCAATACGGCGCATGCCCCCCCAATCTGTTCATATAACAGTCCACACCTATAGACATACTCTTGAGGATACTTAGAATATGCAAGCTTAGAAAAGTCGCCGGCCATTTTCCCTGTTCTTCGGCCTGGACTTTCCCACCCCGGATAAACGGGATCAAAATATTGCCTTGCAGCTTAACAAAATTAACCTGCCGGAGAAAAGAAAAAAAAGAGTATGTCAAAAAAAAGAAAATCCCCTGAAAAATCGAAGAGCAACAAAGAGAAACCGCAATGGAACGACAAGAGCAACAGACAGCAACCAGGCAAATGGGAAAACCTCTTGCTCGGCTTTCTCTATTCTGCACAGGAAGCACTGCCGCTTGCGACAATTGAAAATTATTTTTTGCAGGAAGGGGTCAAGGCCAAAGACCTCGCCAAGACCCTTGATTCCCTGCTGCACGAGGGACTCATAACAAAAAGTGGCAAGCGCCTCTTTAAACTCAGCCCTAATGCCCCTCTCTATGAAGGTCAGCTGATACAACACCCGAAAGGTTTTGGTTTTATCAGCCCGGTGCAGCAGCACGGCAAAAGTGCCTCTTTCGCCCGTGACCCGTTTGTCTCCGTAAGCTCCATGGGAAATGCTCATCATGGGGATCGGGTATTGATACGAGTCTTGCGAACTCGCAAGGATCTTCGCCCTGAAGCCATTGTCCTGCAGGTAACCGCCCACGGAAGCGACAGGATCGCCGGCATTTTCAAAAAAGATCCTCGTAGCGCCATGGTGTTTCCGGACGACGTACGATTTCCCTTTACCATCAGAATCGACGACTACAACAATTGCAATCCGACAGACGGCGATGCGGTCATTGTGCAATTCACAAGAGAGCCGCGACCGACCCGGGTACTTTCCGGGAAAATTTTGGAAGTATTAGGAAATAGCGCCAAAATAGATACCCAACTACGCCTGGTCATTGAAAAATTTGAACTGCCCCACCTCTTTTCTGCCGGTGTACAGGAGGAGGCGGAAAGCCTCTCGGACCTCATTGAACCTGAAGAAAACCGGGAAGACCTGCGCCAGACCATGCATGTCACCATCGATGGCGAGACCGCCAAGGATTTTGATGACGCCATATGCGTCATAAAGACGCGGCAGGGTTTTCGCCTCTATGTGTCCATCGCCGATGTCAGCCATTTTGTCGTTCCGGGATCGGCTATTGACCAGGAAGCCTATACCCGGGGGACATCCATCTATTTCCCGGGCAGGGTTATTCCCATGCTGCCGGAAAGGCTCTCCAACGACCTCTGCAGCCTGGTTCCCGGCAAAGACCGGCTCACCGTTTCGGCGATCCTCGACTTTGACCGATCCGGAACATTGCGCAGCAAACGTTTTACCCGATCGGTGATCTGCAGCCAGCAACGCTTCACCTATACGATCGTTAAACAAATCCTGATCGATCAAGATCCAGCCCTCCGCAAGCTGTACAAAGGATTTCTCACCCAGTTGAGATGGGCGCAAGAACTGGCAATAGCCCTGCAAAAAAAGAGAAGACAACGCGGTTCCATCGACTTTAACCTGCCGGAGCCGGAATTCACCTTAAGCGACGAAGGAGAGGTAACGGCAATTACCAGAACCGAAAGGAATTTCGCCCACCAGCTCATTGAAGAGTTCATGCTTGCCGCCAACGAAGCGGTCGCCGAACTGGCGACGGCAAGCATGGTTCCGGCCCTTTACCGCGTGCACGAACCACCCGACCCGGTAAAGATAGAGGAATTCATCACCTTTGCCAAAACCCTTGACCTGCATCTGCCGCCGCAGGAGGATAGCCCGGCCTGGTTTGTCAAAGTACTCGACATCTGTCGGGATTCAAAATATGAATATATCATCAATAATCTCCTATTGCGCAGTATGAAGCAGGCGCAGTATGCCGCCGAAAACGTCGGTCATTTCGGTCTTGCCTCCTCCGATTACACCCATTTTACCTCACCGATACGCCGCTACCCGGATCTCATCGTCCACCGCACCCTTCTCCGCCTGCTTGCCAAGCCGCTTCGGAAAAAGTCGGCAGAGCCGGCGCATCCGTCTTTCAAAGATGCCGGGGAGTTTCTTTCCGTAAGAGAAAGAACGGCGATCATGGCCGAACGCGACATGCATGAAAGGCTGAAAATCACCTATATGGAAAAACATGTAGGTGATTCTTTTGATGCCATTATCTCGGGCGTAAACGATGCAGCCCTGTTCCTCGAGATTCCGGATCACTGCCTCAGCGGCTCCCTTGCCGTCGATCGCCTGACCGACGACTACTATCTGCTGGACAGTAAGAACCATCGTTTGTTTGGTGAAATTACCGCTAAAACCTACCGGATCGGCGACCGCATACGAGTCACCCTGACAGATGTCGACCACTACCGAAGAAGGATAAATTTCACCTTGGCGACCGAAGCGATCGCCTAAACTAATGGACCCGCAAGAACTCCTTTCGCACCTCGCCATCGTTCTCATCCGTCCGAAGATACCGGAAAATATCGGAGCGGCTGCAAGAATCGCCTGGAATATGGGCATCACTCGCCTCATCATCGTCAGGGACGACATTCCGGACCGTGAGTCGATGGCGAAAATGGCCACCCATAAGGCCGCACATCTTATCGATAATCTAGAAATCTACCACGACCTGGCCGAGGCCTTGGCCGATTTTTCCATAGTAGTGGGCACAACTGCCAGGAGAGGGCGGCAAAGGTGTGTCGAAAAAACGCCGCGGCAACTGGTGGAGGTGCTGCTCCCCTCCCTTGCGACCAACCAGGTGGCAATACTCTTCGGCCCTGAAGATACCGGCCTGACCAACGATGACCTCAAGTATTGCCAAATGGCTTCGGCAATCCCTACCGCTGATTTCTCCTCCTTGAACCTCGCCCAGGCGGTTGCAATTCATTGTTATGAAATTTATTATGGCCTTGTCCATGCGCAAAAAGACATGGTACTAGCCCCGCACCTTGCTACCACCCATGAATTGGAAAGCATGTACTCCTCTCTGGAGGAATCGCTTTATTCAATTGATTTCCTGAATGAAGTGAGTCATATCTATTGGATGATGAATATCCGTCATTTTTTCAGCCGGATCACTCTTACCTCAAAAGATGCCAATATCGTAAGGACGGTGTGCAAGAAACTTTTGCTTTATCTAAAAAATAAAAACCACAAAGACCTTGGTGACCCATGAAATATGAAGAGAGCTTTGTCAACTCCAGCGTACCCTCGAACAAGTTCTATTCACCGCACATCGATCATTCTCAGTCCCTGCTCAGAACCAATCTCCTCAAGTCAAAATTCCCCGACCAACAGCATGGCAAGAAAGTAATCATCATAGAAGCCCAGGCCGGACAAGGCAAAACAACCCTGGCATCACAGTTTTTAAACTCTACAGGCAATATTTCCATCTGGTACCAGGTTGGTCCGGAAGACTCCGATCCGTTTCTTCTCCTCTCTTCCCTGCTCCAGAACCTCTCAACCAACTTAACCGGCTTCAATTCGCCACAACTGGCAAACATTTTAACAGAAGGCAGCGTCGGCCCCTTGGATCTCACCCGTTGCGCCAATCTCCTTCTCCGCGATCTCGAAAATTTTCTGAAAGATGATATCTACTTGGTCTTCGACGATCTACATCTGATCGCAGTCGGCACCCTGACCATCAGCCTCCTGGAACATCTAGTAGACACCTCGCCGACCAAGGTGCATTTTATTTTCATAACCAGGCATCATCTTGAAATAAAAGGAAAAATTATTCGCAATGGCGTCAACATCGCCTACCTTAACACCGCCGATCTGGCTCTTGACAAGCAGGAAATCGAAACCCTTTATCACACTGTTTTAAAACGCGACATCAGCAGGCAGGAAGCCGGCGAAATACAGCGTATCACCAACGGCTGGATCATGGGAATTATTCTGGCGAGCCACCCCATCTCCGGACGGAGTAAATTCTGGCAGAAGCCTTCGACCGCTGCGATCTCGGTAGTACCGCAGACCGGCCATATGCTCGACTACTTCCAGGATGAAATATTTGCGCAAATTCCTGAAAATCTCCATTTTGCCTTTCTCAAGCTATCGTTTTTGCATGAAATCCCCACTGATCTGGCCAGCGAAATCTCGGGGATCGCCGGATTTGCGCAAAAACTTTCGAAAATGGCCAGAGAAAATTTCTTTATCTATAACCTCGATGACCAGCAGCACGTATTCCGCTTTCACCATTTCTTCCAGGAATTTCTCCAACAACGAGCCAAAGCACATTTATCCGACAGCGAAATTGCCGATATTTACCGAGCCGAAGCACGATACTACCTGGACCGGGACATGACGGAAAAAGCTCTCACCTGTTATAAAAATGCCGGTGACTTTCATGCAATGGAAGACATTCTCAAAAAAGAAGGAATGAACCTTATCGCCAAAAACCGGACTCTTACCATTCTTACCCTGCTGCAGACTCTTGCCGATGACGTCCTCTATCAATATAGCTGGCTGACCCTTTATGCCGGTCTCCTCCGAGTGGATTTTGTACCACAAACCACCCTGCCTTTTTTTGACCGAGTGCGAGGCCATTTCGAAAAAACGGGAGAAGTTATTGGGGAACTGATCGCGCTTTCGCAAACCATCTATTACCATTTCGTCATTTCCGGGAAATACACGGAAGGCTCTCAATTCTTGCCGAGAACTGAAGCCCTGTTGGAGAAGAACAAAGCCTCGCTGCCCATGCCGATAATTGTTATGGCTGCCAGGAATCTGGCCTCCGGCTACTGTTTCTTTAACGGCGAAATGGAGAAGGCAAGGCATTACATTCAGATGGCCAGCACCCTGGCCACCCGATATAATATTCGCAACTTCATCGCTTCAACCCGTTTTATTCAGGGCTATATCGAACTGCTGAGCGGCAACCGTGCCAAGTTTCTCCGCGAAGCGGAAGTCTGCTTCTCACTCTTTAATGATCCGCTCGTTGGTGAGTCGAACAGACTGACCATGCGAATCATGAATCTCTGCTACCTCTCGATGGTCGGTGATCACCATAATTTTCATATGCAGCAATTGGCATTGCAAAATGCCATCAACCACAATGTAATCGACCAAACGGTTGCTGCTCCCTACCTCTTTGTCTGGGGCAGCAGTAATCTCTTTTCCCTTGGTTACACAAAGCAGGCTCTCGACCTGCTGGAGAAAGGCTGGGGTATAACTTCTATTGCGGCAACCGATCATATGCAGAGCCAGCTTCTGCAATGGCAGGCTTTTGGCCTTGCGCTTACAGGCTATACCGATGCGGCACTTGTGAAAATCACCGAATCTATCCGCCTGAGAAATAATTCAGCAGGCCTTTTTTATATTGCCTTCAACGCCATCATTGCCGGAGCAGTGTACACGCGGATCAAAAATTTTACCGAGGCTATGCCCTTACTCGAAAAGGGTCTGGCCATCGCCCAATCCATTCCCTCAACTTATTTAACTCTTTGCGCTCTTTTTAATATGAGCTATTGCAAATACCTGGCTAAGGGGGCGGAGGCAGCCGTTGATGATCTGGAAGCCGGGCTTTCCTTGATGAAAATCTACGGTTACAACCATTTCTGGACTTGGGAACCGGTTATGATGACCGAACTCCTTGCCGTAGCGGTAAGAAGGGATATCGAAAAAAGCTTTGCCCAAGTGCTGGCCAGAACCCGCCTCCACCTGAATTTTTCCGATACCGGCAAGGCCCTACCCCTCCTGAAATTCACCCTCATGGACAACTTTGAGATCAGTATTTCAGGAAAGGTTGTTTTTCGGGCCAAGGACCTTACTCACTTCCAACGAGAAATGCTGGGATTATTGATTACCGCTAAAGGCCAACGCATTCCTCAAGAGAAGATTCTCGTGGAACTGTGGCCTGAAAGTACGCCGACAAATGCCCGGAAAAGCTTTGATACCCTTTTGACCAGATTGCGACAATTGCTGACACCGCACCTGCCGACTTCGATTAAAGACTACCTCTTTATCCAGAAAGGCATTCTGTGCCTGACGAATTACGAAATAGATGCCCTGCAATTTCTTGAAATCGCACGAACAGGCATATCCCACAGTAAAAACGGCGACTGGCTGCAAGCGCATAATGCCTTTCAAAACGCGCTTTCTCTGTGGAAGGGGGGAATGCCCGATGACACTTTCCAGAGCGAACAAGTTCTGGCATTCAATGACACCCTTGCGGGTCTTCTCGTGGAAATAGGCTCGATATGGGCAAAAAATTTAGCGGAATCGAAGCGATTCGAGGAAGCCATTACTATTCTCGAACGTATTCTGAAGCTCAATTACCTTGAGGATAACCTGACCATTCTCCTCTATAAGCTCCATTGTTTGAACAACAATCCGCTTAAATCGCGGGAGATCCTCGAGAGATACAAAAAGGCGCTGTTAAAAGCCGACTACAGCGAAGAAGAGGCTGCTGACTATCTTGAAGATATCCTCCAGTCAACTGCCGATTGAGCGACTACCGATGGAGAAATTGGTAATCGCAATTACCAAACCGGTATCGTTCGGCAGAAACCGACACCCTCAGTTGCAACGGCCAACCAAGGTGTCCTTTCGGCAAGCCTGCCTATCTTGCCAGAACAATAGCTGGTAAAGTCCGGTGGGGGAGTAGGTGCTGGATCTCGTTCAACAAGCGGGAGATGTGAAGTTTTCCTTATAATTCCAGGGCAACCAACCTCGCGGATT
>CAIQWD010000001.1 GCA_903875445.1 uncultured delta proteobacterium | reverse complement strand
CTATTCGGTAAGGATGTATTGCAATCTTTGAGCTTATACCCGGGAACGCCGAGCTCCAGCTCGGCATTATATACTCCCTTTGCCGAGCTGGAGCTCGGCGTTCCCGGAATGCTTGTGCTCGGGAAAATAGTTATAATTACAACTTGCATTCTCTTGAATAATCAGGGATAAATATATGGTAACGTATTTTATTTTATAAAGATATTTCTTTCATCGTTATATTTCTCCCGGGAAATCAGGATACTCCATTCATGCCGAAACTATAGCTCGGCGTTCACGGATTAAACGCTCCTGCCAGATGGAACCAACAGTGCAGATCTGCTCTGCACCATGTATTCTTACACGAATTCTATCAAAGCCTGGCCGCTCTTCACTGCCTCTCCCGGTGATGCCATGATCTTTTTTACGGTACCGGCTGTATGGGCGGTTATATTTGTTTCCATCTTCATTGCCTCCAGCACGACCAGCAGGTCGTCTATCTGGAGTTTTTGGCCTACCTGAACATTAACTCGCTGCACAATCCCGGCGATGGGACTCCGGCATACCTTGTCGTCTGGCAAACCGTCCGCAACGGGCTGCATCGCCAGCGGTTGAGGCGATGGCGCAACAACCGGCTTCGACTGAATGGTTGAGGTCTGTTCCTGGAAAGAGTCCGGGGTACGGATCTCCTCTCCTTCAAGGACATCGACGTCAACGATATATTTTTTTCCATCTATGGTTAAAATCAATTGCACGGTAGTATTTCCTTATTTTGTGGTGCTGAAGGTGTGGGATGACTGGATTGAGACGCGTCCCTGTTGAGACCAGGAGCTTGGCCCCTGGTTGCTGATGAATCGGGCCCTGCGTATCCGGACGTTTTTTCCGAGATACGCGGCGATGGCTGACGACATGATGACCAGCAGTTCTTCGGTGATTTCTGGCTCACTCTGTATGGGCTCAGGCATGGTTGCTTCCATTGGTATACGGTTAAAGTGGAATCAGACCATGTTTTTTCTGGGGCCTGAATTCCCGTTTTGAATGGAGAAAATCGAGTGACATGGCCAGATAGCGGCGTGTTTCAGCCGGTTCGATGATGTCATCAATCTGAAAATGTGCTGCTGCGGCGTAAGGGGTGGCAAAGGTTTCGCGATACTCCTTGACCAGCTCCTGGCGCCGTTCTACTGGATCTTCTGCGCTTTTGAGCTCGTTCCTGAAAATAATGTCCACGGCTCCATCTGCTCCCATGACGGCGATTTCAGCGGAAGGCCAGGAGACGACTCTGTCGGCATCAAGATCCTTGCTGCACATGGCCAGATAGGCACCCCCGTATGCTTTGCGGAGAACCACCGTGATTTTTGGTACCGTTGCAGCGGCGTAGGCGAAGAGCATCTTGGCGCCATGCCGGATGATTCCGCCATACTCCTGCTCGACGCCGGGCAGAAAGCCTGGAACATCGACAAAGGTGATGAGCGGTATGTTGAAGGCATTGCAGAATCGGATGAAGCGGGCGGCCTTGTCTGATGCGTTGATATCGAGCACGCCAGCCAGAACATTGGGCTGGTTTGCGACTATCCCAACTGCGCGTCCCTGAAGCCGCGCAAACCCTATGACGATGTTGGGGGCAAAGGAGGATTGCACTTCCATGAAATCGGCGTTATCAATGATATTGCCGATGACCTCCCGAATGTCGTATCGTTGTTTCGGGTCCAGAGGGATGATTGTGTTCAGATGTTTGTTCGGAATAATAACATCGTCGGCCTCTCCCCGGGGTGAGTCTTCCAGATTGTTGGAAGGGAGGAATGAGAGGAGGCGTTTGCAGATGGCGATAGCGTCCAGATCATCCTCGGCGATGAAGTGAACAACCCCCGAGTTATTCATCTGGGCTATCGGGCCTCCCAGATCTTCGGCGCTCACCACTTCGCCAGTGACGGCCTTGATGACTGAGGGGCCGGTAATAAACATCCGTGCTGACCTGGTCTGGATGATGAAGTCGGTCAAAGCCGGACTGTAGGCCGCGCCGCCGGCACAAGGGCCGCAGATAATAGAGACCTGCGGTACAACACCGGAAAGCATCACGTTGTTGTAGAAGACCTTTCCGTAGCCTGAGAGGCTGTCGATACCCTCCTGAATACGCGCTCCGCCGGAGTCGTTGATCATGACAAAGGGCGTGCCGGTTTTAAGCGAAGATTGCATCATCTGTACGATTTTGGTGCAGTGGGCTTCACCGGCCGATCCACCGACCACGGTGAAATCCTGACTGGCGACATGCACCAGCCTGCCGTTGATGCTTCCAGGCCCGGTGACAACGCCATCGGCCGGCATCTCCTTGTCCGTCATGCCGAAGTTGGTGCAGCGGTGTTTGGCAAAAAGCCCCGTTTCCTGAAAACTGTCCTGATCGAGAAGGGCGCTGATGCGTTCACGTGCGCTGAGACTGCCTGCCTGGTGCTGGCGGTCGATTTTGTCTTGCCCGCCACCCAATTGTAACGTCTCTTTTCGTTGGTT